>CAYWKS010000016.1:0-37952 GCA_964458935.1 uncultured Planctomycetaceae bacterium
GCTACATCACCGACCGCTTCCTGCCCGACAAGGCGATCGACCTCGTGGACGAGGCCGCCAGCCGACTGCGGATCGAGAACGAGTCGATGCCCGCGGAGGTCGATGAGCTGCGTCGCCGCATCATGCAGCTCGAGGTCGAGCGTGAAGCGCTGCGGATGGAGGCCGACGACGCCAGCGCCCAGCGCCTGGAAGTGGTGGGGCAGCAGCTCGCCGAGCTGAGTGAGCGCAACACCGAGCTCACCAGTCGCTGGGAGTCGGAGAAGGCCATGCTCGACGAGACCAAGCGGCTCAAGGAGCGGATCGACGCGAAGCAGGTGGAGCTCGAGCAGGCCCAGCGCGCCGGTGACTGGGAGCGGGCGGCGCGGATCCAGTACGGCGACCTGCGCGACCTGCACGCGACGCTCGATCAGGCCGAGCAGCGGCTCGCCGCCCAGAGCGCCGAGGACGCCCTGGTCAGCGAGGAGGTCGCGCCCGACCACATCGCCGAGGTGGTCGCGAAGTGGACCGGCATCCCCGTGAGCAAGCTGCTGGAGTCCGAGAAGCAGAAGCTGATCCGCATGGAGGACGAGCTGGCGATGCGCGTCGTCGGGCAGGACGACGCGGTCGGCGCCGTCAGCGACGCCGTCCGCCGCAGCCGCGCGGGCCTGGGCGATCCGAATCGGCCCATCGGGTCGTTCCTGTTCCTCGGGCCGACCGGCGTGGGCAAGACCGAGCTGTGTCGCAGCCTCGCGGCGTTCCTGTTCGACACCGAGGCGGCCATGGTCCGCCTGGACATGAGCGAGTTCATGGAGCAGCACTCGGTCGCGCGCCTGATCGGCGCCCCGCCCGGGTACGTCGGTTACGAAGAGGGCGGCCGGCTCACCGAGGCCGTCCGCCGCCGGCCTTACTGCGTCATCCTCTTTGACGAGATCGAGAAGGCCCACGCCGACGTGTTCAACATCCTGCTCCAGGTGCTCGACGACGGCCGGCTGACCGACGGCCACGGCCGCACCGTCGACTTCAAGAATACCATCGTCGTCATGACCAGCAACATCGGGTCGCAGGCGATCCAGGACATGACCGGCCGCGGCGCCGAGGACTACGAGATCGAGGCCCAGGTCCGCGGCGAGCTGAAGACGCGCTTCCGCCCCGAGCTGCTCAACCGCATCGACGAGACGATCATCTTCCACCAGCTCACGCGGGATCAGCTCCGCCGGATCGTGGACATCCAGCTCGACCTGCTGCGCCGCCGGCTCGCCGATCGACGCCTCGAGCTGGAGTTGACCGCCGCCGCGAAGGATCGGCTGGCCGAGGAGGGCTACGACCCGACCTTCGGGGCCCGGCCGCTCAAGCGCGTCATCCAGCAGCGGATCGAGAACCCGCTGGCATCGAAACTGCTCCAGGGCGAGTTCGAGCCCGGCCAGACCGTCGCCATCGACGTGCACGGCGCGACGTTCACCTTCACCGCCCAGCCCACCCCGCTCGAGCCCGAAGTGATCGAGGAGTAGGGCGTACCGCGGCTTCAGGCGGCGATGCGGGTATGATGCGGCCATGCGTTGGTTGGTCGCAATCCCGTGCGCGCTGTGGTTCGCCGCGTGGTCGCACGCGGACGTGACGATGACCGATGGCAACGCCTCGGCGACGATCGACCTGTCGAGGGCTTTCGCCTTTGAGGCGGACGAGCTGCCGTGTCGCACCATGCGGGTCGGCGACGCGACGGCGCTGATCCTCGACGTCAGCGACGAGTCGCGGGTGCGCGGCGAGCAGAAGCGGTGGCTTGACGAGCAACTGGCGGCGCACGACCCGAACCGCGTGGTGGTGATGTACAACGCCGCGGCTTACCCGGCGGTGGGCAATCCGAGCGACCGGCTGAACAAGGCGGTGCGCGCGGCGTGGGTGCCGCTGTTTGAGGCACACCGGGTCCGGTACGTCGTGGAACATGAGCGCTCGCCGATCAGCAAGTGCACGCTACCGATCCGGGACGGCTCGGTCGACCTTGAGCGGGGCGTGACCTACATCGATCCGGGCGTGACGCAGCCGGAGGCTTCCCGCGTCACGCCGTACCCGCCCGGCGCGTGGTGGATCGGCGGGCGCTGGTATCTGTCGCACTCTCAGGCCGGCCCGACGCCGCTGTCCATCGATTTCGGCACGATCGGTGGGGGATGGATGCTCGACGGCCGGCACGTATGGAAGATCGCAACGTCGCTGTCGCCGCGCCAAGCCACGGGGGGTAGCCCGGCGTGGACGTGGGTGCTGGTCGTGGCTTGCCCGGTGCTGGCGGCGATGCTGGTGGCCAAAGCATGGGCGGCGATGATCCGCCGGTTTGCGCAATGCAAACGGCCGAGTCGGGCCATTGCATAGCGCGGCCCGCCACGCCCGCGGCGCGGGCATCACGTCGCGTATTTCGCAACAAGCTCGGCGAAACGCTTGCCCCGGGTGATGAAATTGTCGAACTGGTCCCAGCTCGCGCAGCCGGGTGAGAGCAGGACGACCTGGCCCGGTTCGGCGTGCGCGATCGCGGTGGGCACCGCCGTTTCCAGGTCGCCGCAGCGATAGACCGGGCACTCGCGCCCGAGATCACGGGCATAGTTCTCGGCGGTGTCGGCGATCGCCTCGCCTGTGGCGCCGATGCAGTAGACGCCCGCGGCGCGGTCGACCGCGTGCGCCGCGATCGGCCTCATGTCCGCCTTCTTGTCGTAACCGCCGAGGATGACGCGGACCGTGCCCGGCTCGAACGCTTCGAGCGCGAGCGTCGCCGAGTCCGCCGTCGTGGACTTGGAATCGTCGTAGAACTGCACGCCGCCGTGCTCGGCGATCTTCTGCAGGCGATGGGGCAACCCCGGGTAGTCGCGCAGCGCGTCCATGGTCCGTCCCCGGTCGTAACCGGCGCATTCGCACGCCGCCACCGCCAGCGTCGCGTTCATCCGGTTGTGCTCGCCCGGGACCGCGAGGTCGAGGTCGAGCGGCTCGTCCTCGCAGACCGCGATCGCGGGCGTGCAGAACCGCCAGGTGTGCACGTCCGGGCCGAGCACCGCCCGGTCGTCGTGCGTCTGGTGCCGCAGGATCGTCTGCTTGGCCTTGACGTAAGCGTCGAAACCCCCGTGGCGGTCGAGGTGGTTGTCGGTGATGTTGGTCACCACCGCGACGTGCGGCGACCAGCCGTGCATCTCGTCGAGCATGAAGCTCGACAACTCGAGCACGACCCACGCGTCGTCGGCGATGGCGTCGAGCTCGGTCAGCAGCGACCCGCCGATGTTGCCGCCGACGTGGACGTGGCCGGGGCCGGCGATGCGGCCCAGCGCATGCCCGATCATGGCGACCGTGGTCGACTTGCCCACGCTGCCGGTGACGCCGATCGTCCGCTTGCGGTGAGGACCGCAGCAGGCGACCTGGATGAACAACTCAATCTCGGTGGTGATCGTCGCGCCGTGCTGCTCGGCGGCGTGGAGGTAGCGGTTGTTCCGCCGATCGACCGCGGGGTTGACGACAACGCAGTCGGCCGTGGCGAAGTCCACCGGGTCGTGCCGGCCGAGCCGCAGCTCGACGTCGAGGTCGGCCAGCCGATCGACACTGGGCTTGAGCGCGTCGGCGTCGAGCAGGTCCGTGACCAGCACCCGCGCCCCCCGCGCCGCACAGTACCGTGCGACGCCCACGCCCCCGCCGAACCGCCCCAGACCCATCACCACGACGCGTTGATTGGCGAGCGATTGCACGTCTGCATCATAGATGGGCGGTCATGCCGCCGCTATCAGACGCCCACGGTCAACGACCGGCCACCATGTTGCCGATGTATCACCACGTGACCGAAAGCCCGGACTACATCGTGGACATCGGCCGGGGGGCGCCGGCGCACCGCGCGGGTGGGGCGTCGTCATCGACCGGCCGCCAGCCCGCCTCGGGTCGCCCCTGGCTGAGCGTCATGTGGAAATGCTGCGGGGCGTACAGCCGCGTCTATCGAAACAGGGCCGGCACCGCCTACGTCGGCAACTGCCCCCGATGCGCCAAGCCCGTGCGGATTCGGATCGGACCCGGGGGCACGGCCCATCGCCTGTTCGAGGCCTGGTGAGCGGTGATCACTGCGGCGAGCCGCCGTAGTCTTCCCACATCGGGCGGCTGCCCGGGCGGGCCGGCTGCGGCGGGGCCTGGCCACCGGGTTCGCTGTCGAAGACCTTGGTCCACCCGAACAGCAGGTCGCCCATCCCGGCGAGCAGTCCCTTGTCCCGCTGCTGGGGCGGTGTGGGCGAATGGCGCATGGGCGCGGTGTGGGGCTGCCGCGGGTCGCCGCTGCCCATGCCCGTCATCGGGCGATAGCCCTTGTCGCGGACGACCTGTTCCTGGCACCCGCACAACGCGATCGATACGAACGTGATGGCGATGAGGCGGGAAGGCATGCGCTGACTCCAAGCCGTGACGCAGCTTGCGGCCGCGATCGGTAGCATAGACCCCCGACCCGCGCGTGTCACGCGGTCGCGGCGTATCATACGTCGGCCGCGGGTTCCAGGGTCAACGGACCGGAGAGCGTCGGATGCGGGCTGTGGCAGCAAGGCGGGCGACGATCGGCGTGGCGGTAGGGGTGCTGTGCCTCGCCGCGACGATCGCCGCGGCGGATCAGACGGCCCAGACGCTGGCCGAGCGGCGCCGCGCCCTGGCCGCCGACGACGTCGAGGGGCGGATGGCGCTGGCACGCTGGGCCGAGCAGAATGGCGAGCAACCCGCGGCGATGCGGCTCTACCGGGAGGTGCTCGACCGCGACCCGGATCACGAGCGGGCCTACGAGCGATGGGTCGCCCTCGACTGGGCGAATGACCTGCCGACCGACGGCAAGCGGCGGCGTGGCCTGACGCGGCTGTTCGGCGACATGAAGCTGCACGCGACCGCGCACTTCCTCATCCTCTACGACACCGACGAATCGTGGACGCGGAACCGCGCGGCGCTGCTCGAGAAAGCCCACGACGTGTACTACCGCACGCTCCGCCGCGTGGGGTTTCGGCCCCGGCCGCTGCGCGAGCGAATGGTGTGCATCCTTTACGCCGACCACGAAGACTACGTGCACTACGCGAGGCAGAACGACCAGGCGCAGATGGGATGGGCGGCCGGTTACTATTCCACCCGGACCAACCGGATCGTGTTCTACGACGACCGCGTGAGCCCGCAGTTCCGGGAGATGACCGATCAGCTCGACGAGTTGGAGGCGCAGACGCAGCAGGTGCGGGCCGACCTCCGCCGGGCGCAGCGCGCCAACGAGAACGGCCGCGTCATGGCGTTGCGGGAGCAGTTGCGCGCGACGATGAAGCAGCGTGACTGGTACCGCAACCGCCACGCCGCCGTCGCGAAGATCGGCAACACCGCCAAGACCACGCACGAGGCCGTGCACCAATTGGCCTACAACAGCGGGCTCCAGGAGCGTGGCCGGGCGTACCCGTTCTGGTTGTCCGAAGGGCTGGCGACGAGCTTTGAAACCACCAACCCCGCCCGCGACTTCGGGCCGTTGCATCCCAATCCGATCCGCACCGCCGGCCTCGAAAAGGTCTACCACGCCGACGCGCTCATGCCGCTGGACGAACTGGTCGCGATCGGCTCGCCGCGGACCGACGACATCGATCGGCTGGCGCTGATCTACGACCAGTCATGGGCGCTGTTCGGTTACGTGTTCCGCTACCACCGCGAGGAGTTGCGCGACTACCTGCGGCGAATCGCCGCCATGCCGCCGGGCCCGCGCAGCGGTGACCAGATGCGCGATGAGTTCGTCGAGGCGTTTGGCGCGATCGAGGCGCTGACACCCGATTTCAAGCGGCACGTCGGGCGGCTGCTGCGCTGACCACGAGCAGGGGCGGGAGCATGTGCGGCCGATACGTCCAGTCGCTGAGCGCCGATGAGTTGATGGAGCAGTTCGACCTGGTCGAGCCGCCGTCCGGTGCGGCCGCGCGGTACAACATCGCCCCGTCGCAACCGGGGCTGGTCGTCCGCCGCAGCGAATCGGGGCGGCGGGCCGAACCCATGCGGTGGGGCCTGGTCCCCTTCTGGGCGGACGATCCGTCGATCGGGTCGCGACTGATCAACGCCCGCAGCGAGACGGTGGTGAGCAAGCCGGCGTTCCGCGCGGCGATGCGGCACCGCCGATGCCTGGTCCCCGCGACGGGGTTCTACGAGTGGAAGCCCGCGGGCGGGGCGAAGCAGCCTTACTACATCCATCGCGGCGACGGCCGGCCGCTCGCCTTCGCCGGGTTGTACGAGCACTGGACCGGTCCCGACGGCGAGCGGGTCGACTCGTACGTGATCCTCACGACCGCGGCGAACGACGCGGTGAGGCCGCTGCACGATCGGATGCCGGTCGTGTTGGCGGCCGAGGCGCTGGAGCCGTGGCTGGACGCGACGCGCACCGACGCGGAGCAAGCCGCGGCGCTGCTCGGGCCCTGCGCCCCGCACCTGCTGGCGATGCACCCGGTCTCGCGTCGGGTGAATCGGCCGGCGGTGGACGAGCCGTCGCTCATCGAGCCGATCGAGCGGCAGGACACGATGTTCGATTGAGTGTCGGGTCAGCCCGCCTGGGCGGCCCGATCCACCCCGCGGGCGACCACGCGGTTGCGGCCGCTCGCCTTGGCGTGGCGGACGCGGCCGAGCGCCACGTCGATGAGCACGCCGACGTCCCGCCCGTCGGCCGGCGCGGCGGCGACCCCGATCGAGCAGGTCAGCGCCGGCGGCGCATCGCCACGCCGCGTGGGGGCCGGCGTCATCGCCGCGACGCGGCCGCGGATGCGTTCGGCCAGTTGACCGGCCGCGCCGCTCGGCGTCGCCGGGCAGAGCACCGCGAACTTGTCCTCGCTGTACCGCAGCGGCTGGTCGGTCAGCCGGCAGCAGCCCCGCAGCGCCTCGGCGACCTCGCGCAGCGCGGCGTTGGCGTCGGCCAGGCCCAGCCGCTCGTTCAACCGCCCGAAGTGGTCGATGTCGACCAGCAGCAGCGACCAGTCGGGGCCGCGGCCGGCGGTCTGGCCGGCCAGCAGCGGCAGTTGCCCGACGCTCGGCAGGCCCGTCACCGGGTCGGTCAGCTCCAGCGTCTGCATGCGGTCGCGCAGCCCGGCGTTCTGCACCGCGCTGGAGATCATCGGCGCCAGCGCTTCGAGCAGGTAGATGTGGTAGCGGTCGATGGGCTTGCCGCCCTTGCGGGCGATCCACACGATGCCCTGGGCGCCGTCCCGCGTCCGCAGCGCGGTGGCGGCGATGCTCTCGAACCCGGCCGTGTCGAACACGCCCGCCCAGTCGCCCGCCGCCACCAGGTCGGGCCAGAAGTTCGTGCCCTCGTGCCGCAGCACCTCGGGCATCAACCGCGTCTGCACCGCGTCGACCAGGTCGCGGCCGGCGGCCAGCGGCATCTGCCCGCTGCGGTCGTGCACGATCTGGCGGCACCGGTCGTTGGGGTCACGCTGCCGCAGCGCCAGGCCGACCGCTTCGACCCCCGCCACGTCCGAAAGCTCCCCGCACGCCGACCGGAGCAGGTCGTCCACGCCGTCGGCCTGGTTGAGCACCGCGCTCATACGCTGCAACGCCCGCAGTTGCGCGTCCTGGTGTTGGAGCAGTCGGCGGCTTCGCGACTCGGCCGTCGTTTCCTGCACGACCCAGAGCTGCGCGATCGACTGGCCCGAGCTTTCCTGCACGGGGATCACGCCGAACGTGAACGAACCGCTGCGGCATTCGAACTGCTCGCGCACCGCGCGGTCCGCGGTCTCCGCCGCTCGCAGCCGCCGCTCGAACGCCTCGTCGTTCACCGGCTCCAGCGGGGCGAACAGGTCGGCCGGCTCGAAGGGTTCGTCGATCAGGGCCTCGCGGTGCAGCTTGAGCATCTGGCACAGCCGCGCATTGGCCGAGACGATCCGCCCGTCGGTGCTCACGATGAGGATGCCGTCGGACATGTGGTGGATGACCAGGTCGAGCAGGCGCCGCTGCGCGTTCATCTGGTCGAGCAGTCGACGTGATTCGCTGATATCCAGCAGGCTCAGGCGGACCTGCGACGGGGCGGTGCGGCCGTCGCCGCGGTGCACGCCGGCGAGCTGGACCGCCGTCTCGCGCACCGCCTCGCCGGCCGTCACGCGCAGCTCGCAATGGCTGACCTGCCCGCCGCTCAGTCGCTCGACCGCGCCGCGGAAGGTGGCGCGGTCACCCGGGTGGATGTATTCGAGGATCGGCTGATCGATCAGCGCCGCCCCGTGGGGCTCGCCGAGCATGTCCGCCGCGCGCTGATTGGCGTCGGCGATGCGCCCGTCCGCGGCGATCGACAGCATCGCCGCCGGCGCGAACTCGTACAGATGGGCGTAGGCCCGCTCACGATGCCGCACCTGGCCGGTCATCTCGTCGATCCGGCGGAGCATCCGCCCGACCGCCGTCGCCAGCGAGCGCAGCTCGCCGCTGCACCGGTCGGCCTCCGCCTCGAACCGCTGCGCCGGCGCATCGGTGGAGGCCATCTCGGCCAGCCGCACCAGCGGCCCGGTGAACCACCGCCGCATCAGCACCAGCGCCAGCAGCGTGAGCAGCCCGAGCAGCGCCGCGGTCGCCGCGACGTTCCCGATCGCCGCCCGGCGGATCTGCGATCGCATGTAAGGCCCGTCGACGACCAGGCGAAGGTCCGCCCGCGGCCCGCCCCGGTGCAGCGGCACGGCGATGATCGTCCGACGGTCCAGCGGCAGGGGTTCGGCGTACGTCGTCGCCTGCGCCCCCAGCGTCCACGTCCGCGCCGCACGCATCCGCGTCGGCCAGTGCTCGCTGCGGAAGGTGCGGCCCGCGTCGTCCACCAGGCGAACGCCCTCGATACGCGGGTCGCGCGCGAAGACGTTCAGGATGTTCAGGATCGCCTGGTCGTCACCGGCTTCGAGGAGCGGCTTCACCGCGTCCCGGAGGTGATACGCGGTCAGTGTCAGGTTCTGGCCCGCCGCGGCGCTGTGCTCGTGCGACGCCAGCCGGTACATGACCGCCGTCGTCACCACGGCCAACACGATCCCGCCCAGGCACTGACCCGCAACCAGCCGCGTCGCCAGCGAATTGCTCCAATGCGTACCGCCCATGCGGCCGTGCTCCCTCACCTAAGCGGATGAAACCGGCGCCGTCTGGTGTGGATATCGGTCGGATGGCCGGCCCGTTTAAGTGAATCCCCGTGACACGGGGGTGCTCGCCGCGGCCCGGACCGCGCTTATCGGGCGTACAGCCCGTGCGTGGCGATGTACCCCAGCACCGCCGGTGCGAGCCATCGCTCGGCCGTCGCCCGGTCACCCGACACCAGCGCCGCGCGCAGCTCGCTGCTGGCCACGTCCAACTCCGGGGCCTCGACGATCCGCGACGCCCAGAAGTCGCGCCACCGCGGCGGCAGCTCCGCGAAGAACGCCGGGCGATCGTGCGGCGGGCGCAGCAGCACCAGCGGGTCCGCCAGCTCGACCACCCGCTCCGGCCGCTCCCACCGGTGGAAGATCATCGCCATGTCCATGCCCATCAGCAGCCGCAGGTCGACCGCATCGCCCAGCTTCTGGCGCAGGTGCTCCAGCGTCTTCCAGGTGTAGCTCGGGCCGGCGTGTTCGATCTCGTAGGTGCAGATCGCCGCGTCGTCGCGGTCCCCGACCGCCAGCCGCAGCATCGCCAGCCGATCGTGCGCCGGTGTGCGGTCGTCGTCGGCCTTGTGGGGCGGTTCGCCGGCCGGCACGAACAGGACCCCGTCGGCGTCGAGGCGGTCGGCCACGTGAAACGGCAGGCGGGCGTGCGCTTTGTGCGGCGGGTCGAACGTCCCCCCGTACACGATCAGGCGTCTGCACCCTTGGGGGTTGAGCATCGCCCAACCATACACGACCCGCCGGTCACAAGTCGATGGCCCGCAGGGCGGTGCTGTCGGCCCGAGGCGTCAGGGTCACGTCGGCCGACCGGTCGATCTGCTCGAGGACCTGCCGCGCCAGGACCGCGGCGTGCTCCGTCAGGTCGCCCGCGACGGCGGGGTCGTTGATCCGCCGGGCCTGCTCGGCCGCGGCCAGGTACATGCACAGCCGCGCCAGCGGCAGACGCTGATCGGCGGCGTACGCCTCGGGGCCCGGTTCGAACAGGCATTCGCCCAGCAGCCCCGCGACACCGCCCGGCGCCGCGGCCAGTGGTGCGCCCAACCGCCCGTCCAGCGCGACCACCAGCCGCATCAGCGGCGCGCGGCGGTCCAGCGCATCCAGGCTCTGCCCCAGCGCCTCCCACTGCCCGGCGGCGGCCTGCTGCGAGGCGCGGCGGACCCGGTCGGGCAGTTCGTCATGCGCCGGGCGCGTGGCCGCGTCCTCGGCCTCCCAAGCCGCCCAGCGATTCAGCCGCGCCAGCCGCCGCGCCGGCTCTTGCCCCGCGCCCAGGTCGTGCAGCGCCGTCAGGAGCCGCCGAACCAGCAGCAGCTTCTCGCCCGCCGGCGTCGGGTCGGCCCCCGCGCTCCACGCCGCCGCCCACTGGCTGCGCAGGATCGTGATCTGCCGCAGCAGCGCTTCGCGGTCGGCCGCGAGGAACCGTTGCATGCGCGGCTCGCCGTCGGCCAGCGCCTGTTCGTGGGGCAGTTGACGGAACAGCTCCAGTTGCCGCTCCATCGCGCTCAGCGCCGCCGCGGCGCCGGCGTGCAGCCCCGGGTCAAGCAGGTCATCGGCGATGAGTCGGGCCTGCTGGTACAGCCCGCGGGATGCCTGGGGGTTGAAGCGGCTCATCGCCTGCACCCAGCCGGGGATCGCGTCCAGCCGCACCAACTGCGCGTGCAGCGAGCGGAGCTGGCGGAGCGGCTCGGTCCACACCGCCGTCGTCGCGGCGCCGGGCTGTGCCAGCAGGTCGCCCAGGGCGGTGAGCAACTGCCGTTCGGTGGCCGCGTATCGCCGCGCCAGGACCTGCCTCACCCGCCGAATGTCCAGCGGCAGCTCGACCGACGGCGCCGCCCGTCGCGCCAGCGCCGTGGCGACCAACCGCTGCACGACATCGCTGATCGCTTCGGCGTGGGCCGCGGTCGTCGGGGTCCCATTGAGCCGGTGGATGGTCGCCACGGCGCGCTGCAGCGTCGCCGTGGGCAGTTCCTCGGTCGCGGCCGCGGCGTCCACGAGCTCGACCAGTCTCTGCAGCCGGGCCAGGCCGTCGAGCAGCCGGGCCGCGGCGTCGCGGGTCGCCGGGTCGCCCAGCAGCATCGCCGCTTCGTGGACCTGTTGGTTGATGTCGGTCTGGAGCGCCCCGCCCAGCGCGTCGCTGCGATGGACCGCCGCGGCGACGTCGAGCAAGCGCCGCACCCGTCCCAGCATCGTGGCCACCCGGGGACGCAGGTCCGGTTCGTCGACGGCGCGACCCATCATCTCCGCCTGCCAGTGCAGTTGCTCGCGCGTCTGCTCGGCGAGCGCCGCGTCGTCGATCCGCCGGCGGAGCGCGGCGATCGCGGCCGCGTCCATGCCGCGCAGGTCCCCGTCGCCGGCGGCGGGCCACATCGGCCGCGGGGCGTCGCCCGCTTCGGCCGCCACCACCGCCAGGGGCCCGAGCAGGTGCTGCAGGTACCCGTCCACGGCCGATGCGTCCGACGTCTCGAGGTCGGCCAGCCGTTCATCGACACGGCGGTTGAACTGATGCACCGCCGCGACCTGCCGGGCCAGCGACGCCAGGCGCTTGGCGTCCTGGGGCTCGGCGGCGAGGGCGGCCCCGACCCGGTCGGGCAGGTCGGCGGTCAGGCGGTCGATCGCGTCGACCCGGCGTGTGAGCGTCAGGGCGTACAACCCGGCCAAGGCGCCCTCGCCGTCGAGCCCGTCCCGGGCGGCGACGGTCCACAGCCGCCGCGCGATCCGCCGGACGTTGCGCTGGGCGCGCAACACCGTGGCCCGCGCCGGATCGTTCGGGTCGATCGCGCTGTGCCGCCGCGCCATCTGACCCTCCAGCGCGGCGATGTGACGCTCCGACAGGCCCGCGGGGATGTTGGGATCGGCCAGTTGCAGTTGCGCGACCGCCGGCGCATGCCAACTCACCGCGACCAGGCACGCCACGGCCCCCACATATCGCAATGGACGGAATGGCTTGTGCATGGGGTGGCCTCGCGCGCCCGGCCCGCGTCCGCGGGTCAGCGCCGTCGCTCTGACGCCGGCGTACCGGCGTACTTCAGGAACACCACGCCGTGCGGCTCAACCTCGAAGGTCATCCGCCCGCCGGTGTATCCTTCGACGGATTGATCGCCCCACACGTCCGTCAAGTCATACGTGCCGCGCCCTCGAGGGAGGAAGCGCAGGAAGCGCCCCCGGATATGCGCCGTCCGCTGTTCATCGGTGCGGTTGAAGACGGCCAACCAGCCCTCGTGGTGCCGGTACTCCTGGTAGCCGAAGCGCTCGCTGTTGGCCACGGGCGCGTTCCAGACCTCGATGCCGTTGTGTTCGTGGACCAGCATGCCATGCACCCCGTTGTTCACGCAGGCGAGCATCTGCTTGTTCGTCAGCAGGTCGTAGGAGTGCTCATCCATGGAGATCATGGACCCGCCGATCATGATCGGCGACGCGGCGATGGCCCGCTGGGTGATGAACGTTTGCTTCTGGGCCTCGGTGAACTGGCACCAGTGATGCATGTGGCCCATGAAGTTCTCGACGGACTTGTGCTCGGGCTTGTCCATGACTTCCGCGCGGTTGAGGATGCAAAGCTCGCCGAAGGGGATCATGTCGAGGTCGGGCCAGAACCCGGGCCGCTCCATGCCCTGCCACTGGCGCATGGAGGCGAACGAGCGATCGAGGCTCTCCTGGTTGTCCCAGATGTCGGGCGTGGTGCGGAGCATGTGGGTCTTTCGGTAGGTATCGAGGTACTTGGCGTTGGTCGCCCCGCCGGGTGACAGGCTCAGGACGATCGGCCGGCCGCATTGCTCGGCGGCCTTCACGTAAGCCTCGATCTCCGCGGGATGGTGCGTCACGTCGTCGATCTTGACGAAGTCGACGCCCCATTCGGCGAACTGGTCAAACACGCTGTTGTAGAACGCCTGCGCGCCCGGCTGGGTCATGTCCACGCCGTGCATGTAGTCGCACCAAGGGCAGTTGTCCTGCTCGGTGTAGATGTCGCGGGCGGTGTGCTCCGTGCCCTTGATGGGCAGGTCCCGCTCGACGGCGACCCTCGGAATGCCTCGCATCAGGTGCACGCCGAACTTCAGCCCGTGGGCGTGAAGCTTGTCGATCATGGGCTTCAGGCCGTTCGGAAAGAACAGCTCCGAGGGTTGCACCACGCCGTACGCGTTGACGGTGACGTTCTCGGCGAAGTCGCGTCGAGCGAGCGGGACGAGATAGCCGTCAAACTTCCTGGACTCCGGCGACGAGAACCACCCGTTGTCGATGACGAAGTATTCGTACCCGTGCGGTGCGAACTTCTCGATGAAGGCGTCGATCTCCTTCATCGCCACTTCTTCGTAGATGTTGCAGCCGTAGCTGTCGTAGCTGTTGTATCCCAGCGGCGGGGTCTGGGCGAGCGGTGTGTCACCGCACGCCGCGCCGAGGGCCAGCAGCAAGGTCACACACGTCATCCATGCGGTTTGCTTGGTCATGATGCTCGCTTTCCTTGTGGGGAGAGTTGCGTGATTCGCGTTGGTTGACTCGCGAGGCGGGCCGTCAAGTTTTCTCCGGAGGGGCCTTGCCCTGCAGCAACAGACGATAAAGGTCAAGCAATCGGCTCACCATGACGCGGTGGTCGAATTGTCGGGCGCAGCGGGTTCGGCCGCGATCGGCCATGGCGCGGCGCTCGGCGGGGTGGCGGACCATCCAGTCGATCGCCTCGGCGAGGCCCGCCACATCGCCCACCGGCGCGAGCCGGCCCGTCACGCCGTCCTCGCACACCTCCGGCGCGCCGTCGGTATCGTAACTGACGACCGGCACGCCGCACAGCAGCGCCTGCGGCAGCGTGCGCGGCAGGCCCTCGCGGTAGCTCGGGTGCGCCAGCACGTCCATCGCACGCAGGTGCCGCGCGACCGCCTGCGGCTCGACCAGCCCGGTCAGCACGACGCGGTCGGCCAGGCCCATCGCGGCGATCCGCCGCTCCAGCCGCGCCCGCCGCCACCCGTCGCCGACCCACAGGTAACGCAGGTCGGGATGGGGCTCGGCCAGTCGCCCCAGCACCCCCAGCAGGTCATCGTGGCCCTTGAGGTCGGCCAGCCGCGCCACCGTGCCGACCACCACGTCGTCAGGCTCGATGCCGAGTGCGGCGCGGGTCGTGTCGCGATCGTCGGCCGCGTCGAGGTACGGCTCGACCTCGATGCCGCTGTGGATCGTGGTGTACTGCTCGGGTCGGCCCACGCCCGCGGCCAGCGCCTGCTTGGTCATGGCGTCGGCCACGGTGACGATGGCGTGGCACCGCCCCGCGGCGCGGCGCTCGGCCACGACGTAGCCGGCGTGAGTCAGCCTTGATTGATGCGGGTGAAACGGCAGGCCGTGGATCGTGTGCACGATCGCCGGGACGCGTTCGGCCCAGGCCGCGTGCCGCGCGACGACGCCCGCCTTGCTCGAATGCGTGTGCACCACGTCCGGCCTGGATCGACGGATCAGCGACCGGCATTGCCGGTAGCAGGCGATGTCCTTGACCGGGTGCAGCGGCCTCACCATCGCCGGCAGCTCGGCCAGCGTGTAACCGCCGGCCCGCGCCCGGGCCAGCAGCGACCCCTCCGGGCCGTAGATCGGCCCGAACGCCAGCGTCACGTCATGCCCCGCCTGCGCCTGGCCCTCGCAACTGAGCACGGTGTTCTCCTGCGCGCCGCCGAGGATCAAGCGCGTGATGATGTGAAGGATCTTCATCGCATGCCGGTCGGGTGATGCCGGGGTTCGGGCGTGCATCATACATCCCGCCTCCGATGCTCGGCATCCCGCGTCAGTACCGGACCCATTCGAGGCACAGGCCTTCCGGCGGGGCGGTGGGGCCGGACTGGTGGCGGTCGCCGTGCTCGAGCAAGGCGTCGATCCAGTCGACGGTTTTCCGCGTGCGGCCGACTTCGATCAGCGTGCCGGCGATGATGCGGATCATGTTGTAGAGGAACCCGTCGCCGCGGACGACGATGTGCAGCTCGGGGGAGAGATCGCCGGGGCGATCGACGCGGCAGTCGAAGATCGAGCGGACGGTGGACAAGCGGCCGTGCCCGGCGTTGGTGAAGGCGGCGAAGTCGTGTTGGCCGACGAGGCGTTGCGCCGCCTGGTGCATCGGGCCGGCGTCGAGGTCGTGCCAGCAGTGATGCACGGCGTGTCGCAGCCAGAGCGGCCGGCGGTCGGAGTTCCAGATGCGGTAGCGGTACTGCTTCTCGCGCGCATGGGAGGTCGCGTCGAAGTCGTCGGCGACGACCTCGGCGGCGCGGACGTCGACGTCGGCGGTCAGGCGGCTGTTGATCGCGTCGGGCAACCGGTCGAGCGGCACGGTCAGGCCGGCGGCGTCGAAGTGGGCGACCTGGCCGAGCGCGTGCACCCCGGTGTCGGTGCGGCTGGCCCCGCGGAGGGAGATCGGCTGGCGGGCGACGTGCTGGATCGCGTCACGGACGGCGGCCTGAACGGTCCGCACGGCCGGCGCGCCGTCGACCGGCTTCTGCTCCTGCCAGCCGTGGAACCCGCTGCCGTCGTAGGCGATGGTGAGCTTGTAGCGTGGCATGGCGAACCGTGATCAGCGAGGGGCGGGCTCACGGCGGGCGGCTTCATCTGATCGTCCGTGGGGCGTGGCCCGGCGCATCAATACGAGAACCCGTTGTCGCGGAGGTGGATGAAGACTTCTTCGTCGTTGAGCCGGGCGCCCTGGCGGACCTGGCCGATGTACATGTCGTGGTCGCCGTCGATGTCGATGTGCCGGACCAGCTCGCAATCGAGGTAGGCCAGGCTGCGGGTGATGATGGGCGACCCGGTCGCGCCGCGCATGGTCTCGATGGCCTGGAAGGGGGAGTCGCCGGCGTCGGTGCCCCGCGCGAACCGCTTGAGCGTGAGCTTGTCGGAGCGGGCGATCTGGCAGATCGCGAACGCGTGGGAGTCGTGGATGAGGGGGATGATGGGCCGGCCCTTGCCCAGGCAGACCATGACCATGGGCGGGTCGAAGGAGACCTGCTGGACGAAGCTCACCATCACCCCGCGCATCCGGTCTTCGAACTGGGCGGTCATGACGTACAGGCTCTGCGGGATGCGTCCGAGGGCCTTGCCGATATCGTCGCGTACATCGTCAGTCATGGGAGCCGCACCTGAATGCCGTGAGTGGTTAGGATAGGGACCGGGCCCCGGCGGGCCAAGTCGTCCGGCGCCGGCGGGCCTCACGCGTCGGGCGCGCGGGCGTGTGCCTCGGCGTCGAGCGGGAGCTGCCGCGCCGTCTCCAGGTAAAGCCGGTAGTTGCCGCGCATCTCCGTGATCGAGTCCCCGGCGAACTTCTCGACCATCGCCCGGGCCACCTCGAACGCGATCACGTTCTCCATGACCACCGAGGCGGCCGAGATGGCGCTGATGTCGCTGCGTTCCCAGCCGGCCTCCGACGCCTGCTTGGTGTTCAGGTCGATCGACCGCAGTGGTTTGCCGAGCGTGGAGATCGGCTTCATCGCGCCGCGGACCACGATGGGCTGGCCGTTGGTCATGCCGCCCTCCAGCCCGCCGGCGTTGTTCGTCCGCCGCTCAAACCCGAGGCTGGGGCGGCCGGCCCGGTCGGGGTCGTAGGCGATCTCGTCGTGGACCCCGGACCCCGGCCGACCCGCGACCTCAAACCCGAGCCCGATCTCGACGCCCTTGAAAGCCTGGATCCCCATCACCGCGGCGGCGATGCGGCTGTCGAGCTTCTCGTCGTAGTTCATGCACGAGCCGATCCCGACCGGGCAGCCGAACACGTGCGCCTCCACCACGCCCCCGGCCGTGTCCTTCGAGAGCTTCTGGTCGTTGATGAACGCCCGCATCCGCGCGTCGGCGTCGGGGTCGGGGCAGTAGCAATCGCTGGCATCGCGACGCTCGGCGAGCTGCGGCCAGTTGTCCTCGGTCACCTCGAACGCCCCGCGGGCCTGGCCCACCTGACGCACAAACCCGAACACCTCGATCCCGAACACGCCGAGAAGGCACCGCGCCAGGGCCCCGGCCGCCACACGCGAGGCGGTCTCCCGGGCGCTGGCCCGCTCCAGCGTCTCGCGGCAGTCGGTCGTCAGCCACTTGATGCTGCCGGCGAGGTCGGCGTGGCCCGGACGCGGCCGATGCAGCGGCGGCGTCCGCGCCGGGTCGTCGAGGCGGTGGTCGGCGTTGAAGACCGCCAAGGTGATCGGCGCCCCGGTCGTGCGGCCGATACGCATCCCCGAAAGGAACTCGACGGTGTCGGTCTCGATCTTCTGTCGCCCGCCGCGGCCGTAGCCGCCTTGCCGCCGCCGCAGCTCCCGGTTGATCACCGCCGCATCGACCTCCAGGCCGCGCGGCATGCCGTTGACCATCGCCAGGCACGCCCGGCCGTGTGATTCGCCGGCGGTTTGGTATCGCAGGTTGCCCATCGCGGCCCGATTCTATGACCAGCCGCGTCCCCGCACAAAGCCTCGCGTTCCCGTCAGTCCCGCCGCTCGCCCGCTTTCGCCGACGTCGCCAGCGACGAGCCGATCGCCACCGCCAGCGCCTCGCCCGCTCGACCGCTGTGACGCGCCAGCCGCACCAGCGACCCGATAGCGCCCGGCGACCGCACCGCCCACCACGCGGCCCGTACCGGCCGCGACCGGCCCGACGCGTCGACCAGCTCCCCGACAAATGGCGGCAACGCCTCCGCCGCCGTGTCGCTGACCGCCCGCACGCACACCCACTCGACACCCCGCGACGCGCACACCCCCGCGATCGCCGCCGATTCCATGTCCACGCTCGCCGCGCCGTGTTCCGCCGCCAGCGCCGCTTTGGCCGCCGGCGTCGCCGCGATCGTCGACACGCTCACGTGCCGACCGGTCCCGCTCATCGACGCCGCTCGGCGATGGACCCGGCCCGTCGCCGCGTCGATCACCACGTCTGGCCAGACCACCGCGCCGCAACCCAGCCGCGCATCCAGACCGCCGCACAGGCCCGCGATGATCACCCGGTCGATCGACCCGCGCTCCAGCAACGCCGCGGCGCCCCGCGCCGCTCGCCAGGGACCCACCCCGGTCAACGCCAGCGTCAGCCGCACGTGGTCGATCCGCCCGGAGTAGGTCGGCGGCGTCGGCCCGCGGCCCGCGTCCCGCGCCAGGCCCAGCCGGCGGATCGTCGGGCGGACCTCCTGTTCCAGCGCCGCCACGATCGCCGTGTGTGTGATGCGTGCCATCGCCGCTCCCGCAAGCTCGCCCCGTTGCGGGTATCGTGGGCAGCCGCCGCCGTTTAGTCAAAACACCCCTTGAACCCCGCAACTCGGAGCCGACTCCCATGGCCGTCGAACACATGGTCTGGATCAAGTTCAACGACGACGTGCCCCCCGCACGCGCCGAAAAGCACCTCGCAGGTCTCGCGGGCCTCGCCGAGACCGTGCCCGGCATCGAACACCTCGCCGTCGGACCCAATCTCACCGACCGCGCCGACGGGTTCACGCACGGCCTGATCGTTCGGCTCGAATCCCGCGCCGCGCTGCAGCGCTACCTCGAACACCCCGACCACGTCGCCGTCGCCGCGCCCCTCAAGAACGACGCGACCCTCCGAGCGCTCGACATCGAAAGCCCTTGAGCCCCGTCGCGCGCCCGCCCGGGCGACGCCGCCGCCGCGACCCGCGGGCTTTCCCTCGCCGACGTTTGCCTGTTCAATAGCGCCTCATGGTGCTCGCTTGCCTGGCTATGATCGCCGTCGGGCTGGCGCTGGGACTGCCGCTGACTCACATCGTCCGCGGCGCCGCGGCGCGGCTCGGACAGCTCGACGCCCCCGGCGAACGCAAGACCCACGACCGGCCGATCCCCGCGACCGGCGGGATCGCCATCGTCGCCGCCGCCGTCGCGCCCATCGCCGCCGCGCTCGCCGCCGCTTGGTTCGCACCCCATCACGTCGGCCGCATCGTCCCAGACCTCGCCGTGCACCTGCCGGGCATGCGCGACCAGACCCCGATGGCCGGCTGGCTCGCCCTCGGCGTCGGCCTGCTCCATGTCGTCGGCCTGATCGACGATCGGTTCATCCTCCCCGCCGCGCCCAAGCTCGCCGCCCAGCTCGTCGCCGCCGCCATCGTCGTCGTCTTCGCCGACACCCGCACGCTCGAAATGCTCGGCCCGGTCCCCAGCATCGCGCTGACCATCGGCTGGTTCGTCGTCATCACCAACGCCTTCAACTTCCTCGACAACATGGACGGGCTCAGCGGCGGCGTCGCCCTGGTCTGCGCCGCGATCTTCCTCGTCTGCGCCCTGCTCGGCGGGCAGTGGTTCATCGCCGCGCTGCTGGCGCTGCTCGTCGGGGCGCTGCTCGCGTTTCTCCGGTTCAACTTCCCGCCCGCCTCCATCTTCATGGGCGACGGCGGGTCGCTGGTCGTCGGGTTCATCCTCGCGTTCTGTTCGGTGCGGCTGACGTACGCCAGCATCCCGGCCCAGCGCGTCGCCGACGCCGCGTGGTGGGGCCTGTTCACCCCGCTGGTCGTGCTCGCCGTGCCGCTGTACGACCTGACCAGCGTGACGCTGATACGCCTCGCGCAGGGCCGCAGCCCATTCCGCGGCGACACGCAGCATTTCTCGCACCGCCTCGTCCGCCGCGGGCTCAGTCGCCCCGCCGCGGTCGCGGTGATCTGCGCCTGCACGCTCGCCACGGGCCTCGGCGGGGTCCTGCTCGGCCGCGTCCCCGCTTGGGCCGCCGCCCTCATCGTCGTCCAGACCCTGCTCATCCTGCTCGTGCTCGCCCTGCTCGAGCGCGGCAGCGTCCCCCGGAACCCGGCCGACACGTCATGAACCAGACCACCGGCCAACCCGACCGCCCGCTCGCCCGCATCCTCGGCGACGCCGGGGCCGTCGGGCTCGTCGCCATCGCCGTCGCCCGCGCACTGATCGCCTGGCGCGACCGCGCGCCCGACATGCCCGACGCCGGGCCCCTGACCGATCTCGGCCCGACCGCGTTGATCGTCTGCGACAGCCTCGGCATCGGCCTGCTGCTGGGCACGCTGGCCCACCGCCTGCTGCAGCGACAACGCATCCACGCCGCACTCGTCGCCTTGTGGCTGGTCGGCGTGATCGTCGCCGCCGTCCACGCCGCCGCCGGACAGGCCGCCGCACCGCTCGCCGGCGCCTGGATCGCCACCGTCGCCCTCGCCCTCGCCGCCCTGCACCTCGCCGCCGACCCGCTCCGCAAGCGAATCATCCTCGGCGCGCTCGTCGGACTGCTCATCCCCCTCGGCCTGCACGCCGGGCACTACTACTTCATCCAGCACCCCCAGACCGTCCGCAGCTACGAACAGAACCGCCACGAGTTCCTCCGGCACCGGGGCTGGACGCCCGGCTCCGTCGAACAAAGACAGTTCGAGACACGCCTCTACCAGCGCGAGGCCAGCGGCCGATTCGGCCTGGCCAACGTCTTCGGCTGCGTCGCCGGCTCGCTCACCCTCGCCGCCGTCGGACTCGCCCTCGCCGCCCGGCGCGATCGCGCCCTGCTCGCACTCGCCGTCGCCGCCGCCGCCCTCGGCGCGCTCGCCCTGGCCCTGAGCATGTCCAAGGGCGCGATCGCCGCCACGCTCGCCGTCGCCCTCGCCCTCGCGATCGCCTGGGCCGCCGCCCGCGCCGTCCGCGCCGGGCCCTGGACCCTGCGGCTCGCGGCCTTCGCGCTCGTCGCCGCCGCCGCTGTCGCCGTCATCGCTCGCGTCGGGCTGCTGGGCGTCCCCGACTCACCCGACGCCGAACGCTCGCTGCTGTTCCGTGGCTTCTACTGGCAGGCCGCCCTCCGCATGCTCGCCGACCATCCGCTGATCGGCGTCGGACCCGGCGCGTTCCAGCAGCACTACGCCGTCCTGAAGAACCCGCTCAGCCCCGAGGACGTCGCCGCCGCTCACAACGTCGTGCTTAACTGGATCGCGGCGCTCGGCGTCGGTGGCCTCGCCTGGGCCGCCGTCCTGTTCGCCGCGCTCGCCCGCGCCGCGCGATCGCCTCACCCCGACGCCGGCACGCCACCCGACGAACGACGCCACGCCGCCAGGCTCGCCGTCCTCGCCGTCCTCTTGCCCACGCTCGTCCAGTACGTCGTGCAGTACCCCGAGCTCTGGCTCGACACCGCCGCCATCCTGCTCGGCGGGGCGGTCGCCATGGCCGCCGTCATCATCCTCACCACCCGCGCCACGCTCGACCCCCGGCCGCTCGCGCTGGGCCTGCTCGCCGCCGCCACGCTCGCACTCGCGCACAGCCAGATCGACATGGCCTTCACCTACGCCGCCTCGGCGCCGATCCTCGGCGTGCTTGTCGGCCTCGCCGCCGCCGACCCCACGCCGCCGCCCACCGCACGCCCGCGCGTCGATCGCCTCGCCGTCGGGCTCGTGCTCGCCGCCTCGGTCGCCTGGCCCGCCCTCGCCGCCACCCGCCCCCCGTTCGTCCCCGCCGGCCAACGCGCCTGGCAACGCGTCCACGCGCTCGCCACCCAGCGGACTGTCCAACCCGACGCCCTGCTTGCCGCGCTCGACCACTGGCTCGACACCGCGCCACACAGCGCCCCGTCGCACCTGCACGCCGCCGACATCGCCTGGCGCGTCGGCCGACCCGACACCGCCCGACGCTGGTACCGCCGCGCCCTCGACCTCAACGCCCACGCCTACCTCGCCCCACAAAGCCAGTTCACCGAACCCCAGCGGCAACGCATCCACCAACGCCTCGGCGACTGACACGCTGCCTGGGGCATCGCGCCCGGCGGCCTCGCAGCAACCAAGCCCATCACCCCGCCTCAAGCCGACCATCGGCATCGCGAGGCAGACGCGGGTTCGCCCGTTCGATCACGGCGGCGGCCGCCCGTGGGCCAAGGTAGTGCTCGGCGATCTGCCCCTGCGTGTCGACCGGCTGAACCGTGGAGTACAGCGCGATCGGCCCGTCACGCCACCCGCCGTCGACGTAGCGCATACGATGCACGACATGTTCACGGATGTGAGCCACGTACGCACGATCGATGCCTTCATCGTCGATCTGCTCGGTCATGTGCAACAGCGGCGCTGCCTCAGCTGCCCACCGGCCACGCACGCCGACATCCGCGGCCGGGCCCACGTCGCCGGGCGATGCGACGGCGGTCGCGTGCAAGGTATTTGCATTGTTAGAAATCGCGCAGACGACGGCGCGGTGCGCACGTTCGAGCAGTTGCGCCCTATAGAGGGAGGCGCGCATGTTTCTCGCCGAATCGATCCAACTTGCCGACCCGATCGGCCCGATGCACGACGCGATATGGCGTGGCGGCGCGATGGGGGTCCCGGCCCGCGTGAACGCCCGCCGCGGTGCGTGCGCCCATGCCGTTGCCCCGGCACGGGTTGCGCGCCGGCACCGGTTCAACGACCGCCTGTCCGCCTGTCCGCCCGGCCACGGCCGGTCAAACCCCATCGATTCTTCAAACCATTTTGCAACATATACTTACATGCCAATGACCGCCGGGGGGACGGGTAGGGCGGACACCAGCACGCCATTTGCGCGCCCGACTGTCGCCGTGCGCAATGGATCGTCGCACCACGCGGCGAAGTGGGCGATCGATCGTCTGCGAAGCGCGGCGGATGTTGTGTCGCGTATCGCAAACGACGGTTTGGCGCGCAGCGCGGCGCTGGATGCAAGGTTGATGGCGGCGCGGCGAGGTCGGTAACATGGTTGTAATGATTGTTGATGCTCATACGCACCTGTGGCAGAGCCCGGACCAGCTCGGCCCGCACATCACCCGCCAGCTCCGCCGCACCCCGGCCGAGCCCTGGCGCATGACCGACGCCGACCCGCAGGCCCACGAGCAGGCCATGGCCACCGTGGATGTCGCCTTCGTCGTGGGTGTCCGAAGCCGCTGGCTCGGGGCGGACGTGCCCAATCGGGATGTCGCGGCGTACGTGAAGCAGCGGCCCCACGCCCGCGTGGGCTTCGCCGCCATCGACCCCATGGCCGACGACTGGCGCGAGCAGTTTGACCAGGCCGAGTCGCTCGGCCTCGCCGGCGTCTGCGTCAACCCCGCCGGGCAGGACTTTCACCCGACCCACTCCCGGGCGATGCGGCTTTACGACGCCTGCCGCGAGCGGGGCATGCCGGTCATGGTGCAGCACGGGCCGTGCCTGACGGCGATGTGCAAGCTGGAGTACGCCAGGCCCCACCTGCTCGACGAGGTCGCCCGGAGCATGCCGGACCTGAAGCTGATCGTCGGCCACTGCGGCCATCCCTGGGCCGAGGAATCCCTCGCCCTGATCGGCAAGCACGAGAACGTCTACGCCGACCTGAGCGATGTCGTCGGCCGGCCGTGGCAGTTGTACAACGTGCTGCTTATGGCGCACCAGATGGCGGTGACCGATCACATGCTCTTCGGGTCGGGGTTCCCCGCCCGCAGCCCGCAGGAGGCGATCGCCACGATTTACTCGCTGAACCAACTGGTCCACGGAACGGGCCTTCCCAGCGTGCCGCGGGAGCGTCTGCGGGGGATCGTCGAGCGGGATGTGCCGGCGTGCCTGGGCATCGCCCGCCCGCCGGCGCCCGCGGCCGAGCCGGCCGCCGACCGAGCGGCCGCCGCCAAGCCCGACGTGAACCGGCTGGTCAAGGAAACACACGGATGATGACAAAGCCTTTGGGGCTGGCGTTGTTGGGGCTGATCGTGGTGGGCCTGTGCGGGTGCACCTACCTCTCGCGACCCCTGCTCGGCGCGGGCGGGGAACTGACCATCCACAGCAGCGAGACCGGCAACGACACGGCGGTGGCGCTGGCGGCGGACACGTCGGTCTACGCCGCCCACGACGCCCAGACGCTGCATGTGCTGCTCGTCAGCGGTCCGATCGACGCCCCGGCGCGGGTCATGCACATCCAGATGTTCTGGCACCCCAAGGCCGCCCGCACGCCGCTGGACCCCTCGGCAACCAACGCGACGGTGCGGCTGATCGTCTTCGACGGGGATGATGGGGTGTGCATTTATGGTGGCGGCGGGCACCTGTGGCCGAGCAGGACCGCCGGCGCCGAGCACTGGCGCGGGCTGCTCCGCAACGCCACCATGCGACCGCTCAACGCCACCGAAGGCTACAACGACCCGCTGGGCATCTGCGAGGCGGCCGGGTCGGTCACCGCCCAACGCGACGAGGACCAGACTTTGGCGCTGCTGGGCCGGGTCGAACAGATGGTCGAGGATCGGCTGGGTTACCCGCTCATGCTGGGCCGGGCGGACTGAGCCCGGTCAATCGGGCTCGCGGTCGTGGGGATCGATGTCCGCCGGGCTGTGGATGTGCTCGGTGGATTCGCGCGTGGTGATCACCTTGAACATGCACCACGAGAAGAAGCAGACGACCCCGCCGACCGCCAGGCCCATCATGATCCATCCGCCGGTGTTCATGGCGAGACCTCCGTCTGCTGGCGTTCGATGCGCTTCCAGCGGGCGACCGAGCGATTGACCAGCATCATGAACAGGACGCCGACCGCCACGATAAGCCCGACCGCCATCTGGGCGCGTGGGTCTTCAAGCAGCGCGTCGAGGCGGCTGTCCTTGCCTTCGCCCGGGCGCCTCACCGCGTATTGATACACCCACAGCCCGAACAGGCCCACCAGGTACACCGGCGAGACATACTTGATGATGAACATCACAAAACCGGGGATGCGTATCTCCGCCCCCCGATCCAGTTCCTCCTTGCCCTTGCGCACGCCCATCACCCAGCCAAACAGAATCACCATGATCGTCGCCAGCAGGTAAAGCATGAAGTTGCCGACCCAGAAGTCGGTGTGGTCCAGCACGCCCAGCCCTTCGGAGAAGTATCCGATGAACGCCACGCCGACGACCGTGATGAATCCCAGCAACGTGACCGAGGCCTTGCGGCCCAGGCCCAGCCCTTCTTCAAGCAGGGCGATCGATGGCTGAAGCATGCTCAGGCTGCTGGTGACCGCCGCCAGGAACAACAGCGCGAAGAAGAGGAACCCGAACCAACCGCCGGCCGGCATGCGCGCGAACACATCGGGCAGCGCGAAGAAGCCCAGTTGCAGGCTCGAGCCTTCGACGGCCTGGATGGCCTGGTAGCCGATGAAGATCGACGCCGCTGGCACGATCATCATCCCCGCCAGCGCGATCTCGCAGAACTCGTTGCCCGCCGCGCTCGTCGTCGCCGACAACGCAATGTCGTCGTCACTCCGAACGTAGCTGGCGTAGGTGACGATCAAGCCGAACCCCACCGACAGGCTGAAGAAGATCTGTCCGGTGGCATCGATCCACATCTGCATGTTGGTCAGCGACTGCCAGTTGGGATTCCACATGAAACCCAGCCCCTCGGCGACCTGGGTGTGGCTCACGTCGTCGGTAAAACCCAGTGTCAGCACGCGCACGAGAATGATGATCGCGCAGAGGATCAGCGCGGGCATGGCGATCTTGGCGAACCACTCGATGCCCTTGTTCACGCCGCGGTAGATCAGCATGAAGTTGAACGCGAAACTGATCATGAGGAACGGCAGCGCCTTCACCCACGGGTTCTGGAACAGCGCCCCGTCGCCGCCCATTCCGACGAAGTTGCTGAGTACGGCCACCGGCGCCGGCGTCTCGCCGCCCTCGGCCGCGGCCAGTTGCTCGCCCATCTGTCCCGTCGCGTAGTACCAGGCATAGCCCAGACACCACGCCTCCACGTGGATGTAGTACATGTAGATGATGATCGGGACGAAAGCGCTGAGCGCACCGACGTAGGGCGCCAGCGGGCTTTTCCAGATCACCCGGAAGATGCCCGGAGGGCTGTTGTGGCCCTTGCGGCCGCCATAGCGGCCCATCGCCCACTCCGCCCAGGCGATCGGCAGGCCCAGCAGCAGCAAGCCGATGAGGTAGGGGATCATGAACGCCCCGCCCTCGTGCAGGGCTGCGTACCCGGGAAACCGCAGGAAGTTGCCCAGGCCCACGGCGCTGCCCATGACGGCGAGAATTACGCCGATCCTCGTGCCCCAGTTCTCGCGCTTGGTGTTGCTAAGCTTGGCCATCTGATCTTGGATTGGTGCCGCAAACCCATGTCCCGACAGCGTTACCATACCATCCGCCGCGGTGTTGGCAACCGCCGTCTCGCCCAGCCTAAAATGTCGTGTAAGATGCCTCGGTGTCTCGCGGACTCAATCAACTCGGCAGACCCGACACCGGGATTGGAGGTGTGCAATGCCAAGCGTGCGCGATCTGTTGGCGGATAAAACCGGCGCGGTGCAGACGACGCGGCCCGACGCCATGGTCATCGACGCGGTCAGCCTCATGAACCGGCACAAGATCGGGGCGCTGGTGGTGACCGACGCGTCGGAGCGCGTGGTCGGCATCTTCACCGAGCGCGACGTGCTCTGCCGCGTCGTCGACGAGCGGCGCGATCCATCGTCGACCCGCGTCGAGCAGGTCATGAGCGATCAGGTCGTCTGTGCCGGCGAGCAGATGCAGTTGGCCGACGTGCAGAACATCATGAAGCAGCGGCGGATCCGCCACCTGCCCGTGGTCGACGGCAACGATCGGCTGATCGGGATGATCTCCATCGGCGACGTCAACGCCCACTTCGCTAACGGCCGCCAGGCCGAGATCCAATACCTGCACGAGTACATCCACGGCCGGTCGTGAGCCGGTCAGTCGGGCAGGTGGACCCGGAAGGTCGAACCTCGGCCGAGCTGGCTCTCGACGCTGACGCGCCCGCCGTGGGCCTGGACGATGTGCTTGACGATGGCCAGGCCCAGGCCCGTGCCGCCCATGGCGCGGGAGCGGGCCTTGTCGGTGCGGTAGAACCGCTCGAACAGCCGCGGCAGGTGCTCGGGTTCGATGCCCAGGCCCTCGTCGGCGACCTCGATGATGATTTCCGAGGCACCGCGGCGACAGCGGATGCGGGTCGTGGTGCCGGGCTGGCTGTACTTGATGGCATTGTCCAGCAGGTTGATGATCGCCTGTTCGAGCAGGGCGGCATTGGCCTGGGCGGTGATGTCGCGGTCGGTGTCGTTGGCCAGCGCGACCTCGCGTTGCTCGGCGAGGATGCGGCAGGACTCGATGGCGGCCTGGGCGACCTCGGCGATCCGCGTGGGCTGCACCGCCACGTGGTCCCGCTCGGTGTCCTGCTCGATCCGCGCCAGCGCCAGCAGGTCCTCGACGATCGCGTTGAGCCGGTCGGCCTGGCGGTTCATGATCTGCAGGAACCCGATGGTCTGCTCGGGCTCGGCCGTGACGTCGGAGTCGAGCAGCGTCTCCACGGCGCCCTTGATGGCGGTGATCGGGGTCTTGATCTCGTGGGAGACGTTGGCGACGAAATCCCGGCGGATCATCTCCAGCCGCCGCAGCCGCGTCACGTCATGCAACACGATCAGGGCGCCGAAACGACTGCCGCCGGCGTCGCGCAACGGGGCGCCCGTCGCCTGAAGGTACCGCTCTTCCCCGCCGGGCTGGTCGTGCTCGTCGACCTCGATCCGCAGGACGAGGTCGGCCTGGGCCGCGGCGTCGACGGTCAGCGCCTGGGCCACGAACTGCTGGACGGCGGTGTTGCGGATGACTTCCTGGATGCTGCGGCCGACGGCCCGCTGGGGTGTGATCTGTAACAGGGTCGCCGCGGCGCGGTTCAGCGAGATCACCCGCTCATCCAGGTCGACCGCGAGCACGCCTTCCGCCATGGACGCCAGGACCGCTTCCAACTCGTTACGCTGCTGGCGGAGGCTGGCGACCCGCTGGTTGAACTCGTCGGCCATCCGCGACAGGGCGCGGCTGAGCCGGCCGACCTGTCCGCCGGAGTAGGTCGGCAGGCGGACGTCGGCCTTGCCGTCGGTGATGCGTTCGATCCCGCGTCGCAGGCGTCCGAGGCGCAGGGCGGCGCGGGCGATGATTGCCGCCAGCACGACCGCGACGAGCACCGCGATGACGCCCAGCCAGTTTGAGGCGTTCGACGCCGCCACCATCCACATGGGCTCATTCCCTGAAACGGTAGCCGACACCGCGGATGGTCTGCACGAGGTCCGCCCAGCGACCGAGTTTCCGCCGCAGTGAGACGACCTGCACGTCGACCGAGCGGTCGGTGACGGCGCTCTGGCCGCCGTGGATGGTCTCGATGATCTGCTGGCGGGTGAACACGCGGCCCGGACGATTCGCCAGCAGCAGCAGCAGCCGGAACTCCGTCGCGGTCAGGTCCAGCTTCGTCTGGTCGAGCATCACTTCATGACGATCGGGATGGATGGTGAGCCGACCGCGGCGGATGACCGGCTCGTCCTCGGCCTGGCCGTCGAGGTCGGCCTCGGCGATGGCACGGCGCCGCAGAACGGCCCGCACACGCGCCAGCAGCACCCGCGGGCTGAACGGCTTGGTGATGTAGTCCTCGGCACCCAGTTCCAGGCCTGTCACGATGTCCGCCTCCTCGCCCTTGGCGGTCACCATCACGATCGGCACCTGCGCGGTCACCGCGTCCCGCTTGAGGCGGCGACACAGCTCCAGCCCGTCCATCTGTGGCAGCATCAGGTCCAGCAGGACCAGCGCGAACTCCTGCGCCTGGACCTGTTCGAGGGCCTGTTCGCCCGTCTCGGCGATGGTGACGTCAAAGCCCTCGCGTGTGAGGTTGTACTGCAGCAGGTGGCACAGGTCCTGCTCGTCCTCGACAATGAGGACACGCGGACGAGGCTCGCTGGCATGGGTCGCATCGTCAGTCATGGCGGGCAGGGGGTCCGTGTGGACGGGTACGCGTTTTCTACACCGACGCCGCGCAAACAACAAGCCCCGCCGACGGTTCGACGGGGCTTGGGACGCCAAGTGGAGGTGAGGGGATTCGAACCCCTGACCTCTTCCATGCCATGGAAGCGCTCTCCCAACTGAGCTACACCCCCAACGGGGCCGGGCGGTCCACTTGGGCGGTCACCGCAGGCATGATCGATTGTAGCCGATCCCCGGCGGTTGGCAACCTTTGACCGGCGCCCGGCGATGCCCGCGGCTTGGATGCCGTTCCGGAATCGCGGATGGCGGCTCAGACGCTCACGAACTGCTGGGAGGCGAAGCGGACGAGTTCGCGGCTGCTTGAAACGTTGAGCTTGAGCTTGATGTTCTCGCGGTGGGCCTCGATGGTCTTGACGCTGCGGTTGAGCACTTTGGCGATGGCCTTGGTGCTGTAGCCGCGCCCGATCAACTCGAAGACCTCCATCTGGCGATTGGTCAGCTTGCCCAGCGTGTCCGGTTCCTGCGCCTTGTTGTGGGACAGCGCCCAGAGGAGCTTGTTGGTGACCGCATCGCTGACGTAGATCTGACCCTCCAGCAACCGCTGCGTCGCGGTGATGATCGTCTCGGCCGACGCATCGCTCATCACGTACCCGTTGGCGCCGGCCCGCAGGGCCCGATTGGCAAAGACGTGCTCGTCGTAGGTCGCAATGACAAGGATCGGCACGTGGTCGTTGACCTCGCGAAGCCGACGGATCAGTTCCAGCCCGACAACGCGGCGAAACCACAAGCCGGCGATGACCAGGTCCGGTCGGATCTCCTTGAGGCGCTGCGTCGCCTGCTGCAGGTCCATGGCGACATCGCCAACTTGGAGGTTGGGTTGGGATTCGATTAAGGCGCGAATGCCCGCATGAAAGACGGGCTGACCGTCAACGATAAGGACGCGCGCGATAGTTTTGCATGAACCGCTCATGTTCGCCACCACCTGACCTGAAGCTATCCGATGCCCATGCCCCATGGTGGCGGGCAAGTTGGGCAATATGCCCGCCACGTTCCCATGACTCCCGACGACCCTACGAATATACCGGAACTTAGGGCCGATCGCCATTTACATTTTCGTAATATGCGATTTGTCGTTTGTACCGCGATGCACTGACAGCTATCCCCTTAGACCCTAGGGAAGTCCTAGGCAGTTACCACGATTCATCTACACGCGGCCGGTCGATTTCTTACTGCATAATCAGGCGGGCATCTGATGCCTGTGTGCGCGTCGGATGGTAGCGTGTACCTACAGACGGAAGGCTGCGTGGGGCAGGCTTCCTACTTCGTTTCGGCCGCAGTGAAGTGGGTTTCACTGTTGGGGTCGCCGGAAATCTCGCCAACCATGAATCATGGAGTTATGGAGGTGCAGGAGCCGTGGGCAATGATATCAGTCGCGCGGCACCGCCTTGGTCAGACTGGTACTCAGCGAATGCATCGGTGGATTGGCACGGACACCAATTAAAGATTGCTACCGAAAGGAGCACAAGATGAAGAGCATGATGATCGCAGTTCTGGTTGCGGCTGGCCTGTTCATGGGCGCCGTCGCTCAGGACGCTAAGGCGGATCCCAAGGCCGACGCGACTGCTAAGGTTACCGTTCAGGTCGTCCCCAACGTCGCCCTGAACGTCGTGAGCGTTCCGACCGCTTCGGCCCTGCAGACCGGCAAGTTCAAGCTCAGCGCGCTGTTCAAGTGCGAGTCCAACTCGCAGACCGTCACCTTCAGCGTCTGCGCCACCGACCTGTACAAGGAAGGCAATCCTTCCTCGAGCTGGTTCATTCCCAAGACCGGCGAGGTTCAGCTGAACAACCTCACCGGCGGCACCCCCGAAGGCGACGCTGACAACCAGCTCAGCCTGACCAACGACGCCAACGACCTGCTCATCGAGGACAAGCTCCTGCCCGCGATGGAGACCGAAACCGTCGAGTACGGCAGCGGCACCCTCGGCGTCTTCGACGACACCATGGAAGTCTGCGTCTGGTACGAGAACATCGATAACAAGCTTCCCATCGGTGAGTACCAGGGCGGCATCCAGCTCAAGGCCTGCGTTGGCCCTGAGGACAACATCGAGTTCCCCGAATCCTAAACGCTTCTAGTTCCTGAGGGTTCGGCTTGTCCGTGCCGTGCCCGCACTCACCCGTTCGTGCCAATCCACACATGCATTCGCCGCCGAACATGCACACCAGCATCTCGCGACCGCAGGAGTACCTCACCCCTGCGGTCGCGATGCTGGTCGTGATCGGCTTTGCCGCCGTGTACCCCGCCCGGGCCGCTAAGAAGGACCGCGATCTCTACATCACCCCCAAGAGCTCGCACGTCCGTCTCGCCGCCGGCCAGGGCCGATTCAAACTCACCGTCACCAACAACGACCGCAAGACGCGGCGCGTCCGCGTGCGATCGCCGCACGTGGCGCGGCTGGACGGTTTCGAAGGTGGCTATCGCGATCTGAAGGACCACCAGTCGCTTCAGATCCGCGTTGATCGACTCGACTTCGACCTCGAGCCCGGCCAGTCGCAGAAGCTGAACATTCACCTGCAACAGCGCGGCGCGCTGCTGGCCGGTCGCTACAAGCTCCTGTTCGAGTTTGAGGATCAGGCCGATTCCAAGCTCCTGCAGTTCGCCACGGTGTTCCTTGACGTGCAGCCCCGCATCGTTGTCGGCGCCGCCAACGTGCGTGCCCGCGACGTCACCGGGACGCAGCGCTACGCCCGTGCGACGATCAGCTTCCCCGTGGCCAGCAACGTCCGCCGTTTGCGGGTCGCCCTGGTCGCCGGCGACCTGTTCGCCCGCAAGCGGCTGCCGACCGAGTCCGTGCTTCAACTGGACGACAACCAGCGAATCGGCATCCGCGCCCGCCACGCCCGCGTGGTCGGCGGCGGCGATTTCGCCATGCTCGGCAAGGCCCTCGACGACCGGGCTCACCCGCTGATGGGCACCGCCATGCAGTCCACCTGGGTCGAGTTGGAGGCGTCGCCCGGCGCCCCGCTCGAGGACGAGGTCTACTTTGAGCTGCGATGGGTCAAGCCGCATCGACTCCTGCCCGCCGGTCGCTATGATGGCGAAGTCCAGTTGCTCGTTTCGCCGGTCGAGTCCAACAGCATCCTTGACCATGAGTGAGGAAACGCCGTCATGATTAACTTGGGTCGCCGCGCAGCCCTTATGCCGTTGTTCGTGGGTGGCTTGCTGGGCATGATGTTGCAAGCGGCGCCGGTGCGGGCGCAGCTCGCGATCCAACCCGCCTACGTGGTGGCCGACCTGGAGCGGGGCCGGCCGTCCGGCAAATTCATGATCACCAACGCCTCGGACGAAGAGCAGCGCTATCGCATCCAGGCCGACTTCTTCAACTACTCGCCCACGGGGCAGTTGATCAGCCCCCCGCGGAATCACCCCAAGTCGATGGCGGACTGGATCCGCTTCAATCCCAAGGAATTCGTGGTGCCGCCGAAGTCCACGCAGGCGATCCGCTACGTGATCCTGCCGCGCGGGTCGCTGCGGGCCGGCGAGTACTGGGCCGCCATGAGCCTGGACCACCTGTCCGTACGCCGGACCGCCATTGAGGGTCAGGAGGACCGCACGCTCAGCATCGCCGTGACCACCTCGCTGCTGATCCCCATGTTCGGCACCTACGGCGACGTGGAGTATGCCGGGCGGCTGGTCGATGTCGCCCTGATTTCGACCCAGCGGGGCCCGGCCATCCGGGCAACGGTCGAGAACACCGGAACCGGCCGACTCTATCTCAAGGGCAGGTATCGTCTGCTGGATGACTCGGGCGAGGAGATCGCCAAGGGCGAGATCGGCAGCAGCTACGTGATGGCCGGCGCGCTGCGTCATTTCGTGCGCATCATCGAGCCCGACCTGCCCGACGGCACTTACACCGCCGAGGTGATGTACGGCATGCACAGCCACAGCGACAGGCTCGAGATGACCAAGACGCTCGAATGGGCCGCACCACCCGAGACCGAAGCCGATGACGAAGGGTCCGACGGTGACGGTGTCGCGTCGGCCGACGCCGCCACCTCCGAGGCCGGCGAGGGTGAGGATGGTGATGATGAGCCGGGAGCCCGTTCGATTCAGGACTGACTGTCGAAAGGCGCCGCGCCGCTTCGCATCGGCGATCTGCGGGATCGTCGTCGCCCTGGTCGCGTGCGCCGCGCCCGCGCAAGACGATCCGAACGGCGCCGCACCGCCCGCCGACCCGGCCAACGCCGGCGACGCCCAGACAGCCCAGGCCCTGGCCGACGAGGCCTACACCGAGGTGGTCGTCCTCTCGATCAACGGCGTCAATCCATGGCAGCGACTGGTCGTCGAGGACCTCGACGTGCTCACGCTGGCCGACGGCCGCCGACTGTTGCCGCTGCATCGACTGCTCAAGCTGCTCGAGGGCGAGAGCAACCTAACCGAGACGAGCCTGGCCTTCCAGTTCGAGCGGGGTCCGGCGACCCGCCTCGATCTGCAGACCGGCCAGGTCGCGTGGGACAGCAGCACCGACGACGTGCTGGTCATCGACCGGGTATCCGAGATCACCGGCGAGCGGGAGGTCTACGTGCCCCCGGACGTGGTCAGCCGCGCCGCCCGACTCGACTTCCAGTGGGATCGCCAGGAGTACGGCTTCCGCGTGGATACCGAGCGGTCGCTGGCGATCTGGAAGCGCAGCGAGCTGCCTTCACTGCTGGGCATTGACACCCAGCTCGTTCCCACCGAGCTGTCGTCCATGCACGGCGCAGCGGTCCCGCCGCCGTTCTCCCTCGACTATGTCGAGTGGCAACTGCAGTTCGGCGGCGACATCGTCCGGCCCGGCGATCAGACCAAAACCGGCAGCCTGCGGTCCCTGGAGCAGACCTTCTGGGGCCGGCTGTACAACGGCGGCTACAAGGTGCGGCTCGCCCAGCCCAACGTCAGCTTCGACGGCGAGGGCATCCGCGTCGACGACCCCGAGGCCGATCCCGTCCAGATCGCCTTTGCGGACTGGAAGACGCGCTGGCCCGGCGGCGAGCTCACCCTCGGCGACACGCAGATCGGCCTGCAGAGCCTCGTCTTCCCCTTCGCCGATTACACCGGCGTGCGGATCGAGGAGGCCGTCGACGCCGATGGCAATCCCCTGCGCTCCCGCGGCGGGCCTCAGCGGTTCGACGGCGTCGCTCGCGTGGGCTCGACCGTCGAGCTGATCGTCAACGGGCAGGTCGTCGAGACCGACGAGGTGCTGGCCGACAACCCCGATGCCCCGCCGGATTTCGGGCTGTGGGAGTTCGAGGACGTGCGGCTGCCCGGCGGGGCCCGCAACGACGTCCGCATCCGCGTGACCGAGCCCGACGGCACCGTCCGCCAGATCGACCGCAGCATCATCGGCCAGCCCGGCATGCTGCCGCGGGGCGCGGTGAGCTATGAAGCCGGTGTGGGCACACGCCGAACCACCCAGATGCTCGACGCCGGTGGGGCGCTGCTCGGTGGGCAGTTGATGTACGGCCTGACCGATCGCTTCACCCTCGGGTTGGCCATGGCCTACCAGGACACCTATCACCAGTTCCTCAGCCCCAACACCAGCCGGGCGCAGAGCAGCCTGCACCTGGGCGCCCAGGCGCTGTGGCTGCCGGTCGACAGCCTCACGGTGACCGCCGAGGCCGGCTGGGTCGACGGCGAGGACCCCGATGGATCGGGCCGCAACGACGTCGCCGGCACCCTCCGCGCCGACTGGCGCGTGGCCGAGCAGACCGCCTTCACCGGGGCGTTGCTGTACTACGGCCCGGACTACTTCAATGGGCAATCCATCAACCCCAGCGACCGGATGGGTTACTGGATCGGCGGGTTCTCGCGTCTGCATCGACGCCTCAGCGCCAGCTTCACGCTGGGCACGGTCCGCGACAACGTGGAGTTCGCCGAGGCGTCGACCGAGGTGACTCGATTCCAGCACGCGCGGGTGGTGGCCCAGGCGCTCCGCAACGCCTCGATCGCCTACAGCGTCGATCGCATCGATCCCCGCGGCGAGGACGCGGCGCTGATCCATTCCCTGGAGTTCGACGCCACGCCGCTGCCGAACCTCGTGCTCAGCGGCACCATCTCCCGCGGGGACGAACAGGCCCTGGCCGACCCCAACGACGTGTTCACCGGGCTGGCGATCCCCGGACTCGACCTCGGGCAAACGGAATTGACCGAGGTCAATGCCCGCTACAGCCTGGCCTCCAACCACAGCGTCGGAGCCCGCTACTTCCTCACCGACACCACCGAGCAGGTCACGCTGCTGCACGATCTGCGGACCTTCGCCAAGCCCTACCTTGTGCTGCACACCGAGATCGGCGCCGACGTGGACACCGACGACGTGTTCTTCGCCCAGCGGACGGACCTGCTGCTGGATGAGCAGGGCGACTGGCGGTTGAGCCTCGATGCCCGCTACGACAACGACGCCTGGTCGGTCGGCCTGTCGGTGACGATCCGCGACCAGCTCGTCGTGCACGGCGGCGGGCTCACCCGCCCGGCCGACCTGCCGGAGGAGGGCGAGCTGTACACGGGCCTGATCCAGCCGGACCTGGGCGGCGGGGTATACGGCCGGGTGTTCATCGACGCCGACGCCGACGGCCTGCTCGATCCCGGCGAGCCGGGCTTCCACGGCGTGCGGGTGAACATCGGCCAGTTCGAGCACGCCACGACCGACAAGGCGGGGTTCTACGTGCTGCCCCAGTTGCAGGACGCCCAGCAGGTGAACGTCTGGCTGGTGCTGGACACGATCCCGGCGATCTACTCGCCCACGCACGGCAAGCAGGTCGCGGAAGTGACCTCGCGGTCGATGACCCGCGTGGACCTGGGCATCTCGCCCAGCCACAGCGTCTCGGGTCGGATCATCTACGTCGTGGACGAGCAGGGCGGGATCACGGGGCTGGGCCGCGCCCGCCTGCAACTGGTGCGGGCGGCGGCGGATGCGGACGAGGACCGGGTCGAGGCCGAATCGATCACCGCGTCGGACGGCAGCTATTACTTCGGGGACCTTCGCCCGGGCGACTACGAGATCCGCGTGGACCCGGCGACGCTGCCGCCGGAGGTGACGGTGCCGGCGTCCGGGCGGGTGGTTCGGATCGCCCCGAGCATCGAGCTTCAGGAGGTGGCCGTCGAGCCGCTGGTCGCCGAGGGCGTGCCGCTGCCCGAGCGTCCGTCGGAACCGGTCGAGTCGCCGACCCGGCCGACGCCGCGGGTGTTGGACCCGACGGGCCAGGCGACGGACGAGTAGCCGCCGGCCCGTTTCACAGGGTCGTCGCCATTCTCAGCCCCTCGGTGCGCATCTGCCGGGCGTGCTCGAACAGCGCGGGCCAGGCCTGGAACAGCTCGCCCGTCTGCACCAGCAACTGCTGTGTCATCGCCGGCGCCTGATCGTCACCGACCCAGGCCACCAGGTCATGCGGCATGGCGTGAGGCGGATCGATCGCCGCGTCGGCGAGCACCTGCATCGCGCGCTCGACATCGGCGGCCCACCAGGCCGGCTCGCCGTCGTACCGGTCCAGCGCCGCGTCCAACTGGCGATGGATGGCGGTGTAATGCGTGACCTGCAAGTGCCGAACCCATTCGGCGAACGCGGCGGACGGCATGGCCGCGACCTCGCTCATGCGTCGGCCCAACGCGTCGATCCGCGCCGCCGGGTCGGTCAACCCGGCGGGCAGTTCCAGTTCGCCCATCCACCGCGCGACCAGGCGGGAGTATTGCAGGTACGCGGCGTTGGACCAGATTTTGTCGGGGTCGGCGCGTCGATCGCCGGGCGGGCGATGGGCGAACGTGGCCGGCAGGTGCAGGATGCCCGGTTGCCGGAGGACGGCGGCGAGACTCTGTGCGAACAGGCGATCGTTGCCGCGGCCGACCGGGCCCAGCGGAGGCAGCGGCGAGGTGTGGTCCACGCAGAAGGCCCCGGACATGAAGAACGGCCGATCGCAGATCGTCGGCTGCAGCGGCGAACGCCGGATGAGGCGGCTGGCGGCCGCGTCGCGGTAAGCCGCTTCGCTCTCGAGGAAGCGTTGGCGTGAGGGATCGCCGAGCAGGAGGAAGGGCGTGGCCCAGCCGACGCCCGTGTCGCCGTGATAGCCCCCCATCGTCACGCGGACCCTCAGGGGGTGCCGGGCGAGGTGGGTGACCAGGTCGCGGCCGGCACGCTGCAGATCGACGGCGCGGTCGAGCTGCTCCACGCATCGGCCGACCGCTCGCCCCAGCCACGGTTCGGCGAGGCTGACGAGGTCGGCCTGCTCATCGCGGACGATCGCGGCGTCCATCGCCTGGGCGTCGGCGAAGAATTCGTACTCGGTCGGGTCGACCGCCGACACCATCGCCAGCGCGTGGCCGCACGGATCGGGCCGGGCGATCTCGGCATACACGTCGTCGTCCGTGCTGGTGAAGGCGCCGCCGGCGTGCTCGAGCATCTGGGCGTTGTGATTGGCGCTGTAGCTGAGCCCGGTGCGCTCGGTGCCGAACAGGGCGAAGCGAATGATCCGCGGATCGACGCCGGACCGCTCGGCGAGTTGCCGGGCGAAGGCCTCCTTCTGCTCGGGGCCGGCGTAGTGGGCGGTGACGCCGCGCTCGCCGGCGATGTCAGCGATCGCGGCCCGGTTGGCCTGCGCCACCTCCGGGTCGCGCGAATCGTCGTAGACGACAAGCCGCGACGCCCGACCCTGGGCGTGCACGTCGACCCAACCGGGCAGGCTGTCGCGCAGCGTCTGCGTCCTGTTGGCCGTGATCATGGCCAGGCTCTCGATCGGGATCGGTCCGTCGTCATCGGCCCGGTCGGCGAGGCGCTGGAGGAAGGCGTCGCGATCGAGCAGCAGGCCCGACTGCCAGAGATGGCGCAGCTCACCGGCGAGGCTCTGCGCTTCGGGCCGGTCGTAGCCGAGCATCTCGCCGAGGCGTGCGGCGTGGGCGTCGAGGGTGTCGAATCGCCGGCAGGTGTCGAGCAGATCGGCCGCGAACGCTTCGAGGACGTGCCGCGTGCCGGACAGCGGCTCGTGGACGAGCATGCGATCGGCGTCGAAGCGGTGTGCGTCGCAGGCGACGGCGATGACGGGCAGTTGGTCCGCGTCGGCGCCCGTCGCCGCGTCGGCCGACGGCGATGCGGCGCCGTCGGCCGGTGGTGCATCGGGCTGGGCTTGAGGCTTGGGCTTGTTGCGACCACGTCCGAACAGGGGCATGAGCGGCCTCCCGGTTGGCGTCAGGTTGCGGCGTGAGGATACATGGCACGAGCGCGGTGCGATTGTAATCGATGCGCGGCGGTGTCCGTCGGCCATGCAGCCGGCCGCGGC
>CAYWKS010000016.1:38052-63195 GCA_964458935.1 uncultured Planctomycetaceae bacterium
GCGGCAAGTGGCAAACGACGTGCCCGGGCGCAAGGGTTGGTCGCGTGTCCGCCCCGGGGCGGGGGGCATGGGGCGTGGAATATCACTAAGCCGTTGAATGGGCGCATGTTGCGGTTGGCCTGCCGTGGTGGCCGCCTCGGTTTTCGACCCGCCAGGGGCTGGCCGGACATGACCGGGCGGACACGGCAGCGCGTCGGTGGCGGTGGCGGGTTGGCTGATGTTCATGCGCCGTGCTCCATAAAGGGGCGGAGGAGCGCGGGCTTGCGCACCGGTGCGACGTCAACACTGCGGCGGGCCTTCTAAGCCTTGCGAACGCATGCGGATACGAAAATTTCTCGACGCGCCCGCGGCGCTGGGATCCCTGTCGTCGCCGTGCGCGTGCATGTTGCGCCGCGCGCGGCGGTCTACTGTTCGCGGTGGTAGTACTCGATCACAGCACCCTCGATCTGCAGGTCATCCACGTCGCCATTGTCGTTGATGTGGGCGTGGAATTGGATGGTGAGGTACTGCTCGTCTTCGGCGGGCGCGGGTAGATCGATCCGGATGTTGCGACCGTTGCGCAGGTGTTCGATATGCACGCCGTTGACGCTTAGCTTGAGACCGGGTTCGGGCTCGCCCCCGATGATTCGATCGATTACGAGTTTGAGTTTATTGACGGTGCCTTTTTCGGGCGGGCGTTGGCGTGCGACGAACACCTCCCGGGCTGCTTCTTCGGGCAACTCATCGGCGTCTGCGGACGCATCGCTGAAGCTGCCATCGCCGAGGCGGATCGCGTCGCCGGCGCCCTTGAGCGGGACGTAGCGTTTGTTGTCCCTGGCGCGACGGAGGAGCGACCCCATGTAATCGATGAACTCTTCTGAGGACACGCCCGCCCGGGACCCGGCGAGCGCGCATTCGAGCATGATGTCGTTGGCGAGGTTGCTCTGCGCGAGGAAGATGCGCATCGCGTCCCAGTCGTCGGAGAGGATGAGGCGATAGGCGGTGCCGAGCTTGGAGCCGGGCGTCGTCGGGGTCGGGCGCGTTGGGTGCGCGACCGGTCGGAGGGGGCTGAAAAGCGAGGCGGACGGGAATCGAACCCGCAACCTCCGGATCGACAGTCCGGTGCTCTAACCAATTGAGCTACCGCCCCTCGTTGGCGGTGGCCGGATCGTCCCTTCCGGCGCAGATTCGAGATAGTAGCACCCGAGCGAAGTCTGTCAAGCGGGTCGCCGGCCTTGAGCGGGCCGGTTTGGCGCTCAGTCCTTATTGCCGAACAAGCTGCGCACTTTTCGGGAACTGCCGTACATGGCCCAGTCCATGGGTTCGGCGTGGCCGTCGAGGAAGCCGATGTTGGTGACGGTGCCGAAGGCGTGGTCCACTTCGCGAAAGACTTTGTGCTGATTCTCCACCTTGAACTTGCGGAAGATGAGGTTGCCGTGGCGGGGGGCGCTGACGGCGTCCCAGGAGAGGTTGTGGGGGTCGTAGTCCTTGGCGTGGCGGAAGCCGTTGATGCCGCCGATCTCGCTCTTGCCGTTGCCGCGGTCGAAGATATTGCCCGGACCGCCTTTATAGCCGAGGTGGTTTGCGGAGGCGGCGTCTCCGGTGAACATCAACTGGCCGGGACGATCGAACTGGCCGAGTCGGGCGCCATAGTACTGGCTGGCGCCGCTGAGTCCGGTGGACCTCTTAATGCTCACTGCGACGCCGTAGTTGACCCGGTCACTGTGCGAGCCGGTGTTGCCTTCGGTGGCGGGGCACCACCAGACGTCGGAAGGCTTGGCGTTACCGCCGTCCTTGCGTTGGAAGTTGCCTTTGCCGAACTTCGTTGTGCTGTCTTCGTATGCCCTGAAGTCGCCGCCGAGGTACTTATCCAGGGCGGCGGGCCAGGCGCGGAAGGCGGGCGGGATCCCCGGTCCCCAAGGCGGCAGGAGCATGCCGCTGTTGTCGTTGGCGTACATGCCCGATGCGGTGCGGATCTGGCTGTGATGGTTGAGGCACATGGCCTGGATGGCCGACTGCCGGGCCTTCTCGAGCGTCGGGGTGAGCAGGGCCAGCAGCAGAGCGATGATCGCGACGGTGACCAGCATCTCCACGAGGGTGAAGCCGGTCGCGACGGCGTGACGTCGGGGTGTGAGGTGTGTTTTCATGACGGCGGATCCTGAAGAAAGGTGCGTCGGGCCGTGGTTAATTGTAGCTGCGCCCACGGGTCAACGCCAGAAAAAGCGGGCGCGTGAGTCGTGGGCGGCGAGCGGGGTTTTACGACGATTCAAGCCGATCGGGCGCGTGTGAGGGTGTGCTCGCCGGGTCCGAGGTCGAGGCAGGCGGCGTCGGGTTGGAGTTCGGCGTTGCGGGTGCGTCCGTTGACGACGACGGCGGGGTCGTCGTGGCCGAGGCGTGGGATGCGGATGCGTGCGGCGGTGTTGGCCGGCAGGGCGCAGGTGAGGGAGAACGGTTTGTCGGGTGTGTTGGCGAAGGCGGCGTGGACCGTGCCGCGGATCGTCGGCAGGCGGCAGGCGGCGTGCTCGAGTCGGCCGGGCCGGGGCTGCAGGACCAGTCTGCGAAAGCCGGGTTCGAGGGGCTGGATGCCCATGAGCCAGCGGGGGAGGATGTTGGCCGGCGCCGCGCCCCAGGCGTGGTTCCAGTCGAGGTTGTTCTTGTACTTCCAGTCCCAGGCTTCGAGGGTCATGGTCGAGCCGACGGCGATCATGTTGTGCCACGAGCGGTCGTGGGTGGCGGTCATGAGGTCGATGGCGGCGTCGTGCTCACCGGCATCGAAGAGTCCTTCGAGCAGGTACTGGGCGGCGTAGACGCTGCAGGCCATGCCGCGCGACTTGATGAACGCGACCACGCCGTCACGCCGGTCGGGGGGCACCAGGCCCATGGCGAGGGGGAAGAGGTTGGCGTGGAGGGCGGCGTGATGGGCGCCTTCGCCATCGAGGTAGACGCCGCGTGCGGCGTCGAAGAGGATCGCGTTGAAGCTGTCGTGGACGCGGGCGGCGTGCCGCTCGAAGTGGTCGGCGTCGGCGGGCCGGTCGAGCACACGGGCGATGCGGCCCATCAGCACGACCGCCCGGTAGTGCAGGGCGTTGATGACCGTGTTGATGGGGCGCATGTCGTAGCCGTCCCGCTCGCCGAAGTTGCCCCGGGTGAACCTGGCGGGGGGCCAGTCGACCAGGTCGGCTATCGGCTTGGGCAGGCGGAGCGCCTGGGTCAGCTCATCGATCGCGCCGGGGGATTGGGTGCTGATCAGCCCGTCGTCCCGCGCCAGGTCGATGAGCGTTCGGAGCTTGAGGTTGGGGTAGTGGCGGGCGAGGGCGTCGGGGTTGGCGGTGTGTTCGTAGTCGGCCCAGGCGATGAGCGGGGTGTGCAGGAGCCAGTCGGCGGGCCAGGTCGGGTGCGCGATGAGGTGGTCGAGGGTGCGTCGGGCCATGGTGTGCTCGCGGTCGACGCAGTAGTGGCAGAGCTGATTGATGTAGGCGTCGCCTTCGTAGGGGATGCGTTCGCGGTCGCCGTCGACGTAGAGCCCGCAAAAGCTGGTGGCCTTGATGGTGTAGCGGCATAGGTCCCAGACGCGGTTGAGCAGGTCGTCGGAGCAGACGAACGCCGCCGCCTCATCGTCGAAGGGGTAGTGGACCATGGTCTGGCGGACGTGGTCGGGGCCGACCTCGTGGGGCGCGCCGAGGAGTTCGACGTAGCGGAAAGGCACGACCTCGCCGATGGCGTCGGGCATGGCGATGGCCTGGGGGCCGGTGTTGCGCCGGTCGGGCGGGACGGCGACGGCGTAGGTGTGCGTGCCGGGCCGGAGGGTCAGGTCGGCGGCGCGGTGGCGGATCGTGCCCGGCGGGTCGCGATCGATGGTGTGCGGGCCGGCGAGCTTCTCGCCGAAGTGGACCTCGACGTGTCGGCCGTCGTCGTCGTCGTCGGCGGTGAGGGTCAGCCGGAGGGTACCGAACGTCGCGCGCTCGAAGGCGATGAAGTCGTGGCCGGGCGCCTTGCGGACGATGTCGGCCGGGGGGTTGAGCCGCTCGACCAGCGGGTACAGGCCGACGGTGCAGGCGTCGCCGTGCGGGCGGACGTCGAACGCGGCGATCTCGGACCACGCGCTGGCGTTGCCCTCGGGGTCGAAGGTGCGGACCTTCCAGTAGCCGCGCTGGCCGGGGGCGAGCGGGTCGCCGCCGTAGGCGAGGTTGACCGAGATGTCGGTGGCGAGTCGGCCGGAGTCCCAGAGGTCGGCGTGGTCGCGGGCGAGCGGGTCGGGCTCGGAGGCGACGAGCAGTTGACAGGCGGCCTGGTCGGAGTCGGTATGGTTGACGATCCAGGTGAGCCGTGGGACGGGTCCGGTCGCCAGCGCCGGGCCGCGCTTTGCATCCATCAGGTCGCAGAGCAGGCCGGTCGGTGCGGGCAGCATGCGGTTCCTTTCGTGCCGCGGGGGTCGCGCGGATGCGTCGTCATCCGGGGAAGACGGAATAGGTGGGCGGGGCACCGCCGTCGGTGGCGAAGTAGTAGACGGCGCCGGCGAGCATCCAGAACAGCCCCATGATCAGCTCGCCGGCGATGATGCCGACCATGATCGGGAGCATGGCGCGGTAGGCCTTGCTGCCGCCGATCTTGATGACCGCGAGCTTGATCGCCCAACCGAGCAGGAAGGAGAAGTGGAACACGGCGACGGGGTAGGTGCCCCAGACGAGGAAGAGCACGGGGTGGATGGGCCACCAGGGCAGCCGCAGCCGCGCCGCGGCGCAGCCGACGACCAGCGCCGCGCCCAGCGCGAGCCAGAAGACCGCGTCGAGCTGCGGGTCGATGTGGGCGAGGCGTTCGAGCCCGGTGGCCTGTGTGGCGGCGACGAGCTCGCCGCGTGCCGCGAGGTCGGCGACCTCGGACTCCAGGGCCTGGAGGGGTCGGCTGGGCACGACCCGCGCCGCCCAGGAGTCGTTGCTGTTGATCCCCAGGTTGTGCTGGACGTACAGCGTCACGACCAGCGCGGTGACGAACCCCAGCACGAGCATGGTGGCGAGGACCGGGCCCAGCCGCCTCGGGCTCGTGTCGGCCGCGCGGTCCCCCATGCCCAGGGCCGTCGCGAGGTAGGGCATGAAGGTGCTGCGGGTATCGCCGACGAAGACCATGCCGATCATCGCGACCACGATGAAGGGCGTGGGTCCCATCGCCTCGGCCCCGAAGAGGGCGGACATGACGCCGATCGGCATCCACTTGGCGTGCACGAAGAACAGCCCGGTCTCGCAGACGATCCGCGAGATGGCGATGTAGGCCACGAGGATCAGCGCGAGCAGCATGGCGGCCGCGGGCAGGTTCAGCCCGGCGCGGTAGAGGATGGCCAGGGCCAGCCCGCACGCGACGGCCACCAGCCGCGCCGCCCACGGCGCGTAGGCGGGCGTGTCGATCCGCCGCCGCAGCCCGATCGCGCTGCCCAGCACGTTCAGGTAGTAACGCCGCCCGATGAACAGGATCGTGCCCGTGACGGCGATGTACGCCCCGGCGCGCAGCATCGTCCCCTCCCCGGTGCCCATGAAATGGTTGCCCAGCGTCTCGCCGCGGCCGAGCATGATCGCCCCCAGCACGATCCACGCGTACAGCGCCAGCCCCACGCTCAACGCCACCTCGCTGGTGAGGAAGAACGCGAACGCCACCACCGCGAAGTAGATCGTCGGCGACAGCGCGCGGTTCACCCCCCACACCCGCGAGACCTCGGGGATCAACTGCTTCACCGGCGAGAAGTCGAACTTTGTCATGATCTGCGGGGTGTTGATCGTGTCGTTCCACACGTGCACCCACTCGTGCAGGCCGTTGACCAGGTGCACGCCCGCGATCGCCGCGAAGGCGATCCAGAACGCGCGGCTGCGGGCGATCGCCGGCAGCCGACCCGTCTCGCCCGGTCGCGTCACCTCGTCCATGAACCGGACGATCGGGTACTGCAACAGCTCCCGGTGCGTCCATTGCGGGTGGAAGACCCCCGCCAGGCCCAGCGCCGCCAGCGCCAGGCACAGGCCCAGCCCGCCCCAGGTCTGGATGACCGGCCACCAGGCGTCCCAAGGCAGCTCGGCGGGCGACAGGCGGTTGCCCTCGGGCCGGGCCAGCAGCAGCGTCTCCGTCGCGAACGGATCGGTCCGCCCGCCCATGAGCAGCAACCCCGTGCCCGGCGGCGGCGGGACCAGGTGCAGGCTGAATGCCTCGACCAGCACCAGGCGGTTCCGCCGCTCGTCCAGCCGCTCGATCTGCTCGCGGACGTGCGCCGCGCGCAACGCCGGCACGTCGTCGTTCGGGTCGGCCAGCGCCCGTTCCTCGTGCCGTTGCAGCCGCACCTCCAGCGCCGCGCGGGCCTCGACGAGCCGCGGGTCGTCCGGCCCGTCGGCCAGCGCCGGGTCGGCGTACAAGGGCGGGCGATCGTCGGGGTCGTCGGCCTCGATCATCGCGTTCAGTTCCAGCAGCAGCGCGCTCCGCGCCGCGTAGTCGGCCTGCCCGGTGCGATGGGCCTCGGTGAGCTGCAGCCGCGTCGATTCGTCCAGCCGCGACCGGATCGCCAGCGCCGCGGGGTCGGCCGCGTCGGCCTCGACCAGCCGCTCGATCAGCCCCTCCCAGTTGCGGACATGCCCCGGTGCCAGGCGGCTCGACCCGCCGGGCACGTAGGACAGGACCTCGGCGGCCTGCCAACTGGGCTCGTTGTGGATCAGGTGCGCCGGCATCGCCGTCGCCCCGCCGAACACGCGGAAGAAATTCGACCCCGGCCACCCGCACGCCGCCAGGCCCACCGCCGTGATGATCGCCATCTGCCGGCCGTTGAGCACCAGCCTCGGCCCGATCGCCCGCAGCAGCGGGTTGCACACCAGCAGCAGCAGCACCGCGATCCCGAACACCGAGATCGGCAGGAAGTTGCCCACGAACCGGGTCTGGCCGATGACGCTGTCGTTGAAGTACGCCGCCGCCGAGACGAACAGGCCCAGGAGCAGGCCCAGGAAGATGGCGACCACGTAACGTCGGATCATGGCGGTTCCAAATACGGTGGAGGCGGAGGCGTGTGTTTTACCCTTCGCGCGGCGCGGCGTCCATGCCGCCCACCCGCACGCCCCGCACGCCGGGCGTTCCGCCTCGCAACGGACGACCGATTCGGGTAAGTTGGCTCGTCCTGGTTGTTGGCTGCATTTGTGGCTGCGCCGCTGTAGCCGCCGCATCGCGGCGGGCCTGCAGCCCCGGCCGTCACCCCGTACCCGCGAGCATGATTACACGATGACCGCTGTTGACCCGATTTACATTCGTCCCGATGGCAATGACTCGGCCGAGGGCACGCCCGACGCCCCGCTGAAGACCCTCGAAGGCGCCCTGGCACGCCACCGCGAGCAGCGCCACGCCCAGCCCGGCCCGGCCGAGTGGGTCCTCGGCGACGGCGAGTTCGTGTTCGAGCAGCCGCTCGTCCTCACCGAGGCCGACGCCGACCCCGATCACCCCCTGACGATCCGCGCCGACGCGGGCCGGACGCCGGTGCTGACATCGTTGCGGCCGGTGATCGGCTGGACGCCCGGCGACGACCCGGCGATCCCCCAGCCGCTCCGCGGCAAGGTCTGGTCCGCCGACATGAGCCGGTGCCCCGGTTACCGGGGCGACTTCCGGGCGCTGTTCCGCGACGGCCGCATGATCGATCGCGCCCGGGGCCGCGGCTTCCAGCCCACCATCGAAGTCCAGGGCGGCCGCAAGTTCCACGACCGCGACCTGCTCCACCTGCCCCCCGAGATGGTCGAGGTGATCACCTCGACCGGGTCGCCGGAGGTGTTCATCCGCCCGCATCAGTCGTGGCTGGTCAATTACCTCGACATCGAGTCCGTCGACGCCGACAACGCCGTCGCTCGCACCGCGATCACCGGCACCTACCGCCTCGACCGCGTGACGAACATGCCCAAGGAGGACAGTTGCTGGATCGAGAACGTCCTCGCGGTGCTCTCGCCGGAGAAGCCCTGGGTGCTCGACCGCAACACCGACACGCTCTGGCTTCACGCCGAGTCCGACCCCAACGAGCAGGACATCCGATTCCCCACGCTGCGGGAGCTGATCCGCGTCGAGGGCCGCAACGTCACCGACGCGGTCAGCGGCGACGTGCCCGCCGAAGGCTTCCACTTCGAGGGCCTGACCTTCACCGGCGGCGACCGCGACGTCTGGACCCGCGAGGACCGCGGCATCCAGCACGACTGGGACATGTACGACAAGGACAACGCGCTGCTGCGGTTCCGCGGGGCGGCGCACTGCGCCGTCCGCCGCTGCACGTTCCGCGACAGCGGGGGCGACGGCGTCCGCTGCGACCTGTTCGCCCAGCACATCACCATCGAGCACAACCGCATGGACGAACTCGGCGGGACCGGCGTGCTGCTGTGCGGGTACGGCCCGGGCCAGAAGGACGTCAACCGACACAACCTCGTCCGCGCCAACGAGATCGCCCGCGTCGGCCGGCTGTTCTGGCACGCCCCGGCGATCTTCCTCTGGCAGAGCGGCAGCAACCAGCTCCTCAACAACCGCATCTACGACCTGCACTACACCGCGGTCGTGCTCAGCGGCGTCCGGCCGCGGTTCTTCAAGGTCCGTGAGCCCGCCGAGTGGGGCACCAACTTCTCCATGCCCGAGGACGTCCGCGAGTACCTGGGCCTGATCCGCTGGGACGAAGTCGGCCGGATCGAAGGCCGCGAAGACGCCCTGCGGTACGCCATCGGGACCGACAACCTCGTGCAGGACAACGAGATCCACGACGTCATGAAGACGCTGGCCGACGGCAACGCGATCTACCTGTCCTGCTCGGGCCCGGGCAACCGGGTCAGCCGCAACCTGCTCTACGACTGCCCGCGGGTCGGTTCGGAGATCCGCTTCGACGATGACCAGGACGACTCCACGGTCGAGTTCAACGTGGTCATCGGCAACGGCATCAAGCTCAAGCACCGCAACAAGATCCTGAACAACATCATCATCGGCGGCACGTTGATCTTCTTCCGCACGGCCGAGCCCGGCAGCGAGGTCCGCCACAACGTCGTGTACAGCATCTACAAGCCGGGTTTCATGTACTGCGACGACCTGGACCTGATCGCGTCGATCAAGCCCGACGAGAACCTGTTCTACAGCCCGGACGAGCAGGAGCTGCGCGAGCGGCTGGAGCAGGTGCAGCAGGTCGGCGCCGACACCGGCAGCCGCGTGGCCGACCCGATGTTCGAGGACCTCGCCGGGGGGGACCTGCGGTTCAAGCCCCAGTCGCCGGCGCTGGCGATGGGGATCGAGCCGATCGACATGAGCACGATCGGCCTGCCGGACGACCCGGCGCAGCCGCGGCTGGCCCGGATCATCTCGCTCGAGAAGCGCCAGGCCAGCTACTTCGTGGAGTGAGCCGCCCGGCGTTCGCCGCCGCGCGCGATGCGCCTCGCGATGGCGTTGACTTCAGCCGTCGAGGCGGCGGATGTGCCATGCCGCGACATCGCGAGGGTTCCAGCCGCGTCTATTGGGTAACAACGCGGCGAGCGCGGCCGGTCGCCGGTCCCGCCGCCCGAGCCGCCCGCGAGCCCCGGGGCGGTGGCCAATACGCCGCCAGGCAGCGCAAACCACGGCCTGTCACAGCGATATAGAAGGATGCCATGCCCAGCACCACAGCCCGCAGCACACGCGAACATAAGCTCGCCTTCGATCGACCCGTCAACCGACACTGGCAAAGCGATCGCAAGGCGATCGGCCGGCACGGGCCCATCATCGCCGGGTTCGAGGGCCTGCCCGTGGGCACCGGCGCCATGGGCACGCTGGTCTGGACGTCCGAGCATGCGATCTGCATGAACATCAACCGCAACGACGTGTACCCCATGAACGCGTCGACGACCAGCTTCTTCGAGCGGAACACCGATTACTGCGGGCCGTGCGGCCAGGTCGAGGTGCACCTGCCCGCCGGGCCGGGCGGGGCGGCGGCGTTCCCGGAGGACGCTTTCACCCGCGAGCTGTCCATCGACACGGGCCTGGTGCGGCTGGAGAGCCCGGGCGTCGTGGCCGAGGTCGTCGCGATGACCGACCGTGACGTGATCGCGGTGCGGGTGACCGACCGGCGCACCGGGGCGGACGGGCCGCTGCAAGTCAAGCTGCGGATGAACCGCGAGCCGGTCAAGCGATTCTTCGACCACGTGGCCGAGTCGAGCTTCGTGGACGCCGACGGCGACCTGGGCCTGCGTCAGCAGTTCACCGAGCACGAGCACTACTGCCAGTCGCTGATGCTGGCCCGGTGCGTGGGCGGGGGCGCGCGGATCGTCGAGCTGGACGAGCGAACGTCGGCGGTGCAGATGCCGGCCGGGGGCGAGGCGACGGTGCTCATCAGCGCCGCGGCGAGCTTCGACCGCGAGGCCGTCCTCCGCCCGGGCATCCAGTCGGACCTGGCCATCGCCGAGCAACTGGGCTTCGAGGGCGTCGCGCTGGCGACGGCGGCGTGGTGGGGCGAGTTCTGGCGGCGCAACCCGATGCGGCTGCACAGCGCCGACGGCGTCGCCGACCGCGTCGAGCTGATGTACCACTACTGGCTGTACAACATGGCCAGCACCTCACGCGGGACCTATCCGCCGAAGTTCAACGCGCTGCTGTGGGCGTATCACGGGGACGTGCGGCCGTGGGGCGCGCAGCACTGGTGGCACAACCTCTCGTGCATGTACCGCGGGCTGCATGCCACGGGCGATCCGCAACTGACCGATCCGATGTACGACATGTACTGGAACATGTTCGAGCGGTGCCGCATCGCCGCCGAGCAGGTCTGGGACTCCAAGGGCGTGTTCTACCCGGAGATCACGCCGTTCGACGGGCTCGACCCGCTGCCCGGGGACATCGCCGAGGAGATGCACGAGCTGTACCTGTACCGCAAGCCCTGGCCGCCGAGCGAGCGGTTTATGAAGTTCGCCTGGCCCCGCAACCCGCGCGAGACGCGGTGGAACTGGAAGTGGGCCGGCCAGTGGGTCGGCGACCGGTTCGAGTACGAGATCCAGGACATCGCGCCGGCCAGCGCGGTCGTGCACCTGCTCAGCTCCAACGCGCGGATCGCGTGGCAGTTCTGGATGCGCTACGCCCACACGCTCGACGAGCGGTTCCTCAGCGAGCGGGCGTACCCGGTCATCCGCGGCGTGGCCGAGTTCTTCCGGACTTTCCCCAACGTCAAGCTCGGGGACGATGGCCGGTACCACATCCATCGCACCAACGTCTGGGAGCATCGCCTCGACGCGACCGACGGGATTGACTGCGTCGCGTCGATGCATGCGTCGACCGCGCTGGCGATCGCGGTGTCGAAGATGCTCGACGTCGACGCGGGCCTGCGCGCCCAGTGGGAGGATTTCCAGCGCAAGCTGCCGGACTACCCGACGGCCGAGGACGAATACGGCCGGCACTGGGTGCACGCGGCGAACCACACCGACAAGTGCGCCCACAACACCATGATGCCGGTCAGCTACTGGCCGGACCTGGTCAACCCCGAGACGCGTGACGTGGAGCTGCTGGCGACGGCACGGCGGACGCTGGACCGGGCGTGGTCGCAGGAATCGCGGAAGCGCGACGGGCGGGTCGATGCGCTGGACGGCCGGTCGGTGGCGACGGCGGTGCTCGGCGGCGGCGAGGACATGAAGTGGCTGCTGCCGGACCTGGTGCGAGCGGATTTCCTGCACTGCAACGGGCTGAGCCCGCGGGAGAGCTCGGGCGTGGCCCCGGGCGCGACCGTGCAGTGCCACGGCGTGATGAGCCAGTGCCTGCAGATCGCCCTGTGCGCCTCGCTCGCCCCGGCGCCGGGCGAGCCGGCGGTGATCCGGCCGTTCCACGCCTGGCCGGCCGATTGGGACGCCGAGTTCGAGCTGCACGCCCGCGACGGGTTCATCGTCCGCGGCGCATGGCAGGACGGCGCGCCGCGCTGGTTCGAGGTCGAGTCGACCGCCGGGCGGATGCTGAACCTGCGCTGGCCGAAGGCGTGCCCGGTGCATGGCCTGGCCCGCAACGGCGAGCCGATCGACGTGCCGACCGACGACCCCTGGCGAATGCCGACGAAGCCCGGCGACGTGCTCCGCGTGCAATGCGCCGCCGACGCCGCGAAGTAACACCGACCCCGGAGATACGACAATGGCTTACCGCATGATGATCGGATTGATGATCGGGCTGGGTCTGGGCGCGGCGATCGCGCCGGCCCGCGCCGCCGAACCGCTCAAGTACATCCTCGACATGGTCCACCACAACCCCGGCGAACCGCAGTACGACAGCCAGTTCAACGACCCGCGGTTCGTCGCCGATTGCGGGTACACCGGCAAGGTTTACTTCCTGTTCGAGTCGCCGACGCTCGCGGTGAACTGGGATTCGGTCGATCCGGACATCAACCCGCCGGGCTCGAAGGAGCGGCAGTGGATGCAGGCCCACGCCCGCGACATCCACGCCAAGCTCGACGCCTGCAAGCAGGCCGGGCTCGACGTCTACGCCCAGGCCGACATGGTCCTGCTCCCGCGCAAGCTCGTCGAGAAGTACGACATGGGCAAGACGTTCGGCAACCCGCGCGACCCGAAGACCCAGGAGTTCGTGAACCAGTTGATCGACCTGACCTTCGAGCAGTTCCCCAAGCTGGACGGCCTGGTCGTACGCATCGGCGAGACGTACCTGCACGACGCGCCCATGCACGTGGGCCACATCCGCAGCAAGAACGACACCGACAAGACCGTCGTCCCGTTGATCCGGCTGCTGCGCGAGGCGATCTGCGAACGGCATGACAAGACCCTGATCTTCAGGACGTGGGTGTCGTTCGGCCAGGAAGACCAGTTCATGCGCGTCAGCGAAGCGATCGAGCCCCACGACCAGCTCGGCTTCTCGCGCAAGTTCTGCGACGGCGACTTTCATCGCGACACGCCGTTCGCCGCCATGCTCGGCAAGGGCCGCCACCCGCAGATCGTCGAGGTCCAGTGCGCCCGGGAATACGAGGGCAAGGGCGCGTACCCGAACTACATCGCCAACGGCGTCATCGAGGGCTTCGAGGACTACGACGACCACGACGGGTTCAAGAGCCTGCGCGGGCTTCACGAGCAGACGGACGTGTTCTCGGGCGTGTGGACTTGGAGCCGCGGCGGCGGGTGGGGCGGGCCTTACCCCGGCAACGAGTTCTGGTGCGAGTTGAACGCCCGCGTGATGTGCAACTGGGCCAACGACCCGGCGCGGAGCGAAGAAGACATCTTCATGGACTACGCCACGGACACGCTGGGGCTGAGCGAGGGCGATGCCAGGTCGCTCCGCGAGCTGGCGCTGCTGTCGGCGAAGGCGGTCTACCGCGGGCAGTACACCACCGGCGAGCAGGATGTCTACATATGGTGGACCCGCGATGACAAGATCAGCACGCCCGGCGAGCGCATGCCGCCCGAAGAGGTGCGGGATGAGGTCCTCACCGATCGCCGCACCGCCGTCCAGATGTGGCGGCGCATCGTCGAGCTCGCCGACCGCATTGACTTTCCCGACGACGAGACGGAGGAGTTCGTTCAGGTATCCAGCCGGTACGGCCTGCACCTGTTCCGCATCTACTGCGCCGCGTTTCACGCCTGCTACCTCGACGCGGCCGACGCCGACCGCGACGAGATCCTCGCGTGGTGCCGCGAGCACGAGCGCGCCTGGGCCGACTACGCGCAGTTGCGCGAGGACCACCCCGAGGTCTGCCCGACGCTGTACCACCGCTACGCCCGGGGTCACAAGCGGATGACCGCCGCGGCCAGCGACGTGGAGCGGATCATGCGCCGCGCCAGGATCGTGCCCGGCGCCCAGCCGACGAAGATCATCTCCACCGGCGGGGATGAGCTGAAGAGCGGCACGACCGTGACCCTCCACGCCAGCGGCGAAGACGTCACGTGGTACTACCGCTCGGGCAAGGATCGCGACGTGCGGATCGGCCACGGGGGAAAGGTCGAATTCGAGGTGCCGCAGATGCGCGACGAGCGATCCGGCACGATCCTCATCGCCGCCGGCAAGGGCGGCGAGGTCACCCGCGAGGTCACCATCTACCGCGAGTGACCGCTCGTGCGTTGGGCAAGCTGTCGCACTAATATCAAGGCGCGGCGCAGACGTGAGGGTCCATGCCGCGGCGATGATGGGTAACGCCCGGCGGCTGCCCCGGCTGTTGATCACGGGAGTGTCATGACGATGCGGATCATCCTCGGGCTGGCGATGGCAGCGGCGGTGAGCGTTGCGGGAGGCGAGGTCGTGGCTCAGGCGTGGCAACCCGTCCAGGGCAGACTCATGACCGAATGGGGTGAACAGCTCACGCCCGACAACGCGTGGCCGGTCTACCCGCGCCCGCAAATGGTGCGCGAAGGCTGGCGGAATCTTAACGGCCTTTGGCACTACCACGTCAGCCCGGACCAGCCGTCCGACGCCATCCCGCAGGCGTGGGACGGCACGATCCTCGTGCCATTTCCCATCGAGTCCAGCTTGAGCGGCGTCGGCCGCATGCTCCAGCCCGATGAGGCGCTGTGGTACCAGCGGCAAGTGCACGTCGACAAGCGACCCGACAAGCAGTACCTGCTCCACTTTGAGGCGGTCGATTACGCATGCGACGTGCGCGTCAACGGCGCGAAGGTCGGCGGCCACGTCGGCGGTCACGTGCCGTTCGCTTTCAATATCACGCGCTTCCTGTCGGATGGGACGAATCGCATCACGCTCAAGGTCATCGACCGGACGGGCAACCATCAGCCGCGCGGCAAACAGGTGCGCCGGCCCCAAGGCATCTACTACACGCAGGTCTCGGGCGTCTGGCAGACCGTCTGGCTCGAGGCCGTGCCGGACGCCTACATCGACGCGCTGCGGATCGTCACGTCGATCGATCCGGCGACGATCCAGGTCGCGGCGGACGTGAAGGGCGACGCGCCGCCTGGCCAGTCGATCCACGTACGCGTCGTGGACGGCTCGCGGGCAGTCGCCGAAGGTCAAGGTCGCGCGTCCTGCGCCATCACGGTTCCGCAGGCGAAGCTCTGGTCGCCTGACACGCCGCACCTCTACGAGCTGCGCATCGAGCTGCGCGATCGCGACAAGCGCGTCGTCGACTCGGTCACGTCGTACGCAGGCATCCGCGTGTTCGGCAGGAAGGCCGACGGCCACGGCGACCTGCGTTTCACGCTGAACGGTGAGTTCCTGTTTCACCTGGGCACGCTGGACCAGGGCTGGTGGCCGGACGGCCTGCTCACGCCGCCCAGCGACGAGGCGATGCGGTACGACGTCCAATGGCTGAAGGAGGCCGGCTTCAACACCATTCGCAAGCACGTGAAGGTCGAGCCCCGTCGCTACTACTACCACTGCGACCGGCTGGGCATGATCGTCTGGCAGGACATGCCCAACGCCCACGAGGGCAGCCCCGAGTGGAAGCACCTGTCGGGCGGGCCCGAAGCGGACTGGCCCGACGAGGCCCGCGACCGATTCATGTTCGAGCTCAAGCGGATGATCGACACGCTTCGCAACAACCCCAGCGTCGCCGTGTGGGTCCCGTTCAACGAACGCTGGGGTCAGCACGACACCGTCAAGGTCGGCGAGTGGGTCGGCGCGTATGATCCGACGCGGCTGGTGAACATCGCCAGCGGCGGCAACTTCTTCGACGTCGGCGACATCGCCGATCGCCACAGCTACCCCGACCCGCGCTTTCCCACCGACGACGAACGCTTTGGCAAGTACGTCAAGGTCGCCGGTGAATTCGGCGGGCACGGATTCGTTGTGGACAAGAAGCATCTGTGGGACGCCGAGGCGCGCAACTGGGGTTACGGCGGGCTTCCCAAGACACGCGAGCAACTGGTCGACCGGTACGCCGGGACGCTCCATCGCCTCGCGCAGCTCAAGGACCGGGGCGTGGCCGCCGGCATCTACACCCAAACCACCGACGTCGAGGGCGAGGTGAACGGTCTGCTGACGTACGACCGGCGCGTCGTGAAGATTCCCGCGGCGCAACTGGCGACGATGAACCAACGGCTGACCGAACACAAGGCCAACGCCGCCACGGGAGCGAGCGATGACGTGTCCGGCAAAACAGGAGCGGGTCGTTGAGGCGCGTGGTTTGGGCTGCGCTGGTGCTGGGGTGGCTTGGCGCGTTCGCGTGCGATGCCGCGGCGGACGTGTCGACCTTCAAGGCCGACCTCGATGCGCTGATGCGGGCGCCGCACCGGCTCTCGGGCACGCCGGAGGCCCGCGCCGCCGCCGGGCACATCGCCGATCGGCTGCGCGGGATGGGCATCGAGACGCTCGAGGTCCCCATGGGCGTCGCCCAGATGGCCGTGCGGCGGTGCGAGCTGACCATCGGGCAGAAGACGGTGCGGCTGTGGCCGGCCCGGCCGAACGTCACGGTCCTGCCGACCACGCCCGAGGGCGGGTTGAGCGGCCCGGTCATCTACGCCGGGCGGGGCACGCCCGACGCGTACCGCACCCACGACCCCAACGGCGCGATCGTGGTGCTGGAGTATGACTGCGGCCGGCGGTGGCGCGACGCGTTCCGCATGGGCGCCCAGGCGGTGATCTTCCTCGGCTCCGAGGACGAGCAAGCCCGCGCGCCCAAGCACCTGCCGATCCCCGGCAACGTGGTGCGGCTGTACGCCGACGCCGACGCCCAGGCCGCGCTCGACCTCCGACGCAACCACCCCCGCGGCACGGTGGTCAGCCACGTCGTCTGGGAGCTGGCCGAGGGGATGAACGTGGTCGGGTTCCTGCCCGGCACGGACCCGGTGGTCCGCCCGCGGACCGGCGACCGGTCCGAGGCGATAGTGCTCTCGTCGCACTACGACACGTACGGCGCGATCCCGCACCGTTCGCCCGGGGCGCGGGGCGCGGCGAACGTGGCGGCATTGCTGCGGATGGCGGAGCGCTTGCGCGACGAGCGGCCGCGGCGTCACGTGCTGCTGGCGTTCCCGGACAACCACGCCAACCAGCGGCAGGGGCTGCGCGTGCTGTACGCGGCGCTGGAGACCGAGCCGCGCGACCTGGCAAAGCTGGCTTCGCAACGCCTCGCCGAGCACGAATACCTGGTCGAGTCGATCGCGCTGCTGGACGGGGGCGACTGGATCGATCGCGCGCTGGCGAGCGAGTCGCCGGTGTTCGCCGAGCTGAAGGAGCAGGCCGACTTCCTCGCCGCCGACATCGACGCGCGGGAGCTGGAGCTGCGGCTGCTGGCGGATCGAGCGCGTGGCGCGGGCGGCGCGGAGCTGGAGGCGCTGCTGGAGCGGGAGTCGCACATCGACAATCTGCGCCGGGCCCTGGCGTACGCCGCGGCGGGCCGGCGGTCGGGCGGGGCGACGTGGATCGACCGGGACAAGGGCACGGCGTGGCTGGGCCGGCACGACGAGGCGGTGGCGGCGGCCGGCGCCGCGGGCGCGCCGGGCCGCGCCGCCAGCCTGCGGGCCGAGCAGGCCATCCTCGACCAGCTTCGCCTCAAGCTGCTGGACATCTACCGCAAGCGGCTGGTGGAGTTGGAGCGGGACATCGAGCTGAGCGCGTTCACCGACGCGCTGCGCGAGCGCCTGGGCGGGGCGACGACGGCGCTGCACGTCACCTACAACCTCTCGGACGGCGGGCCGCGGTGGGGGCTGGTCCCGGGCGACACGACGGAGCACTGGCGGACCGGGGGCGCGCACAACCTCGATTCGCCCGGGCATTACACGGGCGTGCTGCGGGCGGTGCGGTCGGCGATCGAGGCGCCCGGCGAGCCGCTGGACCTGTCGCTGTTCGCCGAGCGGACGGCCCGCGACCCGATGGACGGCCGACGCTTCGTCAGCGGCATCTACGTCAACGGCGGCGCGGTCGCGGGCATGCACGGCGTGTACAACCTGGCGGTGATGACCGGGTCGGACGCGCGGGTGCGCGACGGGCACGCCTCGGACACGATCGCGAACCTGGGTTGGCGGCGGATCGCCGCCCAGGCCGCGCAGGCCGACGCGCTCGTCCGGCGGCTGGCCGACTCGCCCGCGCTCAGCGGCGACCGCAAGTTCCAGACCGCCCACCACACCAACCACATGCAATGGGACGCCGAGCGATCGATCGGAACGGGCCACTTCGTCGGCGTGCGCGTGACGGGCAGCCTGAACGAGGATCGGCCGGCGCGGCGGGCGATCGTGGGCGTCTGGCCGAGCGTCGGCGGGCTGTGGTCGGCGATCGAGACGGCGCTGCCGGCGAACTTCTCGCCCGTGGCGATCCAGTCGTCGAACATGCGCGGGTACGTCGACCTGGTGGGCGTGCCCTCACCGCCGAAGCACAAGCTCGCCATGCTCGGCACGCTGCACGACGCGGTGGGCGACGTCCGCGCGATGACCAACCAGCAGACCCTCGAACAGGAACGCACCGGCAACTACCGGGCGGAGCTGGCGCTGGGTCGCAACTACACCGTCTTCTACCCGCTGCTCGGGCAGAGCAACCAGACCAAGTATCCGTTCCGCGTGCTCGGGGCGGTGACGAACTCGGCGCTGCGGGCCAACGAGAGCCTGATCAGCGAGACCGACGGGGTGGGCGCGGCGTTCGTCTCGGACCGGGCGATTCGGGGCGGGGCGTCGGGGCTGAAGGTCTTCGCCGACCGCGGGCCGGCGCTGCTGGGCCTGGACGTGCTGACCGCCTCGGACGCGGCGCTGCGGGCGACGATCCGGGGCGGGGGCGTCCCCGAGGCGTTCTTCACGCTCGAAGACGGGAACCTGCCCGACCGCGAGCTGGTCGAGGTCCGCCGGCGGGTGCGTGACATGATCGGCGCGGGGGTTCGCCCCGAGCGGCTGCGCACGCCGCCCAGCGTCGCCGACCCCACCGCCGACAACCTGTGGCAGCTCAACGAGACGCGGCTGCTGACGATGCAGCGCGGCGGGATCCCCAACCCCGCGCTGCAGCGGCTGCACTACCGGGCGCAGCGCGACCTAGAGCAGGCCGAGTCGCTCGACGCGGTCGCGCCGCAGAAGGCGGCCTACGCCGCCGCCGCCGCACGCGAACGCCGCATCTACCAGCCCATCCGGTCCACCATGAACGACCTGGTCCGGGCGATCGTCGTGCTGCTGGTGCTGACGATCCCGTTCGCGATCGCGCTGGAGCGGCTGCTGATCGGGGCGACCACGGTGTACGGCCGGATCGGCGGGTTCACCGTGCTGTTCGCGCTGACGTTCACCGCGCTGTACCTGCTGCACCCGGGGTTCCGCATCGCGACCACGCCGGTCATCATCCTCCTCGCGTTCGTGATCATCCTGCTGTCGGGGATGGTGACGTACATCATCATCCGCAAGTTCAACACCGAGCTGCACGCCATGCAGGGCCAGGGCAGCCAGGTCCACACCCTGCAGATGTCTCGGATCGGCACGCTGGTGGCGGCGGCGAACATGGGGATCTCGTCGATGCGTCGCCGGCCCCTGCGGACGGGCCTGACGGCGCTGACGGTGATGCTGCTGGCGTTCACGATGCTCTGCTTCGCGTCGGTCGGGTCGCAGCCGGGCGTGGCGTCGATGTACCTGGGCGCCACGGGTGAGGCGGAGGCGGACCTGCTGATCCGCAACCCCGACTACTCGGAGCTCGCCGACGACGTGGTCGACGTGGTGCGCGGGCGGCAGGGCACGGGCTGGCTGGTCGCCGAGCAGTGGTGGCTCACGCGGGACGTGGGCGAGCCGGCGCTGCCGCCGATCAGCGTGACCCGCGCCGACGACGGCCGCACCCAGGTCGTCGCGTCGGTCATGGGCGTGGCCCCGGCGGAGCTGCCGCGGTGGGCGGGCCTGGCCGAGGCCCTGGGCGTGGACGCGGGCGCGTCCGAGCCCCTCGGGCCACGCGATGTCTTGCTCCCCCCGGTCATCCGCGACCAGCTCGACCTCGCGGTCGGCGACGCGGTGCGGGTCGACGGCCACGTCGCGCGGTTCGCCGGCGTGCTCGACACCAACGCCCTGCAACTGCTCAAGAGCATCGACAACAGCTCGGCCCTGCCGGTCGATTTCGAGGACCCGTCGGTGGTCGAGACGCGGGAGGAGATGGCGGAGATGGACGCCGAGGCGATGGCGGACGTGCAGCGGGCGTACGACCGGCTGAGCCCGAACCAGATCGCCGTGGCGAGCAACGCCCTGGTCGAGCGGGCGGGCGGGTCGCTGCGGACCGTGCGGGTGTACATCTCCGGGGAGCAGACGCCCACGGAGGTCGGCCGCGACCTCGCCGAGGTCCTGCCGATGCCCGTCTGGGCGCGCGGGCCGGGCGGGTCGGAGCGGCTGCTGTTCACGAGCATGATCACCGTCGAGGCGGGCAGCGAGCTGATCATCCCGCTGCTGCTGGGCGGGCTGATCGTCTTCGGCACGATGCTGGGCAGCATCACCGACCGCGAGGGCGAGATCTACACGTTCAGCGCGCTGGGCCTGGCGCCGCACCACGTGGGGCTGCTGTTCTTCGCCGAGGCGGTGGTGTACGCGGTGGTCGGCGGGATGGGCGGGCAACTGCTGGCGCAGTTGCTGGCGGTGGCGACCGCGGCGATGGGCCGCGCCGGCTGGATCACGCCCCCCGAGCTCAACTTCTCCTCGACCAACGCCCTGTTCGCGATCTTCGTGGTGATGGCGACCGTGCTGGTCTCGGCGATCATCCCCGCGCGGCGGGCGTCGCAGTCGGCCAACCCCGGGCTGATCCGCAAGTGGAAGCTGCCGCGGCCCGACGGCGACGTCATGCGGACGCTGTTCCCGTTCACCGTCTCGGCGTACGACATCACCGGCGTGATGAGCTACCTCGCCGAGCACTTCCGCGACCACGACGACGCGGGCATCGGCAAGTTCGCCGCACGCGATGTCGCCATCGACCGCGACGCCCAGGGGCAACTGCGGCTGAGCGCCGAGCTGGCGCTGGCGCCGTTCGACCTGGGCGTGACCCAGCGGTTCGAGCTGGCCGCCGCCCCCTCGTCGATCCCCGGGGTGGACGAGGTCGGCATCGCGTGCCACCGGCTCAGCGGCGCCAACGGTGACTGGCACCGCACCAACAAGGTCTTCATCGAGAACCTCCGCAAGCAGTTCCTGCTCTGGCGGACGCTGTCGTCCGAGGCGATCGAGAGCTACCGCGCCCGCACGCTCATGGAGCTGGGCGAGCGGGACGCCGCGGCCCTCGACCCGGCCAACGCCGAGGATGTCGCCACCGGCGGGGGGGTGGGCGCATGATCCGGTTCGGCCGCAAGAACCAGGGCATCGACAAGGAGCTGGAGGAGTTCCGCTCGCTGATGGAGCCGCCCTCGACCTACGAGGAGGGCTTCAGTTGGCTGGCGTTCATCGGGGCGCTGTTCGTCTCGCTGGTCATGGTGCCCGGGGCGATCTACATGGCGTTGATCGCGGGCAGTTCGATCGGCCCGGCGGCGCAGTGGGTCACGGTGATCCTGTTTATCGAGGTCGCCCGCCGCGCCAACAAGAGCCTCAAGCGCGCCGAGATCTTCACGCTGTTCTACCTCACCGGCGCGATCATGGCACCGGCGGCGGTGAGCACCGGCCAGTTCGACGGCGGGCTCCGGCTGCTCTGGAGCCAGTTCTACGTCGAGTCCTCCGCCGCCGTCAGCCAGGGCATCAGCGAGGAGCTGCCCAACTGGGTCGCCCCCCGCGACCCCAACGTCCTCGAACAACGCAGCATCTTCATGTGGGAATGGCTGCCGGCGATCGGCCTGATCGTCGCCACCACCATCCTCGGGCGACTCGACAACATGATCCTCGGCTACGGCCTGTTCCGCATGGCCAGCGACGTCGAGAAGCTGCCGTTCCCCATGGCCCCGCTCGGCGCCCAGGGCATCATGGCCCTCAGCGAGGAGCAGGAAGAGGAATCCACCGGCGTGCAGGACATCGGTGGCGCCGACCCCGTCGCCCGCCGCTGGCGCTGGCGGGTCTTTTCCATCGGCAGCGCGATCGGGCTGGTCTTCGGGTTCCTCTACGTCGGCCTGCCCATCATCTCCGGCGCCGTGCTCGACCAGCCGATCGTGATCCTGCCCATCCCGTGGGTCGACTTCACCCCGCAGATCGCCCAGACGCCCATGAAGGCCGTCGCCCTCGCCTTCAGCTTCGACCTGGGCATGCTGATCATCGGCATGGTCCTGCCGTTCTGGGCGGTCGTCGGGTCGTTCGTCGGGCTCATGATCACCTTCATCGCCAACCCGATCCTCTACCAGGTCGGGGTCCTGCACACCTGGCAGGCCGGCGTCGGCTACCAGGAGACCATCTTCCGCGACAACATCGACTTCTACCTGATGTTCACGATCGGCGTGTCGCTGGCGATCGCGGTGGCGGGGTTCGGCTCGATCTTCAAGGGCATCCGCAAGTACCAGCGGACCAAGCGGCAGAAGCAGCAGGTCGACGCCGCCGAGGTCTTCCAGCCGCCCGCCGGGCGCGGCGACATCCGCCCCCGGTGGGTCCTGATCACCTACTTCGCCTCGACCGTCGTCTACATCGGGCTGTCCTGCCTGTTGCTCTACACGTGGCACGGCGAGGTCCACCGCGGCGTGCTCACCGTCATGCTCATCTACGGCTTCCTCTACACGCCGCTGATCAGCTACGCCACCGCGCGTCTCGAAGGCATCGCCGGGCAGGTCGTCAATGTCCCGTTTGTCCGCGAGGCCGGCTTCATCCTCTCCGGCTACACCGGCGCCGCGGTCTGGTTCCTCCCCATGCCCCTGCACAACTACGGCCAGATGACCGTCTTCTACCGCCAGGCCGAGCTCACCGGCACCAAGTTCCGATCCATCTGGAAGGCCGAGGTCCTGCTCACCCCGCTGGTGATCATCTCCGGGCTGCTGTTCGCCCATCTCATCTGGCAGCTCGGCGACGTGCCCGGCCCTCAGTACATGTTCGCCCAGGAGATGTGGGACCTCTACGCCGAGAACCAGTCGGTCGTCTATTCTTCCACGCTCGGCGGGTACAACCAGTTCGAAGAAGCGCTGAACTTCGATTACATCTACGCGGGGTTCGGGATCGGGCTGGTCGCCTTCGGCGCCATGTCGTACCTGGGCATGCCCACGTTCCTGGTCTACGGCGCCGTCCGCGGGCTCGGCCAGAGCCTGCCCCACGGCATCATCCTCGAATTCATCGGCGCGCTCATCGGCCGCTACTACTTCCAGAAACGCATGGGACTCAAGTGGCGGCAGTACATCCCCGTCATCGCCGCCGGGTTCGCCTGCGGCATGGGCCTCATGGGCACCCTCAGCGTCGGCATCATGTTCCTCGCCAAGAGCGTCTTCCAGTTGCCGATCTAGCCCGCCCGGCCCCGCCCGGTGTGTTACGATGGGCCCGCACCCTACCGCCATCGGAGCAACGCCATGCTCAGAACCGCGATCATCCCGGCCGGCCTGCTGCTCGTCGCCGCCGTCGCCGCGCAGGCCAAGCCGCCCATCCTCACCCCGCCCGACACCCCCGTGCTCGGCGAGGTCGATCCCTACATCATCGACGCGATCTACAACGCGCCCGACCCCGAGGCGTCGTTGGCCACCGTGCAGGACGACCCCCGCTTCGCCGAGCTGATCCGAAAGCACGACCTCCGCCTGTTCGGCGGGCCGATGCTCGGCTGCGTCACGCCCACCTCCGCCAAGGTCTGGGTCCGCACCCCGGGGCCCGCCGACGTCCAGCTCGTCGTCACCGGCGCCGGGCGGTCCAGGGTCGTCCGCACCGACGCGGCCGATGACTTCACCGCCGTGCTCAGCATCGACGGCCTGAAGCCCTGGACACCCTACGAATACGACGTGCTGGTCGACGGCAACAGCGCGCTGCAAGGGCGCGACACCGCCTTGCCCCGGTTCCGCACCAGCCCCACGCCCGGGCAGCGCGTCGAGTTCACCGTCGGCTTCGGCGGCGGCGCCCGCTACGTCCCCGCGAAAGAACGCATGTGGGACACCATCGCCCGCCGCCGGCCGCACGCCTTCCTCTTCCTCGGCGATAACATCTACATCGACGAACCCCGCCACCGCGGCAAGCAACGCGCCATGTACTACCGCCGCCAGCTCCGGCCCGAATTCCGCCGCCTCACCTCACAAGCCGCCGCCTACGCCATCTGGGACGACCACGACTTCGGCGACGACGACGTCTCCGGCGGCCTCGAGCCGTTCAACCCCGCCTGGAAGCTGCCCACCTGGAAGGTCTTCACCGAAAACTGGGTCAACCCCTACTACGGCGGCGGCCACGAACAGCCCGGCTGCTGGTTCGACTTCACCATCGGCGACGTCCACTTCTTCATGACCGACGGCCGCTACTACCGCGACTTCAGCCACGGCACCATGCTCGGCCCCGCACAGAAACGCTGGCTCATCGCCTCGCTCAAAGCCTCCGACGCCACCTTCAAGGTCATCGCCTCCGGCACCCTCTGGACACGTCACGCCGACAAGGACGGCCGCGATTCCTGGTGGGGCGTCAAGGCCGAACGCGAAGAAATCCTCTCCCTCATCGACCGCGAAAGCATCCCCGGCGTCATCCTCATCTCCGCCGACCGCCACCGCACCGACATCTACAAGCTCGAACGCCCCGATGGCTACGACCTCTACGAGTTCGAAACCTCCAAGCTCACCAACAAACACACGCACGACACCAAGCCCGAAGCCCTGTTCTCCTACAACAAGGGCAACTTCTATGGCCTCATGCGCTTCGACTTCACCCGGGACGACCCCGTCATGACCTTCCAGTGCATCACCATCGGCGACAAGGTCGTGCACTCGTTCCCCCTCAAGCGCAGTCAACTCGAACCAGCCGACCGTTGAAAAGGACCGCGCACAACCCCAACGTCCCACCGCCCGCCCACTCCCGTGGGCGGGGCCGCACGGCAGTGTGCACGAATCATGATCAATCCGATCCCGACCCATGACCGGTTTGATGTCGCCTTGGTGTGGGTTACCGTGTTCTGGTTAATCTGGGCCGGAGGATGCTTCCGGGCGAAGTTGGACGGCACGTATGATCCCGTTGAAGCGAAAGCCATGGCGATACTCACCGCGAACTTTTCGCTCGGAGTTTTATCGTTCGGGCTGCATTGGCTCATCGCGGTCGGCTGCTTCAGCAACGGTTTCGTGATGTACTTCTGGGCACAATCCTTCTTCCGTAACCGGGGCAGCTAACCGCCATCCGCAGTTGATCGTCGACGAAGCGTGCAGCAGCGGCGCCGCCGTCACGCCGGATGCTCAGATGACCGTGTGCAAGTGGGGCGATGAACACGAGGCGAGCAATGCCCGCAAGGCACCGCCCCCCA
>CAYWKS010000017.1:0-54715 GCA_964458935.1 uncultured Planctomycetaceae bacterium
GCGCCGAGTGTCTGCGCAACTCGGCGCGCCGCGTCGAGTTCAGCGGCGTGGCGCTGCCCGTAGTCAAAGCTCAGGGCCCGGCAATCGAAACCGTCCCGGCGAGCGACGGCGAGACACGTCGCCGAATCCATGCCTCCGGACAACAATACGACGGCTTTCTTCATCGGTCCGGCGCCGGTCAGTGACCCGGCAGATCGCCCCACAGGAGCTTGTGCAACTGCAGCTGGAATCGGACCGGCAACCGGTCGACGAGCCACTGCAGACCGGCATCAAGGCGATCGATGCGATGATCCCGATCGGTCGCGGCCAGCGCGAGCTGATCATCGGCGACCGCAAGACCGGCAAGACCGCCGTCGCGATCGACACCATCATCAACCAGCGCTACACCCACCAGTCCGACACCGACGTCGAGCCGGTCTACTGCATCTACGTGGCGATCGGCCAGAAGGAATCGACCGTGGCCGGCGTGGTCGAGACCCTCCGCGCCGAGGGCGCGATGGACTACACGATCGTGGTCAACGCCGCGGCGTCGGACCCGGCCCCGCTGCAGTACATCGCCCCGTACGCCGGCTGCGCGATGGGCGAGTACTTCATGTGGCAGGGCAAGCACGTGCTCTGCATCTACGACGACCTGTCCAAGCAGGCCACGGCGTACCGCCAGCTTTCGCTGCTGCTCCGCCGCCCGCCGGGCCGTGAAGCCTACCCCGGCGACGTGTTCTACCTGCACAGCCGGCTGCTCGAACGCGCGACCAAGCTCAACGACGAGAACGGCGGCGGGTCGCTGACCGCCCTGCCGGTCATCGAGACCCAGGAAGGCGACGTCTCGGCCTACATTCCGACCAACGTGATCTCCATCACCGACGGGCAGATCTACCTCGAGCCCGAGCTGTTCTTCGCGGGCGTGCGCCCGGCGGTCAACGTGGGCATCAGCGTCAGCCGCGTCGGCGGCAACGCGCAGATCAAGGCCATGAAGCAGATCGCCGGCTCGCTCCGCCTCGACCTCGCCAGCTACCGCGAACTCGAAGCGTTCGCCCAGCTCGGCACCGAGCTCGACAAGGCCACCCAACGCCAGCTCGACCGCGGCGAGCGCATGGTCGAGCTGCTCAAGCAGCCCCAGTACCAGCCGATGGAGGTCATCGACCAGGTCATCTCGATCTACGCCGGCGCCAACGGCTTCCTCGACGACGTCCAGATCAGCCACGTCGCCGAATTCGAGAAGGGCCTGCTCGAGTACATGCAGACCACCGGCAAGCAGGTCCGCGCGGAACTGGCAGAGAAGAAGGCCTTCGACGACGACCTGCGTGAGAAGCTCACCAAGGCCGTCGGCGACTTCAAGCAGACCTTCGCCGCCGGCCAGCAGCAGGCCGCCTGACCCCACGCCGGACAAATCGCGCCCTGAACACAGCGGCCGCGCCGAGAGGTTAAGGCGATGACGGCTCAACGGGCCCTGGTGCTGGGCGCCGCCTGGTTGACGCGGCTGTCGGCCCTGGCGCTCCGCCGGTTCTGGGGCAGCTTCTTCATGGCACACCTGGGCGAGTGGTTCCTGGCGGCGGACAGGCCCTGCCGCCACCGCAGGTCTGGGCCGGGCCATTGCTGCACCGGCTGATGCTCGTGGGTCTGGCGTTGACCGTGTGGCGGGCGATCCCGGGCTGCGTCCTGACACTCGTCGCCACGGCGGCGTTCTTCGCGTGGATCGACTACGCCGGGCTGCCGACCATCGCACCGATCAATCTTGTTCCCGCCGCCGCGGCGGGCGGCATGACGACTCCCGGCCGTCCGGTCACAGCCACCCGTCCTGCATGTGCGGCTCGACGACGGCCTCGTCGATGAAGCGTGCCATCAGTTCGGCGCGGCTCTGGACGTTGAACTGGCGGTACAACTCCGAGACGTGCGAGTGGATCGTGTGCTCGCTTCGGTGCATGCGGCGGGCCATCTGCTTCTCGCTGAACCCCGCGAGGACCTGGCGGAGCACGTCGCGCTGCCGCGCGGTCAGGCCATGAATGACCTGGCCGATGGCGTCGGCCATGAACGCCTTCTCGAGCAGGGGCTGCGCGAGGCGGAACAGGTCCCCCACCCGTTGGCGGGCGTCGGGGTCGAGGCCCTCGGGTCGATCGCCCGGCCAGACGGTCGTGTTCATGCATTGCAGCGGGTCGATGCGCCAGTAATGTGTGAAGCCGGTGAAGAACCCCAGCCGCCGCGATCCCTGTCGCGATATCGCCAACTGTTCCCAGACATGCGTCGGGATGATCTGCCGATAATCGGCGATGACATCGTGATCCCGGGCTTCGGCAATGGCGCGGTGCACCGCGGGCACGCCCGGGTCCGCCCATTCGCGCATGTCCGTGGCAAACAGGCTGCCCAACGCCTGCGCGTCCCAATCATGCGTATCGGGCCTCGCCAGGTAACGGCCCCGGATACGCTGCATCTGAATCTCGCCCGATTCGGGCAGGTGCCACAGCGAGCACTGTGCAATGGCGTAAGGCACGTCATCGCACTCCAGGATCAGCGCTTCGAGCAGCAGGTCCACCCGGCGCCAGGTCGAGTCCTCCGCCAGCGCCCGGGCCACATGCGCTCGCACGGCCTGCGGCAACGATGACTCAAATTCCGGAATTTTTCCCATGGACCAATACTCGCGTTCGCGATGCTGCTCCCCATGCACGACCGCCCAAATGCATACTAACACATATTGGTCCGATCAGACCATGGCGCCACATTTAGAATGGGCCATCCTCCCACGCGATTACAGGTGTCTTCGACCGAGGTTGCAATGAAAAAGATGGCACGGCAGCGCCGAGCCATCCCTTTCCCGACCCCAATGTCGTTGCGTTCTGTATCGACCGACCACCGGGACGACATGAATCGGACACAAAACCCCATTTGCGGCAAAACTGCAACACGCATAAAGGGGTTATACTCATTTCGTCGATAATGTGTCGTGTCGCGTCGCGGCTGCAACCACCGACCCCGACCCCATCAGCCGCGGCGTGATCTTGAATCATGGCGGGTTCCGTGACCACGGGACCCGCCGTTCTCTACTAGATCAATAGCCAGAGTGGGACACGCTGGATCAGTCGTCGATATTGACCTGCTGCATCTGGTCGCCCTGGCAGATGGCGTTGACGACCTGCTGGCTGGGGTCGTCGGCGACCCGGCCGAACACCGCGTGCTGCCCGTCAAGCCAGGGGGTGGCGACGTGGGTGATGAAGAACTGCGAGCCGTTGGTGTTGGGCCCGGCGTTGGCCATCGACAGCGTGCCGGCGGCGTCGTGCTTGAGTTGCAGGGCCGACGCCTCGTCATCGAACTTGTAGCCGGGGTCGCCGGTCCCGTCGCCGCGCGGACAGCCGGCCTGGATCATGAAGTCCTCGATGACCCGGTGGAAGGTCAGCCCGTCGTAAAACCCGTCGTTCGCGAGCTTGACGAAGTTCGCAACGGTCTGGGGCGCCTGCTCGTCGAACAGTTCGAGGTCGATCGTGCCGCGGTTGGTTTGGATGCTCGCCTTTTTCATGCCGGTCCTCGGGTCGGGGTCGTGGGTCCGGTGAGCACTGTAACAGGTCGGCGCGACTATGTCTGATCGCCGCATTCGACCGCCCTCACGGCCGACCACGCATCGGTGATCAACTCGACGAGCATCGGGTGCAGCTCGGCCGGGCCGAACGCGGCGTGCAGATGGGCCGTGTGGCGTTCGATCAGTACGCGGGCGCGATCGACGCCGAGCGCGCGCTGGTCCGGCTCGAGCCGCTCCGCGTCGCGCAGTGCCATGGCGACGGCCTGCAGGCCGATGATGTCCGGCACGCTCTTCCTCCAGGCCCGGCCCTCGGCGTCATCGGGCAGGGCGACCGCCGACCGGGCGAACTCGACCCACCGGCCAAGCAGCGCCGTCCACGTCAGTTTCGATGCGTCGATCTCGGACATCGCCGTGGCATTGTAGAGCGACCGTGCGAACTCCGCGCGACCGCACCACCGGCCGGTCCGAACGTGGCGCGCGGGTGGTGAGCGTGCCGGCGGTATCGTATCATCGGGCGGAACCAGTCAAGGAGAGCGGCCATGAGCTCCAGCTCGCGCGGCACGATCCTGCGGGGGATCGATCACGCTGAAACCTTCCGCTTCACCGCCATCTTCTCGAGCTTTCGCCTCGCCACACAGCCGGGCAAGCTCATCATGGCGTTGGCGCTGATCATCGCGATGCTGGTCGTCGGGCTGCTGGTGGACGGGCTGGTGGGCGCCGGCCGGGTCCTGCCCGGGGAGTTCAGGCAATTGACCGAGCGCCCGGACGCGGCGGCGTTCGCGGCATGGCGGCAACAGCGTCGGGCCGGCCTCGCCGACGACCTCGCCGCCTTCCTCACGCTGCAGGTCGGCATCGACCGCGAGCAGGCCCGCCAGGTCGCCGGCGCCGACGACCGGTGGGAGCGGGCGAGCCGAACGCTGGACCGCGAGTTCATCGATCGCCGGGTCGAGGCGGCCCAGCGGCACGACCCCAACAGCGACGCCCTCGCCCAGGCGCTGGTCGATATCCGCCAGCGGGAAGCGGCGGCGCGGGCGGCGTACGACCGGCTGAAGCCACGCGGGGTCTTCGGCGAGGCCCTGCGACTCAAGGTCGATGCGTTCGGCAACCTCGTGAACGCCGCGGCACACGTGCTGATGCTCGACCAGCCCTTGAGGGCGATGGGCTTCGACCAGTTGAACCCCAAGGCGCCGTTGCGGGGCGAGTCGGTGATCGGCGCGATGCGGACGCTGGTGTACGAACTACCGCGATGGCTGTGGGTGGCCCACCCGTGGTTCCTGGCGCTGTGGCTGATCGTGTTCGTGGCGCTGTGGTCGTTGCTGGGCGGGGCGATCAGCCGCCAGGCGGTGGTGGAAGCGGCCACGGGCGACCGCGTCTCGATGGGCCGCGCCGTCCAGTTCGCCACGCGGCGGTGGGCCAGCTTCGCCGCGGCGCCGCTGCTGCCGCTCGTGCTGGTCGCTGCCCTCGGGCTGATCCTCGCGGCCGGGGGCCTGCTGTTCAACCTGCCGGTCGGCGACGTCGTCGCGGCGGTGCTGGCGGTGGTGGCGATCCCGGTCGGCCTGCTGATGGCGTTCATGCTCATCGGCTGGGTCGGGGGCGTGCACCTGATGTTCCCCGCGCTCGCCGCCGAGGGCACCGACGCTTTCGACGCGCTCAGCCGCAGCTACAGCTACGTGCTGGCCCGGCCGTGGCGGTTCATCTTCTACACGCTCCTGGCGCTGGCGTACGGCGTGATCACGTACCTGTTCGTGGGGCTGTTCATCTTCCTCGGGCTCTACCTGGTCCAGGGCGCCGCGGCGACCTGGGCGGATCCGGTCCACGACATCTTCCCCGAGCCGCGGCTCGGCGCCCTCGGCGAGAGCATGGACGCGGCGGGGCTGAGCACGACGGGCAAGATCGCCGCCGCCATCGTGCATGTCTGGGTCATGCTGACCGTGGGCCTGGTCGCGGCGTACGCGGTGAGCTACTACTTCTCGGTCTACAGCAACATCTATCTGATCCTGCGGCGGTACTGCGACGGGACGGACATGAGCGAGCTGTACCTGGACGTGGCGGCGGTCGAGCCGGCCGCGGGCGTGGACAAGCTCGAGCCGATCGCCACCCCCAAGTCGCCGCCGACCACGAGCACGCCGCCGGCCGAGCCCGGTTCCGACCTCGACCGCCAGGCCGACGACCAATGACCGCCGCGTCAGTCGTTACAATGCGGCCTGCCGCGTATGCCCCCGATCCTAAGGAATCCGTCATGACCGAGACACGCCACGTGATCGCCGCGCTGGTTCAAAACGAGCCGGGCGTCCTCAGCCGCGTCGCCGGCATGTTCGCCGCACGCGGGTTCAACATCGATTCGCTGGTCGTCGGGCGAACCGAGAACCCCGAGATCAGCCGCATGACGATCGTCGTCGTCGGCGACGACAGCGTCCTCGACCAGGTCCGCAAGCAGTTGGCCAAGGTCGTCGAGGTCGTCAAGATCGTCGACTTCAAGGGGGTCGCGTTCGTGGAGCGGGACCTGATGCTCATGCGGGTCGCCGTGACCGGCCAGTCGCGCCATGAGATCGTCCAGCTCGCCGGGCTGTTCAACGCCAAGGTCGTCGACGTCGGCCACTCGGAGCTGACCATCGAGCTCAGCGGCGAGGAAGACCACCTCGAATCGTTCGTGGACCTGGTCACGCCATACGGCATCGTCGAGCTGGCACGCACGGGTGTGATCGCCATGCCGTGCAGCGAGAAGGCCCCCGGCAAGACGCCCACCCCGCGCTCCCGCCTCGCCGCCCGCAACGCCGACTCGCCGGCCGGCCCCGGTGTCGACGCCGGCGATCTGCCGCCGGGTTGAGCCGGCCGCGGCAAGCCATCAGCCACAAGCCATAAGGCGTGTTGTGAACCTCCCGACCCTGCGCAGCTTTGATGTCCCCGTCGCACCGCAAGAGGCCGCCGACCTCGCGGTCTCGCTCGACCGCGCCGCGTCGGCGCTGCCCGCTGGCGGGCGCCGCGGCCCGGCCCACCCGATGCGGCGCGCCGCACCGTCGCACGCCGATGCCTCGCGTGCTCGGCCCGGGGCACGCGGATCGGCTCGTGAGTTACACTCTCAGCGGTGCATGACCGCTGGCCCGAACGACATACCGTCGGACCAGGCGTGCCGGGCCCTGTGTTCCGAAAGCGAGCGCTCGCTCAACGGCTTCATCCCCAGCATTGAAAGGACCGCCGAATAGCCACGTGGCTTGCGGCTGATAGCTTATGCCTACCCCCTACACACTCGCACACGTGACCCATGAGGCGGTCGAGAAGCTCGGCGGGATCGGGACGGTGCTCGAAGGGCTCATGACCAGCCCCGTCTACCAGCAGCACGTTAAGCGGTCGATCCTCGTGGGGCCCTGCCAGACTCACGTCGCGGTCGATCCGCACAAGCGGCTGGGCGAAGAGGGCACCGTCCTGTACTCGAGCGTCGACGAGATCGATCAGATGGGCCTGGGCCCGAAGCTGCGGCCGATCGAATGGGCCTTCAACACCCCCATCGTCTACGGCCGGCGCACGTTCGACATCCCCGGCGCCGATCGGCACGGCGTGGCCGACGTGCTCATGATCGACGTGTTCAAGATCTCCACCGACCGGCTCGGGCGGTTCAAGTTCATGCTGAACGAGATGTTCGGCATCGACTCGATGCGGTACGACGAGCGTTGGGACTACGAGGAGTACGTCCGCCTCGCCGAGCCGGCGTTCTACGCGCTGGCGGCGCTGCTCAACGAGGACGAGCTGCCTTGCGTGCTGCTCAGCCACGAGTTCATGGGGCTGCCCGCGGCGCTGAAGTGCATCATGGACGGTGAGACGACGTTCCGCACGATCTTCCACGCGCACGAGTGCTCGACCGCCCGGTACCTCGTCGAGCACCACGACGGCCACGACACGATGTTCTACAACGTGCTCGAACAAGCCCGCCAGCGCGGGCTGTATGTGGAGGACGTGTTCGGCGACCAGTCGACGCACTTCCGACATGCCCTGATCAGCAAGTCGCACTGCTGCGACGCGGTCATGGCGGTCGGCGACTACACCGCCGCGGAGATGCACTTCCTCGGCCGCCACTTCGATCACCACGACATCGAGCTGGTGTACAACGGCGTGCCGTCGCCGGCGGTGAAGATCACCCAGCGCAACAAGGCGCGGGGCATGCTCACCGAGTACGCCGAGCAGTTGATCGGGTACACGCCGGACGTGCTGATGACGCACGTCACGAGGCCGGTGGTCAGCAAGGGCCTGTGGCGCGACGTCAAGGTGTGCGACGAGTTGGACCGGCGTTTTGCCGCCGAGGGCCGCAAGGGCGTGCTGTTCATCCTCACCTCCGGCGGCGGGACGCGCCGGCCTCAGGACATCCGCTCCATGGAGAGCGAGTACGGCTGGCCCCGCGACCACCGCGAAGGCTACCCCGACCTGGTCGGCCCGGAGGTCGGGCTGTGGGACATGATCCGGCCGTTCAACGCCGAGCACGAGAACATCCAGATCGTGCTGGTCAACCAGTTCGGCTGGTCGCGGCAGCGGATCGGCAACCGCCTGCCCAAGGAGATGCACATCGGGCACCTGCGCTGGGCGGCGGACGTGGAGTTCGGCATGGCGACCTACGAGCCGTTCGGCATCGCCCCGCTCGAACCGCTGGCCAGCGGCGCGGTCTGCGTCATCTCCAACGTCTGCGGCTGCGAGGGGTTCGTCGAGTACGCGACCGAAGGTGCACCGATCGACAACGTGCTCGTGGCCGACTTCACCCAGCTCGACCAGGCCCGGACGATCGACGAATTGCTGAACATGTCCCGGACCGAACGCGACCGCCTCGAGAACGTCGAATGCGCCCGCATCGCCGACGAGCTGATGCGGCGCATCCCCGTCAGCAACGACGACCGCAAGGCGCTGCTCCAGTCCGGCCAGAAGCTCGTCAAGAAGATGGGCTGGGACCAGGTCGTCCGCGACAAGCTCGTGCCCGTGCTCGATCGCATCACGGAAAACGGCAACGGCCGGTAAGGCCCCGGCCGCGGTCACCCGGCCGCCGGTGGGGCCTCAGGCCGACCGGCGCGGCGGGGTATACTGGGGTCATGGTCGCGGCGTGCTACCTGCTGATCGTGGCGGTGATGGGCGGGGTGACGTTCGTCGCCTACTGGCGAGACAAGCGTCGGGCGATCGCCGGGCGGTGGCGCGTGCGGGAGGCCACGCTTCACCTGCTGGAGTTGGGCGGGGGTTGGCTCGGCGGCGTGGTCGCCCGGCCGGCCCTGCGGCACAAGACGCGGCAGCCCGGCTTCGGCGCGATCTCCTGGTCGATCGTCGCGGTGCACGCCGCCGCGATCGTCTGGTGGCTGACCCGCTGACCGCTCAGCCCCGCTGGTCGATCGGCGTGTACTTCCGCTCTGTCGCGCCGGTGTAAATCTGGCGGGGGCGACAGATGCGGCCGCCGGCCTTGAACGCCTCGTACCAGTGCGCGATCCAGCCGGGCATGCGCCCCATCGCGAACATGACCGTGAACATGTTCAGCGGGATCCCCAGGGCGCTGAGGATGATCCCCGAGTAGAAGTCGACGTTGGGGTAGAGGTTCCGCTCGAGGAAATACGCGTCGCTGACCGCGACCTCCTCCAACTCCCGCGCGATGTCGAGCAGCGGGTCGTTGATGCCCAGCTTCTCCAGCACCTCGTCGGCGGCGGTCTTGAGGATCTTCGCCCGTGGGTCGAAGCTCTTGTAGACGCGGTGGCCGAAGCCCATCAGCCGCTGCTTGCCGTCCTTGCACTGGGCGACGTACTCGGCGACGTTCATGTCGCTCTCGTGGATCTGGTGCAGCATCTGCACGACCGCGACGTTCGCCCCGCCGTGCAGCGGGCCCCACAACGCGCACACCCCCGCCGACACCGACGCCGAGAGGTTGGCGCGGCTCGAGCCGACCATGCGGACCGTCGACGTCGAGCAGTTCTGTTCGTGGTCGGCGTGCAGGATCAGGAACAGCCGCAGCGCGTTGACCGCCTCGGGCTCCGGCTCGTAATCGCCGTACGGCACGCTGAACATCATGTGCAGGAAGTTGTCGCAGTAAGACCGCCGGGGATCGGGGTAGATGAACGGCTGGCCGATCGATTTCTTGAAGCTGAACGCGGCGATGGTGCGGACCTTGCTGATCAGCTTCGCCGCCGCCGACTCGAAATGCTCCTCCGTCTCCATCTCCAGCATCTCGGGGTGGTAGCAACTGCTGGCGTTGATCATCGCCGAGAGGATGCCCATGGGATGGCCGTACGGCGGAAATCCCTCGAAGTGGTGGCGGAGGCCTTCGTGCAGCAGCTCGTGCTCGGTCAGCAGCTCCGAGAAATGGCGGAGTTGCTCGCGGTCGGGCAGCTCGCCCCAGATGAGCAGGTACGCGGTTTCGACAAAGGTGGCGTTGGCCGCCAGCTCCTCGATCGGGTAGCCGCGGTAGCGGAGCACGCCCTTCTCGCCGTTGATGAAGGTGATCGACGACTCGCACGAGCCGGTGTTCCCGAACCCCGGATCGAGCGTGATGTACCCGGTCTGTCCGCGGAGCTGGGTGACGTCGATGCCGTGCTCGCCCTCGGAGCCGATGGAGATCGGGCATTCGGCCACCCCGTCGGGCATCGTGATGCGCGCGGCGAAATTCCGGGTCGAGCTTTCCGGTGAGGATACATCGATCGCGTCGCTCATGGGCTTCTCCTGTACCTGGGGCCGCACGGCGGAACCCGGCGGCCCGCCTCCGCATCGCTGGTCGATCCCGCCAGGCATCCGTGGCTCGATCGAGCCCGGTTATTGTAGCGAATCCCCGCGCGACGGGCGCGCCGCCCCCCGGCCACCGCCGCCTAATCACGCAGGAACGGGTTGTTCGCTCGCTCCTGGCCGATCGTCGAGATCGGCCCGTGCCCCGGGTAGATCGTCGTCGCCTGCGGCAGGCTCAGCAACTGCTCGCGGATCGACCGCATCAACGTCGGCCCGTCGCTCGTCGGGAAGTCGTACCGGCCAATCGATCCGGCGAAAAGCGTGTCGCCGACGATCGCCGCGTCGTTGTCGGCCTGGTAGAGCGTGACGCCGCCGGGGCTGTGCCCGGGTGTGTGCCGCACCTCGAAAACCAGCCCGTCCAACTCCAGCGCCTGCCCGTGCTCCAACGACCCGGTCGCCGCCGGCGCCGTGATGGGCATGCCGAACGGCCCGGACAGATTCAGGTCCGGGTCGGTCAGGAACTCGGTCTCGGCGGGGTGGACCCAGACCGGCGCCTCGGGCCAGAGCTGGCACAACTGCTCCAGCCCGCCGATGTGGTCGCAGTGGGCATGCGTCAGCAGGATCGCCCGGCAGTTCAGCGACGCCTGGCGGACGAACTCGATCAGCGGGGCCGGCTGAAACCCCGCGTCGACGATCCAGCAGTCGTTCCGCCCCTCGCGCCACAGCACGTAGCAGTTGGTCTGCCACATGCCGAGCATGAATGCCTTGATGTGCAGGTCGCAGGCCATGCCGGGCATCGTAGCAAATCGCCTACCAACGGCGCGCGAAGGCGGCAGCGGCGAAGGCCCCCAGATCGCCAACCAGCCGCTCCACTTGCCTCGCCGACGCGCCGATGTACAATGTATACAGCATGTGGCACGACGCCATCATTACGATCGCCATTATCAGCTCCCGGACGCACCGGTAGTCGGCGATCGTATCGATACGGATACCCTGAGCCCTGCCGGTGAGCCGGCGGGGCTTTTTTTGTAGGCTATGCCGCCGGCCCGGCTCGTTGGAGACCGCCATGACCGAGCACGACACCGCACGCGTCGAGATCTACGACACCACCCTCCGCGACGGGGCCCAGGGCGCCGGCGTGAGCTTCTCGCTCATCGACAAGCTCAAGATCGCCCGCGCGCTCGATCAGCTCGGCGTCGACTACATCGAGGGCGGCTACCCCCTGTCCAACCCCAAGGATGTGGCCTTCTTCGAGCAGGTCCGCGACCTGGACCTGGCCCATGCCCGGGTCTGCGCGTTCGGCATGACCCGCCGCCGCGGCATCCGCGCCGCCGACGACGCCGGCATGCAGGCGCTCGTCGCCGCCGGCACCCCCGTGGTCACCCTCGTCGGCAAGACCTGGGACCTGCACGTCGACCAGGTGCTCGGCGTCGAACGCGATGAGAACCTCGCGATGATCCGCGACTCCGTGGCGTTCTGCACCGAATCCGGTCGCGAGGTCTTCTACGATGCCGAGCATTTCTTCGACGGTTTCGAGGCGAACCCCGACTACGCGATGCAGACGCTGCTGGCGGCGCTGGAAGGCGGTGCGGCGCGGCTGGTGCTCTGCGACACCAACGGCGGGACCATGCCCGAGCGCGTGGGCCAGACCCTCGACGAGCTGCGACGCCGCCTCGCCGATGCCGGCCTCGCCGACGCCCGGCTGGGCATCCACACCCACAACGACGCCGGCTGCGCCGTCGCCAACAGCCTCGCCGCCGTCCGACACGGCGCCTGCCAGGTCCAGGGCACGATCAACGGCATCGGTGAACGCTGCGGCAACGTCGACCTGACGACCGTCGCGGCCAACCTCGTCCTGAAGCTGGGCCGGCCCTGCCTCGCCGACGGCCGATCCCTGCACAAGCTCACCGAGACCAGCCGCTTCGTCTACGAGCTGGCCAACATGAATCTCCGTGAGAACCAGCCGTACGTCGGCCTGGCCGCCTTCGCCCACAAGGGCGGCATGCACGTCCACGCCGTCAACAAGCTCGCCCGAAGCTACGAGCACGTCGAGCCCGAGTCGGTCGGCAACAGCCGCCAGATCCTCGTCAGCGAGCTCAGCGGGGTGAGCAACGTCGCGGCCCTGCTCGGCGAGAAGTTCAACATCGGCGCCGACAAGGACCTGCAGCGGCGGATCCTCGGACGGGTCCAGGACCTCGAGAACGCCGGTTACCAGTTCGAGGCCGCCGGCGCCAGCTTCGAACTGCTCGTCCGCAAGGAGCTGGGCCTGCGCAGGGACTACTGGCAGCTCGACCACTACCGCTGCGTCATCCTCAAGACCGACGCCGGCTCACCGACCACCGAGGGCATCGTCAAGCTGTCGGTGGGCACGACCGCAGAGCACCACGTCGCCGAGGGGGACGGCCCGGTGAACGCACTCGACGGGGCCCTGCGCAAGTGCCTCGAACCGCACTATCCCCAGCTACGGGACGTCCACCTGCGCGACTACAAGGTGCGGGTGGTCAACGCGACCCAAGAGACCGCGGCCCGCGTCCGCGTGGTCATCGACTTCGCGGTGGTCGACCCCGACGCCGCCGATGTCTACTTCTCGACCGTCGGGGTCAGTGAGAACATCGTCGAAGCGTCTTGGCACGCCCTGATCGACGCCTTCGAGTACCACCTGCTCAACGCCGGGGCTTAGAAACCGCTGCGAGAATGTGCACGACAGCCTCGACTATTGTCGATGAAACGCCTAGTATGTTAGCGAACGATTAAGGGTTGTGTGTCAACCCGCGATCGATCCGCCGTGCTTGGGTATTTTGGGCGTCCCGCTCGCCGACCCGCATCAGCATCGTGTCTCCGATCGGCACCTGACGCCCGGAAAGGAGTGACGCGATGTTCCCCATGACTCACCCACATTCCGACAGGGCCAGGCACAGCCCCCGACGTCCTTCCCACCCCGCGAAGCTGGACGTGCCGCCCACCATGCCGCCATCGTCCGAGGCCGACGACCGCGCCGAGCGGCGTCGCGAGTTGGGCTACCGCATCGCCCGGGCCGGGCTCGACCTGCTGCTCATCGCGGCGGTCGGGTACGTGCTCTGGTGGGCCGTCCACACCGCCCTGAACTGACCCCCGGGGTCGTGCTGTCCTGCTGACGCCACCACATGGTCCCGGCGCCGGGTTCGCGGTTGCGTGAGATCGCCGACCGGCATAGGCTCGCCGCTCCTCCATCCCCGCGAGAGCCTGCCATGGCCGGTGATCCCATGCATACCGCACCCACCCCGTTCGGCGACGGCCCGATCGAGCGTCTGGCGATCTACTGCAGCGACGGCCGGTTCGCCCGCCAATGCGAGCAGTTCGTCACCGACCATCTTCAACTCGGCCGATGCGATCGCCTGGTTGTGCCCGGCGGGCCGGCGGCGCTGATCGAGCCCGACGACGCCCACGCCGCCATCGCGTCGGCGCGGCTGCTGATTGCGTTGCACGCGGTGCGCCGCGTCGTGCTCATCATGCACGAAGACTGCGGCTATTACGCCCACCAGCGCCAACTCACCGGCGACGCCCAGCGCACCGCCCAGCGGAACGGCCTGTCCGACATCGTGCGGCGGCTGCACGACATCAACGCCGACCTCGCCATCGACTGCTACGAAGCGCGGCTGGATGCCGCCGGGCATGATGTGCAATTCACTTGCGTCGACCCCGGGTGATTGCAGGCACGCCGCGCCACACAGACCATTTCGCATCGGCCGCGGCCCGCCCCGCTTGACCGTCCGCCCGTAGCCGGGCAATATACCGGCCGTGTTGAAGACACTTGCTCAAGTTGTCTGATCCGGTGCGGCGGCTCGTTGACTGAGCCCGCTGCGCTATCCTCGCGCCAATTCTGACCCTCGACCGATCTGCGTTGTGGTCTGCGCGGCCCCGCTGCGCCACGATGATGCCTTGCCAGGGATATTCACGTGAATCTGAAGAATTCTCACCACCGCGGCCGCAGGAGCCGCGAATTCAACGACAAGGGCTTCCGCTGTCGGCACTGTGGCCGAACCGTCGCCGCGACAACGTACGGCACCCGCCACCGGAATCATTGCCCGGCCTGCCTGTGGTCGGTGCATATCGATGACCGGATGGGCGATCGGCGGTGCGGCTGTCTGGGTCTGATGGAGCCGATCGGCATCTGGGTTCGCCGCGACGGCGAGTGGGCGGTCATCCACCGCTGTGAGAGTTGCGGGCTGATCCGCACGAATCGCATCGCCGGCGACGACGACCCGTGGGCGCTGATGGCCCTGGCCGCCCGCGCGCTCGCCCGACCGCCGTTCCCGATCGACTGACCCCGGGCGCGGCGCGCGCCGCCGCCGCGCGTCTCCGCGGGCGGCTGCCGTCCACACCCGCCGAGGGCATCGGCGGGTGTTTCACTGCGCTTCGGCGTAGTGCTGGGCCTCGGCTTCGGTGAAGCCCAGCCATTCGGCCATGTGCTGGTCGTAGACGTCCTGGTGCTCGGGCTTGGACAGGTCGAGGCGGAGTTCGTTGATGACCTTGGTGCCGTGCGCGATCCACTCGCGCCAGGTCTCCTGCGAGTAGTGGTCGGCGATGAACCGGCCGACCGGTCCCTTGAAGGGGGGCTTGGGCAGCTTTGTGCCGTGCTGGCCGGTGCGTCGGTCGACGATCCCGCCGTCCCCGGTCGGCTGGGGCTGGGCCGGGGCGGCGGGCTTCACGTCCGGCACCTCGGCGCCGAGCTTCTCGAGCAGGCTTTCCATGGCGCGCTGCGGCATGACGTCGCCCCGCTCGGCCGCCGTGGTGTAGCCGGTCGTGAGCACCTCGATCGCCTGGTCGTTGGCGCCGTCGTGCATGAGGATCTGGCCGAGGCTCTGGTAAGCGCGGCTGAATCCGGGGTCCAGCTCGATGGCCTTGCGGTAGCATCGCGCCGCTTCCTCGTCTCGGTCGGCCTGCTTGTAGGCGTTGCCCAGCGAGAACCAGCCCATGGCGTTCTCGGGGTCCTCCTGGGTCATGTGTTCCCACTGCTCGATCCGCTGCTGCAGAAGTTCGTTATCCATAGTGGCGTACCATAGGCCGCCGGCGGCAGGCGTTCAAAGCCGCCGGACCGGCGCGTGCATCAAGCGGGATGCTGTCTCACCAGATATCCAGCTCGCCGGTGATCGGCTCGACCAGGTCCTTGACGGTGACCAGGCCGAGGACCTGGTCGCCGGGGTCGACGACGATGGCCATGGCCGAGCGCTCCTGGCGGAGGCGGAGCAGGCCCTGCCGCAGGCTCATGGTCGCCGGCAGCCGGGGCGCCGGGCGGATGAGCGAGGCGATCGCCGGGCAGCGGTCGGGCTCGGGGATGAGCACGTCGTAGACGTTGAGCACGCCCTGCACCTGGCCGTTGCGGCCGACGACGGGGAAGCGCGTATGCGGCGAGCGGTTGGCGGTCGCCCAAACGGCCTCGACGGGCTGGTCGGCGCGGATGGACTGGGCCTGGTCCCAGTTGATCATGACGTCGGCGAGGGTCGTCTGGGTGGGATGGAGCACGCGGTCTATCATGTCCGACTGGTAGGGGCTGAGCAGGCCATACCCGACGCCCTCGCGGACGAGCTGGGCGACGACGCGGCGGGGGTGCATGGTGAGCCGGGCCCTGACCCGGGACCCGAACGCCTTGGTGATCAACCAGGAGACCGCGTCGATCAGCGGCAGGAGCCCGCAGGCCATGACCAGCCGCTGGGTCCACAGCAACACGCCCGCGCAGCGATAGGTCAGCACGTCGGTGTAGTTCTGGAACAGGTCCTTGGGCAGGACCTCGCCGAAGACGAACAGCAGGGGCGTGAGGATGGCGGCGACGACGACGATGACCTGCCAGTCGTTCAGTCCCGCGCCGCCGAGCAGCGCGGTGATGCCGAAGCTCGAGGCGTAGTTGGCGATGTTGTTGCCGATGAGCAGCGTGCCGAGCGTGCGGTTGGGGTTGTGGATCAGCCGCTGCATGCGGAGGGCCGGGGCTTGCTGCTGGTGGGCCAGCAGGTGCAGCCGCACACGGTTGAGCCGGTAGACCCCGGTCTCCAGCCCGCTGTAGAAGGCCGACCCGACCATGCCCGCCAGCGCCAGCGCGAACCATCCGACCGCCTCTCCGGCGCCGAGTTCGTAGGCGAGCAGGGTGTTCATGTCGCGCCCTCCCCGCCGGCCTCGGCGTGCTCGGGCGGCTCGACGCTGAGCTCGACCCAGCCGACCCGCTGTCCGTCCATCTCGCTGACCTCGAGGCGGACGTTGCCGAGCTGGGCCTGGTCGTTCTCTCGGGGGATGCGGCCAAGCAGGCTGGTGACCAGCCCGCCGACCGTCGCGACGCGGCCGGGGATGTTCTCGCGCCCGAAGATGGCGACCCAGTCGGCGATCGGCAGCTCGCCGGGCACCCGCCACCGACCCGGGCCCAGCGCCTCGGGCCGCGCCGGCGCGGCCCCGCCCTCGTGCCGCTCCACGTCCAGGTCGCCGACCATCCGCTCGACCACGTCCTTGAGCGTGACCAGCCCGGCCGTCCCGCCGTACTCGTCGACCGCGATCGCCAGCGCCGTGCCGCCCTTGCGGAACTCTTCGAGCAGTTGATCGACCCGCTGGATCTCCGGGACGAACCGCACGCGCCGCACCAGCCTGCCGGGGTCGAACTGCTTGGCGGTGGTCCGCGCCAGCAACGCCTGCTTGGCGTAGATCACGCCCTCGATGTGGTCGAGGTCGCCGCGGTAGACGGGGATCTTGGTCACGCCCTCGTCGCGGATCAGCCGCAGCAGTTGCCCGGCCGTGACGTCGATCGGCGCGGCGCGCATGTGCACGCGGGGCACCATCACATCGCGGACCTTCAGCTCCGACAGCCGCACCACCTCGCGGAGCAGCCGCTCCTCCGATCGGTCGATCACCCCACGGTCCTCGCTGACCTCGACCAGCGCCCGCAGCTCGTCGGCGCTCAGCGCCGCGGGCAGGGTCGACGGGGCGATCAGCCGGCCCAGCGGCGCGATCAACCCGCCCTGCAGCACCACCCGCAGGGGCCAGATCAGCCGATGCACCGCGTACAGCGGCGCCACCGTGACCCGCACCCACGTCGTGGGCGCCAGGTTCGCCACCATCTTCGGCAACACCTCGCCGAAGACGATGATCAGCAGCAGCGGCGCGATCGCCGCCGGCAGGATCCACCCCGCGTGCGTCTGCGGATCGAGCTTCAACGCCAGCGCCGAGCTGATCACGAAGTACAGCACGTTGGTCAGCATGTTGCCGAACATCAGCGTGATCAGCAGCATCTGCGTGTCGAGCAGCAGCGTGTCGAGCAGCCCGCCGATCATCCCCCGCCGGCTCAGCCACGTCCGGTCCGCCGCCGACAGCGAGAACAGCGCCGTCTCCGACCCGCTGAAGAACCCCGACGACACCAGCAGCGCCGGCAGCATGATCAGCAGCGGCAGATCGGTCAGTCCATACGGCAGTGCAGCACAGGTGGCCAAGGTGGTGTTTCGCGTTACTTCTGGGTGAGCACGATCTCGCCGCGGAAGTCTTCGGGGGGTCCGGCCTCAACGTACGTCCGGCACAGCCCGATGTACAGGTCGATCAGCGGGGATGGGCCGTAGCGCTCGGCGAACTGCTCGAATCGCTTCACCGCCTCGTCGAACGCACCGTTGACGTAGGCGGCGACCGCGGCGTCGGTGTCCGCGGCGAAGCGGCGCTGGGCGTCGGTGGCGTGGTCGGCCATCGCGAGCAGCTCGTAGACGGGCTCGGGCTGGTCGCGGCCGACCACGACGATCCGCCCCACCTGCCGGGCCAGCACGTCGCCGGCGACCAGCTCGTGCGTGCGGCGGTTCAGCAGCACCTGCGTGCCGAACTGCTTGTTCGACGACTCCAGCCGCGACGCCAGGTTCACCGTGTCGCCGATGACCGTGTAGTCGCTGCGGTCGGGCGGCGCGCCGCAGTCGCCGACCATCATCGGCCCGGTCGCGATGCCCACCCGCATGAACAGCCGAGGCAGGTCGCCGAACCGCTCGTCCTCGCCGAGCTTGTCCATCTGCCCGATGCACCGCAGCATCGACCGGCAGGCGTTGAGCGTGTGCTGGTCGTCGTCGAGCGGCGCGCCCCAGAACGCCATGATCCCGTCGCCGAGGTACTTGTTCACCGTGCCCCGCCCGTCCATGATCTCGTGCGTCATCGCGCGGAGGTACTCGTTGAGCAGCCCGATCGTCTGCTCCGGGCCCAGCCGCTCCGAGACGCTGGTGAACCCGGCGATGTCGCTGAACATGCAGGTCAGCTCGTGTCGGCCCTGCTTGATGAGCGAGGGGTCGGCGACGATCAGGTCCACCAGGTCACGCGAGACGTAGTTCTTGAACTGCTTGGTGATGCGGGCCCGCTCACGCTGCTCGAGGACGAGCCGGTACACCGTGATGCTCATCCACGCCAGGGCGGCGGTGATGCCCGGCCCCGCGGCCGCGACCTGCACGTCCAGCCGATCGAACGCCACGAACGCGTTGACCGCGAGAAAGGCGGCGACGACCCCGCCGGCGATCGCCAGGGCGCGGATCGGCGCGACAAGCGCCGTGACGATGCTCACCAGCACGCCGACCAGCACGACCATCGCCGCGTCGAGCCACGGCGGGGCGCGATCGACGAAATGCCGCGTCAGGATTCCGTTGAGCACCGCGCCGTGGATCACCACGCCGGGCGTTCGCTCGTCGAGCCAGGTCGGCACGAAGTCGGCGATCGACCCGGTGGCGGTCCACCCGATCAGGCACGCGGCGCCTTCGACCTGCTCGCGCAGCCGGCGCTCGTACGAGGCGATCGCCTCCCGGCCGCGTTGCGCCTCGGCCATGTGCAGCGCCAGGTACGGCGCGTGCCGCGTCAGCGTCTGCTTGAGCGCCCGCTCGTCGTCGGCCAGGTCCGTCAGCCCCTCGAACATGCCCAGGACCTGCTCGGCCTTGTCGAGCACGGCTTGGCGGAGCTGGGCGCGCTGCCCGACCTCCGCCGCGGTCAACGCCCCCGCCTCGCGCGCCGCGATCAGCCGGATGTAGTCGGCCTTCAGCTCGGCGATGCCGAACCCCTGCAGCAAGGGCTGGTTGAGGATCGCCGCGGCGTGCAGATCGGCCTGCAGCTCGTTGTGCGCCAGGTCCGCGCGCTCGTCGGGCGCCTCGACCAGCGTGCCGATGGAGATGTGCTGCCCGCGCGATTCGCCCCCCGGATCAAACAGCCGCTCCCACCGCTGGGCGTTGCTCGGCCAGGGGACCATGACCCGGTCGCGCGGCAGGCCCCACCCGTCGCCCGGCCGCGCCGCGAGCATCGGCACCCGCACCTCGCCCCGCGTCCCGTCCGGCCACGTCGCCCCGGGCAGGATCGTCGCCTCGTCCGTCACCCGCACCGACCCCAGCGGCACGTCCAGAAAATGGCAGGCGATCACCAGCGCAAAGTGCGGGTACAGCCGGCCCCGGTCGCTGACCCACAGCGGCACCGAGCGGACGTGGCCGTCGGGGTCGGCCTCGTAGGTCACCGAGCCCACGCCGGCGGCGGCCCGGGTGAGCGGCCACAGCGGCGTGCGCACCGAGACCGGGTCGTCGCCGCGATGCGACCGCACCGTCGCCCGCCTCAGGTGCCCCAGCGACCGCACCGCCTCGTGCTGCCGCTGGAGCAGGTTGATCTCCGCGGCGTCGCGGACCGCCGCGTCGATCTCCGGGAAGATCAGCTCGCGGCAGACCGGCACGGACGGCAACTGCCCGCGCTGCTCGGCCAGCGCCTGCAACCGCGCCCTCACCGCCCGCTCCTTGAGCAGGTTGATCGAGTCGCGGACGAACGTGGCCTCCTCGCCGGCCAGACCCAGCCGCTCGATCAATGCCTCGGCGTCGATCGCGGGGTCCTGTTCGAGCGCCGCGACGCTGCGGCGGGCGACCGGGCCCTCCGCCGCCTCGCGCGAGGCGACCATCGCCGCGACCACGTTGCCCGCCCGTTCCACCGAGCGCACCAGCCGCCGGTCGTCTTCGATCAGCCGGAACGCCGGCGCGTCGGCGGGTGTGTTGGCGTCGGTGGTCGCCGGTTCGACCGGCACGGCGCGCGGCCGCTGCGGGTCGTCCAGCAGCAGGTCGAACGCGATCACCCGGGCCCCCGCCCGATGCAGCTCATCGACCACGTGGGCGAGGTAGGTTCGGGGCCAGGGCCAGCGACCCGTCCGCGCCAGCGACAGGTCGTCGATGTCGACGTGTACGACGCGATCGGACGGGTCGGGCGTGTGGTTCGCCGCGTATCGCCAGCGCCAGTCGGCGGCGATGCGCTCGACCGGCTGCCAGAGGCCCAACCCTTCGCCGCCGGCGGCCAGCGCCGTCAGCGCCAGGCCGATCAGCAAGCTCACCCCGAACCGCCCCTGCGAGCGGCGCCGTGATATCAGGCCCGACCAGATCGACATGACCGACCATGCTACTGCGTGAGGCACGTCGAGGCGAGACGCGCGGGCGCATGGAAAACGCGTCGGCCCCGGGGGCCGACGCGTGGGTCGAGCGAAGTCTCACACAGTCGACGCGGCCGCGGATCAGGCGTCGGCGCCGCTGTCGTCGATCGGCGGAGGCGGCGTCGTGCTGTTCTCGAAGCCGGACTTGCTGTTGTTCTCGTTGCCGTCGAGGACATTGCGGCCGTCTTCGATGCCGCCGGTGAAGGACCCGCCGCCGAGCCCGCCGCTGGAGCTGCCCGGTGCGTCGTTGCCGGGGTCTTCCCCGCTGCCGCTGTCCTTGCCGCCGTCGTCGCGCTTGTCACCCGTATCGCCGCCCTGACCGAAGATGCCCTGGCCTGCTCGACCACCGTTGTCTTCGGTCCCCTGGTTATCGAAGATGTAGGTGCCGCCGTCGGAATTGGAGTTCAACTCGGCCGAGCCGGTCTCGTTGGTCTTGTCGGGGTCATACGCGTTGTTCAGCCCGGCGGTGAATTTGCCGCCGGTGCCCTTGACGGCCATGGTGCCGGTGGGCGAGGCGATGCGGAAGTCATTGTTGAAGCCGACGCGGTTGACCTTGAAATCGATCCGGCCGTGCTTGACGGCGACGAGGGTGCGGAGCACGTTGCCATCGCGGGCGAGGCGGCCCACGTAGAAGTGGCTCAGCCGCTCGACCGTGACGCGTGCGTTGGGGCCGATGTCCAGCGTCAGTTCACCGCGCAGGCCCGTCTGGACCTCGGCGCCCACGGGCAGGACCATGCCCTTTTCGACGGCCTGCCAGGGCTGGTCGGTGGCCTCGCGGACACGGACCGAACCGGCGAAGTCGACGACGCGGGTGGTGAGTTGGGCCCGGTCGGCCGGGTTCTCAGCCGCAGCCGGCTGGGTGTTTTGCCCCGTCGGCTCCGTCGGGCCGTCCTCGGGCTCGGCGAGGCACATCGGCCCTAAAGCCATGCAGAACATACTGATACAGACAATAGCGTTGGTCTTCATATCCCTTTCTCCACTGCGTAGTCTCGGGCTTTCCCCATGACACCGACAAAAGCGATGCCGCTGAGGCCCTGCTGGGGTGTTCCCTGGTCCATGATATCCCGGTAGATCAGCGCCCGCGTCGCATAGCGCGGGTGCGGGCCGATGACCCGCATGGTCAGCCCGCCCTTGATGTCGAGGATGCGGCAGAGCACGGAGGCGACGGTGCCCCGGGTCACCGCCTGATCGGGCGGGCGATACCAGTTCCAGTCGAGGTAGCCGCGCTCGGCCAGCCAGGCGATGCGTTCCTCGTAGGTTCCCGCCGGATCGGACCCGTGGGCCAGCTCGATCAGCCCGTGCAGGGCATCGTTGTTGGTGGTGACCGGCTGTTCGGCCAGGCCATGCCAGAAGTCCAGCTCCGCCCGGGTGTTGGCCTGGTCGTACTCGGTGATGAGGGGGCTGGCGTACTGGCTGTTCTGGCAACCGCCCAGGCAGGCGGCCAGCGCCAGCAGCATGAGCGCCGCCGCTCGCGAGGTTGTGGGCCGAATCCGCTTCATGACAAGACTTCTCCGTGGGCGGTCAGAAGGAGTAGCTGATGCCGGTGATGAACGCGTGGCGCTCGTCCTTGTCGGTGGCGATGGCCTGGCCGGGCACGAACACGCCGTACTGGACGAACACGGCCACGTCCTCGGTCAGCCGCCAGTTGGAATACACGTCGAACTCGAAGCCGAGGTACCGATCATCGCGGGTGGCCTCGTCGAAGGCGGCGTGGGGGTTCATCTTGTTGAACACGAAGACGTTGGCGCCGACCTGCCACCGCTCAAAGACCAGCTTGTCGGTGTTGCGGAGCGGGAAGGTCTGCACGCCCAGCCGGTACATCATCAGGTTGCTCACCGGCGCGCCGAACGCGATGCCGGTGTTCACGAACCCGAAGGCGTTGAAGGCGTTGTCGTTGGTGCCGGGCTGGTTGCCGCCGAAGGTGTCCGAGGTGTCGAACACGCGATCCTCGTCGCCGCTGGCGAAGATCGACTCGAACTGCAGCTCGGTCAGGTTGTCGTCGTTGAAGCTGTAGCGGAGCAAGCCGCGGGCGGCCCAGGCGTCGATCTCCTCGTGGGTCTGGTCGATGGCACCCAGCGTCTGCGCGTCGAAGCTGTTGCTCAGGCCCTCGCCCGTCTCGTAGACGAACTCGGCCTCGTAACTCAAGCGGGGGAACAGCCGGCCGTTCGAACCGGCCGCGAGGTAGGTGCTCTCGTACTCGAAGCTGGTGGGCACGACGTTGCCGAACAGCGTGAGGTTGGCGAAGTCCTCGTCGTTGTGGTCCCACTGGTGCATGGCGTAGACGTAGGGCTTGTGGTTGGTCCAGCCGGTCCACGTGACCATGCCCCCGAGGAAGACCCGCTCGGTCTCGCCGTCGAAGCTGGGCCTCGACGAGTCAAAGTCGATGACCGTGGACTCGGGGGTCTGGCCGAACAGCCCGCGGACGGCCCACTCGTTGCCGATCTCCGCGGTCCAGTCCAGCGCGATGACCTGCTCGCTGAGCACGAGCCCGCTGGCCCACTGCACGTACTGCCGGCCCATCCGCGCGGTGAGGTTGTGCGTGGACCGGCGGCCCTCGTACGCCTCGATCGCCCGCCGCAGGTCGAACTGGTACCAGTAGCGGTCCTGCAAAGGATAGATCAGCTTGTCGCCGCCGCCGTCGAACGAATCGCCGGGATTGAAGTCCCGGTACTGGAAACGCAGCCGCCCGTAGAACTGGTGGGCCCCGTCGAGGTTCACGTACCCGAACAACTGGTTGTCGTACTGGCGGAGGATGCGGGTGCGCTGCTCGGTGTCGTCCAGCGCGAAGAACGTGAAGTTGACGATCGCTCCGTAGTCGACCACCGCACGCTCGTCCAGCCCCAGCGCGGGGTTGGCCCTTAGGGCGTAACGCTGCTCGGCCTGGCGGAGCTGCTGCTCCAGCCGCGCGGTGATGTTGTCGGCTTGCGCCCGCGCCGTCCCCGCTGTCGCCGACACCGCCGTCAGCAACGCACCCAGCGTCAGCGCGATTCGATTAACACGACGATCATTGCGTGCCATGGGGTCCCCTAACAGCCTGCTTAGGTACACGGTCAGTGATTCTAGTGATATCGGGCTGCCATGTGCAACGGCACCAGCCCGCCACGACACGCCCCACACCCCACGGCCGATAATCTCACCCCACATCGGCGAATCGGGTACAGTCCGCAGCATGACCGAATCCGACAACCTCCAGACCCTGCTCCGCATCATCGCCACCGGCCGAACCCTCTCCGAAACGCAGGCCCACGACGCGTTCGCCGCGGTCATGGCCGGCCACGCCACCGACGCACAGATCGGCGCGCTGCTCGCCGGGCTCCAGGCCCGCGCCGGCGGGCCCGCCGTCGATGAGATCGTCGGCGCCGCACGCGCCATGCGCGATCACGCCCGCCCCGTCCATGTCCCCGACGACATCGACGTCATCGACACCTGCGGCACCGGCGGCGACAGCACCGGCACCTTCAACATCTCCACCACCGCCGCAATCATCGCCGCCGCCGCCGGCGCCCACGTCGCCAAGCACGGCAACCGCTCGGTCACCAGCAACTCCGGCTCCAGCCAGGTCCTCGAACAGCTCGGCGTCCGGCTCGACTGCGACGACGCCACGCTGCAACGCTGCCTCACCCAAGCCCGCCTGTGCTTCTGCTTCGCCCCGGCGCATCACCCGGCCATGAAGCACGCCGTCGGCCCACGCAAGCAGCTCGGCTTCCGTACCATCTTCAACGTCCTCGGGCCCCTGACCAACCCCGCCGGCGCTAAACGCCAGGTCATCGGCGTCTTCGACGATCGCCTCACCGAGACTCTCGCCGCCGTCCTCGACCGCCTCGGCGCCGTCCACGCCATGGTCGTCCACGGCAAGACCCTCGCCGCGCCCGACACCACCGAGGGCGGGCTCGGCCTCGACGAGATCACCACCACCGGCCCGACCCAGATCACCGTGCTCAAGCGGGGCATCATCGAAACATCCCAGTTGCACCCCGCCGACCTCGGCCTCAACGCCGCCGGCCTCGCCGAGTTGCGGATCGACGGCGTCGAGGCCTCCGCCCGCGTCGTCCTCGCCGTGCTCGACGGCATGAAGGGTCCGGCCCGGGACATCGCCGCCCTCAACGCCGCCGCCGCGCTCGTCGTCGCCGACCGGGCCGCCGACCTCCACGAGGGACTCGCACTCGCCTTTGAGGCCATCGATTCGGGCGCCGCACGGCAATGCCTCGATCAACTCGTCCGCATCACCCGCGCCGGCGCGTGATCGGCCCGACCGCCGCCTCAGCGCCGCATGTCCCGGTACTGCCGCGGCGTCTGCCCGGTCGCCTTGCGGATGGCCCGGCTGAATGTCGACTGCTGCCCGATCCCCGTCACCCGCCCGATGTCCGCCAGCGGCATGCCCGTCGTCCGAAGCAACTGCGTCGCTCGCTCGATCCGCTGCCGGCGGACCTCGTCCTTCACCGACCGGCCCAGCGTCGCGGTGAACTTGCGGTGCAGCGTCCGCACCGACACCGCCGCCGCCTCCGCGATCCCGTACGCGGTCAGCTCCTCCCCCAGGTGCCGCGCAATGTAGCTCACCGCGATCGAGACGTCCGGGTCGGTTGTGGCGATCGTCCCGGTCGATTGCCGCGTCTGAACCTCGACCCGATCCATCCAGTTGCGGTGCGGGATGTCCTCGCCCCGGATCAGCCGCGCCATCAGCCGCCCGGCCATCCGCCCGATCTCCTCGAAATCGATCCAGATCGACGACAGCGTCGGCGAGGCGATCTCGCATGTGAACTCGTCCCAGCACACCGCCAGCGGCGCCACCTCGTGCGGCACGTGCAGGTGCGCCCGGCGACAGGCTTCCAGCACCCGCCACGCGTGGCCCTCGTCGCTGCAAAGCAACGCCAGAGGCGCGGGCGCCGAACCGAGAAACGACGCCAGCGCCTCGTACTGCTCCTCGAAGGCCGCGCGGCCCCCCGAAAACCCAGGCGGCACCGCCCGATGCACCTGCACCGAACGACCCGCCTCCGCCGCTCGCTCCACGTAAGACGCGCCGATCAGTTCCACTTCCGGGCACGACGCACCCGGCGGCGGGCTCAAGTACGCCAGCGAAAGATACCCCCGCTCGATGAAGTGCGACGCCGCCAGCCGACCGATCGCCCGATAATCCGGACCGGCCCACGGCCACGCCGACCTCAGCCCCTGAGGCCGTATCGTCAGCTTCGGCATCTGCAATCCATCGATCACGTGCGCACGGTCGCTCGGATACTGGCAGATCGCCCCGGCGAACTGCACCCCCCGCGGCACCGCCCCCACCTCAAAATCTCGCACCGCCATCGGCGTCAACGCCCAGTTGCCCTGATGCTGCGCAAACTCCGCCAGACCCCGCATCACACGCCTCAAGTGCGGAAAATGCCACACGCTGAAGACCACCGCTATGTCCACACGCCCCACCTCAACCATGGCTCACCCTGTCAAACTTGGCCTGAATGAGCAAAAAATATTGGCACACACTCGCTATACGCACCCCTTCCCATGAGGTTTACTGTAGGCGTCCGATCAACGTATCGGCACATGACCGGCTCGGCGTAGAGTCGGTCCGAAACACATCTCGTTTCATCCGAGAGAGCGCTCAGCGTTCGCAAACCAGGATTCGGAGGACAGACATGACCAGGACAAGCACCATTTTCACCGCCGCCGTCGCGGCCTTCTGCCTCACCGCCGCGGCCCATGCCGCCAGCATCACCGACAACGACGCGACTTGGCCCACTGACAACAACGCCGGGGAGAGCGTCGATGTCTACAGTGTGGCCGATGGTAACGCGGCTCTCACCACCGCGGAATTTGACACCAAGGACGATCGCGTTAACGGTCAGTCGTTTGAGGCCACAAAATCGGGTACGATCGAGCGTATCTACTTCTCCGCCTTCGGTGGCGGCGACTCGTTTACCATCAACGTCTTTGAAGTCTCCGATATAGACGACCCGATCGTCACCCAGGGCGCCCAGGTCGGCAGCGAAATCACCGTCGACGCCTTTACCCCGTCGGGCAAGGGCGAAAACTACGAAGTCACCCTCACCGCCCTCGAGCAGTTCAGTGTGACCGCCGGTCAGGGGTACCTCATCCTCATTGAGGACGCTGATAACTCCGGTACGGCGTTCAAGTGGAGCCATATCCTTGATGATGGGAATGATGAGCCTACCCCGAACTTCAGCCCTGGCGTCCCGGTCCGTAACGGCTCGAAGCACAGCAGACCCGAATTTGACTTCGGCGTGGCGTGGGCCGTCCCCGAGCCGGCCAGCCTCGCCCTGCTGGGCCTCGGCGGCCTGTTCCTGATGCCCCGCCGTCGCAAGTAAGTACGTCCGCGACGCCGCGACTCAATCTTGATTCCTCCTCCAATAGTGGGTCGGATCGTCTCCACGACGGTCCGACCCATTTTTACCGCGCGCCCCGGACCGCCGCCCGCGACCCGACTCACCAACCCCGTCTCCGACAGGTTCATCTCCGCCGCCACCCGCTGCATCCACGCCGCATCCGCCTCACGCTCCAGCAGCGCCACCGCCGCGGGATTGCCCGTGAACGGCCCGTCGGCCAACGCATCGAATGTGGTCAAGTGCGCTGCCCATCGCTCCCATGCCAGCTCCCCTCACCGCGCCAGGACCTGCATGATCCGAACCGCGCGGCCACCCGACCCGTCGTGCTTCGCTTCGCCCACGCGCAGCCACAACGTGTGCTCGCCCGCCCCGAGGTCTTCGCTCAACATGCGGTACTGCGGCATGTTCTTCTGGTTGTTGAACGTGTCCAGAGTCCGCACCGCCCCGTCGTCGATCCGGTACTCGATGGTCCCCGAGTCCTCGCAGCTCATGTAGTACAACCCGCACGCCCTGCCCTCGAACCTCACACGCAGCGCCGCACCCGGCCGATCCGCGACCCAGGCCGACAGCGGCGTCCAGATGTTGATCACGCGGAAGCGCGGCCGCCACCGCTCATCCAGCGAAAAACCATCGACCGCCTCGAACCGGTCGTACGGCACAAAGCCCCCGGTGTCGATGCAATCGGGCGCGAGCTTCGCCGGCAGCGGCGTCGACGCATGCACCGGCGCTCGGGGATCGGCCCACGCGGCCTCAAGGAAGTCGATCAGGCACGCCGCATAAATGTCCGAACCCTTCTGCCGCGGGTGAACGCTGTCATGCGAGAAGTGGCCCCACGCGATGCGCCCGTCGCCAACCCGCCGCGCGATCTCACGGTACAGGTGCAAGGCCGGCAACGCGTACGCCTCGGCCACCCGCTCATGAACCCGCACGATCGGCGGCACCTCGCCCCGCGCGCTCGCCGCGATGTGCTCCTCGCTCGCAAAGTACAGCATCACGATGTCCACCGCCCGGTTCAGCGACTTCGCCCGACGCACGATGCCCTCCACGCCCCGAACGCCCCCGCCGTTCACCGCGAACTCGACGAACAGCAGGTCGACCGGCCCTCGCCCGAACACCTCTTGCTCCACCCGGTACGCCCCCAGCTCCGCCGGCGTGCCCCCCACCCCCGCCATCACGAAATCGAAAGCCGTGCCCGCAAACCGCTCACCCAGCCACGTCTGAACGCTCTGGCGCCACGGCCGCATCGTCACCGAACCGCCCAGGTATGCCACCCGGCCCACCCCCGCGCCAAACCTCGTCAAGCTCCGCATCAGGTCCCCGCGCAGCACGTAATCCCCAAACACCTCCCGATTCCGCGGCAGCCCGTCCACGATCCTCGTCACCGCCGACTCCTTGTTCGTTCGCTCGCTCCAACGCCCACGCGCCCGCCGCTCAAGCGTCGGTGTCGATGAAGTGTGTCCCCGTGCCCTGCAGCAGGTAGACCTCGTCGACCATCCGCCAGCCCAGCGCATCGTAGAACGCGTGCACGTCCGGCGGGGCGCTGCACCAGAATAGATGGACCCGGCTGTCCCGGCACATGCGGCCGACCACCGCGCTCAGGAACCGCGACCCGATCCCACGACGCCGGTACGCCGGATGCACCGCCAGACCGCGCGCCCGCCACGCCGGCTCGCCTTCGTACTCGCTCAGCAGGATGCTCACGCACGCCGCCAGCCGCTCCGCCGACGCACCCGGCGACGCACGCACCACCCCCGCGAAGTGGCACGCCGTCGATGCCCCGTCACCCGGATATCGCGCACGCTGGATCGAATGCCCCGGAAAAAACACGTCACGTCGAAGCCGCAATATCCGATCCACCGAACACGGCAACGGCGGCATCAGCACCTCGTGAATCCCTGACTGCTCAGACAAGCAACACCCCCATCCGGCTCATGAAACGCGGCCCGGCGATGTCTCCTGTCCCTTGTAACCCCGCGCCCACCGCACGTCACGGGAATTCTCAGCCGGCGCGCACGCCGGCGACCGCGCGAAATGCGGGTCAGGCGCGCCACGCAGATTTTTTCATCGCACCGGGCCACCGCGACTTACCGCGCGCAACGGTCGACCTCGCGACCGCTCGGTGCGCAAAGTTGAGCGGCGCCGCCCATGGGTAGACGCGCTCGCAACCCGGCCGGCCAAACCGGCGCGACCCGACCGGGCCCGCCGCCCGCCCGCCGCACGACAGCACCGCCGCACGGTCTCAGCATGAATAGCGCCGCCACAGCACGTCCGCCCGAACCACGCCGCGACTTGCAGCGTGCCCGCCGCGGCATGACCGCCGACGGCCGATCGCCCGCCGTGGCCGCACGGACAAGGGCGGACACGCCAGCACAGCCAACACAACAGCCTGACACAAAAGCACTTAACGCCCCCGTCCGCCCCGGGGGGAGGCGGTGGGCGGACAAGGCACCCGTTCTTGCGCACCGGCCCGTCGTCACGATGCTCAAGGCGTTGGGCTGGTCAGTTCTCTCGCCCAGATGTTGCGGAACCGCACCGGGTTGCCGTGGTCCTGGAGCTTGATCGGGCCCGGGCCGTGCGGTGAGTAGCCGCGGACTTCCTTGTGCCGCGTCGGCCCATTCAGCGCGACGTGGTGGTGAACGCACACGCCGTTGACCAGCAGCGTCAGGTACGCGGGGCTGAGCAGTTGGTCGCCCTCGAACCGCGGCGCGGTCCAGAGGATGTCGTAGATGTTCCAGTCGCCCCGCGCGGCCGCGGCGTTGACCCGCGGCGGATGCTGGCCGTACACCGCGCCGAGCGTCCCGTCGGCGTAGGTGGGGTTCTCGTAGCTGTCGAGGACCTGGACCTCGTAGAGGCCGTGGAGGAACACGCCGGAGTTGCCGCGGCCCTGGCCGGTGCGTGGATGGCCCTGCTTGTCGGGCTCGATCTCGGGCGGGGCGGCCCACTCCAGGTGCAACTGCACGTCGCCGAACTGCTGCACGGTCTGGATGTCGCCGGTCTTGCGGACCACTTGCATGCACCCGCCTTCGATCCGCCATTGCACGGGCGAGCCGTCGTCCACGTGCACCCAGTTCGACGCCGACTCGGCCGTCCCGTCGAACAGCACGACCGCGTCGGACGGCGGGGTCACCGGCGGCAGTTGGGTCAGGTTGCCGGGCGTGACGATCGGCGGCTGGGGCCGCTCGCCGTCGTGGACGTGCCACGACGTGCCGGGAACCAGCGGCGTGTCCTGGTAACCAAGCGACATATCAACGCTCCATCGCGGCGATGAAAAGGGCGTTCAATGTACCGCACACGCGCGTCGGCGCACAATCGCCCGTCAGCGCTTGAACCACAAGCGCGCACCATGTTACAGTACGACATGCCCTCAGATTCCAGCGACATCCTCGCCGCCGCCGGCCACTCCCAGATCGAGACCGAGTTCTACAGCCCCATTCCCGACGGCTATCGCCGCGGCCGGCACAAGTACGTCGCCGTCCTGGGCACGGTCATGAGCGGGCTGGGCAAGGGCATCTTCTCCTCCAGCCTCGCCAAGCTGCTCAAGGACAAGGGCCTGCGGATCGCCCCCATCAAGATGGAAGGCTACCTCAACCTCGACTCGGGCACGCTCAACCCGTATCGCCACGGCGAGGTCTTCGTCCTCGACGATGGCATGGAAACCGACATGGACCTGGGCACCTACGAGCGGATGCTCGACCAGGACCTGACCGGAGACAACTTCGTCACCTCCGGCCAACTCTACCAGCGGGTGCTCGACAAGGAGCGGCACGGCGGTTACCTCGGCCGCGATGTCCAGATGATCCCCCACGTGACCGGCGAGGTGAAGTACCTGCTCCGCAACCTCGCGGTCAAGCAGAACGCCGACGTCGTCTTCGTCGAGGTCGGCGGAACGGTGGGCGACTTCGAGAACGGCTTCTACATCGAGGCGCTCCGGGAGCTGGCCTTCGAGGAAGGCCCGGGAAGCGTCTGCTTCGTCGCGCTGACCTACATCATCGAGCCCCAGGCGCTGGGCGAGCAGAAGTCCAAGGCCGCCCAGCTCGGCATCAAGCGGCTCATGGAGGTCGGCATCCAGCCGCACCTGATCGCCTGCCGCGCCCGCAATCAGGTCACCGACAAGGTGCGCGAGAAGATCGCGATGTTCTCCAACGTCCCGATCCGCCGCGTGTTCAGCATGCACGACCGCAGGTCGATCTACACGATACCCGAGGCCATGCACGCCGAGGGCCAGGACATCGAGATCCTCTCGATCCTCGACCTGCACAGCCGCGTCCGCCCCGCGCAGGAAGACACCGCCCGACGCCAGTGGTCGCGGTTCGTCAACGCCCTGACCGGCGAGCGGACGTGGGACGTGACGATCGGCATCACCGGCAAGTACGCCGCACTCCGCGACGCCTACGCCTCCATCGACAAGTCCCTGGAGCATTGCGGGGCGGCGCTGTCGGCCAACATCCACGTCAAGTGGATCGACACCACCGAGTTGGGCGCGGCCGACCCCGACGCCGTCAGTCACCAACTCCACGGGCTCGACGGCGTGATCGTCCCCGGCGGGTTCGGCGTCCGCGGCACCGAGGGCAAGATCGCCTGCATCCGCCATTGCCGCGAGCAGCACCTGCCTTACCTGGGCATCTGCCTGGGGTTCCAGATGGCCGTCGTGGAGTACGCCCGGAACGTGTGCGGCCTCGCCGATGCGGCCAGCACCGAGTTCGACCCCAAGACCCAGCACCCGGTCATCGACGTCCTGCCCGAGCAGAAGAAGATCGAGGGCCTGGGCGGGAACATGCGACTGGGCGGCCACGACGTCCAGATCACGCCCGCGACACTCGCCGCGTTCCTCTATGAAGATGCAACATCCGTGCGCAGACGCTTCCGCCACCGCTACGAGGTCGATCCCAGCTACATCGATCGGCTCGGTCAAGCGGGGCTGGTGTTCAGCGGCCGACACCCGGCTCACCCGATCATGCAGGTGCTGGAATTGCCGGCGTCGATGCACCCTTACTTCATCGGGGCACAGTTCCACCCGGAGTTGACGAGCCGACCCCTGAGGCCGAGCCCGCTGTTCATGGGCCTGGTCGCCGCGGCAATACGCCACGCCAACCCGGGAACCGCGTCAGACCGGGTCTCCACCCGCTGGCTGCGCGACACGGCGAACGCGGCGACCCCGTGAACCGCGACGCGCTCGCGTCAGATTGTGCAAACTTAATTGTGTACGCATCGATGTTTTCTTGCCTGCGCCGTTGGTTGTGGTAAATTATCGGTACAGGGAAGGTCTGGCGAGAGCTGCAAAGCGGACGGGCCGCTTTGAGGTTCTTTTCAATAAGGATTCGAAGATGATCAGGTGCACGAAAGCTGTTCTGGCGGCGGCTGTGGTTATTACTTCCCTGGGGATCGCGACGCAGGCGAAGGCGGATATGTGGAACTGGTCCAACGGCGGCGGTTCCGGGCCTTGGACGGCCAATTACGATGGCCCGGCGGCGGCAGACGAACTCAACATCACCATCACCATCACCAACTTCGTGGCGACTGAGGTGATCGGGATGGAGTTCACGATCCTGCCCGAGTCCACAGAGACTTATACGGGCGCCGCCCCGTTCAGCGGGATCGTCTTCGACATCACCGACGACGGCACACCCGACGACGTGGCGCCGTTCATCCCGCCGTCCTCGTCGCAGACGCTCGATGGCGCGGCCGTGCTGTCCACGCCGTCCGGGGGATTCGCCAACCAGATGCTGACCTACAACTTCACCGGTGATCCGCTGGCGTTCAGCGATGCGGCGACCTTCCAGTTCCAGATTGAGCGGCCGCTCGACGGCGGGTCGGGCAAGTTGTTTGACATCCGCATCTCGACCATCATCCCCGAGCCGACCACCGTCGCCCTTCTGGGGCTTGGCGGCCTGGCGCTGCTGCGGCGGCGCTGAGGCCTGGGCGGACCGATATTCAATTGCACGCCAACCCACGCCCGCGGCAGGTTTGCCGCGGGCGTGTTGCATTCGTCAAGGCGATTTGCTGAATTCCACGGGCCGAATCGTCGATACATGCACAGTCGGATGGCTCAAATGGGGTCGGGGCATAGCATCCCTGGAGAGCCGGCTTGGCCGACGCATCTGCCCATACCCAGCAGCCCGAGCAATACACCAGCGACAGCGTCCGCCGCCTGGTCAACCTGGCCGACGGCATGCTGACCGGTGACGCCAGCGCCGATGAGGTCGAGTCGGTCCTGGATCGGCTGACCGAGTCGCTGGATGAGCTGAGCGACGCCGAGCGGGAGCAGATCGAGGAGCTGACGCGGCTGCTGAAGGTTGACCCTTCGCGGCAGGCCGACGCCGAGAAGCTCGCCCAACCGGCCGAATTCGCCGTCACGACGGCCGAGGACCGCATGTCGATGTCACTGAGCATCCGCCCGGCGATGGGCGGCGGGGCCTCGGTGACCGTGAAGCAGGTGCTCAAGTGGCTCAAGCAGCGGAAGATCAGCAAGGGCGTCGATCGTGAGGCGATCGAGCAGGCCGTCGCCGAAGCCGCCGAGGGCCGCAAGGTCGAGTCGGTGGTGATCGTGCGCGGGGCACCGCCGACCGAGGGCACGGGTGAGCGGGTGGTGCTGTACGGACGGCCGAGCACGGACGACGAGCTGGTGGAGGTCGATCTGCCGGCCGACGGCGCGGTGTCGGACACGCACATGTGCCTGGAAGGCGACGTGATCCTGAAGAAGGTGTCGGCCACGCCGGGCGAGCCGGGCTACACCGCCACGGGCCATCCGCTCGAGCCACCTCAGCCGCCGACGGTGAGCATCACGTCCGGGCCGAACGTGCAGACCAACGGCGACCGGTGCGTGGCCACGGTGGGCGGGCTGGTGATCTACGAGGGCGGTCGGATCGAGGTCCGCCGTATGCTCGTGATCGACAAGGACATCACGGCGAACCAGAAGGCGGTCCACTTCGACGGCGACGTGCAGGTTCGTGCCGCGGTCCGCAGCGGCGCCACGCTCACGGCGACCGGGAACATCACGGTCGACGGGTCGGTGGAGGCGGCGACCATCGAGTCGACCGGCGGCAACGTGGACCTGCGACACGGCGTGACCGGCGGGCACGAGGGCCTGATCAAAGCGGCCGGCTCCATCAGCGCACGCTTCGCGGAGAACGTGACGCTGATGGCGGGCGACGACATCGTGGTCGACATCGGGGCGCTTCACAGCCGGCTGACCGCGGGCGGGGCGATCCGGCTGGTCCGCGGGCGGGGGCAGATGATCGGGGGCAGCGCGTTGGCCGGCGACCTGATCGAGTTGAAGCAGGGCGGCTCGTCCAGCGGGGTCCGCACGGAGCTGTGCGTGGGGCTCGGGCGCAAGGCGATGGAGGCGATGGCCGGGATCGACACCCAGATCGCCCGCCTGCAGGTCAAGGGCGAGGAGGCGGAGGAACTGGCCGAGAAGATCCGCCGCACCGTCGGGGACCCCACGCACCTGCAGCCGGCGGAATTGAAGACCTACACGTCGCTGCGGCAGGTGCAACTGGTCTGCGGGGTGAAGATGCGTGAGTTGCGTGCGAAGCGTGACGAGGTGCTGGCCGAAGCGGCCGAGCAGAGCGGCGGCCGGATCGACGTGGCGGTGAGCCTGATGCCGCAGGTCGTGGTCCACATCGGCGACGCGGAGATGGTGGTCGACCAGCCGCAGCACCGCTGCCGCCTGGTTTACAACCCGGACCGCCAGACGATCGACGTCCAGGGCCTGCGATAAACAGACCTGATCGTCGGTTTCATCCTTGACTCGGCGCGATCAGCCGCTATTCTTACCGCGTCGCGTGCTGTGTTCGATCGGCCTGTGGGCGGGAACCGCCGCATGGGCTTCATCCACACAATGCGACGACCTTCGGTTCGATATTGGATCGCAGCCCCGGAGTTTGGCACTTGACCAAGGGATTGGACACCACGGGGCGTCTCTGACCGGCGGCGGATCCGTCGGGGCGCCGACGGACAGGCCGCTGACCGAACCTAGCATCCCGGCCGATGAACTGTGAAGCCCGCAGCCGGTGCCGAGAGCGATCTCGCCCGCCGGTGATCGGGCCTGACATGATGGCCGACGCACCCCGCCCGCACGCTCCGACTGCCCGACGCGCGACGGACTGACAAGCCACGAGGACACGACCATGGCCGACCTCAACCTGACCCGTAACTTTGGTATCGCCGCCCACATCGACGCCGGCAAGACGACGGTGACCGAGCGGATCCTGTTCTACGCCGGCAAGATCTACAAGATGGGCGAGGTCCACGAGGGCACCGCCACGATGGACTTCCTCGAGGACGAGCAGTCGCGCGGCATCACGATCCAGTCGGCCGCCACCACGTGCATGTGGCAGCACCAGGCGACCGGGCAGGAGATGACGCTGAACCTGATCGACACACCCGGCCACGTCGACTTCACCGTGGAGGTCGAGCGCTCGATGCGCGTGCTGGACGGCGCGGTCGCGGTGTTCGACGGCAAGGAAGGCGTCGAGGCGCAGTCCGAGACCGTCTGGCGTCAGGCCGAGAAATACAAGGTCCCGCGGATCTGCTTCATCAACAAGATGGACAAGCTCGGCGCGGACTTCGCATACTCGTTCGGCACACTCGCCGAGCGGCTGGGCGCTAACGCCATCGCGGTGCAGATCCCCATCGGCCACGGCCACGACTTCGACGGCATCATCGACCTGCTGACGATGAAGGCTTACCACTTCGACGCGTCGGAGATGGGCTCCAAGGTCGAGGAGCGGGACATCTCCGAGGACATGATGGAGATGGCCGAGCAGTGGCACCACACGCTCGTGGAGAAGGCCGCCGAGCTCGACGACTCACTGACCGAGAAGTACATCGATGACGAGTCGAGCATCACGGCCGAAGAGATCCGCACCGCCCTCCGCAAGGGCACGCTCAACCTGGAGTGCTGCCCGACGTTCGTGGGCTCGGCGCTGAAGTACATCGGCGTGCAGCGGCTGCTGGACGGCATCATCGACTACCTGCCTAACCCCACGCAGGTCCCCGAGGTCCAGGGCGAAGACCCGCGGGACGCCAGCGTCAAGCTCACCCGGCCGCACGACCCGGCGGCGCCGCTGTCGGCGCTGGTCTTCAAGGTCGTCTCCGACGCACACGGCGACCTGACGTATACCCGCATCTACTCCGGGACGCTGGAGAAGGGCTCGCGTGTCCTGAACACGACCACGGGCAAGAAGGAGATCATCAGCCGCATCTACGAGATGCACGCCAAGGAGCGGATCAGCAAGGACGCGGCGACCGCCGGCGACATCGTCGCGCTGATCGGGCTGAAGAACTCCACCACCGGCGACACGCTGTGCGATTCGGACAACCCGATCGTGCTGGAGCGGATGGAGTTCCCCGACCCGGTGATCAGCATGTCGATCGAGCCGGCCAGCCAGGGCGACCGCGACAAGCTGGCCAGCGCCCTGGCGACGATCAGCCGCGAGGACCCCAGCTTCCACTTCCACTATGACGAGGAGACCGGCGAGACGGTCATGGCGGGGATGGGCGAGCTTCACCTGGAGATCGTGACGACCAAGCTCTCGCGTGACCTGAAGATCCCCGTGCACGTGGGCAAGCCCCGCGTGGCCTACCGCGAGTCGATCCAGGCCAACGCCGACGTCAAGCACGTCTACAAGAAGCAATCGGGCGGCCGCGGGCAGTTCGCGGATGTCAGCATCAGCGTCGAGCCGTACACCGCCGAGCAGGCCGAAGCCGACGGCATCGAGTTCAAGGACGACTTCGCCTTTGAGAACAAGATCAGCGGCGGCGCGATCCCGCGTGAGTACATCCCGTCGGTCGCGGCGGGGTGCAAGGCCGCCGCGTCCAGCGGCGTGCTCGCCGGGTATCCGATGGTCGGCGTGAAGGTCACGCTCAACGACGGGTCGTACCATGAGGTCGACTCGTCGCAGGCGGCGTTCGAGACGTGCGGTTCGATGGCATTCAAGGAGGCCTGCCAGAAGGCCAAGCCCACGCTGCTCGAACCGATCATGAAGGTCGTCGTCACCACGCCCGAGGACTTCCTGGGCAACGTCAGCGGCGACATCAACAGCCGCCGCGGACTGATCATCGACCAGGAGAAGCGCGGCAACACCGTGGTGATCACCGCCGAAGCGCCGCTGAGCGAGATGTTCGGTTACGCGACGGCGTTGCGCGGCATGAGTCAGGGCCGCGCGAACTACGCGATGGAACCCGCCGACTACCGCCCCGTGCCCAGCAACGTCGCCAGCGAAGTCCTCGCGGCGGTGTGACGCGCACGCAATTCAGCCTGAGACACCACGGCGCACCGATGGCCCCGCGAAGTCTTCCCGGGGCTTTGCCATACCCAGACGCCACACCCTCTAGCGCTGTCGGCCTTCGATGGCGAGCAGGAGCACGGCCGCGGCCAGGCCCAGGCGCCGATCCAGGCCGTCGTCGCGATCAGCAAACTCGACCGTGAGCTTGTGCACGAACGGATTGAAGTTCTGCTGGAAGGTGACGGCGGTGCTGCCGTCGATCTCCGCGTGGTACTTCTGGGGCATGAGCATGGACGCCGTATCCACCGCTCGGCGAATCACCGCCTTGAACGTGCTGTCCTCGCGGATCAGACCGATCGGCTGGTCCGCGGGATCGGCGATGGTCCACTCGTCGCGCAGCATGCTCTTGAACCCGTGCCGCTTCAGCGAGCCGATCGGCTCGTCGAGCGCCACGTCGTGTACCTGATAGCCGGCCGAGAAGTCGATCACGTTGCGCGTGGTGATGCTGATCAGTTCCGTGCTCATCGACTCGTCGGTGTACAGCCGCAGGTCCTCGCGCAGGCGGAACCCGCGCATTCGCGTGAACAGGACAAGCTGGCCGTCCGGGTCGTAAACATGAAACTTGTTGTGAGGGAACGCGAACACCTGGCGGCGGATCAGGTAGCGGTCATGGGTGAAGCGATCGAGGTGGGTCGGCGGCGCGTGCTCGGGCGATATCGGGTTCATGACAGGCCTCCCGGCGGTTGGGTGGGAGCATGAATCGTCAGCGCTGGGACGACTCCTGTCAATCGGACCGACGCTCACAGCTCGTCCGGCTGCCGGCCAAGGGCCATGATGCTGCAGGCCACGATGGGTTCGAGGCCGAGTTGCCGCGCCTTCTCAACGAGTGCGGGCGACTCGGCGCCGGGGTTGAGCCACAGTTCGCTCACATCCCCACGCGCCGCCAGGTCGTCGAGCACGCTGAAGCCCACGTCCGGCGGCAGGTACACCGTCGCCCGATCGACCGGGCCGGGCGCATCCGCCACGCTGGCATACGCCTTGATCCCCTCGACTTCCTCGGCGTTGGGATTGATCGGAAGGACGTCGTGACCCTGTTCGACGTAGGCGCGCACCGCCTTGTTGCCGTATTTTCGCGGGTCCGTCGATGCTCCAATGACCATCACACGCATGATTCACCTCTGCACATATGGATGCCGCGGTGCACGCACGCGTTACGGCGTCGCCTGCGCCGGCACGCTCGGCACGGTTCTCACGCCACGGCCAGCGATGCAGCGACAACTTGCCGACGTAATCTGCTGCAATCACCACACGTTCGCTGGCGGCTTGTCCATGCGTGGACGCTAACATGGCTCGGCATGGCTACGTCGGGATGCACAGTACTGGACAGCCGCGCTTGGCCTGCACGTTCGGGCGAGATCGTATTGACCTTCGATGACGGGCCAAACAGTCACGCGGGTGTCTCCGAGCGGTTGCTGGACGTGCTGGCCGCACACGATGTGAAAGCCACGTTCTGCCACGTTGGTCGCAACGTCGAGCGGTCGCCGACGATCGTCGCGCGAGCGTATCGGGCCGGCCATGAGATCGCGTTGCATTCACATACGCACGCGATATCGGCCCTGCTGAGCCGCAGCCGCCTCCGCGAAGAAGTGGAGCTGGCGACGCAGGCCATTCGCTCCGCCACCGGCGACCCGGGCTACGCGCCACGCCTGATCCGCCCGCCCATCGGGGTCATGACGCCCGGCGTGCACGACGTGGTTGCAGCGAATCGGCTGCAGGTGGCGCACCTCACGTTCTTCGTCAATGAATCGTCGACCGAGGGTGAAGCCTGGCGCGACAAGCTCGACCAGATCAAGCGGCGATTGATCCGATACGAGGGCGGCGCGATCGTGCTGCACGAGATGCGGTACGTTGCGCGTGGCCGGAGGCTGGACAAGTCGTGGCTGCCGCGGGCTTTGGACGAACTGATCCGCTGGGCCCGCGCCGAAGGCCTCACATTCGCCGCCTATCGCGGGAGCGAGTCGACGCAAGCGACGCCGGCCGCGCGTCAATGCGCAGCGCCGTCGGCGTCTGTGCCGTGACCGGCGCGCCGCCGCTTCACGAACGCCTCGTAGTCCGCCGGGGTGTCGATGCCCGGGTACGCCCGATCGGTCGTGATGCAGGCGATGCGATACCCGTGCTCCAGGGCCCGCAACTGCTCGAGTTTCTCGGCCTGCTCGCACGGCGTCGGCGGCAGCTCGACATACGTGCCCAGGAACGCGCGGCGGTAGGCGTAAAGACCCAGGTGCTGGAAGAAGTGACCCGAAGCATCGGCGTCGCGCACGTGCGGGATCGGCGACCGCGAGAAATACAACGCCAGGCCCCGTCGATCGGTCACGCACTTGACGATGCTCGGCTCGGACGGGTCGGCGCCCACGGGAAGCGGCGCCATCGCCGTCGCCATCGCCGGGGCATCGTCCGCCTCCATCCGCTCGACCAGCCGATCGATCACCGCCGCGTCGATCTCGGGCTCGTCGCCCTGCACGTTGACGATCAGGTCGATGTCCCCCCGGAGCGACTCGGTGGCTTCGGCGATCCGCGTCGTGCCATTGAGGTGATCGCAGCGCGTCATGACCGCCTCAAAACCGGCGGCTTCAACAACGTCCACGATCCGCTGATCATCGCAGGCCACCACCAGCCGCTCGATCCGGCGGGCACGCCGCGCGTTCCTCGCGACGTGCACCACCAGCGCCTCGCCCGTACGGTCGAGCAGCGCCTTACCGGGCAGACGCGTCGAACCCATGCGAACGGGGATGATGGCGGCGGCGTGCATACTTGCCTGGACGAACCCGTGGATCCGCGACACCGATGCCCCGCATCATCCTCCGAATCACCGGCTCACTGCGACGAGCGAAGCTGCTCGATGAACTTGCGGAGGGTGTCGATGCGGTCGCGGATGTCGCGGAAGTTGATGTCGGTCTGAGCGACCTGGGAGCCGATGCGATTGGCTTCCTGGGCGATCTCGATGTTGGATTCGCTGCGGGCCTTCTGCTCGAGCGCATCCATGAGGTTGTAGCGCAACTCCAGGGCGGTCCGGTCGCCGGTCTGTTCGTGCGTGTCGATGCCGCGCCGGAACGTGTCGATCGCCTCGTCGAACCAGTCCTTCTTGGCGAACGCCTCGCCAAGGTAGCGGAGCGCCGCGGCGCGATGCTTGGGGTCGGCCTGGGCTTCCTGGAAGCTGGCGATCGCCTCATCGTGCATGCCCAGCGCCAGTTGACGCCGGCCCAACTGGAACCGCAGCGACATGTCGGTCGGATAGTTCTTGACGCGCTCCTGGAACTCCTCGAGCTCAAACTTCGCCTGGGCGACCGCGAGCTTGCGGAGCTGCTCCTTCCCCGAAGCATCGTCCGCACCGGCGTCGACCTCCTTGCGCTTCTCCCGGATGGCGCGGTTGAATTGCTTCATCCGGATGTCGCCGATCTGCATCTTGAAGCGGTACTGGCCGGTCTCCTCGTGGGCCTTCTGGAGCACGCGGATCGCCTCGTCCTCGTGGGCCTTGTCTTCCTTCTGGAGGAGGGCCCGGACGTAGCGGCTCAAGCGCTCGAGCTGATCGGGCGCGTCCTCGTACTCGGCCCGCGCCCGGGCGATCTGCTGGTCGACCACGTCGTCGGTCGCGGCGATCCGGTCCTGCTGCTCCAGCTCCGTCTGCTTGTCGATGTCCTTGACCGACTTGCGGAAGTCACCGTCGGACTCGTCATACCGCCCGCGCTCCATGGTGGCCTCGGCCTGAAGGTTCCGCAGGTCCCGGATCAGCTCGGCGTTGTTCGGGTCCAACTGGACCGCCAACTGGCAGGCCTCGACCGACTTGCTGTACGCCTCGAGCTCGACGTACAGGTCACGGACCCGCGTGTAGACGAACTTGCTGGGGCGCTTGGCCGCCCGGTTGGCGTCCATCGCGTGATCGCCGATCCAGTAGGCGACCTCGCCGAGATCGGCGGCGACCGCGTTCTCCATGACCTTCAGGGCGTGCGTGGCGTTCGACGGGTCAAAGGCCCACGCATACTCGGCGGCGAGCATCTTCTCCACCGCGCTCTTGCCCCCCGCGGTCGGGGCGCGCTTGCCCTTGCCCTTGGCGCCGGCGGCGCGGCGACGCACCGCCACCTCCTGCAGCGCCTCGTGCTGGTCCATCGCATCCGGCGCGTACATCAGCCCGCTGACGTAGCAATCGATGGCGTAGTCGTAGTTGCGGGTATCGGCCACGCTCTTGGCGTGCTCGAACCACTTCCGGGCTTTCCTGGGATCGCGAGCGGGGCCGGCATCGGTGGTGTCGGTCGCCCCATCCTCGATGGGCTTGTCCTCGTCGCTGGGCTTTTTCTTCCCGAACAGTGGCACTTCGATGTACTCGTCAGTGATCGGCGGCGGACAGGCGGAGAACGGTCGGACTTGCCTGCCTCCTATTCAGTTATGGTACTGTAAAGCCTGCCGCCGACAAGTCAATCCGCCCGCCGCCGCGCTTGCCGCCCCGCGTGCAGCGTCTACGATACCGCCATGAGCATCCAGCCCGCCGCGCTGCGCATCGTCCGCTACCCGGACCCCGCCCTGCGCCGGGTCGCCGACCCCGTGCCGCAAGTCAGTGACGAGGTCCGCGCGGTCGCCGAGCGGATGCGCCACTTGATGCACGAGGCCAACGGCGTCGGCCTGGCGGCGCCGCAGGTCGGCCTGCCATGGCGGCTGTTCGTGGCCAACCCCACCGGCGCGGCCGACGATGATCGCGTCTATATCAACCCCGTCCTCTCCGGGCCCGGCCGGGAAACCGCGCACGCCGAGGAAGGCTGCCTGAGCATCCCCGACGTCCGCGGGGCGATCACCCGACCCGTCGCGATCACGATCGACGCCCTCAACGAACGCGGCGAGGCGATCCATGACCAGGCCGACGACCTGCTGGCACGCATCTGGCAGCATGAGACCGACCACCTCGACGGCGTGCTGATCCTGCAGCGGATGACGCCGGCCGACCTTCGGGCCAATCGACGTGCCCTCGAAGCGCTCGAAGCGGAGTACAACGCCGCCCGGGCACGATGATTGATCGGCCCTAGCCCTGCGATAGCTCGACAAAGCGCGCGCCGACCGGGAGTTGGTGGCCGCGGTGGAAAGCATCCCAGGTCATGGCGCGCTTGCCGGGCGGCTGAACCTCGAGCAACTGCACCGCCCCACGGCCGCAGGCCACCAGGCCCGAGCCATGCACGAGCGTTCCCGGCTCGCCGTTGACTCTGGCGTCCGGGGCCTCGGCCACGCGCCGCAACTTCAACTCGATCGGCTCATCGCCACCGGCGACAAGCCGGCTCGTCACGCCCGGCCAGGGCGTCAGCCCGTGCACGCGGCAGCGGACCTGATGTGCGTCGGCGGCGAAGTCCACCCAGCCGTCGGCGCGACCGAGCTTGGGCGCCAGCGTCGCCTGCGACTCGTCCTGCGAGGTTTCGGCCACGACGCCCTGTTCCAGGCCGTTGAGTATGTTGAGCACCAGGTCCGGGCCGAGCCGCGCCAGCCGATCGTGCAACTCGCCGGCCGTCTCCAGGGGGTCGATGGGGATGGCCTGTTGGCCAAGCATCGCGCCGGCGTCCATCTTTTTCGCCAGGCGGATGACGGTGTTGCCGGTCTGGGTTTCGCCGTGGAGCAGCGCGGCGTTGATGGGCGCGGCCCCGCGAAACTTCGGCAGCAATGACGCGTGCAGGTTCATCGCGCCCAGCCGCGGCAGGTTTACCAGCGCCTGGCTCAGGTACTGACCGAAGGCGACGACGATCATCGCATCGGCGTCGAGGGCGTTGACCTGTGCCTTCACGTCGTCGTCGTTGGCGTTGTCGGGCTTGATCAGGGGCAGATGGCGTGCCTCGGCCTCTGCGGCGATGGGTGTGGGGGTGAGCCTGCGATGCCGACCCGCGGGTCGGTCCGGCTGACTGATCACCAGCGCCACCTCGTGTTCCTCGCAGAGGCGCACGAAGGTGGGCAGACCGAACTCACCCGAGCCGCAGTAAACCACACGCATGATGCTCAGCGTATGGAAACGCCGCAGGCCGGTCCAGCGGCCCGGCGCTGCGCACAAGCAAGCCCGGCCGAAGCCGGGCCATCGCGATCCAGCCTGATGTTGGCGTACGACGGTTGCCGGTCAGCGCCAACGGCGGCGCAGCAGTGTCAAGCCACCGATCCCCATCAGCCCCAGGGCCGCCGGCTCGGGCACGACGCCCGGCGAGCCGATCAGCGTCACCATGCCATCGACCGCGCTGTTGTAGAACGGGTTGGACTCGTAGGCGCCATTGAGGCCGAGGATGCTGTCGGTCGGCTTGAACAGCGTGCCGTCGGGGTCTTCGAGCGTGTTGAACGTCGACGGCCCGACGCCGTCGTAGCTCATCACGTCGGTGACGGTGTCGCCGATATCGAGCAGGCGGATGGTCTCCTTGTTCGGGTCGCCCAGCGATCCCTGCGACAGGGCCATGTTGGTTGCGGAAACGATGACGTTGATGCCGGTGCCCCAGATGGACTCGAACTCGGCGATGGCCTCGGCCGGCGTCTGGTCCTCGACGTCGATCAGAACGACCACCGACTCGCCGGGCTGGAGCGTCGCGTCGGTCAGCGGCACGAGGGAGGCGTTGCTCTCGTCGTCGAGTTGCAGGCCCGCGACCGAGCCGGCCGCGTCGCCGAGGTTGGTGATCTCGATCCAATCCTCGGTGCCATCTTCGCTGTCGAGGCCCGCATAGATCTCGGTGATCTTCAGGTCAGGCGACGCGTAGTGGTTGTCGCTGACGTTCAGCACCGCGGAGTTGGCCGTGTAGGTGCCGGGCCCGCTGAAGGTGAACGGCGTGTCCGCCAGACGCCAGGCAAAGCCCGAGCCCGCGTCCTGGTTGTAGGCATCACCGGTGATGTCCATGGAGTGCGTAACGACGAGTTGCAGTTGCTCGGCCTGGTCGAGGTCCATGGTGACGAAGGGCGTGGTCGCCTGCTTCCACGCGCCGGTGCCGTCGCTGAGTTCGGTGATGGACGTGTCGCCGCTGCCGACGATCGAGAAGGTCGACGCCACGTCCAGCGTGTCGGCGTCGACATTCGGATCAAACGGCCTGTTGACCTGGAAGAAGTGATCTTCGTTCTGCTTGTACCAGATGTTCAGGGCGACATCGACGGTTCCGTTGTCAGCCTGGTCGGTGCGGGTGAAGGTGACCAGCGGATTCATCTCCCACCGGCCGGTCATGTCGTTGCCGTGGGGCAGTGTGCCGCTGACGCCGGTGATGTTTTCCAGCAGGGACTGGCCGCTGCCGAAACGTTCGGTGCGCGCCACGCCATGGCGATACTCCGGGAAGTTGAAGACGCCGTCTTCGATGCTGACCATCTGCGGGAAGGTGGTCTGGTCGTAGACCTGGTTGCAGTCCGATTGAGAAGCGTCGTTGCAGTTGCCCCAGGTCGCGCTCATGTCGTAGCTGTCGGGGAGCTGACCCTGGGCGGATGCTGCGACGGCCGCGAGCAGCGCCATGGCCAGTACCGTCGTTGATGTTTGGTACCATTGCGTGATCATCAGGTTCTCCAGATTCGGGTTGTGGCAGCGCGTGCGTGGGGTTGCTGCCAGGTTGCGGGTCTTCGTCGCCCCAAGTTCGGTTGTGAAAGCGTCCGTGCGGTTGCCGTCGCGAGGGATCACCCGCGCCGACAATCGCCTCTCGCTCACAAGTCCCAAGGGTTTGCCCGCACACCACGATCTTGTACGTGCGATTTGAAAGGTAACCGGCGACCGGCGAAAGGCAATCCCCTAATTATCGGGGAACAAGTCTTGCATCCGGATCACATGGTGCTATTGTTGACCTGTCGGGTTTTTCGCATCGAGGAATACCTCATGGGCCGATCCGTGCGCCTACGCGCCGAAGATATGCGATTCATGCTGCGCCTCATGGGGGAGGTGCGCGAGCTGGGCGATGATCGCAATGCATGGCGGACGCGTTTGCTCGAAGGGCTTCGCGAGCTTCTCGATGCCCCGATCGGCTACTCCGGGCAGATGGCCCTGCCGATGTCGGGCATTGATGCAGACCCGCAGGTCGAGGTGGGCTGGGATCGCTGGGAGGACGGCGACCCGATTCGTGCCTTGTGGAAGTCAAACTACATCCTGGAACACGACCCTTTCTTTCGTCGCGCGTTTGCTATCTTCTCCACGCATCCCGACGTGTATCTTCGTCGCGACCTCGCTTCGGATGAGCAGTTCTACGGCGCGGAACATAATCAGGACGTCTGCCGGCCGCTGGACATGGAGATCGGCGTCACGAGCTACCAGCGGGTTGGCGACGGGCGATCGATCGATGCGCTGGCGCTGACGACACCATGGCAACGACCGATGGACGAGCGGGCCCGCTTGATCATGATGCTGATCCATGAGCAGGTGGCGCCGCTGATCGGGCACGTGCTGGCGGCGCGTGATCAGCCGACTGCCGCCGACCTGTCGACCCGCAAGCGCCAGGTGCTCGAGCTGATGCTCGAAGGGCTGGCCGACAAGCAGATCGCCCGCGAGCTTAAGCTGTCGCGGTACACCGTCAACGACTACGTCAAGGACATTCACAGGCACTTTGGCGTGTCCAGCCGCACGGAGTTGATCGCGCTGTTCCTGCGCAGACACCGCAAGGCGAAGACGCATGCTAACGGGAGCACCGATGGTGATGCATAGGCAGGCGTTTACGCTGGTCGAGCTACTGGTGGTGGTGGCAATCATCGCGTTGCTGCTGGGGATCATGATTCCGGCGGTGAGTCGGGCGCGTGATGCGGCGTGCTTGATCGCCTGCGCGTCCAACCTGCGTCAGCTTGCCACGGCGTTGCATACGTACGCCGCGGACTACGACGACTGCATCGCGGCGGGACCGGCCGGGCCGTCACCCTTCGGCCGGGCGTGGACGCAGGTCAACGGCGCGGGCATCTGGTTCGGCGCGCCGCTGAACACCGACATGGGTGCGGGGCTGCTGCGCGATCCCTATCTCGGCAGCGGCGCAGAGGCCTACTTCTGCCCCGGCGATGACACCATCTCGCCCGATGAGCAACTGGCGCACATCGGCACCGAAGCGAACGCACTGGCCTCGTACGCGTATCGCCATCTATCTCAAACGACGCGCGTCCGACTACCCGACCTCGGCGACAACCAGGCCGGCCAACCCGCACGTGCGCTGTTCATGGATGCCGAGAGCTACGGCCCCGATCCGTCGACGTATCACTCTGCGCATGGCGGCGCGTGGGTGAACATTGCATATCTGGATACGCACGTGAATCGCGCAACCAACGTGGATGACGTGCTGGCGATTACGCCCGAGGCCTTCGAGTCGTTGCCTGACATGACAGCGGTGTTCGAGCGAGGCGACCAGGTTTTCGTCAACGCCGACTACGCCGCGGCGGGCGATCCGGCAGATGCGCCGCGGATTCCGTGAGGACGCGCATTCGCCGCTGGGCGAGGATCGACACGGGTTGAAGCGCAGGCGTCCATCGGCCGACCGCCCATGGCACTTGCAATGGCGCGCGGGGGGGCCGACACTATGCCCATGGGCATGGAGGCTGTCTTTCCCCAATGGCTCTGGGACGTGTTGCCGCGTACCCGAGCGGACCGATCAACGCCGAAGGACCCGCCGGCCGACGAGGTGGCTGCGACGAGCGATGCCGTCGCCTTGCCGGACGAAGTCGGTACGCCGCGCCGCACGCGACGCAGCGAGTTGTATGCCCGGCTTGTCGAGCACATGAAGCAGGCCCACGGCGTGCGCGTTCACCGCTGGCGCAGCCGCACGACCGGCTGCGCGTGGCAGGTCCACTACACCGACGGCACGACGGCGCGGCTGATCGAGGCGCCCTACCCGAAGGGCCCGGTGAGCTGCGCCGTGTTCCTGCATGAGATCGGGCATCACGCGATCGGGTTCCACCGCTACAAGCCGCGCTGTCTCGAGGAGTTCATGGCCTGGCGATGGGCGCTGGACACGATGCAGCAATGGGGCATGAACATCACGCCCAGCGTACAACGTCGCGTGCAGTTGAACCTGCGTTACGCCGTGGCCAAGGCGAAGCGGCGCGGCCTGAAGAACGTTCCCGACGAGTTGCTGGAATACGCTGCATAGCCGGCGGCGCTTCACCGTCTACTCGAAGTCATAGACCTTCACGTCGACCCAGCGAGCGCCCCACTGCTTCGCCTGCTTGTGCGTGGGCATCAGCAGATCGAGGCGATGGCCCTTGATCTTGCGACCGCGATCGAGCACCGGCACCAGCCGCCCGCCGTCGTACCCGGGAACCTGGACCAGCGACCCGAACGGCAGGACGCGCGTGTCGGCGGCGACGAGCTTGCCGCGATTGGCGAAGACGGAATAGCCCGACGCGGTGAGCCCGTCCGAATGGTGGCCGCAACACTTCTCGCAAGAGCAATACGCGGTGACGAGCATGCGCACGGTGCGTACGTGCCGCGCCGGATGGCCGTTGAAGTGCGCCCCCGCCGCCGCGGGCTCCGCCGCTGGGGCAGGGATGACGATCGGCTCGATCGCCGGGACGCGGCCGAGGTGATCCTCGACGCGCGTGGGCGAGACGCCCTGCGTCCAGGGGCTGCCGGTCGTGATGAGCGACGAACTCGCCGCAGGGTCTGCCGCCGATCGAGCCACCACCGCGTACAGGGGCTCTACCGAGCTGTTGGGCCCGAGCGCCTGGACGGCGGCCCAGACGCCGATCGCGCTGGCGAGCATCACAGCGCAACTGGCCGCGACCATGCCCGTGCGACGTCGACGGCGGGCCCTGCGCAGGGCGATCGCTCTGGCCACGCGCGCACGTCGCTCAATGGGGTGTCGGTTGCGGGCTTGTGACATGGTGACGGATGGCTCCGGTGTACAGCGACGCCGCTTGCCTTACGGGGATGGCCTGCCTTGGCGTGGTCACTGCACCGATGCGAACCGTCCCTGGTTCGATCAGGAATGCGGGAATGATACAACGCATCGCCCGCCGGTCAATCCGTATTATTGCCCAGACACCGGCCGCCCACCGTAATTTACATATGCAAAACGGTTTACAGCACGCACGGATAGTGCAAAACCCGTGAATTGGCTTGATCAGTCCACCCGGACCCCCAGCGGGGCATCGCGCTCAGGCCGGCACGCGGATGCGGCTCTCGATCTCCTCGAGCGCCCCGGCCACCGCCGGCATGTTCGGATTCACACCCAACGCATCGCGGTAGCACTGGGCGGCCTCGACGAGCTTGCCGATCTGGGCATAGCAATGGCCCATCCCCGCGTGGGCGCCGAAGTGGATGGGGTTCAGCCTCGCGGCCTCACGACAATCCGCCAGCGCCTCGTGCCATTGCTCCAACATGTAGTGTGTGATCCCCCGTTGATTGAATGCTTCAGCGAACTGCGGGTCGGCTTCGATCGACCAGTCAAACGCCCGCAGCGCCCGTTTGTATTCGCCCCGATCCATGATCTCCAGCCCGCGTTTGAACTGGCCCAGGGCGTCGGGCTTGCCGGAGCGGAACCAGATCGACCATAAGCCGTGCTCGGCCAGCTCACGGACAACCGGGTCCTCGTCCCGCAGCGCAATACACATGCAGTTCGTGCACGCCATGCACCCGACCAGCCCGAGCGTCAGGCACACGATCTTGCGTGCGTCGACGGTGCCGTGGCTGAGCAATTCGCAGAGTTGGTCCTTGGTCCAGTTGGCCTTGACCAGCCGCGCCAACTCCTCGGCGTCGCTCTGCTCAAGTTTCGGTCGCACCAGATGAATGAACTGATCACTGTCGATCGGTTTGACCTGCATGCCGAACGCCCCTTGAGGTCCTACCTGGCCGGTTCAAGGCCGAGATTGGTTTCGCCGCCGCGTGCCGTCCACCCCAAGGCTGTTTGCCAGCACGGCCGCTTCGCGGTGTTGCATACGCCATCGCGAACCTAGTAACACTAGGCCCGGGCGTCGTCGCAGTCCAATGGCCCGCCCGCCGCTCGCGCCGGCCCCCGGCCAGGGGGCCACTTGACCCGCACATTGCGTCCGATATAGTACCTTGACCATGTGCCGTGCCGCGTCCATCCGATCCTCCCTCAAGGGCCTAGCCGCCCTGGCGCTATCGCAGCGCGGATGACGGATCGGACGTCCAGGCCCCGCCGGGCACCTCACCCCAAGGCCAACCACGCCCTGTCCGCCTACCCGCGCGACAGGGCTTTTTCTTGGCGTCACCGATCGCTTACCGACAAGATCAACCTCGGCCGCCGCTCGCCGGCCACCGACCACCGGACCCGACCATGGACCACATACGCATCTTCGACACCACGCTCCGCGACGGCGAGCAATCGCCCGGCGCCACGCTGAACCATCACGAGAAGCTCGAGATCGCACGCCAGCTCGAGTCGCTGGGCGTCGACGTGATCGAGGCCGGCTTCCCCGTAACCAGCGTCGGCGACTTCGACGCGGTCCGGGCCATCGCCGAAGAACTGACCACACCGATCGTGGCCGGCCTCGCCCGCGCCGTGGACAAGGACGTGGCCCGCGCCGGCGAGGCGGTCCGCAACGCCGCTCACCCCCGCATTCACGTCTTCTGCGCCACCAGTAAAATCCATCGCGAGCACAAGCTCCGCAAGGCCCGCGACGAGATCATCCGCATCAGCGTCGAACAGGTCGCCCACGCCCGCCAGCATGTCGAGGATGTCGAGTTCAGCCCCGAGGACGGGAGCCGCACCGAGCTCGACTACCTCGTGGAGATCACCCACGCCGTCATCGAAGCCGGCGCCACCACCATCAACATCCCCGACACGGTCGGCTACGCCACGCCTGAGGAGTACGGCCGCATCTTCAGCTACGTGCGTGAGAAGCTGCCCCTCATCGACGAGCGCGGCATCATCCTCAGCTCCCACTGCCACGACGACCTCGGGCTCGCCGTCGCCAACTCCATCGCCGCCGTCCGAAACGGCGCCCGACAGGTCGAATGCACCATCAACGGCATCGGTGAACGCGCCGGCAACGCCAGCCTCGAAGAGGTCGTCATGCTCCTGCGAACCCGCAACGAGTTCTACAACCTCGATACCCGGATCGACGCCACCAAGATCTGGCCCACCAGTCGCATGGTCAGCCAGCTCACCGGCCTCTACGTCCAGCGCAACAAGGCCGTCGTCGGTGAGAACGCCTTCGCCCATGAGTCCGGCATCCACCAGGACGGCGTGATCAAGCACCGCGAAACCTACGAGATCATGGACCCGCGGGCCGTCGGCATCCCCACCAACAAGCTCGTGCTCGGCAAGCACTCCGGCCGCCACGCCCTCCGCGATCGCCTGACCGAGCTCGGCTACACCGTCGACCCGACCACGCTGCAACGCATCTACGACGCGTTCAAGGTCCTCGCCGACAAGAAGAAGAACATCTACGACGAAGACATTGAAGCGCTGATCGAGACCGAGTTGGAATCCGCCGAGGCCGCCGAACTCTGGACCCTCAAGAGCCTGCAGTACATGGCCGGCACCGACGCGATCCCCACCGCCAGCGTCACGCTCGCCGACGCGGCGGGCACCTGCCGCACCGAGGCCGCCACCGGCGACGGACCGGTCGACGCGATCTACACCGCGATCCACGCCATGACCGGGGTTGAGGCGACCGTCACGGACTATCAGCTCCGCGCTGTCAGCCAGGGCCGCGACGCCCAGGGTGAGGTCCAGGTCGAGTTGCAGCACTCGGGCAAGCGCGTCCGCGGCCGCGGCGTCAGCACCGATGTCATCGAAGCCTCCGCCAAGGCCTACCTCGCCGCGATCAACCGCATCCGCACCCTCGAACGCCGCGCCGAGGTCCTAAACGGGGCCAGCCAGCCGTAACGCACTTCGGACATCTGTGCTGCACGCGATGCAGCCCCGCGCCGAAGCGCGGGGCTGTTTTCATACACACTCATACAGGAGAACCGCTGATGGAAGTGACCTGGAAGGATGAACAGATCGCCGCGACCTACGTCGGGGCACGCAATGAAATGCCGTACTGGCGCGACCTGGGCGTGATGGCCATGCGGCTGGTGCATGCGGTGCGCGGGCCGATCCAACGCGTCGTGGACCTGGGCTGCGGGGACGGCGTGGCCGGCGGCGCGGTGCTCGCCGCGTATCCCAAGGCCCGCCTGATCGGGGTCGACTTCTCGCCGACCATGCTCGATCGGGCACGCGAACGATTCGCCGACGACGACCGGGTGTGCCTGATCGAAGCGGACCTGCAAGACACGCCGCTCAACGCGTTCGTGGATGGCCCGGTCGACGTGTTCATCAGCGGGTTCGCGCTGCATCACCTCCGCTACGCGCGGCAGCGCGAGGTCTACGCCGAGGCGTTCGCGTCCCTTCGACCCGGCGGGCTGTTCGTCAATACCGAGCACGTTGCGCCCGGCAGCCCGCGCCTCGAAGCCCTGTACTGGCGCGCGTTCTACGAGACGGTCGCCGCCCATCGCCGCGACGCCGGCATCGACGCAGACGACCAGACCGTCAAGGCCGAGTTCGAGGCCCGACGCGACATCGACCTGCTCAGCCCCGTCTGGCGCCTGTGCGGATGGCTTGAAGAGATCGGCTACGTCGACGTGGACTGCCTCTTCAAGGCCTACTTCATGGCCGTCTTCGGCGGCTATCGACCGCAGCCCGACGCGCCGCGACCCGCGTGACCGGGACCTGAGCACGCAACCGGGCAACGCGTCGGGGCGGGCGCTGGTGATGCGCCCAGCGGGGCGGGCGAGCCCATCCCCGGACCCGTCCCGCTCGGCCTGGGCCAGGTTGCCGTCGGTGCTGCCCGCCGCCGCTGACACGCCCGCGCGGTCTGAGAGCCCGACCGGGACCTGCGCCCCGAGCGGCGGGCGTCTATGCTGGTGGCGGGCTGTGGCGTATGCTGCAGCGCACGTGAGACAGGTCGATAACGCCGTAATGGAGTGCACCTCATGGCTGACGAATCCCAAGCCACCGTCATCGGGCCGGACACCCACATCAAGGGCGAGATGACCTTCGACAAGAGCTGCAAGCTGCTGGGCTCGTTCGAGGGGACGATCACCGCCAAGGGGGAACTGCAGGTCGCTGCGGGCGCCACCTGCCGCGCCCAGGTCGAGGCCGACTCGATCACCGTCGACGGCAACATCGAGGGCAATGTCACCGGCCGGGAGAAGATCCAGCTCAACGCCAAGGCGACGATCACCGGCGACGTCGTGGCGGCCAGGCTGGTGGTCGCCGAGGGCGCCAGCTTCTCCGGGCACGTCTCGGTCGGCCCCGAGGCGGTCAAGGGCGGCGGGAGCGGCGGCGGCCAGCAGGCCAAGTCGCCCACCGGCCCGCCGGACCCGCCATCCGGCAACGCGACCAAGCGTGAAGCGGCCACCGCGGCGGCCAGATGATCCATGCCCGCTCCGCCACGCACCGTCGAGTGTTATCACTGCCACCAGCGCATCGAGGTGGCGGCGGCGGCGATGAGCCTGCCGTGCCCGCGGTGCCACAAGGTGCTGATCGTCGAGGACGTGGTCGTGCGAAACTACAAGCCGGTCAAGACGCTGGCGACGTGCGGGCGGCTGATCGTCCGCAAGGGCGGCCGCGTCGTGGCCCAGACCATCGAGGCCCACGCGGGCGTGGAATGCCATGGCGCGGTGTACGGCAGCGTCCGCAGCGGCGGGCCGGTGACCCTGGGCGCCCGCTCGGAGTGGAAGGGCGATCTGGCGGCACCGTCGCTGGTGATCAAGGCCGGCGCCCGCGTGCTCGGCGGGTTCTTTCGCATCCGCGCGGCCGCGGCGGGCGGCGAGGCGCCCGCGGACGCGGGCCCGCAGCACGGGCCGTTGTGAGGCCGAGAAGGCGGTTGGCCGCGGAATTATGCTTGCCATGGCCGTTAGCGGGGGGTTAAGGTATAACACGGTCGGACGGATCAGGCCGCTGGGCGACCAGCGGATCGCTGCATCAGCAACACAACCTGCCAACAGGAGATGCCCATGGAGGCGTACGAGCGGCTCAAGCAGATCGTCGAATCGGCAGAAGAGGACATCCGCAAGGCGGAAGGTGGCAACAAGGCCGCCGGAACCCGCGCCCGCAAGACCATGCAGGACGTCAAGAGCGCCGCCCAGGACGTCCGCAACCAGATCCTGGAGCTGCGAGACGGCGGGTCGGGCGATTCGCCGCCGCCGCCCGGTGGCATGGGCATGGGCTGAGCCCCGCTCGCCCCGGACAGGCCCTTCACGCCGGATGATGCCGCGGCGGCCGTCGCGACGGGCTTGACCGCCGTGCCCGCCGCGACCCGGGGCCGCAAGCCCCGCCGCCTTGCCAATGTGCGGCCGTTGCGGTACTTAATGCAATCCTGCGGACAGTCGACCCATCGTTGTCGGATGGGCCGATCCGTTCGTCCTGCCCGCACCGCCCGCGCTGCGGCGTTCGTGATTCCTCCTTGCCGAAGGCGTAGTCCATGCCCCCCAATCTGCTGATGGATATCTCGGAGGTCGACCTCGACCACGTGAAGTACGGCGTCGCGGACATCGAGGCGGTCAACCCCCAACGGGGCGATATGCGGCACCTCGACGGCATCTGCTGGAGCGAGTTCTCCGAGCGGGGTCTGGCCGCCGTCGGGTTCAAGGACTGCCGCGCCGACGAGTTCTGGGTTCCCGGCCACATCCCCGGCCGACCGCTGCTGCCCGGCGTGCTGATGATCGAAAGCGCCGCACAACTCGCCGCGTTCATGATCAAGAAGTTCCGCGAGGAAGAAGGCTTTCTCGGGTTCCTCGGGTGCAACGAGGTCAAGTTCCGGGGCCAGGTCGAGCCCGGCCAGCGGTTCTACATCATCGGCCACGAGATCGACTACCGCCGCGGCCGCCGCTTCCGGTGCACCACGCAGGGCCTGTGCGACGGCAAGGTCGTCTTCGAAGGCCTGATCAACGGCATGAGCATGTGATCGGCCCCGCTGCGGGCCGCCCGGCGTTTGCCTTTCCCGCTGGCATGTGATGTCCGCCGGTCGCGCCGGCCGGACGCGGTTGTTGCTGCGGCATCGCCGAAACGACGGGCCTTTGCGCCCCAAAGCGTCGTTTGTCCGCCCCCCCACTCCCCCCGGAAAGTGTCGCCGGCGCGGTAACTCCAATTTGTGTTTGAGCTTGCGTTTGTCCTGGGCCGCTTGGCCGGGTGCGGCGACGGGCTGTAGAAGCCGATTGGCGGGGGTTTTTTTTGAGCATTCCGGGGGTTTCCGGGGGTGTCCGGGGGTGTCCGGGGGACGGGGCAGCGCAGCGAGCAGACGGCCAGCGTGCCTGCTGGGGTTGGGGTGTTAGGGTGGTCATGCTATATAGGGAGCGGGCCGCGTGATCGAGCGCACGCAGCCGTCGCGTCGGCGGGTGTGGTCGGTTGTAAGTATTGACGTGGCCGAGCCATGAAAAAATCTTCGTCGAATGGGCGTCCCCCCCGAATCCCCGCCGCGCCGGTGCGCGCAGCCGGCGGCAGCAACAACAACCCACGCCCACAAACCGCGGGCGTTAGACCGCGGACGGGGCAACGCGCTGTACAGAACGACGCCGGCGTGAGCGATGAGGTCGACCCCGAATACCTCGAATTCATCCTTCGTAGTACTACGGAGAATGGACACGCCCACCGCGAAG
>CAYWKS010000018.1:0-54411 GCA_964458935.1 uncultured Planctomycetaceae bacterium
GCCGGGGTTCAGGCGTATCTTGTGCACGCCGGCTTCCACGGCCTCGATCGCCCGCTGGAAATGGAAGTGCACGTCGGCCACAATCGGCACGCGCACCTGTGGCAGGATTTCCTTGAGCGCCTCGGTGTCCTTGCGCTCGGGCACGGCGACGCGGACCACGTCGGCCCCGGCGGCGGCGAGCTTGTTGATCTCCGCCACGCAGGTGTCGATCTCGTAGGTGTAGCCGGAGGTCATGGATTGGACGCTGACCGGCGCGTCGCCGCCGATCTTGACGATGCCGACGCGGTCGTCGCCGCAGGTGACCTGTCGTGTGGGGCGTCGTTGGATCATGGTGGTGTTGATCCCTGTTTTCGTGCTCACCGAGGCGTTTGTTATGAGACGCGACGCGCCGTGAGTCGCGCGTCGCACGCCGGGGCCATTTCCATCGGGCCATCTTAGCTTCCCGTCGCAATACAGGCCAAGTGACCCGCATAATCATCCGATACTCGTACGGGGTCATGCGACACGGAGCCAGCGTCTTGGGGATTAAACACCCGCACGAGCCGTTCTATGACGCGTTGCGGCTGAGCGACAGCCAGCGGCAATCGCTGTTGGCGTTCCTGAACAGCCGGCGGACGGCGATGCCCGGCCCGGGCCAGCGCGGCGACGAGCGCGTCGACTTCGCCGTGAAGGGGCTGATGATCCAGATGCGCCACCCCGGCGGATCGAGCATCAACTACGTCGTCCGCCCGCGCAACCTCTCGGCGAGCGGCGTGGGATTCCTGCACGGTAGCTTCTGCTACACCGGCACGCCGGTCGAGCTGTCCCTCCGATCGATCGACGGCGAACGGACCGCGATCTATGGGCACGTGGTCCGGTGCAACCACCTGCAGGGCCTGGTCCACGAGGTCGGCGTCAAGTTCCAGGAGCCGATCGACCCCGACCGCTACATCCGGAGCTTCGTGAACAGCGCGGGCGGGGCCAGCCCCGCCAAGCGGCTGCCGCGCCTGCAGGGCCGCCTGCTCTACGTCGAGGACATCGTCGACGACCAGGAGCTGCTCAAGTTTCAGCTCAAGCCGATGGGCGTCGAGGTCGTGGCCCAGCCCGACCCGCGGGCGGTGGTCGAACACCTGGCGGAAGAGCGGTTCGACATGCTCATCATGGGCCTCTGGCTGCCGGGCGTCGATGGCGCGGCGTTGCTGGAAGAGATTCGTCAAAACCATCCGTCCTTGCCGATCATGATCCTGACGGCCGACCACACCGACCCGAGCCTGACGCAGGCTCGCGAATCCGGAGCCAACGCAGTCATGACCAAGCCGTACTGCCTTGAAGAGTTGTCGGATGTGCTGAGCGAGCACCTGTTGGCGGCGCCCGATCCCCAGGCCGACCCGCTGGTCAGCGACCACTGGCCGAATGTCCGCATGCGTCCGCTGATCCTCAACTACCTGGAGCGGCTGGAGGAGCAGGTGGACCACCTGGCCGAGTTGATCCGCGAGTCGGACCAGCAGGCGGAGTTGGCCAAGCAGGCGGCGCGGATGCGCGGGTCGGCGGGGGGCTACGGGTACCCGCAGATCAGCGAAGCGGCCGCCCGGCTCCACGCCGCGGCGCTGGCCGACGAGGCCGACCCCGACGAGATGAGATCGCGATTCGTGGAGCTGACGCGGTTGTGCAGCGCCGCGTGCCAGTTGCGTCCGGCCCGGCCGAACCCCGTCCCGGGGACCGAGGCGCCGGCGGCCGATCCGCCCGCCTGATCCGCCCCGCCCGCCCCGGGTCATCCATCGCGCGTGTGCAGCACGTACTGTTCGACCGCGTGGGCGACGCCGTCGGCGTCGTTCTCGGGGACGATCGCGTCGGCCGCCGCCCGCGCCGCGGGCCACGCGTTGCCCACCGCCACTCCCAAGCCGGCCCAGCGCAGCATCGTCACGTCGTTGGGCGCGTCGCCGATCGCCATGACCTGGTCCTGTCGCACGCCGTAGCTGGCGGCCACCCGCGCCAGCGCCGTCGCCTTGTTCGCCTCGCGGTGGCACACCTGCAGCAGGTGAGCGTCGGAGATCGCCATGCCCACCGTGTCGGTGAAGCGTCGCTCGACGGCCGCCCGGATCCGGATCATCCGGTCCGGCGGGGCGAGCAGCATCAGCTTCGTCACCGGCACGGTCAGGAACGCCTTCAGCGGGCCGATGAAGTCCGGCTTGAACTGGAGGCTCGTCTCCGTGGGCAGGGCCTCGTCGAAATGGTCCGTGTACCAGCGGTCGAGGATCTCGATGCTGACCATGCACCGGCGATCGACGCGGCGGGCGACCCCGATCACCCGCCGCGCGTGGGCGAGCGCGAGCGGCTGGTGGAAGACCGCCCGCGACCGCGCCGCTTCGTAGATCAGCGCCCCGTTGTAGTTGATCTGGAGCGTGTCCAGGCCGAGCACCTGGTGAATGGTCCGCAGGCTCCGCGGCGGGCGGGCGCTGGCGAGCACGACCTTGACCCCGGCGTCGGCGGCGGCGCGGATCGCCCCGGCCGTTCTTGTCGTTAACTGCTTGTCCGAGCGGAGCAGGGTCCCGTCCACATCCACGGCGATCAGCCGGATGTCCCGCTGGTCGGTCGCGCTGGGGTTGGGCCGGGCCGTGGTCATCGGGGCCATCATAAAGCTCCGGAGGCGGGTTGTCCGCCGTGGCGAGGCCCGCCATCATCCCCCGTCGGGGGTGTGTCGGCCCGCGCGGGTTGTCGCCCGACGGCTCTGGCCGTATTCTCACCACAATTTGACCCTGCACGGACCGCCGCCTGACTATGCCCAAACGCGACGACATCCATAACATCCTGATTATTGGCTCGGGCCCGATCATCATCGGCCAGGCCTGCGAATTCGACTACTCCGGCACGCAGGCCTGCAAGGCGCTGCGGGAGGAGGGGTTCCGCGTTGTGCTCGTCAACTCCAATCCCGCGACGATCATGACCGACCCCGGGTTCGCCGACCGGACGTACATCGAGCCGATCACCCCCGAGACGGTCGACAAGATCCTGCAGATGGAGGCCGACCGCGGCGACCCGATCGACGCGCTGCTGCCGACGCTCGGGGGCCAGACCGCGTTGAACTGCGCGTGCCAGTGCTGGGACCAGGGCATCCTGGACAAGCACCGCGTGCAGATGATCGGTGCCGACCGCCGTGTCATCAGCCGCGCCGAGGATCGCAACGAGTTCCGCGAGATCGTCGAGGGCCTGGGCCTCCGCCAGCCCCTGGCGCGCACCGTCGAGACCATGGACCAGGCGTGGGCGTTCCTCGACGCGTGCGGCCTGCCGGCGATCATCCGGCCGGCCTTCACCCTCGGCGGCACCGGCGGGGGCGTCGCTTACAACAAGGAAGAGTTCGAGGACATCGTCCGGCGCGGGCTCGACGCGTCCATGATCAACCAGGTGCTCATCGACCAGGCCGTGCTCGGCTGGAAGGAGTATGAGCTGGAGGTCATGCGCGACAAGGCCGACAACGTCGTCATCGTCTGCTCCATCGAGAACATCGACCCGATGGGGGTGCACACCGGCGACTCGATCACCGTCGCGCCCGCCCAGACGCTGACCGACAAGGAATACCAGCGGATGCGGGACGCGGCGCTGGCCATCATCCGCACGGTCGGCGTCGAGACCGGCGGGTCCAACATCCAGTTCGCCGTCAACCCCGGGTTCGACACCCGCTTCCCCGCCGGGGACATGGTCGTCGTCGAGATGAACCCCCGCGTCAGCCGCAGCTCGGCGCTGGCCTCCAAGGCGACCGGGTTCCCCATCGCCAAGATCGCCGCCAAGCTCGCCGTCGGCTACACGCTCGACGAGCTGCCCAACGATATCACCGGCAAGACCGTCGCCTGCTTCGAGCCGACCATCGACTACGTCGTCACCAAGATCCCGCGCTGGACCTTCGAGAAGTTCCCCGAGGCCGACGAAACCCTCACCACGCAGATGAAGAGCGTCGGCGAGGGCATGAGCATCGGCCGCACCTTCAAGGAGTCGCTGCAAAAGGGCATCCGCTCCATGGAGGTCAAGCGGTTCGGGCTCGGCCTCGACGCCAACGACAAGTGGCTGGCGGCGCGAAGGGCCGACGCGGGCGGGGCCACGAGCGACGAGGTCGAATGGCCCATCGACGCCGACAAGCTCCGCCGCAAGCTCACCGTCCCCGCCCAGGGCCGCCTCTACTACATCCGCTACGCCTTCAAGATGGGCATGACCCTCGAGCAGGTCTTCGAGCACACGCGCATCGACCCGTGGTTCCTCGACCAGATCAAGCAACTCGTCGAGTTCGAGGACGAGCTGCTGGCTTGCGAGCGGCTCGAAGACGTCGGCCGCGACCTCATGGCCCGGGCCAAGCAACTGGGCTACAGCGATCCCCAACTGGCGAATCTCTATCTCGGCAAGATCGCCAGCGAGACGATCATCCGGGTCCGCGAGCACCGCAAGGCGCTGGGCGTGGTGCCGGTCTATAAGCTCGTCGACACCTGCGCCGCGGAGTTCGAGGCCGAGACGCCTTACTTCTACTCCACCTACGAGACGCCGATCGTCCGGGTCGGCGACGGCGGGGCGACCGCGGTCGTGGACGACGAGGTCCGCGTCTCGGACAAGAAGAAGATCGTCATCCTCGGCGGCGGGCCCAACCGCATCGGCCAGGGCATCGAGTTCGACTACTGCTGCGTGCAGGCGGCGTTCGCCGCGGACGAGTTGGGTTACGAGTCGGTCATGATCAACTCCAACCCCGAGACGGTCTCGACCGACTACGACACGAGCGACCTGCTGTTCTTCGAGCCGCTGACGCTCGAAGACGTGCTGAACATCTGCGAGCGGCTGAACGGCGCGCCGCTGGGCGAGCCGGGGTTGCTCCACGGCGCGATCGTGCAGTTCGGCGGGCAGACGCCGCTCAACCTCGCGCACGGGCTGGAGATGGCCGGGGTCCGGATCATCGGCACCAGCGTGGACATGATCGACGCGGCCGAGGATCGTGAGCGGTTCCAGGCGCTGTTGCGGGAGAACGGGCTGCAGCAGCCGAACAACGGCATCGCCTACTCGCTCGAGCAGGCCAAGGGCATCGCCGACCGCGTCGGCTACCCGGTGCTGGTGAGGCCGAGCTACGTGCTGGGCGGCCGCGGCATGGAGACGTGCTTCGACGAGCAGCAGCTCGACTTCTACATGAAGTCGGCGGTCAACGTCTCGGACCTCGCCGACGCGCCGGTGCTGATCGACAGGTTCCTCGCCGAGGCGATCGAGGTCGACGTGGACGTGGTGGCCGACTACGGCGCGACGCCGCCCGTCCCGCAGGCCGACGCGGCCGCCGGCGTCGCGGCCACCGCGCTGGTGTGCGGCGTCATGGAGCACATCGAGGAGGCGGGGGTGCACTCCGGCGACTCGGCCTGCGCCATCCCGCCGCATTCGCTGCCGCAGGCGGTGATCGATCGGCTGGCCGAATCGTCGCGGCGGCTCGCGGCGTCGTTGCAGGTGCGCGGCCTGATGAACGTGCAGTACGCCATCGCCCGCCGTGACGGCCGGCACGAGGTCTACGTCCTCGAGGTCAACCCCCGCGCCAGCCGCACCGTGCCCTTCGTCAGCAAGGCGACCGGGGTGAGCTGGGCGCGGGTCGCGGCGAAGGTCATGGCCGGACTGCCCCTCGGCCAGCTCGACGTCGCCGAGAACCTGCGGCCCGATCACACCTGCGTGAAAGAGTCGGTCTTCCCCTTCAGCAAGTTCCCCGGCGTGGACGTGATCCTCGGCCCGGAGATGCGGTCGACCGGCGAGGTCATGGGCGCCGACCTCGACTTCCCGATCGCCTTCGGCAAGAGCCAGATGGCCGCCGGGTGCAACCTGCCCACCGACGGCAACGTCTTCCTGAGCGTCCGCGACACCGACAAGCCCCACGCCGTCGACCTCGCCCGGCACCTGATCGACATGGGCCTGGTCGTCTTCACCACCGGCGGGACGCACACCTACCTCTCCGACCAGGGCGTGGCGACCCGGCTCCTGCGCAAGATCTCCGAGGGCCGGCCCAACGCGATCGACATGATCAAGAACCACGAGCTGGCGCTGGTGATCAACACCCCGACCCGCAAGGGCATGAAGACCGACGAGGGCAAGCTCCGCGCCACCGCCGTGCGGTACAACGTGCCGATGATCACCACGGCGACCGGCGCCGCGGCGGCGGTGCGCGCGATCGAGGCCCTGCGGGCCGGGGCGTGGACCGTCCGCGCCCTGCAGGACTACTTCCCCGACTACCGGCTCGGCGACGTGCTCGAGCCGGCTCCCTGACGAGTGTCCCTTCGTTTCCAGCCGTTGGAGAATGACTGACATGCCCGAACGCAAGCGCTACGCGATCGTCGGCACCGGGGGCCGGGCCGCGATGTTCCGCAACGCCATCTGCGAGGCGTACGCCGACCACGCCGAACTCGTCGCCCTCTGCGACATCAGCGCGACCCGGATGGGCGTGCACAACGACGAGATCCGGGCGAGGTTCGGCCGCGAGCCCGTGCCGACCTACCACGCCGATGACTTCGATCGCATGATCGCCGAGGCCAAGCCCGACGTCGTGATTGTCACGACCATGGATGCCAAGCACCACGAGTACATCGTCCGGGCGATGGACCACGGCTGCGACGCGATCACGGAAAAGCCCATGACGACCGACGAGGTCAAGTGCAAGGCGATCTTCGACGCGATCGAGCGGACCGGCCGCCGTCTCCGCGTGACGTTCAACTACCGCTTCCAGCCGGGCTTCACCAAGATCCGCGAGCTGGTGCGCGATGGGGCGATCGGCAACCCGACCAGCGTGGTCTTCACGTGGATGCTCGACACCAGCCATGGCGCCGACTACTTCCGCCGCTGGCACCGCGAGAAGCTGTGCTCCGGCGGGCTGCTCGTGCACAAGGCGACGCACCACTTCGACCTGGTCAACTTCTGGATCAACTCGCTGCCGCAGCGGGTCTTCGCGATGGGCGACCTGAAGTTCTACGGCGAGGCCAACGCGGCCCGGCGAGGCGAGCGGTACCCCTACGACCGCTACACCGACGAGCCGGCCGCCGAGAACGATCCGTTCGCCCTGAATCTCCACAAGCGCGAAGGCCTGCGCAAGCTCTACCTCGACGCCGAGGCCGACTCCGGCTACATCCGCGACCGCAACGTCTTCGGTGGCGAGGACAAGTGGCCCATCACGACCGAGGACACCATGGCCGTGACCGCGCGGTACCGCAACGGCGTGATCCTCAGCTACAACCTGCTGGCCTACAGCCCGTGGGAGGGCGAGCGGGTGATCATCACCGGCGACCGGGGCCAGATCGAATACTTCAGTCGCGGCAAGGGCCACATCATCTCCGGCCAGTCCGACGCCGAACTCGCCGCCGAGCAGAACCAGTACCAGGGCGAGAAGTACCTGCGGCTTCAGCCGATGTTCGGGCAGGTCCGGGACGTTGAGATCCCCAAGGCCTCGGGCGGGCACGGCGGCGGCGACCCGGTGCTGCTCGATCACGTCTTCCTGCCCGACCCGCCGAAGGACCCGTTTAACCGCGCCGCGTCGCACATCGACGGCGCCGCGTCGATCCTGCTCGGGGTCGCGGCCAACCGCGCGATCGAAACCGGTCAGCCGGTCGACGTCGATGACCTGTTCCCGATCCCCGAGGTCGAAGGCGAAGCGGCCGCCGCGCGGCCCTGACCGGCGTGCCGGGGTCGCTCAGTTGTTGAACGCCCCGATCGTCAGCACCAGCCACACGACGCAGCCCAGCGCGAACTTGGTCATCGTGCCCACGAAATGGCCGACCGCCGCGCCCCGGCCGGAGCGGAGGGCTTCGGCGTGCGGCCTGCCCGACGCCATCTCCAACGCCGCGGCGCCCGCGAAGGCCCCGGCCACCGCGCCGATGACGGTCCCGACGAGCGGGAAGAAGCCGGTCCCCACGATCGCCCCGACGATGCCGCCGCCCAGCGCCCCGATCGCGCCCCAATGCGTGCCGCCCGATTTCCTCGACCCGCTCGCCCCGGCGATGAGCTCGATGACCTCGCCGACCGCCGCGACCCCGACGACCGCGACGATCGTCCACCAGTTGAAGGCCTCCCCACCGCTGATCCACATCAACAGCAGCGCCATGCCGATCATCAACCAGTTGCCCGGCAGTCCCGCGAGCGTGCAGAACAGCCAGGCGACATTGAGCAGGGCCATGATGGCCGCGTAGGCGTAGAGCATGGGGTCAAGGTTATCCTCGACCACCGCCCGGGAAAAGCGAATGCGGGCATGCGCCGGCGGCCCGGTCGCGGCGCGCGGTGAAGGCCCGGCGCGCCGCGGCGCTCAAGCCCCCCGAATCGAACGCGACAGGAGCCCGGCGATGTCCGTCGCGGCCACGACGCTGGCCGAGTCTTCGTCGCCGAGCAGCACCGGCCAGTCGGCCGGGTCGTTGGGTCGCGTGCCGTGCGAGCCGTTGACCCGCTCGGGCTCGTCGGCGCGGATCGCCCGCCCGGGCCCCGCGGCGAACATCTCCAGCGGGTCGTACCCCGGCTTGCGGTGGATGTCGATCGTCCAGGCGTAATCGGGCGCCGCCGCCCCGTCGCTCCACCAGCGATACTCGAACCACGCGTCGGTCGCGGCGAGCGCGACGACGTTGCCGGCGCGCGGCGTGTGCAGGCCGATGGCCTGCCGCTGGGGCCCGGCGTGCATCGACGCCACCTCGCTGTGCTCGGCCAGCAGGGTCACAACGCGATCCTGCGCCGCCTCGTCCCGACAGTAAACGTGCGCCACCTGGTGGTCGCACAGCGCGAAGGCGTCGCAGTGCGCATAATCGATCTCGCCGGTGTCGTCGAGCGCGAGCAGCCCGCTGTTGACCAGCAACTGGTTGGGCGCGAGCGAGCGCTCGACGTCGGTCATGCCGTACTCGCTGACCAGGACGACCCGCCCGCCGTCGCGGACGGCTTGCTCGACGAGCGGGCTGAGCACTTCGAGCACCTCCGCGAGCGCGTCGACGTTGCGCGGGTCCGATGGGCCCAGCCTCTGGTTGTCATAGTCGAGGTGGGGGATGTAGGTCAGTTGCAGGGCGGGGCGATGGCTCTGCCAGACGTGCTGCGCAGCGGCGGCGATCCACGCCGATCCCTCGATCCCCGCGCCCGGTCCCCAGTAGCGATGCAGCGGAAAGCGGCCAAGCCGCTCGTCGAGCGCGGCCGCCAGCTCCGGCGGCGAGGTCCAGCAGGCGCTGATCGTGGACCCGTCGGCGGCGTGGACGGGCTTGGGCGTGACCACCACGTCCGCTGCCCCGATCGAGGACTGGAAGAACAGCAGGGCGACGGACGGTTGGTCGGGGTTGCGCCGCCGCTCGTCCGGCAAGGGCCAGACGCGCGCCGCCTGCAGCAGGTGGTTCGACTGCTCCCAGAAGCTCACGTTGCGGCGATACGCGGCGAAGGAGTCGAGATCGAGGTGCTGCAGCACGTCGGGGTTGCGGAACCCCGCGAAGCCGTTGGCGATCACGCCGTGCCGCTCCGGCAGCACCCCGGTGGTATAGGTCGCCTGGACGGGCATGGTGACGGCGGGGAGGACGGGCTCGACCACGGCGCTGCCGCGCTCGATCAGGGCGGCCAGCCACGCCGGGCGGCGCCCGGGCTCCAGGCGATCAAGCAACCGTCGCGACAACCCCGGCAAGTCCAGAACCAGCGTGCGCATCGGACTAATCTTCGTCATCGGGAAGCGGGGGGACCAGCAATTCGTCGCCGGGGTGCAGGTCGGTCGGGCTGGACATCCGGGACTTGTTGGCGGTGTAGATCAGTCGCCACTTGGTGCCGTCCTTGTACTCGCGGACGGCGATGTCCCAGAGCGAATCATCCTCGCGGACGGTGACCGTGCGCATGTCCGGGCTGAGGCCCAGCCCCAGTGGATCGGCATCGGTGCGTTCGGCGACGGGGCCGCGCTCGGGCTCGGGCTTGGGGATGATGAGCCGCTGGCCGGGCTGGAGCGTGGCGTTGTCGGGCAGGCCGTTCGCCCGTGCGATCAGGCGCCACTGGCTGCCGGCGCCGAGCTGGGACCGGGCGATCTTCCACAGGCTGTCGTCCTGCTGGACGGTGTAGGTGGTCTCGTCGCGTGCGGGCCCGGCGTCGCCGGTCGGCGGGCGGGTGTTGTCGATGGCCGGTCGCGGCGGTGTCCGCGGTGTCCGCATCCGCATGACCTCCGGCCGCATCGCGCGCGGGGCCGGTCGATTGGGCTCGCTCGCAGGCCGACGCACACGCTCGCCGGCGCCGTTGGCATCCGCGGCCGCATCGCCGGCGGGCGCGTCGGCCCGCGTTCGGGGCGACCTGTTCGGCGATAGCGACCCATACGTATTCAGCTGCAGGGGATCGGTCCGCGCCGGTGAGGGGCTCGGCGTCAGGGCCGGGTCATTCGGCGGCGGGGCCTGCGCGGGGTACGGCGGCGCGGTCGACCGGGGCGGGGCGGGCCGCTGCGGCTGTCGTGCCGGCGGTGTGGCGGTCGGTTCGCTGGGGGCCTGGTCCGGGGGCGTGGGGTCGGGCAGCGTCGTCGGCGCCGACATCATGTCCGACTCGGCGTCATCCTGACCGGTGACCACCAGGTAATACCCGGCCACGCAGCAACCCAGCACGACCAACGCGCTCAACGCGACTTTCTGTCCGGTGGACATGGCAGCGAATCCTTTCGCCGGACTCCGCCTCCGACGCGCCATTGTACTGCGCGGCGGCGGTCCGTGCCGCCCGCCGCGCCGCTCACACGCCGGCCGGCGCCGCCTCGGCGCTCGCGGCGGGCTGGGTCGCCTCGCTCGACGTCGGCTCGGCTTGGGCGCTCGGCCCGGCGCCCAGCCCGACCAGCGGCGCCGCGATCGCCACCGACGAGTACGAACCGACGAGCACGCCGACGATCAGCGCGAACGCGAAACCGCGGATGCCCTCGCCGCCGTAGACGTACAGCACGCCCACCGCCAGCAGCGTGGTGAGCGACGTGAGCACGGTGCGGCTGATCGTCTGGTTGATCGAACGATCGATGACGCTCGCGGTGGCGTACGCCAGCTTGCCCCGGTTCTCGCGGATGCGGTCGAACAGCACGATCGTGTCGTTCAGCGAGTAGCCCACGATGGTCAGCAGCGCCGCGATCAGCCCGAGGTTGAGCTTGAACTCGCCCAGCAGCAACGCCTCGCCGATCGCCTGGTCGTAGAGGAAGTGCGTGGCGGCGACCAGCCCCAGCGCCACGATCACGTCGTGCACGATGGCGGTGATGGCGGCCATGCCGTACCGCAGCGATCCGAACCGCAACCAGATGTAGGCCACGATCGCGAGGAAGCTGAGCACCAGCGCGACGATCGCCTTGTCCCGCAGGGTCTGCGCGACGGTGGGGGTGAAGTTGCTGACCTTGCTCAGCGACGTGTCGCGGGTCAGCGCCTCGCGCACCAGGGTCCATTCCGCCCGCGCCATCTGGTCCCAGGCGCCGGGGTCGGTGAAGTAGCTGATCTTGGGGTCCTTCACGACGATCGCCACCGACCGGTAGCGGGCGACGTCGCCGGGCACGTTGTCCAGGCCGAGCACCGTCCACTCGCGGAACGACATCTTCTCGAAGTCGGGCTGCAGCCGCATGGCGCGGAGCCGCTCCTCGATGTTGCCGAGCGTGGCGCCGGGGTCGATGCCGGTGACGACCATCGCCGCGCCCCCGCGGTAGGTGCTGACGTCGTGGCCGGCGTCGCGGCCGATGACTTCGCCGAGGGTGGGCTGGTCGATCGGGTAGACCGGGGCGGCGGCGACTTCCTCGACGTCCTCGGCGTCGAAGTTGAGTCGGCTCTGCACGTCGAGCACGTCAGCGAACTCCCGCTTGACCGCCGAGGAGACGACCTGCTGGTCCTCGACGGTGCTGACCATCGAGAACGCGTTGTAGCGATTCGGGCCCGACGCGCCGGGCGGGTTGTTGGGGTCGCCGACGCTGACCACCGTCGCGTCCTTCAGCCGCGCCAGGTCCGTCGCCTCGGCAATGTCGGCCCGGAGGGCGTCGGCGTCGGCGGTGCGGCCCGCCGCTTCGAGCTTCCGGGTCTGCTGTTGGAGCAGCTCCTCGCGGCGGTCGTCGACCATCGCCCGCAGCCAGCGGGCGATCTCCGCCCGCTCGCCGCTCAGGCCGGCCGGGCCCGCGGTGTACAGCGCGGCGATCTGCGTCCGCCGCTCGCGCGCCTCGTCGAGGGTCATGGTCTTGCCGTCGGCGAGCTCGAACGCCACCTCCGTGCCCCCGCGGAACTCGATGTCCAGCATGTTCGCCCCGCGCTCGACCACGAGCACCAGGCTCACCGCGATCGCCACCAGGCTCACGCCGAAGAACAGCGGCTTCTTGCTCATCCACCGGAAGTTGGGCGTGAGCAGCTTGTCGATTGCGGGCACGACGGTGGGGGTCTGGTTCATGATCCCGCCCAGCCCGAAGAGGTGGGCCCAGGTCTTGAAGATCGCGCGGGTCATGAACAGCGACGTGATCAGCGTGGCGACGATGCCGATGCCCAGCGTGACCGCGAACCCGCGGACCTCGACGGTCGCGGTCTGGTAGAGGATCACGCAGACGATGAGGTTGGTGATGTTGGAGTCGACGATGGAGCTGAGCGCGCGCTGGTAGCCCAGCCGCGTGGCCGTCTGCGAATCGGCGCCGCGGATCAACTCCTCGCGGATGCGTTCGAAGATCAGCACGTTGGCGTCGACGCACATGCCGATGGTGAGCACGATGCCCGCGATGCCCGGGAGGGTGAACGACGCCCCGCCGGTGAAGAACGGCGTGGCCATGATGCCGAGGATGATCAGGATGTTCGCCACGAGCGCGAACCCGGCGACGGCGCCGCTGAACAGGTAGTAGATCATCATGAACACGCCGACGACCACCAGCGCCAGCACCGCGGACTGCAACCCGCGGCGGAGATTGTCCTCGCCGAGGCTCGGCCCGACCGTGCGGACGGCGATGGGCTCGGGGCTCACCTTGGCCAGCAGCGTCCCCGCGCCCAGCGTGCGGATCAGGTAGTCCTGCTCCCGGGGGCTGAAGCCGTTCTGCCCGCCGGTGATGATGAATCGCTCGGCGAACGGCGTGTTGATGGTCGGGGCGCTCAGCAGGGACCCGTCGAGCACCATGGCCATGTGTCGGCCCTGGTAGCTGCGGGTCAGGCGGCTCATGAGCCGCCCGCCGGCGCTGTTGAGGTCCACGCCCACCGCCGGGAAGAAGGTCTGCGGCTCGGGCTGCGGCGACACGTTCTGGATTTTCCAGCCGTCCTGGCTCGGGCGGGTCGTGATGGACTTGTCCGGCGTGTCCCAGCAGAGCATGTAGATGTCTTCGCCGAACCGGGCGGCGATGTAACCGCCCGTGCCGGTCTGCGGGTCGCGGAAGTTCTGCAGGAAGTACTGGGCGGTGTTCTCGCGCGCGGCCCGCACGGCGGCGGCGGTCTTCGCGAACATCGACAGGTCGTCGACCTCGACCCAGACGTAAGGCGACCCGGCGAACGACGCCGGACCGCGCTCCCGCAACTGCTCGCGGAGGTCGTCGAGGTCGCCGACGTTGTCCTCGGGCTCGACGGTCAGGCGGAACTCCAGCACGCCCGCGCCCCGCATCAGCCGCTTCAGGTCCTCCGGGTCGTCGAGCGGGCCCTTCTCCGCTTCATAGGCGCGATACGCCTCGACGTAGGCGTTGATGTGCTGCGTGCGGTGCGGGTGGCCCTGCTGCAGCCGCGCGATCCCCCGCTCCTGCGGGCTGGGGGCGTTGGGCTCGGCGCTGCCCGTCGGCAGGTCCATCACCTCCCGCAACTCGCCGATGACCACGTTGGTCGCCATGACCTGCGCCATCGCCTGGTCGAAGTTTCTTTCGGCACGGGCGACGACCCGGGCGGCGGCCCGACGCTGCTCCGAGTCCTCGGGCAGGCGTTCGTACTGGCTCCGCGCCATCGACAACTGCTCCTCGACGTCGACGAGCCGCCCGAACAGGTCGATCCGCTGCTCGACACCGCGTTCGAGGTCCTGCATCATGCCCGGCCGGTCGCCCGGTTCGGCGTCGAGCAGGTTGCGGACCTCCTGCCGGCTGATGTTGGCCCGCTCGATCCGCTCGGTGATCTCGGTCAGCGCCGCGCGGCGTTCCTGGACGAGCGGATTCGGCCGCGGCATCCGCACCTCGATGCGGTTGCCCGCCTCCTGCTGCCATTCGAGGTTGCGCAGCCCCTCGGGGTCCACGCGCCGCTTGAGCGTTTCGATGGTCTGTCGGACGGCCTGGTCGGTGTTGCGGCCCTCGGGGACCGAAACCTCGTACAGCAGGCTCGTGCCGCCCGCCAGGTCGAGCCCGAACTTCAGCCGCTCGCCCGGCGGGTACAGACGCCCGCCGCAGAACGTGAGGATCATCACGATCAGCGACAATTGCCAGAGGAGTGAGCGGCTGAGCACCAGCCCGCCGGCCACGCCCACCGCCGCGACCGCGGCGACCGTCATGAGCACCTGATTCACATCCATCGACATCTTTCTTTCATGCGGGGGCCGAACGTGCCGGCACGCCGGGGATTAACCGTTCTCTTCGCCGACCACGCCCTGGATGGCGGTGCGGCTGAAACGCATGCGGGTGTTGCTGGACTCGTCGACCTTCAACACGATCTCGCTGTCCTTGACCTCGACGATCGTCCCGATGACCCCGCCGATCGTCACGACCTTGTCGTTCTTCTGGAGCGATTCGAGCATCCTCGACCGCTTTTTCTTCTCCTTGCGCTGGCTGAACGCGGTCATGGCGAACATGAGCACGAGGAAGATCAGCAGCATGGCCGGCAGCGTCCAGCCGCCGCCCATCAGCCCGCCGGGGCCCGGCTGGTTGGGGTCCTGGCCCGGCGGGGGGGGCTGCTGCGTCGTGGTCGAGGAGGGCGGGGCGTCCTGGCCGGCCGGCTGGGACTGGTCCGGGGCCGGCCGCGGGGCGGGGGTCGGCTGCGTCGGCGCCGCATCTTCCTGCGCCAGAACCAGTTGCAATGGCAGATTCGTGAGCATGTTCCTCATTCCCTATGCTGGATGGTCTTGATTGTCGGTCGTTGCGCTCGGGAACCCGTCCGTCGGGCCGATCCACTTGCCTCACACCAGCACCGGCCACCGGCGGGCGAGCAAAGACCAATCATCTTCCCGGATCGCCTGCCGGATGTCCAGCACCAGCGACTGGAAGTGGGCGAGGTTGTGCCACGACACCAGGATCGGCCCGAGCATCTCTTCGGCCAGGAACAGGTGCCGCACGTACGCCCGGCTGAACCGGCGGCAGACCGGGCACCCGCACGATGGATCGATCGGACGATCGTCCTCGGCGCACCCGGCGTTGCGAAGCCGCACCCGGCCCGCCCGCGTGAACGCGTTGGCGTTCCGCCCGTTCCGCGTCGGCAGCACGCAATCGAACAGGTCCACCCCCGCACGCACCGCCGCGAGGATGTCCCGCTCGTACCCCACCCCCATCAGGTACCGGGGCCGGTCGGCCGGCAGCAGCGGGGCGGTGTGCTCGACCACCTCGACGAGCAGGTCGTGGCCCTCGCCGACCGCCACGCCGCCGATCGCGTACCCCGGCAGGTCGACCGCGCAGACCTGTTGCACGCACCGCGCGCGCAGGGCCAGGTCCGTCCCGCCCTGGACAATGCCGAACAGCGCCTGCTCATCCGCGCGGGCGTGCGACGCGGCGCAGCGTTCGAGCCAGCGCGCCGTCCGGTCGGCCGCGGCGCGGTTGCGGTCGGCGTAGCCCTCGGCCGCCACGGCGTGCCGCCGCGCGGTGCCGTGGCCACTGCTCACCCGCTCGTGCGCATCCGACGCCGGCGGGCAATCGTCAAACGCCATGATGATGTCCGCCCCCAGCTCGTTCTGCACCTGCATGCTCCGCTCGGGCGTCAGCCGCTGCTCCGACCCGTCGAGGTGCGAGCGGAACGTCACCCCGTCCTCATCGATCGCGCTGATGTCCGCGAGGCTGTAGACCTGAAACCCCCCGGAGTCGGTGAGGATCGGCGCATCCCACTGCATGAACGGGTGCAACCCGCCGCGTCGCGCGATCAGGTCGCTGCCCGGCCGAAGCATCAGGTGATACGTGTTGGCGAGGATGATCTGCGCCCCCATGCCGGTCAACTGCTCGGGCAGGACCCCCTTGACCGTCGCCTTCGTGCCCACCGGCATGAACGCGGGCGTCTCGAATGCGCCGTGCGGCGTGGTCACCCGCCCGACGCGGGCGTGACAGTCGCGGCTCTGAGCGGTAGTGTCGAAGGTGAGGGCAGGCATCAGCTTCCCGTTTACTCGGCGGTGCACCCATGAGCGACCCGGACCCGACCATGCTACCAACTCGTCACTACCGCGCCGCGGGCGGGATCGTGCTCGACGACGCCGGGCGGGTGCTGCTCATCGAGCGCCACGTCGAGCGCGACGGGCGGATGGTCCACGAAGTGCGCCTGCCCAAGGGCAAGCTCGACGCCGGCGAGACCGACGCCGACGCCGCCCTCCGCGAGGTCCGCGAGGAGACCGGCTACGGCGACCTGGAGATCACCGCCGACCTCGGCGAAACCCGCATCGAATATGATCGGCCCGGCCAGCGCGTCGTCCGCGATGAGCACTACTTCCTCATGCGGCTGACCAGCTCCACGTACCACGGGCAGGACATGAAGCCCGGCTCCGAAGAGGCGCTGTTCGACCCGCTCTGGGCCGATGACCTTGCTCACGCCCGCCGCATCCTGACCTACGAAGGCGAGCAGGCCTGGATCGCCCGGGCCCAGCGCGCATCAGGCATGTAACCCGTCACCGGGCCTGTCCGCCTCGGGGCAGCACATGGACCCCGGGGGCCTTGAATAGCGATTGGCGGCCGGAAAAACAGGGTTGGCGGGGCTCGCCTCCGGGCGTATCATACTCGACCCTGAAATGACTTTCGGATGTGCACCGTTTGATGAGCGAATCCGGCAGATATTCTCTTGAAGGCGGCGACGACCAGCCGGGCTGTAGTCCCGATCGGGCCGACCCCGACCCTTCCCAACGCATCGATGTGATCGCCGACACTTCCGCGGCCGACCCGGTTGTTGTGGCGTGGCTGCGTGAGCGGCTCGAGGAGGCCGCCGCCGCCATGGCGGCCGACGTGATCCACCTCAATGTCGTGCTGATTGATGACGATCGAATGAAGGCGATGCACGCCGAGTTTCACGACGACCCGACGACGACGGACGTGCTGACGTTCGACCTGCGGGACGACCCGTTCGAGGGCGCGCCCGAGGCGGGCCTGCTCCCGGCCGTCGAGGGCGAGGTCTACGTCTGCGTCGACGAGGCCCGCCGCCGCGCCGAGCAATTGCCCCGCGCGATGGACAAGGAAATGCTGCTGTACGCGTTGCACGGCCTGCTGCACCTGGTGGGTTACGACGACCATGATGAGGAACAGCGGTCGCGGATGCACGCCCGGGAGGACGAGCTGCTGGAACAGATCGGCGTGGGTCGGGTGTATGGCGGATGAGGCCGGGCCTCGGACCTCGGATGTCGCCGCGTGCGGCGGCGGCATGACATCCGAGGTCCGGTATTCGACTTCGTATCCCGCTGGAGAATGAAGGCGTTGACAACCTACGGATTATGGGTCGCTGTGATCGCGGCGTTGGTCGGCTGCTACGTCGGCGCGCTGCATTACGCGCTGCACCATTTCTCGCGCTCGCGGCTCGAGGAACTGCTCGAGCGCAAGGGCCGGACCGCCTGGCTCGACCGACTCGACGAGCGGCAGGGCTACATCCTGCTGACCGCGGTGCTGCGTGTCGCGCTGAACCTGCTGATCCTGATCGCCGCGATCGGGTTCTTCGCGCCCCCGGGGTCGGCCGGCGACGGCTGGCTGGGCATCCTCTGGGCGTTCCTCGCCGCCGGGGCGCTGATCAGCACGTTCGGTGTGGCGGTCGCCTCGAGCTGGGGCGAGCACGCCGCCGAACCGCTGCTCGGCGCCTCCCTGCCGTTCCTCCACGTCGCCCACTTCCTGTTCACGCCGCTGCTCAAGCTCATGGAGGTCGTCGACCCGCTGGTCCGCCGCCTGCTCGGCGTGCCGGCCAAGCACGCCGAAGACGCCGCCGGGCTCGAACAGGAGATCCTCGACGTGGTCAGCGAAGGCGAGAAGACCGGCCTGGTCGATGAACAGCAGGCGCACATGATCGAGGCGGTCGTCGAGTTCCGCGACACCACCGTCGACGAGATCATGACCCCGCGGACCGACGTGGTCGGCATCGAAGCCGCCGGCACCCTCGAAGACGTCAAGCGGATCGCCCGCGAGGCCGGCCACAGCCGCTTCCCCGTGTTCGACGACAACCTCGACAACATCATCGGGGTGCTCTACGTCAAGGACCTGCTGCACCTGGTGGGGACCAACGGGGACAACCCGTTCGACCTGCGGCGGGCCGTGCGGCCGGCGCTGTTCGTGCCCGAGAGCAAGACGCTCCGCGACCTGCTCGCCGAGATGCAGCAGCGCAAGGTCCACATGGCCCTGGTGCTCGACGAGTACGGCGGGACGGCCGGGCTGATCACCATCGAGGACATCCTCGAAGAGATCGTCGGCGAGATCCAGGACGAGTACGAGCCCGACGAGCCGGCCGAGCCCCGCATCGAGCGGGTCAGCGACGCCGTCGCCGAGGCCGACGGACGCGCCTACATCGACGACGTCAACGACAAGCTCGGCATCGAGTTGCCCGAGGAGGAGGACTACGACACCGTGGGCGGGTTCGTGTTCGCCACGCTGGGCCACATCCCCGACGCCGGCGAGAGCTTCACCCACGCCAACGTCCGACTCACCGTCGTGGAAGCCGAGCGGACCAAGGTCGTCCGCGTCCGCCTGGAGATCCTCGACCGCGTCGCCGCCGAGCCGACCGGCGCAAGCGGCCCCGCCGAGTAGCGTTCGGCCGGGTCGGCCCGCCACGCCGTCGCCACCGGCACACACGTCACAGCCGGACCCGCAGCGCGTCCGTCCTCGGAATTCGCGTGCGTCCGGACCGTTTATATCGCAGGGTCCGTTTGCACCACGCGGGTAAGTGCGGCAAACCGGCCGGTCGTGCGACCGTCGGCCCGCGCCGAGCGCGTCACCGGGCTGGGAGCTGCGCCCGTGCGTACCATCGCCATCGTCAACGAAAAAGGCGGCACCGCCAAGACGACCACCACGGTCAACCTCGCCGCCGCACTCGCTCAACTCGGCCACCGCACCCTCGTGGTCGACCTCGACGGGCAGGCGGCCAGCTCGCGCTGGCTCGGCGTCGAGGATGACCCGCGCCTGGCCGACGCGCTCATCCGCGGCGGCGGGCTCGAGCCCATCGAGAACCTCCGGCCCAACCTCGACCTCGCGCCGGCGTGCGGCAAGATCGACTCGGTCGCCCACGAGCTGCGCCCGACGCAGGGCGGCCGGCTCCGACGCGTCCTCGCCGAGCTCGACGACCGCTACGACTTCGCCCTGATCGATTGCCCGCCGAGCCTGGGCAACCGCCTGATCGGCAACGCCATGCTCGCCGCGGGTGAAGCGCTCGTGCCCGTCGAAACGTCGATCCTCGCGCTCGACGGGCTGCGGCTGCTGCTGACCATGCTCGGCGACATCCGCGAGGGGTTCGGACACGACATCCGCCTGCTGGGCGTGCTCGCCTGCCGCTACGACGTGCGGACGCGGCTGAGCCGGCTCGTGCTCGCGGAGATGCAGCGCGGCCTGCCCGGCCGCGTCTTCCGCTCCATCATCCGCGTCAACACCCGGCTCCAGGAATGCCCCGCGACGCAGATGACGATCCTCGAGTACGCCCCGCAGTCGTCGGCCGCAACCGACTACCTCGCGCTGGCGCGGGAGGTCGTCGCCGGTGGCGCCCAGGCCAGCCGCGACGAGGCGCCCGACGTGGAGCAGTCGGCCTATGCCGAACTCGACACCGCCGACCGCAACACGCTCCAGGCGTTCCGCCAGCGCGCCGCGGCGCACCTCGGCCGCCAACGCCCTCCGGCGTCCGCGCCCGAGCCCGAGGCGGCCGACGTCCCCACCGAAACCGCCCCCGCCGAAGCAATCGCCGCACCCCCGGAGCAGGACGCGTTCGCGCCGGTCGTCGCGCCGGCGGCGCCCGTGGCGACCGAGCCCGACGAGCCCGATCCGCCGGTCGAGGCGCCGGCCGAGTCGCGCTCGCCCGGCCGTTCGGCGCTCGTGGCCGCGGTGTCCATGATGATCATCGTGACGATCGGTTGGGTGGTGGCGCACAACATGTCCGGCGGCGCGCAACCCGCGCCGGCCGCGGCGCCGTTCGTGCCGCAGACGCCGCCGGTCGAGCTGATCCCGGCCGATGCCGTCGACGACCCGCCGGCCGAACCGCAGCCCGCCCCCGTGGCTGCGGATGATGACGACGCGGCGCCGCCGCAGGCGACCGCCGACGCCAACGACGCGGTCGATCCCGACCCGGTGGCGACCGCCCAACAGCCGCAGCCCGAACCCGCCGCCGACGATGAGGCCGACGCCCAGGGCACGGTCCCCCGCTTCGCCAGGCGCTTGACGAGCGAACTGGCCGCGGCGTTCCAGGCCGCGCCCACGGCGGGTGCGGCCGAGCCCGCGGACCCGGTTGAACCCGATGCCCGGGACGCGGTCAAGAGCGAAGCCCAAGAGACCGCCGAGCCCGAAGCGGCGGCGTTCGCGCCCGGCGGCGCGGCCGACGAGACCGAACCGCTGACGGTCACGCCCGCGGGCGACCCGCAGGAATACATGCAGGCCCAGCTCAGCGGGACCATGCTCGGGCCCGATCGGAGCGTGGCGATCATTAACGGCCGGGTCGTGCGCGTGGGCGATGCGTGGCGGGGGGCTCGGCTCGTGGAGGTCAAGTCCAGCCGCGCCACGCTCGAGCACGCCGGCGTGCGCTACCACATGATCGTCGGCGGGCCGACCACCCGGACCACGGTTGACGGCGAGCCGGCCGATGACGCGGAGGTGCAGCCATGAGCACGCTGACCCGCGTCATGGGCTGGTTCCGCGGTGACGACGCCGACCCGCTCGACATGGACAGTCGCCCGACGCCGCCGGCGGCGCGCAACGCCGGCATGGCCCGGCTGGGTCTGGTCCGCGACGACGAGGATGACGGCCCCGCGCTCACGGACCGCGACGACGTGCCGGGTCTGGCCCCCGCGCCCCCGCCGACCCACCCGCCGTCGGGCGGGAACCTGCGGGAGGCGTTCCTGACCGAAATGGCGCCGCCGGCGTCCGCGGTTGCCGCGCCCCCGCCCGCCCCGGCGTCGGCGTCGGCCGCCGCGGCCCCGGTCGATCGCGGCGATCGCGCCCACGCGGCGCGCCCGAGGTACAAGCGCGGCAGCTACAAGCTGCCGGTCGAACTGCTCGACCGCCTGCGCCTCGAGTCACGCCGCACCGGCCGGTACCAGTACAACGTCGTGCGGGATGCCCTCGAGCAACACCTGCCCGAAGACCCGCGCTCGTGAATCACTTGTCGAAGTGCGCGTCGAACGCCACGTCGCTGCGCGGGAAGTCCAGGGCACGCACGAACTCGCACGCCTCGGTCGCGCCGTGCTCGCGGTCCATGCGGCTGTCTTCCCATTCGACGCTGAGCGGGCCGGCGTAGCCGATGTCGTTGAGCGCGACGATGATCGGCTCGAAGTCGATGTCGCCGCGGCCGACGCTGCGGAAGTCCCAGTGCCGCCGCGGATCGCCGAACGGCGTGTGGCCGCCGAACACGCCGACCGTCCCGTCGCCGTGGCCCCACCACACGTCCTTCATGTGCACGTGCCAGATGCGATCGGCGAACCGGCGGATGAACCGCACGTAGTCCACGCCCTGGTAGCCGAGGTGCGAGGGGTCGTAGTTGAAACCGAATCGTCTGTGGCCGCCGACGGCGTCAACGGCCCGCTGGGCCGAGGCGATGTCGAACGCGATCTCCGTCGGGTGGACCTCCAGCCCGAAGTTCACGTCGACCCGGTCGAACGCGTCGAGGATCTTTGTGAAGCGTCGGGCGAAGTCGTCGAACCCGGCCTGCCAATAGGCCGGGTCGGTCGGCGGGAAGGCGTAGTGGGCGTGCCAGATGCTCGAGCCGGTGAACCCGTTGACGACGGCGGGCTTGACGCCCCAGGCCTTGCGGTCGGGACGGGCGTCCATGAACTTGCGGGCGGCCTTGGCCGTGGCGATCAGCTCCTTGGCCGCGCGCTTCCGCACGCCCTCGGGCTCGCCGTCGCCCCAGACCCGCTCGGGCAGGATCGCCCGGTGCCGCCCGTCGATCCGATCGCACACCGCCTGCCCGACCAGGTGGTTGCTCAGCGCGTAGCAGTCCAGCCCGTGGTCGTCGAGCGCCTGCCAGCGCTGCTTGAGGTATCGGTTTGAGCGGTTGGCCTGGTCGACGTCGAAGTGATCGCCCCAGCACGCCAGTTCCAGGCCGTCGTACCCGAAGGCCGCGGCCTTGGCGCACAGGGCCTCGAACGGCAGGTCGGCCCACTGGCCGGTGAAGAGCGTGACGGGTCGTGGCATGGTCCGGAGCCTCCGATAACGAGCCGCGCGGCGAGGCCCATCATCGCCCGCGCCCGCGCGGCCGTCAAAATCGCGCCCGATGTTGCGAAGGTGCTGCAGCGGGCCGTCGATTCGGTCGATGCACAGTGACAGCGGCATACATGCGCGCCGCGCGAGGGTCCGATGGCACAGTCGGTCGGCACATCCTCCTCCACGGGGCCCACCGTCGTCGTCAGCAGCGACCGGATGCACGCCTATGTCCGCATCCCCGCCGACTGCCCCAGCTCGCAGGTCCACACCGCCGGGCTCATGCAGCTGGTCCGCGATTCGGGCCTGCCCACCGGCGACGACACGGCGACCATGCTCGACCAGGCGGTCGGGCAGTTCCACGACTGCCCGCGCGAGCTGCGCGTCACGGTCGGCCAGGGCGTCGCCCCCCGCCGCGGCGCCGACGGGCGGATCGAATGGCAAGCGGGGTTCGGCCCCGACGCCGCGGCCGACCATCCCTCGCTCGCCGACGGGCCGATCGACTACTACGAGTGCAGCCGCTTCGTCTCCTGCCGGGAGGGCCAGCACCTCGCCACGCTCGTCCCGCCCGAACCGGGCCAGCCGGGCTTCGATATCTACGGCAAGCGGCTGGCGCCGACGCCCGGCCGCCCGTACCCGCTGCGGCCCGACCCCAGCGTCCGTATCGCCGGCGACGGCCGCGTCCTCGCCGAGCGCAGCGGCCTGGTCACCTGCGGCACGCACACCATCCACATCAGCCCCATCCTCGAAGTCGCCGAGGGCGTGGACTTCTCCACCGGCAACGTCCGCTTCGACGGGTCGGTCATGATCGGCCAGGGCATCCGCGACCGCTTCCAGGTCGAGGCGACCGAGGACGTGGTCGTCGGCGGGCTCGTCGAGGCCGCCCACGTCACCTGCGGCCGCATGCTCCGGGCCGACGGCGGCATCGCCGGCCGCGACATTGGCACCATCCAGGTCGGCGGCGACGCCGTCGCCCGCTACCTCGTCGGCGTCAAGGGCTCGGTCCGCGGCGACCTGGAAGTGGTCAAAGAGATCATCCACTGCCAGTTGCAGGTCGGCGGGGCGCTGGAACTCCGCGGCGGCACGATCATCGGCGGCCACCTGTGCCTGGCCAACAAGGTCGAGGTCGGCGAGCTGGGGTCCGACGCCGGCGTGGCCACGGAGCTGCGGCTCGGCCACGTCCGCGAGCTGACCGATGCGCTGAACCGCCTGGGCGTGGCGCTGCCGCCGATCGACGAGCGGACCCGCCAGTTGCGCGAGCGGCTGGAGATGCTGTCGGGCTTCGTCGAGGATCAGCAGGCCCGCCAGGCCCGCGACCAGGTCGCCGACGCGCTGCGCCGGCTGATCGCGCGGCGGGAGAAGATCGTCGACAAGCTCGCGGCGCTGACCGAGCGGTTCAACACCGCCTGCCGCATCGAGCTGACCGTGTACAAGACGATCCACCCCGGCGTGGCGCTGATGTTCCCCAAGGCGCGACTGGAGTTCCACACGCCCATGGACGGGCCGGTCACCTTCCGACGCCACCGCGACGGCCGCATCCGCGCCGACAGCGCCGCCGGCCGGGAGATGAGCATCAACGCGTTCGCGCGCGTGCTGCGGACCAGCAAGTGGTGAGCCGCGGCGTTTGACATTCGCCGCCGGGGGCGGATGATGCCGGGCATGTTCCTGTTCCCCGCGATCGACCTCCGCGACGGCAAGGTCGTGCGCCTCTACCAGGGCGACTACGACCGGCAGACGACCTACGGCGACGACCCCGTCGCCCAGGCCCAACGCTTCGCCGATGCCGGGGCCAGCTACCTGCACGTGGTCGACCTCGACGCGGCGCGGACCGGCACGCCGGGGCACCTGCACATCGTCGAGCAGATCTGCATGCGGACGCCGCTGACCGTCGAGTTCGGCGGCGGGGTGCGGCACGACCAGACCGTGCGGCGGCTCATCGACGCCGGCGCCAAGCGGATCGTCGTCGGCACCGCGGCGCTGCGCGACTGGGACTGGTTCGACGACCTGGCCCACCGCGCAACCCTGGCGAACAAGATCGTGCTCGGCCTCGACGCCCGCGAAGGGCGGCTGGCCGTCAGCGGCTGGGAGGAAACCACCCAGACCACCGCCCACCAGATCGCCCGCGACGTCGACGGCTGGCCGCTGGCCGGCATCGCCTACACCGACATCGCCACCGACGGCACGCTCGCCGGGCCCAACCTCGACGCCACCCGCCGCCTCGCCGACGCCACCGGCATCCCCGTCGTCGCCTCCGGCGGCGTCGGCTCCCTCGAACACCTCCGCCAACTCCGCAGCCTGCCCATCTTCGGCGCGATCGTCGGACGGGCGCTCTACGACGGGGCGTTCACGCTCGAACAGGCGATCGATGTCTTCGAACAGGGCGGCTGAAGGCACTGCCGCTCGCCGATGCTCACGGGGCACGATAGTATGAATGCGGCAACGTATAGGCAGGTTGTTCGCGATGGGCATTGACCTCTTACCGGCTGAGATTCGCCGCCTATACGAGGCGTATGAATGGAAGCATGCTTGTGCGGTTCTGACCAGTGACTTTCCGCGGGAATGGGGCGACTTGATCGATGTGCTGACGGCATTCCGCCTGCGGCACGATCATCTCGTCAAACCCGGCGGGCGCAAGTCGGCCGTCGCCGCCACATTGGACGAGGCATTCGTCGCCCGTGGCTGGCAGGAAAAGGCTTTCGAGACCCGTATCGTCGTCGATGACTCATCCATTGAGAGTCCGACGCACAAGGTCGATTGCTACAGAAATGGGGTCGGCATCGAGATTGAATGGAACAACAAGGACCCTTTCTACGATCGCGACCTGAACAACTTCCGACTCCTGTTTGAATTGCGCGCATTGAGCGTGGGCATTATTGTCACACGATGTGACGATCTGCAGGAGATTTTCGATCGGCTGGGGCGGGGTAAGTCGTTCGGCGCCTCGACGACGCACATGAGCAAGTTGCTGCCCAAGATTGAAGGCGGGGGCGGCGGTGGCTGTCCTATCCTTGTGTTGGGCATCACGAAGCACTTGTACGACGAGGACTGACGATGGTTCCACATGAATCCGATCCCACTGACGGTTTCGATCTTCTGCGCGAGAAGCCGGGACCGTACGGAACCCTTCTTGCCGACCCGCCTTGGCAATTCGCCAATCGCACAGGCAAGATGGCCCCGGAGCACAGGCGCCTGAGCCGGTATGCCACGATGACACTCGATGACATCATGGAGTTGCCCGTGGCCCAGGTGGCCGACACGCCCAGCCATCTGTACCTGTGGGTGCCCAACGCCCTCTTGGCCGAGGGGCTGGAGGTCATGCGGCGGTGGGGGTTCGAGTACAAGAGCAACATCATCTGGTACAAGGTTCGCAAAGATGGCGGTCCTGACCGGCGGGGTGTGGGCTTTTACTTTCGCAATGTGACTGAAATGGTGCTCTTTGGTGTGCGTGGACGAATGCGCACCCTTGATGCTGGTAGGACACAGCCGAACATCATGGTCTCGAGGAAGCGAGAGCATTCACGCAAACCAGACGAGTTGTACGAGCTGATCGAGGCCTGCAGCCCCGGCCCGTACCTCGAGTTGTTCGCTCGAACCCGCCGCGAAGGATGGCAGCAGTGGGGTGACGAGCTGGAAACGTACTCCAAGAAACGAGCGGCGCAGCGATCGACCGGCAGCAATGGCTACAACGGTCATCGCGGCGAGCCGGTGCAGCATGTGCGTGAGACGGCCGCCGCCACATTGTGGTGATCCGGCGCCGGCCGCGGGCCCGCTGTGTGGGCGCGAGCTTCGTGACAGTTGTCGCCGGTCGGCTGTCACTCGGCCATCAAGTCACATAACATTGTTCTCATGCATCCGATCTTCGATGAACGCCGGTACCTGATCCCGTTTCGGGCGGTGTTGCTGCCGCAGATCTTCACGGACGTGCTGGTGATCGGCGCGGGCGTGGGGGGGCTGCGGGCGGCGCTGGCCGCGACCGACCACAGCGACGTGATCGTGCTGGCCAAGGGCAAGCTGACGCAATCGAACACCACCTGGGCGCAGGGCGGGGTGGCGGCGGTGCTCGGCGACGCCGACGGCGACTCGATCGAGGCGCACGTGGCCAACACGCTCGACACCGGCGCGGGGCTGTGCGATGAATCGGCCGTGCGGCGGATCGCCGAGGCGGCCGGGCCACGCATGCGGGAGCTGATCGACCTGGGCATGCAGTTCGACCGCGAGGCGGACGGCCGCATCGCCCTCGGCCGCGAGGGCGGGCACACCGCCAACCGCATCCTCCACGCCCGCGGCGACGCGACCGGCCGCGAGCTGTCCGACGTGCTCGTCCACGCCGCCGCCGCCCACGAGCGGGTCCGGCTGTTCGAGCAGTGCTTCGCGCTGGACCTGATCACCGAAGGCCCGCCGGGGTCGCGCTGCCTCGGGGCGATCACGCACCACCCCGAGTACGGGCTGCAGGTGATCTGGGCCAAGGCGACGATCCTCGCCAGCGGCGGGTGCGGGCAGGTCTACCGCGAGACGACCAACGCCCCGGTCGCCACCGGCGACGGGCTGGCCGTGGCCTACCGCGCCGGCGCGGAGCTGGTCGACATGGAGTTCGAGCAGTTCCACCCGACCACGCTGTACGTCGCCGGCGCCTCGCGGTCGCTGATCAGCGAGGCGGTCCGGGGCGAGGGCGCGCACCTGGTCAACCGTGACGGCCAGCGGTTCATGGTCGGCAAGCACGAGCTGGCGGAGCTCGCCCCGCGCGACGTGGTCAGCCGCGCCATCATCGAACAGATCGCCAACCTGCCCGAGGCGCAGGTGTACCTGGACGCGCGGCACATCGGGTCCGACCGGTTCGCCGCCCGCTTCCCGGGCATCGACCAGCAGCTCCGCCGCTTCGAGCTCGACCCCGGCCGCGACCTGATCCCGGTCCGGCCGGCCATGCACTACATGATCGGCGGGGTCGCCGTGGACGCCGAGGCGCGGACGAACCTGCCGGGCCTGTACGCGTGCGGCGAGGTCGCGTGCACCGGCCTGCACGGCGCCAACCGCCTCGCCAGCAACTCGCTGCTCGAGGGGCTGGTGTGCGGCGAGGCCGCCGGACGCGTCTGCCACGAACAGCTCGACGCCCCGATCACCCTGCCCCTGCGCATCGTCAGCGACATCCCCATCTCCGACCGCAGCGAGCTCGACGTCCAGGACGTCCGCAGCTCGCTCACGAGCGTGATGTGGCGGCACGTCGGGATCGAGCGCGACGGCCCGCGGCTGACCGAGGTCGCCGAGATGATCGACTTCTGGGCCCGGTACACCTGGGACAAGATCTTTGACGAACGCAGCGGGTGGGAGGTCCAGAACGCCCTGCTCGTCGGGGCGATGATCGCCCGCGCCGCGCAGTGGCGGACCGAGAGCCGCGGCACCCACCATCGGCTCGATTACCCGGAGCCCGACGACGCGATGCTCAAGCACGCCGCCTGGGCCGTCGGCGTCGCCGACCCGATCGAATCCGCCGCCCAGCAGACGACGCCGTGACCCGTGACGACCCGGGACCGCCATGCATGCTCATCCCGGGCCCTTGGCCGACACGACGGTCACGAGCGACCCGGCCGGAGCCAGAACCCGTAAGGCGTAAAGTCCGCGAATGAAATCGGATGCGAGGCAGCGAACGCAACGATGCACATTCTTCGTAGGATGAACCGGGTGGATCAGGCAGCGCGCCGCGCCATGCGGCCCGGGCGCCAAGCCGGGCGATGGACCCTGATCTTCGCCGCGACCGGTTGTGACCCGGACATGGACCCGACCCATGCGTGAGACATTCATTGATCCTCTGACCTTGTCGATTGGGGTTTGCCGGCGATGAACGAATCCAATCTATGGGCGCCGTGGCGGATGCAGTACATCCGTCAGATCGACGACCACGCCGACGATCCCGGCTCGTCGTTCCTGCTGGACTACTGGAACGAGCCGGAGAAGGACGCCGAGCACCTGGTTCTGCACCGCACGTCGATGAGCATGATCCTGCTCAACCGCTACCCGTACACGAACGGTCACCTGCTGGTGGCGCCGGGGGCGTGCATCCCGGACCTGCCGCAGCTATCGGCCGATCAGCGGGTCGACCTGTTCGAGTGCGTCACGCTGGCCGAGCAGTTGCTCGAGTTGGCGATGAACCCGCAGGGCGTGAACATCGGGATCAACATCGGCCGATGCGCCGGTGCGGGCGTGCCGGGGCACCTGCACGTGCACGTTGTGCCGCGGTGGTCGGGCGACGTGAACTTCATGAGCGTGGTGGGGCACGTGCGGATCGTGCCGCAGGCGCTGGAGGAGGTGTACGGTGAGCTGGCGGCGGCGCTGCCGCGGGTCATCCGGGCGCTGGGCCAGCCGGACGGAGCGGGCGATGGGTAGGGCGGGTTCAAGCGGCGGGCCGGGTGTCGAACTGCACGGCGATGCGGTAGCCGCCCTCGCCGGCGTCGCAGCGGACGATGTGCCCGAGCAGGTCGATCCCGCGTTCGGCGCCGTGGGGGGGGAGGAAGACGGCGACCGGCTCGTCGAGGGCCAGCGGCATCTCGCACCGCGCCCCCAGCCCCCCGTCGGACATGTCCTGCAACTGGAACGAGCAGACCGGCTGGCGGTAGGCCAGCGGCTCGTGCGAGCGGCGCAGGACGGTGACCCGGCCGGAGACCGGGTGTCGCTGGGCGCGGCGGCGATCAAACCGCAGCGGTTGCTTGGGACCCTCCGCCCCGTCGGTCCCCGGTTGAATGGGTGCTGCTGTCGTGGACATGGTGAGCCATCCTGACACGGTTGAGTCATGCGGCGATTACTTACGTGTCACAGCCAACATCGACGGAATAACCGGTAGAGTTAAGCTGTCTTGACAACGCCCAACGAAAAATCTGGGCCCCGTGGGTCGGCCGATCCGGCGGCGGTGGGGCGGGTCTGCCTCGTCGGCGCCGGTCCCGGGGACACCGGGCTGATCACCGTCCGCGGGCTGCAGCGCCTCGCCGAGGCCGATGTGATCGTCTTCGACGCGCTGGCCAACCGGCGGCTGCTGGACCACGCCCGCGGCGACGCGGTGCTGATCGATGCCGGCAAGCGCGCCCGCCGCCACAAGCTCTCCCAGGACCAGATCAACGACCTGCTGGCCGAGCACGCCCGGGCCGGCCGAACCGTGGTGCGGCTCAAGGGCGGCGACCCGTACATCTTCGGCCGCGGCAGCGAGGAGGCGATCTTCCTCGGCGCCCAAGGGATCGAAGTCGAGGTCGTGCCGGGGGTCCCCGCGGCGACGGCCGGGCCGGCCTGCGCCGGCGTCCCCCTGACCCACCGCGGGCTGGCCACCTCGTGCACCTTCATCACCGGCCACGAAGACCCGACCAAGCCCCAGGCCCAGGTCGATTACGCGCCGCTGGCCGCGCTCGTCCAGCGCGGCGGCACGCTGTGCTTCTACATGGCCATGGGGCGGCTGCCCCGGATCGTCGACGAGCTCACCCGGCACGGCGTCGCGACCGACATGCCCGCGGCCGTCGTGCAGTGGGCCACCCTGCCGACCCAGCGATCGGTCCGCGCGACGCTGGGGTCGGTGGTCGACGCGGTCGAGCGCGCCGGCCTCGGCGCGCCGGCGATCATCGTCGTCGGCCCGGTCGCCGGGCTCGATGACCCGGCGCTGAACGGGTTCGAGCGCCGCCCGCTGTTCGGGCGCACCTGCGTCGTGACGCGCACCCGCCCGCAGGCCTCCGACCTCGCCCGCCAGCTCGAAGCGCTCGGCGCCGCGGTCATCGAGGCGCCGACGATCGCGTACGGCCCGCCGCCGGATCCCCGGGCGGTGCGCGAGGCGCTGCTCGAGGGCCTGGCCGACGCCGCCTGGCTCGTGTTGACCTCGCCGCAGGCCGTCGCGGCACTGGGCGAGCTGCTCGAAGGGGCCGGCCGCGACGCCCGCGCCCTCGCCACGGTGCAGCTCGCGGTGGTCGGCGACGCCACGGCACAGGCGCTGCACCGGCGGCTGGGCGTGCGCGCCGACTGCCAGCCCCACCGCCAGACCGCCGCAGCCCTCGGCGCGGCGCTGGTCAACGACGTCGGCGTCAGCGGCCGGCGGGTCGTCATGCTCCGTTCCGACATCGCCGGCCGGGAGCTACCGGCCCTGCTCGCCGACGCCGGCGCCGAGGTCGTCGACCTGGTCGCCTACCGCACGCAGCCGGTCTGGGCGCTGCCCGATGAACTGCTCGAAGCGCTCCGCGAGCGTCGGGTGGACTGGTTGACCTTCACGAGCAGCTCGACCGCGCGGTACTTCGTCGAACTGCTGGGTGGAGACGGCCCGGCGTTGCTGGCGGGTGTCCGCGTGGCGAGCATCGGGCCGGCGACTTCCGCCGCCTGCCGCGAGCTGGGCCTGGGCGTGGACGTCGAGGCCGAGGCCCACGACATCCACGGGTTGATCGCCGCGTTGTGCCGCGCCGCCGCTCCTGATACAAGCGGTGGCCCCGACCCCCGCGATCGCAGAGGCGCTAGCGATTCATCATGACCACCGCTTATCAGATCGGCTGCATCGGCGTCGCCGGCTACGCCGCCCAACTCATCGGCTGCCTCGACGAGTCGGTCCCGCTCGAACAGGCCCGGCTCGCCGCGGTCGACGTCTCCCGCTCCTCGCCCAACGAGCGGATCGCCGAGGTCCTCAAGCGGCATGACACCGCGTTCGTCGACGGCGTGCCGACCCTGCTCGCCCACGACCGGCTCGACGCGGTGCTGATCGCCACGAGCATCGACTCGCACCTGCCCTACACCACCGACGCGCTCCGGGCCGGCCTGCACGTGCACTGCGAAAAACCCATCACCGCCACCATCCAGGACGCCGCCGCGATGATCGCCGAACGCGACCGCGCCGGACGCTGTGTCCACGTCGGCTACCAGGCCGTCTACGCCCCGGCGACCCACTGGGCGAAGCGGCTCATCCTCGACGGCGCGATCGGCAGGCTCCGCCGCGTCCGCGTCGTGGGCTGCTGGCCCCGGCCCGACCACTACTTCAACCGCAACGACTGGGCCGGACGGCTCCGACGCGACGGCCGATGGGTCCTCGACAGCCCGGCCAACAACGCCCTCGCACACCAGGTCAACCTCGCCCTGCACCTCAGCGGCGCCGACGCCCACACCACGGCCCGGCCCGTTGCCCTCGAAGCCGAACTCTACCGCGCCCGCGACATCGAGAACTACGACACCTGCGCCATCCGCGGCACCACCGACACCGACGTCCAGTGGCTGATCTGCCTCACCCACGCCTGCCGCCGCCAGGTCCAGGCCACCGTCGAGTGGATCGGCGACGCCGGGTTCATCCGCCGCGTCCACCAGTCGTCGATCGAGCTGCACCGCGACGGCCGCATGGTCGAGCAACGCGAGGACACCGCCGCCGGCGGCCGGGCCGAGATGATGACCGGGTTCATCGATCGCCTCGCCGGCCGCGCCGATCGCTCCTGCTGCGAGATCGAGAACGCCATGCAGACCACCCGCCTGGTCAACGGCGCCAGCGCCGCCGCACCCGTCCGCCCGGTCGATCCGGCCCACGTCCGCCGTGTCCCGACCGGGTCCGACCCCGACAATTGCGTCAACGCCATCACCGGGATCGAGGAGCTGTTCGGCGAGTGCTTCGAACGCTTCGCCCTGCCCGGTGAGCTGGGGGCGGCTTGGGCGGGACCGGCCGGGAAGTTGGACATGCACGCGTTCGACCGCTTCGACGGTCCGCCCGATGCATGACCGCCATATCCACGCATTTGATGTTTGATTCGATTTCCGCCGCCGCATAGCGTAAGCCCACGCAGGACCAAACCGGAGCAGTTGACCGGATCATGCACGCACCCCCTTTGGAGAACCCGCACCATGCCTCACGAACTGCCTGATCTCGCCTACAGCTTCGACGCGCTCGAGCCCCACGTCGACGCGCGGACGATGGAGATCCACCACGACAAGCACCACGGCGGCTACGTCAACAAGCTCAACGCCGCCCTCGAAGCCCATTCCGACCTCCAGGCCCAGCCCATCGAAAAACTCCTGGCCGACATCCCCCGCCTCCCCGCGGACCTGCAGACCGCCGTCCGCAATAACGGCGGCGGCCACTGCAACCACACCCTGTTCTGGCAGATCATGTCGCCCTCCGGCGGCGGTGAGCCCGGCGGCGACCTCGCCGACGACATCGGCGCCGCCTTCGGGTCGTTCGACGGGTTCAAGGACCAGTTCACCAAGGCCGCCCTCGGCCGCTTCGGGTCCGGCTGGGCCTGGCTCTGCCTCGACGGCGACAAGAAGCTGTGCATCTGCGACACGCCCAACCAGGACAACCCGCTGATGGTCGGCCTGGTCGATTGCCCCGGCACGCCCATCCTCGGCATCGACGTCTGGGAGCACGCCTACTACCTCAATTACCAGAACCGCCGGCCCGACTACGTCGCCGCCTGGTGGAATGTCGTCGACTGGTCGCGCGTCGCCGAGCTGCACAAGCAGGCCAAGGCCTGACACTGCCCCCACATGCACCGACTCACCCCGGCCCCGCCCCCATGGGCGGGGCATTTTGCGCGCCCGGACAATCCCGTCGGCCTCGCGACGAACCCCGCGCCCCGCCTCGAATCGCCTCTCACGCCTCAGTATCGCCGATTTTCGCCCGAAAGCAGCTCGCATTTGCGCGAATTGCCCATACTGCCCGTCTTCACTTAACCTAAATCTCAACATATCCGACACAATATGTCATTGCTTGTGAACCCCCGATCACCTATATAGATGTGCATGCAGCGGTCCTGCTGCATGTCATTCCTGAAGGGTAAGAGCGAGAGCCGTGTCGGGGCTGGGGGAGAGCGCCTGACGTGCGTGCGATAGCCCAGGAGGGGCGAATCGCAGTGGCTCTTGCAATGCGCGTATGCGCCCTTACTTGGGAGATTCACGATGACTTGCTCGACGCTTCGTTACGCCGTGGTCCTATGCGCCGCGGCCGTCTCGGCCTTGACCGCCTCCAACGCCTCCGCCGCCGGGTTTCCGGACACCTTCCCCTTCAAGGCCTTTGAGGCGGCGCAGTACCTGATCGTCGCCCGGGAGCGCGTCGGCGGCAACACCGACGTGGCGACCAACAACTTCGAGCTCGGTGCAAACAAGGCCCCCGTCCCCGCCAATACCGACTTCGTCAACAACAACGGCGGGCCCAGCCTCCAAGGCAATGTGCCCGACCTGCCCGGCAGCGGCATCGTCCCCGTCTTCCAGGGCATCGGGGGCGGCGGCAACATCGCCGTCACCGACGACGAGGGTGAGTTCGAACTCCAGGACGTCGGCGTCTACGGCGATCCGGACATCGGCATCCGCGTGGCCGCACCCGACGACAGCTACAACAAGTCCTCCAACTCCTTCTTCAACGACTCCGAGCACTTCCCCAACACCTTCGACGTCAACACACAGACCGGAGTCGACGTCAACCCCAACGACGCCAACCAGAATACCCGCATCGATCCCAGCGGCAGCGGCCACCCCAGCAACAACGTCGGCGTCACCTACGGCTATGACCACACCACCCTGCTCAGCGAACTCGACAACGCCCGCTCGGTGATCAACGGCCTGGCCACCACAACCACCCTCGACGTCAGCGGCAACGGCGGCAAGATCAGCAACGACACCACCTTCAACGCCAGCGCCGGCCTCAACGTCGTCGACATCGACACCGGTGACAACGACTTCCTCATCGAGAACGCCAACTTCATCGTGGACGGACCCGAGGACTCGGTCGTCATCTTCCGCCTCCCCGGCAAAGACAACATGAAGATCTCCAACGGCAACATCCTGCTCGGCGACGGCGGCATCGGCGAACACAACGTCCTGTTCTATACCGACCAGGAGGAGGACGACACCCACTTCGACTTCAGCAACGCGATCCTCAACCACGTCGCGTTCTGGAGCCTGAGCGATGCCGGCGGGTCCATCGGCATCAGCAACGCCCAGGGCTGCACCCAACTCATCGCCGACATCGTGGACCTCGACAACGTCCGCTTCGGCCGCTGTGCTCACGCCCCCGAGCCCGGGTCGCTGGCGCTGCTGGGCCTGGGCGGGCTCGTCCTGCTCCGCCGCCGCACCCGCTGAACGCCATGCGACAACCTGACCAACTGCCACGCCCCGCGGTCACCCGCGGGGCGTTTGCTTGCCGTACGCCTTACCGCGTGGCATACCCGCGAAGACCATCGATCTCGATCGTGAACGACGAACCGGTCCGGTCGATCTGCAGCCACTTCGTCTTGGCGTCGTAGCGGTCCGTGCCGCCGCGGACCTCGCCCGGCCGGGCGAAGCACTTCACGCGGATGCGGTAGTCCGCTTCGATCTCGCCGGCAACCTCGATCGTGCCCCCCTGCTCGTCCACCGCGATCGTCACGTCGTCGTACGCGATCCCGCTGCCACGCGGTCGATGAAACACGTACGACGACTGGCCGTGCGGGTAAATCACGATCGTCTGCTTGCCCCCCGATGACGCATCGCCGTGGCCCGTCACGTCGTTGGTCACGTCCATCGGGATGATCGCGCCGGGTTTGATGTGGATCGCCGCCCGCTCCAGCGGAAGCTCGGCCTGGTAAGTCGCCCCCGCCTCGCGCACCCGGTCCTGGTCCCAGTAGTCGATCCACTCGCTCGAATCGAGCAACCGCACCTGCTTCTGCGTCGCCTCGTCCACCACCACAGACGCGTAGACCCATTCGCCCAGCCGATGATGATGCAGCGCGTTGTCCGCGTCCTTCACGATCGACCCGCCGTGCAGGTGCGAATCGACCGAGCAACTGAAGATGTACGGCGCCAGTTCGCTGTGAAGCGTCGCGTAGTAGCGGTAGATCGCCACGGTCTGCTCGTCGTGGTGCCACGGCAGGTGCTCGGTCAGCCCGCCGTTCTCCCCGCCGTTGACCATGACCGGCATCAGCGCGCCGAACTGCGCGTAGCGGATCAGCGACTGCTTCGTGGGGTGGTCGCGGAAGAACCCGCCGACCTCGACGGCGAGCGCGCCGTAGCCGGCGTTGGCCGACTTGTACAGGTTCTGCATCTGCTTACGAAGCCCCGCGAAGTCGCCGCTGTAGTCGCCGCACCAACCGACGGTGCACTTGTTCCTGCTCGCCGCGAACCCGCCCTGGTGCGAATACGGCCGCGCGAAGATCAGGCTCTCACGGTTGTGCTCGTACGCCCGGTCACGCACCTGCGCGTAGTAATAGGGCTTGAACTGCGACTTCTCGATCTCGCCGATCGACGTCTGCACCATGTCAGCCAGGTAGTGCTCCGCCTGGTCGACCTTCCAGCCGTCCACGCCCATCGCCATCATCCTGTCCAGGCGTTGGCCGAACCACTCGCAGGCCTCGGGGTTCGTGAAGTCGATGTGCGTGCCCCGGCCCTTCCACCACTTGTACTGCTTGCCGTCGTCGACCACCAGGCCACGGTCGATCACCTCGTCAAAGTGCTCGGGCTTGTCCTGCGGCGTGTCCTTCGATTCGCTGTTCATCATGCCCGTGATCCACAACACCACGCGCACCCCACGCTCGTTGAGTTGCTTGATCATCTGCTCCGGCTGCGGGTATCGCTCGGCGTCCCACTCGAAGCTGTTGTACGACGTCGACCACGGGCTGTCGACGATCACCGCGCCGACGGGGATGTCACGCGACTGGTAACCTTCCACCAGCCCCATCACGTGCTCGCGGGTGTTGCCGTTGTCTTCCCAGACCCACGGCTCGAACGCCCAACGCGGGCAGATCGGCGGGTTGCCCTGGAACTGTGCCGGCAACTCATCCGCCGCACGCGCACCGCCCCACGCAATCAACATGGCTCCCGCCGCTGCGGTCAACATCAAAAAGCTCAGCTTCATGGCTTGCTCCATTAGAGGTGGCCGGCTTGCGGCCTGGTTCGATCGATGTCCGAGTGTACCGGTCTTGGCATCGGCCTGCGATGATAGACGCATCTCGGCCGGCGTCGGTCTCGTGCGCACGCGCCGGCGCGATGGAGCCGGCTCGCCCCGAATTCATGAAAAACTCCTTACAGACTGCCATGCATAGCTTTACACCTCGTGGCCCGGCCACCACGACGCCCGGGCGCGCCCCGCGGCAACGCGCCGCCCCTTTATGGGCAAGCCTATATGTGCAACTACCGATTCAACCCGGCTCCCGCCCGCCCCGCAGCCCGGCAGTCAGTTCAATCTGACCGCCCGGCCACCGCGGCCAGGCATGGCGTCCGTACACAAACTGCATGTCGGTCATGGTTTATAAAAAAACGGCCGGCGGGGGGGTGCCCCAGGGCGGACACGCGACGTTCCCCGGCGCAGCGGCCCGTCGTTTCCGCATTCATCGCCCGAAAACGCCGTCCTCCCCGCTGTCCGCCCGGACAGCCGGCAGGCCAACCCACTTGACGCTCATACGCCCCGCCCAACGGGCCGATCATCAACTGCGGGCGCGCGGCGCGATCCACCCGGGTCGGCCCGCAGGGAGAAACCCGCTTGATCGCGCACACGCGACAACGCATCTACGCCATCCTCGACGTGGCCGCCGTCGGCGACCTCACCAGCCGCTTCGTCGACATGGTTATCACCACGCTGATCATCCTCAACGTCATCGCGGTCATCCTCGAATCGGTCCCGAGCCTCACCGCGCGCTGGGGGCCGTACTTCCACGCGTTCGACCTGTTCAGCGTGTGCGTGTTCACCGCCGAGTACGCGCTGCGGATGTGGGCGTGCACCGCCGACCCGCGCTACGCCCACCCGGTCGGCGGGCGGTTGCGGTTCGCCGCTCGACCGCTGGTGGTGATCGACCTGCTGGCCATCCTGCCGTTCTTCCTGCACCTGGCCATGCCCCTGGACATGCGGATGCTCCGCGTGCTGAGGCTGATCCGCCTGCTCCGCGTGTTCAAGCTCTGGCGGTACTCGTCCGCGCTGAAGGTGATGAGCCGCGTCCTGCTGGCCAAGAAGGAAGAGCTGGTCGTCTGCGTTATCGTCATGCTGCTGTTGCTGACCTTCGCCGCGGCGATCATGCACGTGGTCGAGCACGAGGAGCAGCCCAAGGCCTTCGGGTCCATCCCCGCGGCCATGTGGTGGGCCGTCGCCACGCTCACCACCGTCGGCTACGGCGACGTGTATCCCATCACCGTGGTCGGCCGTGTCGTCGGCGCCTGCATGGCGCTGATCGGCATCGGCATGTTCGCCATGCCCGCGGGCATCATCGCCCAGGGTTTCGCCGAGCAGTGGCAGGGCCGCCGCGACGATCGCTCGCCCATCATCTGCCCGAACTGCGGCGAGCCCGTCGACGACCGACACCCGGGCCAACCCTACGAATCGGCGACACAACAGCCGGCCGCATGACCCGACTCAACGGGGCAAGGTCACGTGAACGCCAACGCTCAGTCGCCCTTGATCCGCTCGAACGCCGCCAGCGCCGCGTCCCGCGCCTCGGCGTGGTCGACGATCGGCTCGGGGTATTTCAGGTCCGGCTCCGCCTCAAGCGGCTCCTGCAGGTGCTTGTCAGGCACGCCCGCCAGCTCCGGGCACCACCGCCGCACGTACGCGCCGTCCGGGTCGAACTTCTTCGCCTGCAAATACGGGTTGAAGATGCGGAAGTACGGCTGGGCGTCGGTCCCGCACCCGCCCGCCCACTGCCAGCCCTGCGTGTTGTTCGCCAGGTCCGCGTCCACCAGTGTGTCCCAGAACCAACGCGCCCCGGTCAGCCAGTGCTGCCGCAGGTCCTTCGTCAGGAAAGAGGCGACGATCATCCGCACCCGGTTGTGCATCCACCCGGTCTCCCAGAGCTGCCGCATCCCCGCATCGACGATCGGGTATCCCGTGCGGCCGCGACGCCACGCCGCCAGGTGCTCCGACTCCTCGATCCAGGGAAAGTCATCGAACTTCGTGTTCAGGTTCTCCGTCGGCGTCTGCGGGAAGTGATAGAGCACGTGGTAGCTGAACTCGCGCCAGAGCAGCTCGAACAGGAAGTGGTCGGCCTGCTTGCGGGCCGTGGCGTCGGGCGCATCGCCGCAGGCCTTCAGACCCGCTTGCCATGCCTGGTGCGGGCTGATCAGGCCCCAGTGCAGGTGCGGCGACAGCACGCTCGTCGCGTCGAGGTCCGGCCGGTTGCGGTCTTCCTTGTAGTGGTAAATCGGCCCGTCGCAGAACGCGTGCAACTGTCGCCGCGCCGATGCCTCGTCCATCGACCAGTGCGACGCGACCTTCTCGCCCCACGGATGATCCGGCATCAGCCCCAGGTCATCCACACCCCGCGACTCGAGGGCCTCGGGCCACGGATGCAGCCCATCCTTCCGCGGGGCCTGTTCGGCCGACCGCGGGGCGGGCAGCTTCTGCGTCGCCCGGCGGAACGGCGAATACACCTTGTACGGGTTGCCGTCCTGCGTCGCCACTTCCCATGGCTCGTACAGCAGCGACCCGTTGTGGCTCACCGCCTCGACGCCATCGGCCGTCAACGCCGTCTTGATCGCCCGGTCCCGCGCCACGGCGTGCGGCTCGTAGCAGCGGTTCCAGTGCACCGCGGCCGCCCCGGTCTCCGCCACCAGCCGCCGCAGCGCGTCCAGGGCCTGCTCGGCCCGGCGGATGATCAGCGGCTGACCCTTGTCCCGCAGGCTCGCGTCCAGCGCCCGCAGCGCGTGGTGGGCAAACACCCGCGACGCGCCGCCCGGCGACCACTCGCCCGCCTCATCCGGCGCCCAGATGAACACGGGCACGATCGGCCCGCCGCGATCCACCGCCGCCCGCAACGCCGGGTTGTCGCTCACCCGAAGGTCCTGCCGAAACCACACGATCGTTGGTACCTGCTGCATGAGGGCATGGTAACCGCGGGAATCTCGCCGGAAGAGCCGGGCCGCACCGTCGCTCCGGCGATTACAATGCACGCATGATGCAGATCGGGCCGGTCCAAGTCGATTCGCGGGTGCTGCTGGCGCCGGTGGCGGGGCACTGCGACCTGGCGTTCCGCCTGGCGGTGCGGTCGTGCGGCGGCGGGGCGTGGCGGGGCCTGGCGTTTACCGACCTGCTGTGCCCGCACGGTGTGCTCAAGCAGAACCGGCAGACGCGGTGGCTGATGGCCACGTGCGACGCCGATCGGCCGCTGGGCATGCAGCTCTACGGCCGCGACGCGGCCCTGATGGCCGAGGCGGCGAAGTGGGCCGCCGACGCCGGCGCACGCACGATCGATATCAACATGGGTTGCCCGGTCGACAAGGTCACCAAGACCTTCGCGGGGTCGATGATGCTGTGCATCCCGGACCAGACGGTGCGACTGGCCGAGCGGCTGGTGACGGTGGTGGATCGGCACGCGGCGGGGCGTGTGCCGGTCACGGCGAAGCTGCGGCTGGGCTTCCACGACGGCGAGCGGACGGCGGCGACGCTGGCGCGGCGGCTGGTCGAGGTCGGGGTCGCGGCGATCACCATTCACGGCCGCACCGCCGCGATGCGGTTCAAGGGCGCGGTGGACCTCGCGGGCATCGCCGAGGTCGTGGCGGCGGTGCACGACGCCGGATGCCGTCGCGTGCCCTGCATCGGCAACGGCGACATCCGCACGCCGTTCGACGCCCGCCGGATGATCGACGCCACGGGTTGCGACGGCGTGATGATCGCCCGTGCGGCGTTGCAGGCGCCCTGGCTGGTGCACGACACGCACCGCTACCTGCAGACGGGTTCGCTGGGGCGGGAGTGGACGCTGCGGGAGCGGCTGGCCGTGGTTCGCACGCACCTGCGGCACATGCTCGCCCACCGCGAGCCCCGCTGGGCGCTCAACCGTCTCAAGCAGAAGATGGGCCCGTATTCCAAGCACCTTGGCCCGTGCAAAGCGATGCGGGCGCAGGTTATGGCCATGCAGGACGCCGCGGCCTTCGACGGGATCGTCGAGGCCTTCCTCGCCGAGCGGGGCGCCGCGGCCGACCAGGTGCCCGTATCATGGGCCCAGCGGGACGCCCTCGTGGCGGCGGCGGGCTCGCCGGGCCCCGCGGCCGCGGGCACGGCGGCATGAGGTTCGCCCCGGGTCGACCATTAGCACAACTGATGTTGGCCCGGAGTTTGCAGGGAGGCGTGCCGGACGACCATATGCGGCCTAACATGGCCGTGATCGGGCGGGTTGCAAGCAACGTTGACAAGACCTGAATAGCGAGGATAGCAATGGCAGAAGCTACGGCTCAACTGTGGCAGAAGATGACACTCTCGGATGATGTGCGCGAGCTGCTGGAAGCGGCGCCGAGCGTGGCGTTCGCCTCGAAGACCAGCGAGCTGGTCGAGCTGGCGTTGCGTGACGTGGACGCGAGCGGCTACCACACGGTCGCCTACGACGTGCCCGACAAGGGCCGCGTGGAGGAAGTGAAGGTCTGCCGGGTGCGAAACGGCGTGGCCGCGAACTACCTCGAGCCGTACATGCGCCGCCGCGACCCGCATTGCACGGTCATCGGCGATGAGCACCGAACGGACAAGGAGCGGTTCGCCGATCGCTTCGGGTTCCCGTTCGAGCAGATGCGGGAGCAGACGCTGCAATGGCTGCGTGGCCAGGAGCTGGCGGCGTTCGCGTTCTACGCCGGCACGCCCTCGCGGGGCATGCGCGGCCTGGCGATCTGCCCGGCGAACGCCGGCTTCTTCGCCTTGGGGCTGGGCATGCTGCAGGGCATCGTGGACCTGGACTCGGTGGACGAGTCGTTCGAACCCGAGGCGGTGATCTTCGTGGCGCCGCCGTTCCGCCACACCCATTTCAACGGGCAGCAGGTCGTCGTGCACAACCGCCACCAGCCGGCGCACGAGTTGTTCAGCTACAACCTCTATCCCGGCCCATCCGCGAAGAAGGGCGTCTACGGCATGCTCATCAACCTCGGCGAGGAAGAGGGCTGGATCACCGCCCACTGCTCGACCGTGCAGGTGATCACACCCTACGACAACCGCGTGGTGATCATGCACGAGGGCGCTTCCGGCGGTGGCAAGAGCGAGATGCTCGAGCACATCCACCGCGAACCGGACGGTCGGCTGCTGCTCGGCCAGAACGTGGTCAACAGCGAGAAGCGTTACATCACGCTCGCGCGGGGGTGCGAGCTTCACCCGGTGACCGACGATATGGCGTTGTGCCTGGGCTATCACAGCGGCCGCGAGCGGAAGCTGGTGTTGCGGGACGCGGAGTCGGCGTGGTTTGTCCGCGTCAACCATATCGAGGGTTACGGGACCGACCCGCACCTGGAGAAGATGACGATCGAGCCGGATCAGCCCCTGCTGTTCCTGAACATCGACGCGGTCCCGGACAGCCGGGCGTTGATCTGGGAGCACATCGAGGACGAGCCGGGTGTGCCATGCCCGAACCCGCGTGTGATCGTGCCGCGTGAGGGCGTGCCGGGCACGGTGGACGACGCGGTGATCGTGGACATCCGCAGCTTCGGCGTGCGGACGCCGCCGTGTACGAAGGAGCGCCCGACGTACGGCATCATGGGGCTGTTCCACGTGCTGCCGCCGGCGCTGGCGTGGCTGTGGCGCCTGACGGCGCCGCGGGGCCATGCCAATCCCTCGATCGTGCAGGAGGGCGCGAAGATGACCAGCGAGGGCGTGGGCAGCTACTGGCCGTTCGCCCTGGGCCGTCGTGTTGACCAGGCCAACCTGCTCTACGATCAGGTCATGCGGACGACCGACACGCTGTATGTGCTGTGTCCGAATCAGCACATCGGGGCGTGGAAGGTCGGGTTCATGCCGCAATGGCTGACGCGGGAGTACCTGGCCCGCCGCGGCACGGGGCACTTCCGCGAGGACCAGCTTCGGCCGGCCCGGTGCCCGTTGCTCGGGTACACGCTCGAGCATTTGTCCATCGAGGGCACGGCCATCAGCCACTGGTTCCTGCACACCGAGATGCAGCCGGAGGTCGGCGAGGAAGGCTACGACGCGGGCGCGGCGATCCTGCAGGAGTTCTTCCGCGAGCAGTTGGAGCAGTTCCTGCACGAAGACCTGCACGCGCACGGCCGCGAGATCATCGACGCGTGCCTGAGCGGTGCGAAGCTGCACGATTACCAGCGTCTGAGCGTGGCGATCGAGGACTGAGCTTCGCGCTTTGGCGCGGCGCGGTATCATGCCCACGGGTCGCGCCCACGCGAAGGAGATGTCGATGCCACTGACGATCAGCTTCCTCGGCCACAGCGGGTTCGTCTTCGACGACGGGTCGCACAAGGTGTGCGTGGACCCGTTCCTGACCGGCAACGAGCTGGCGGTCAGCGAGCCCGGCGACATCCGCTGCGATTACCTGGCCCTGACGCACGGCCACGCCGACCACATGAACGACGACGGGTTCGCCATCGCGCAGAACAACGGCGCGACGGTGGTGAGCGTGTTCGAGGTCTGCAACTATTTCACCGAGCGGGGGCATGATCGGGTCGAGCCGGGCAACCCCGGCGGCCGGGTCTACACCAGCTTCGGGCATATCGCCTTCACGCCGGCCATTCACTCGTCGAGCTACGAGGGCCGTTACATGGGCATGCCGGCGGGGCTGATCCTGTACTTCGATGAGCCCGACGTGACGGTGTATCACACCGGCGACACGGCACTGTTCAGCGATATGAAGTTGATCGGGGAGATCGCCCGGCCGGACGTGATGTGCGTGTGCGTGGGCGACCGCTTCACCATGGGGGCGAAACTGGCGACGCGAGCGGTGGACCTGGTCAGTCCCCGGGTCGCGATCCCGATGCACTACAAGACGTTCGGGCTGCTGGCCCAGTCGATCGAGGGCTTCGAGCCCAGCGACGCCGAGGTGCGTGAACTCGCCCCGGGCGAGGCGATGACCTGGCCGCAGTAGCCTGGGCCGATATTCGCGGCAGAGGCCGGTTTCGCTGGACCGTTCGGGCGGCGGTCAGTACCATTGGCCGTACCCACCTGCTGGAGAATGATCATGATTGCGCACCTGCTCGCCCACGCCGGTCACGGCCACACCGAAGGCCAGTCCCTGCTGCATTACCTTGTTGAGCCGGCACATCTGCCGTTCACGCTGGCCACGGCCGCGGTCGTCGCCGGGCTGATCATCTGGCGCGTCCGCCGCAGGCGCCAGGCGTAACCATCACGCGGCAAGGAGCCACAACATGCTCGGCGTTCTAGCGCACGCCGCCGGGGGCGGCGGATCGTTCTACTCGGGGTTCATGCATCCTTTGCACGGGCTGGACCACCTGCTTGCCATGGTGACCGTGGGGTTTCTCTCGGCACGGATGGCGCCGCGAAAGATGTGGACGCTGCCCGCGGCGTTTGTCGCGTTCATGGGCCTGGGCGGGTTGCTCGGGCTCGTCTGGGCCAGCGACGGCCTGACCGCCATCGAATGGGGCATCGCGCTGAGCGTGCTGGTGTTCGGCCTGTTCGTCGCACTGGCGCCCCGCGTCAACGTCTGGCTGGGTAACGCCGTCGTGGCGGTGTTCGCGATCTGCCACGGCCACGCCCACATCGCGGAAATGGGCGATGCGTCGGTTGCCGGCTACTTCGCCGGCATGCTGCTGGCCACCGGACTGCTGCACGTCAGCGGCCTGGGCGTCGGCGTCCTGCTCAGCCGCAACGTCGGCGACTGGATCGTCCGCCTCGCCGGCGCCGCCGTCGCCGTCGGCTTCCTGCCGTTTGTCCTCGGCTGGGTGGGATAAGCGCGGGCGGTTTGACGTGCAGCAAATGCCAGGTCTCGCCCGGGTGAGGCCCGCGGACGATGATGCCCTGGCGATCGCCCTGCCCGATCTTGCCAAAGACCTGGCCGTCAAGGGCTTCGCCGAGCCGACAGGCTGCGAGTCACCGATCGAAACACGCGATGAAGCGCCAGCGGCAGAACGGCCTGCCTTCCTCTGTGCCCCTGGCCGGGGCATTCAGCGGTTGTTGCCGGTGGATCGTCAATGGCAATTGCCACGTGTTCGCATGGGCCCGCCGCGGTGCCGCAGGCGATCAGCCTTGCCGGGGCAGACCCATTCGATGCCGCACGCCAAGACTTGTAATTGCAACGCAATATTGATTGCGTTCTGTCGGTGTTTTTGTGTGGACGGCCTGTACTTGGCGTGGAGACAATATGACCTGTCGGGTGTTCTGCCGTAACGGAAGTATCAACGAAAGGAACCGGTCATGATCAATGTCCATCCAGGTCAATGCGGTTTGTGTGTCCACTTTGGTGAGCACGCCGACGACGGTGAGGTGCTGCAGCAAATCCGCGTGCAACAGAAGGCCCCGGAGAATCTCGTGGAAGACTGTGCCCATCCGCGTCACGCCGACCTGCACCTTCAGGTCACGCCCATCAGCGGGTGCGACGGGTTCGAGCCGGCCAACAGCTGAATCGCCGGCCGGATCAGCGGCGCCGAATGAGGTCGAGGTTTTTCATGTACGGCCTCAGCGGCGGCGGGACAGCGATCTCGCCGTCGGGTGTCTGGTACATCTCGACGATGGGAATAAGAATCCGCGGACTGGCCGCAACGGTGTTGTTCAGTGAATGGGCAACCACGTTGCGGCCTTGTTCGTCCTTGTAGCGGATGTTCAGCCGGCGGCACTGGTAGTCATACAGGCGGCTGGCCGAATGCGTCTCGCCATAACTCTCGCGGCTGGGCATCCAGCATTCCAGGTCGACCTGGTCGGCGTTCTTGGGCCCGAGGTCGCCGGTGCAGCACTGGATCAGGCGGTAGGGCAAACGCAGGCTCTGCAGAAGCGTCTCGACGAACCGGATCATCTTCGCATGCCAGGCGCGGCTTTCGGCCTCTTCGGCGCGGCATAAGACGACCTGTTCGACCTTGTCGAACTGGTGGATGCGGTACAGACCAGCGGTGTCCTTGCCCGCCGCCCCCGCCTCACGGCGGAAGCACGTGCTCACCGTCGTGTAGCAGCGCGGCAGCGTTGCGCCATCGAGAATCTCATCGGCGTGGATACCCATCAGCCCGACCTCGCCCGTGCCGCTCAACGCTAGCCCCTCCTCGCTCGTGGGGTTGGCGATGTCATAGACCTGCTCGCGGCCGTGCGGGAAGAAGCCGGTCCCGACCATCATCGGGTGGCGTACCAGGTCGGCGACGCTCACGGGCATGAAAGCATTGTCGTGAACCATGAAGTCGAAGGCGTAACGCAGGATGGCCTGGTGCAGAAGCATGCCGGGGCCGGTCAGCACGTAGCTCCGTGAGCCGGAGATCTTCACGCCCCGCTCGAAATCGACCATGCCCAGTTGCGTCATCAGGTCGATGTGGCTGCGCGGGGCGAAGCGCATGTTCTGCTCGAAGCTCTTCGTGTCGTCCCAGCCGTCGGGCGACCACCGCCGGAGTTCGACATTGTCGTCCTCGCTCCTGCCGGTCGGCACGTCAGTGTCGGCCGGCTGCGGGATCAGCAGGAGCAGTTCGTCCACCTCGGCCTCGATCGGGTCGAGTTCCGACTGCAGCGCGGCCTCTTCGGTCTTGATCTGGTTGGGCCGCTGCTGCAGTTGCTGCATTTGCTCCTGGAGCGCGGCCTTTTCGGGGCTGTCGGCCTTCTTGAGCCGGCCGGCGAGTTGGCCGATCTCCTTGCCGATGCGGTTCTTCTCCGCGGTCAGCCCCTGGGCGCGGGTCAACATCTCGCGGCGGCGCGCGTCGGCGTCGAGCAGGCGGTCAACGAGCGCGGGGTCGTGGCCTTTGGCGGCGGTGCCCTCGCGGTAGCGGTCGGGGTCTTCACGCAGTCGCTTGAGGTCAATCATGTTTGCTGGCACTTGGGCTTGGGGCTTCGGGGTTCGGGGCTTTGCCCTATGATAACGGCATGCCCGATTGGCCGGTGATGCTGCATGTGACCGACCGCCGTGTCGTCGTCGTGGGCGGCGGCCCCGTCGCGGCGCGGCGGGCGGCCTCGCTGGTCGACGTCGGCGCTCGCGTCACGGTCATCGCGCCCGAAACGGACGTCGCCATCGATGCGTTGCCGGGTGTCGACGTGCAACGTCGCTTCTATGCCGCCGGCGACCTCGACGGCGCGATGCTCGTGGTCATCGCGACGGATGACGCGGCGGCCAATGGCCGGATCGCCGCGGACGCGGCGGCCGGGGGGGTGCTGGTCAACCGCGCCGACGCGCCGGAGGCCGGCGACTTGACCGCCGCGGCGCACCGCCGCCTCGGGCCGATCACCCTCGCGGTGAGCACCGACGGCGTCAGCGCTGCGGCTTCGGCCCGGATCGCCGACGAGTTGGCCGAGGCGATGGACCCGGCATGGCCGCAATTGCTGGCGGCCGTCGCGCCGTTCCGCGACCGGGCCTGGCGGATCACCGATGCCAAGGCGCGGCAAAGCGTGCTGAGACGCCTGGTCGACGAGCATGCGATGCGCCTGTTCGGCGATTCGCCTCAGCGATTCGCCGCGTACTGCGAGCAGTTGATCGCCCAGGCGGTCCAGCAGCAGCAACAGTAATCGCCATGCCTCAAGACCTTCCCACAACGATCGCGTTGCTTGCGGGGCTGCTGATCGCGGCCGCCGCGACGGTGGCGTCATGGCGACGATGGCGCCGTGCGTCTGCCGAGCCGGGCCGCGTGTTCGGGGTGTGGGCCGTGGTGGCGTTGGCCACCGGCCTGCTGATCTATCGGGCGGTGCAAGCGGGCGACGGATGGCGGCCGCTCGACACGCATGTCGACGGGCTGTTGCTCCTGGTCGGTCTGTTGGGGCTGGCGGTTGGGTACCTGCGGACGATCGGCAGGATGCGCGGGCTGGAACTGTTCGCGTGGCCGATCGTAACCGTTGCGTTGGCGTGGGCGGTGTGCGCGAGCTGGTGGACGTTCGATACCAGCCGCTTCGACATCGCGGGGGTGTGGGACGGGCTGCACATCGCCAGCGTGTATTTGGGTGTGGCGGCGGCGGGTCTGGCCGCGGCCACCGGGGCGATGTATCTCGTGGCCGATCGGCAATTGCGTCGGCGCGACGATCCGGCGCGGGTCGTGCGCCTGCTGGGGCGCATGGCCAGCCTCGAGGCGATCGAGGCCAACCTGATGCGGTCGGCCACGGCGGGATTCATCCTGCTCACGCTGGCGTTGGGCCTGGGCATCGTTCAGGCGACCACCACGGCGACGAGCATGGGCGAATCCTGGTGGGCGAGCACCAAGGTGTGGGGAGCGGCGGCGGCATGGGCGGCGCTGGGGCTGATCATGCACGCGCGCGTGGCGCCACGGCTGCGCGGTCACGCCGCCGCCGCCATCAGCCTCGTCGGATTCGTCGTGTTATTGGCCGTTCTCGCCGTCGCGTTGTCGATGAGCGGCTGTGCCAACTACGATATGGCCTCCGGCGTCGGCGCCGGTCCTGAGGTTGTGAGCTCGCAAGGGAACTGACGGCATGCACATCGTATGTGTCGGCATCTCGCATCAGACCGCCGGGGTCGGGCTGCGCGAACGGCTGGCCCTCAATGCCGACGGTGTCGCTGGCATGCTCGCCGACCTCCGCGGTCGATTCCCCTACGCCGAGCTCGCCGTGCTGTCCACGTGCAATCGCACGGAGGTGTACGTCGCCCGGCCACTCCACGGCCACCCGCGCATCGAACAGGTGGTCGACTATCTCGGTGAGCGGCATGGTGTCGAGCCCGACGCGTTGGGCGCGGCGTTGTACCACTACGACAACGAGCGGGCGATCCGGCACCTGTTCCGCGTGGCCGGCGGGTTGGACTCCATGATCGTCGGCGAGGACCAGATCATCGGGCAGGTCCGCGAGGCGTACGACCTGGCGCAGCGGGCCGAGACCGCGGGGCGAACGGTCCATCGCATGTTCCAGTTGGCACTGGGCGTGGGCAAGCGCATCCGAAGCCGCACGGACATCGGGCGTATGCACCGCAGCGTCGCCGCCGCCGCCGTGCAGTTCGCCACGCACCTGTTCGAGTCGATGGCGGACAAGACGATCCTGGCCATCGGCGCGGGCGAGACGGTGCGGCTGACGTTGCAGCATTTCGCCGAACTGCGACCGGGTCGGCTGGTCGTCTGCAACCGTTCGCCCGAGGCGGCGACGCGGATCGCCGAACCGTTCGGCGGGGCGGTCGCATCGCTGAACGACCTGGACAAGCACCTGCGCGACGCCGATGTGGTCATCACCGCGACGGGCGCGACCGAGCCGCTCCTCACCGCCGAGCGTTTCAAGGCGCTGCAGCGCAAGCGTCGATTCCGCCCGGTGTTCATCATTGATCTGGCCGTGCCGCGCGACGCCGAGCCCGGCGTGGGCGACCTGGCCAACGTGTACCTGTTCGACATGGACGCGCTGCAGCGTGCGGTTGCCGATACCGATGCACCTGCCAACGCCGCGTTGAGTGATGCCGAGCAGATCGTGGAGCAGGCCGTGGGCGAGTGCTACGCGCTGGTTCAGCAGGGCGATCTGAGCGACCTGGTGCGTCGGCTGCGGCGCCAGTTGCACAACATCGGCCAAGGTCAGAACCAGCGCACGGTCAACAGGCTCCACGCCGCCGACCCCGACGATTACGAGCAGCTCATCGAGGAGCACACCCAGCGCCTGATCAACCGCATCCTGCACGCGCCGCTGTCCCGCTTGGGGGGGGACTCCCGCCAGGCGGCGCTGTACGCCACGGCGCTGCGACGTTTGTTCAACCTCGACGATGAAGACCTCTGCCCGCCCGAATCCACCCGTCCCGGCGACCAACAGCGGAACTCGGCCAGTGATCGACGGTGATCCGGTGACCGGCGCGACGGTGAAGCGGCGGCATGTGCTTGTCGCCGCCATCGCGGTGCTCGTGGCCGCCATGGTCGCGCTGAGCCAGGGCCTGGTTCCCGACGCGGGCCGCGCCATGACGCTGCTCGCGGTCATCGTCATGGAAGGGGCGTTCGTACTGTGTACGCTCGCCGCGGCCGCCGGCTACGGGCAGAGGCTGCGGCAATGGCTGGTCGGCCATGAGCGAGGCTGGGCCGCGGTGCAGATGACCCTGGGCGTCGCCGCGCTCATCCTGCTGAGTTGGACGCTGGGTTGGCTGGGCTGGTTGAACGGCTGGACCGCGTGGGCGGTGACGGTCGTGGGCTGGGCGCTGTGGCTGCCGCAGCTCTCGCGCCGGTTCGAGATGCCCCGGTCGGCGCCGTGGCCTGTCATCGTCGCGATGCCGGCCGTCGCGCTGCTGTTGACCGCCGCCACGCTGGCCCCCGGTGCACTCTGGCAACTCGCCAACGAAAACCTCGCGCACGATGTGCTCAGCTACCACCTGCAACTGCCCCGCGAGTGGATGAGCGACGGGGCGATCCGCGGCTACGAACACAACGTCTACAGCTATCTGCCCGGCGGATTCGAGGCGCTGTATCTGTTCCTCGGACACCAGCGCGGTGGAACGATGGTCGATGCCGCGATCGCCTGTCAACTGTTTCACGCGACCATGGCGCTGCTGGCCGCGGCGGTGGTGGCTCAGACCGTCAGCCGCCGTGTGGCGCATGCTTGGGGTGGTGACGAGCCGGCGGCGACGCGGGCGGTGCTCGCCGGCGCCGCCTCGGGCGCCGTGTTTCTGGCCGTGCCGTGGGTGGCGGTCACCGGTTCGATCGGGTTCAACGACCAGGCGATGTTGGCGCTGGGGGCCGGGGGACTGGCGTTGGCCAGCGATCCGGCGTCGCTCTGCCCCGTCAAGCGCGGCGTGGGCGCGGGGCTGCTTGTCGGCGCTGCAACCATGGTGAAGGTCATCGCGCTGGGCATGTTCGTGTTGCCGGCGTTGGTCGTGCTGCTGATCCTGGTCCCCGGCGGGCGGCGGAGGGCGCTGGCGGCGGTGGGGTGCATCGCCGCCGCCGCCATCCCCCTCGCGGCGTACATGACCCGGGGCTACCTCTGGACCGGCAACCCCGTATTTCCACTGGCCTGCGAGTGGTTTGGCCACGCGCACTGGACGCACGACCAGGCCGCTCGCTGGGCCGCGGCCCATTTGCCCGGGCTGGATGCGTTGCCGATCGCCGCGCGTATGGCGCGGCTCGCCGACGAGTTCGTCGCGCATCCGCTGTACGGCTATGTCGCCTTGCCCGTCACCGGCGTGAGTGTTCTGGGCTGCATCACGTTCGGCCGCACGCGGCGGATCGGCGTGGTACTGGCGGGTGTCATCGCCGTTCAAGTACTCTTCTGGCTCGCGGCGACGCACGTGCAAGGCCGACTCGCCTTGCCGATTGTCGTGCCACTGTGCCTGGGCCTGGGCCTGGCGCTCGGGCAGTTGGCGTGGAGTTGGCGCACCACGATCGCGGTCATCGTCGCGGCGGTCACAACAACCGCCTTGGGTTACACCACGTATTATGCACAGCGCGACGGGATGGCCGCGCTGATCATGGACAACACGCTGATGTACCTCGATCCAGACGGCGATCCACGGACTTCCGGGGACAACGAGCTGATGCAACCGTTCGCAACCTTGAATCAGCCGGCGATGTCAGGTTCAAGGATTTACGCAGAGGGCTTTGCCCGGCCGTTCTACGTGGAGCGCGAGTTGAGCTACCACACGGTGTGGGATGCGAGCCCGCTGGGCGACTGGATTGATGCATACGGCCTGCGGGGCGCGATCCTTCGCATGCATCGCGCCGGCTATACCCACCTGTTGCTCGATCGGGCCATGCTGGCGACGTGGCGGGCGCCGGGCAACTTCGGCTACGACCGCCAATTCACCGCCGAACGCCAGCGGCGCCTGGAATCGCTGGGGCTGCCGGTCATCGCACAGTCGCCGGACTGGGTGCTCTATCGCCTCGGTCCCCGGCGGCAAGCGGATTCCCCCTCGCGTTGACCGGCGCGCAGGTCCCACGTAACTTGAGCGGATGATGAGCACGGCTTGGCGACCAACAGCTTGGGTGGCGCTGGCCGCGGCCGCGGCGTGCTGGGCGGTCGGCTGCCAGAACACCGGCGAGCGCACGGACGGCGTTGCGCTGCCCGCGGCTCAGCGACACATGCTCAACGAGGCCGAGCGGTATAAGCAGGAAGGCCTGTACGAAGCGGCGCTGGCCGCATTCGAGATCGTGCTCGAAGACAACCCCCGCGCGGTCGACGCTCACCTGGGTGTCGGCGATATCTACGAGGTTCGCGGCGACTACGAGAAAGCCGCCGAGAAGTACGCCAGCGCCAAGCAGATCAATCCCGGCAACTTCAAGGCGGTCTACAAGCTGGGCCTCATGTACCACCTGCTGGACCGGGTTCGAGACGCGATCAAGGAGTACCTGGCGGCGCTGGCGATCGATCCGGCCAACTTCGAGGCGAATCTCAACCTGGCGACCGCGTATCAGCAGATCGGCGAAGCGCAGATGGGCCTGCCCTACGCCGAGGCTGCCGTCGAGCTGCGGCCGGAGAACCAGAACGCCCACGTCAACCTCGGGTCGATCTACGCGGCGCTGGGCGAGCATCACCTGGCCATCGAGCAGTACCGCGCCGCCGCCGAACTGGGCGACCTGCGCCCGCCGATCGCCATGAACATGGCCAACAGCCTGGTCAAGACCGGCGCGTACCAGCGGGCGATCAACGTCCTGCGACTGGTAGCCAATCGCCAGCCCGATGTGACGGTCTACGAGCGGCTGGGTTACGCCCATTTCAAGCTCGGCCAGTTCGACGAGTCGCTCGAACACTACCGCACGGCATTGGACTACGACGCGGAGGACACCGCGGCGCTCAACGGCGTCGGCGTCAACCTCATGACCAAGTACCTTCGTGGGCGGCGCGAGGACATCAGCCTCCGCGAGCAGGCCATCGAGACGTGGCGCCGCTCGGTCCGCATCGACCCGACCCAGGACAAGATCGTCAACCTGATCTCGCGGTATCGGAAGCTGTGAGGCATCGGCGATCGCCGCCCACTAGGTGCACCATCCATGGCGGATTCGAGTCTACTGGAAACCTTCCCGAACCCGGCGCCCGATCGGGATTACGTCATCGAGCACATCGCCGAGGAGTTCACCTCGGTGTGCCCGAAGACCGGCCATCCCGACTTCGGCGTGGTCGTGCTCTGTTACAGCCCCGAGGCGGTGTGCGTGGAACTCAAGAGCCTCAAGCTCTATTACCAGGCCTACCGCAATGAAGGCATCTTCTACGAGCAGGTGACCAATCGAATCCGCGACGATCTGGTGCAGGTGATGCAACCGCGCTGGCTGATGCTGGAAACGCGATGGACCGGCCGGGGCGGCATCCGATCGACCATCACCGCGACGCACGGCGATGTGCCGGACCGCTGAGCCGATCGCCGACGTGATCCGCGGTCATCGGCGCCCCATCAACCCCGCGAATCCCAGCGCATAAAAGGACCCCCCGAGGTGGTGGCGATCTCGGGGGGCGGAGGGGGAGGTACAGGCTTGTGAACTTCGAAGCTCAAATGCCGAGATTCGAGCTTCGAATGGGTCTCATGAGCATCCCATCGAATTGCCGCAGTTCAGGCACTTGTAGCAGGTGCCGTTGCGCACGGTGATCGATCCGCAGACGTCGCACGCCGGGGCGTCGCCCATCATCTGGCTGTTGGCCTCGTTGATGGTCGAGACCAGGGCGTTGGCGGCGGCGTTCTGTCGATCGGCCGCGGCGAGCGCGGCGCCCGATCGGCTGTGCAGCTTGGCCAGCGGGCTGGTCTTCGCCTGGTGGCTGGTGGCGATCTCCGGGTCGTCAATGGCGACGCGGCGCGGCGTGGCGTGCGAGCCGTTGCCGCCGTTACCGTTGGTGTCGTCGTCGGGCTTCACGCGATCGCTGGTCGCGGGGGCATCGGTCCTGCGTGAAGAAGCAGCCGGCGCAGCGCTTCCCTGTGTTGCGCCGGCTCGCGCGTCGTCCTGGAGCGAATCCGTTCGTGTGGACGAGGGGGTGATTGATGTTGACTTGGCAGCGGGCCGAGCGGGCGCGGGGTCGGCCTTCGTGGCCGTCGGCTTGGACTTGGCCGTCGCGGTGCTGCCGCTGTTGCTGCGCTTGGGGGCGTTCGCATCACGGTAGCCGGCGATGAACTCCATGCCCATCCACCGGAAGATGTAGTCGACCAGGCTCTTGGCGAAGGGGATATCCTTGTTGTCGGTCATACCGGCCGGCTCAAACCTCTGGTGCGTGAACTTGTGCACGAGGCTTTCGATCGGCACGCCGTACTGCAGCGCGACGCTGATCGCCGTGCCCAGCGAGTCCATCAGCCCGCCGATCGTCGAGCCTTCCTTCGCCATGGTGATGAACAGCTCGCCCGGCTGGCCGTCTTCGTACAGGCCGACGGTCAGGTAGCCCTCGTGACCGGCCACGTTGAACTTGTGCGTCAGAGACTGGCGGGTGTTGGGCAGGCGACGCCGCAGCGGCCGCTCGACGATCCGCTCGACGATCTTCTCGACCGGAGCCCCATCGGCGCCCTGGGCCGTCGCCGTCGCGGCTTCGGCCTCCTCGGCGTCAGTCACCGCATGCGCAATCCGGTGTGCCGCCATAGCGACCTCGGCAGTAACCTCTTTTTTTGCCAGTTCCGCCGCCTCCTCATCCTCGACCTCGTCGTCGACATCAGCGGTGGCCTGCAGCACCTGGCTCAACTTCGACCCGTCACGGTACAGCGCGTTGGCCTTCAGCCCCAATTCCCAGCTCAGGCGGTACGCCGACTTGATCTCGTCGGTCGTCGCCTCGTTGGGGAAATTGATGGTCTTGCTGATCGCGCCGGAGATGAACGGCTGGACGGCGGCCATCATGCGGATGTGGCCCTGGGGCGCGATGAACCGCCGGCCGGTCTTGCCGCACTTGTTCGCACAGTCGAACACCGCCAGGTGCTCGTCCTTGATGTGCGGGGCGCCTTCCATGGTGCCGGTCCCGCAGATCATCTCGTTCAGCGCATCGACCTGCTTGCGGGTGAAGCCCAGGGCCCGGAGCACATCGGCCTGGCCCTCGACCCCCAGCCGCTTCATCGCGTCCTCGCCGAGCGTGAACGCGTTGAACACGAAGCTCAGCTCCATCGCGCCGCCGAGCGCGTCGGTGACCTTCTTCAGGTCGGCGTCGGTCGCGCCGCGGGCCTTGAGGTAGTCGCTGAAGCGGTCGTGCGGGTTGGCGTGGACCTTGCCCTCGTCGTCTGGCATCGGCACGTCCAGCGTCCCCGTGCCCATCACGTGCCGCATGATCGCGGTGAGCTGGTCCTTGGTGTAGCCCAGCGCTTCGAGCGCGGGCCGCAGCGACTGGTTGGCGATCTTGAAGTACCCGCCGCCGGCGAGCTTCTTGAACTTCA
>CAYWKS010000019.1:0-49679 GCA_964458935.1 uncultured Planctomycetaceae bacterium
ACCGACCGCCCCCGCGGCCGGCCTCGATGTAAATCAACCTGACACCTTTTCTTCGCGACACCTTTTCTTCGACGCGACAACCACATCATAACGCGGGCGCAGCCGGTCAACTGCAGCCGGTGGTTAGGCGACTGGTTCAACCACGAAGTCCGAGCCGCTCACGGAATAATCCCTGCCGACTTCGTCTGCGACAAAATCTAAACCATATCTGACTTGCTCTCGGTTCGTTTCCTTACGAACGCGCAACTCAGCCCATGTGCCTAAAATCCGGGTCGCAACGTCATCGGGTGATCCGTTTTTCGAAGACGACTCACGCGGATTAAGAATTGTCAAATATTCCGAAACCCCCGATGTCGTAATGTTGAATCGAAGTACCTTCCCTCTTCGGCCGTTGGGCGCAATCTCTGCCGCTGTGATCGTCGGCCGTGTGAACTGTCGATGTGGTTCAGTCATGATGGGACTTACCTCTGGGTTTCCATTCAATATGGCCGCTTCATCAACATCATCACCCCCGCGTCAGTGGAGACGGTGGAGACGACCTCCCATCCTTCGCTGCCAAAGAGGTTGAGCGCTCCGAGCTCGTGGCTTTCTTTATCACGAACAGTGATCCTGTATTGCGAGGCGGTTCGTCCGCCCGGAGTAGTTGCATTCGGGCGAGACCCAAGTGGGTTATTGACTTCCAATTCGCGAGTCGCTTCAGCGAGGACCGCTTTGCCTTTACTGATATTGAAGTAGGCGTACTCCCAGCGTGTTGCTTCGTTACGGTTTTGGGCTGACGCTGTTGAACTGCCAAACGATATCCAGAAGGCAAGCAGGAGGGCCGTGACCAGCGCGACGCACGATAGCTGTTTGGTGAGGCTCATGCAGTAGCCATCGGCGATCGAACGAGATGGCTTGAGGCGGCTCGTCTAACTATGATTCTGTTGCGCTGGGGCGGGAGAACGTCCCCCGACCGTGTTGTTGACTTTCGCCTGTAAACCGGTTTTTGTCAAGAAGTTCGCGATCCGATATTGACTGGGTGGCTATTGCGCCGGACCATGGGTGCCATGAAACTGCTCGAACGGGTGGAGGCGGTCTGCCAGCGCAAGCGTTATTCGCCGAAGACGGCGGCGGCGTACATGCGGTGGGTTAAAGATTACCTGCGATTTCATAAGAACGAATCGGGCCGATGGGTTCATAGCGCCCGCGGCCCGATGGAAGACGAACGTGCCCCAGCCCACCGACTTCCGCGCGTTGCACGGGGCGCTCTGTAACGTTGGGTGTTTGGCCGGGTTCAGGCCTGGGTCAGCTCACCCCAGCGATAGAGTCGGGAAACTCCAACGTGGCCAGGGCGTCGGAGGCCCAATGGCGCCTCGGTTTCTTGATAACAGCGCGATTTCTAACTCGACATTCGGCCGCGGCGTGTGTATTCCTTGATTGTCGGGCGGGAAGAGGGCAGAGCAGCAACCAAGGAGATGCGCGATGCCCTACAGGAAGCCTGTGTTTGCCGTGTCCGTCATGTCGATGTTTCTCGCCGTTCAGGCGGCTTCGGCGACCATTCTCATCAACGAGATCGACGCCGACAGTGTTGTTAGTCTGGACGCCGCGGAGTTCATCGAGCTGTTCAGTTCGTCACCGTCGACGTCGCTGGACGGCTTGGTGATCGTGATGTTCAACGGCACCGACGACGCCTCGTACGCCGCGATTGACCTTGACGGTCACGCGACCGATGCCCAAGGGTATTTCGTCATCGGCGACCCCGGCGTGCCGAATGTTGACCTGTCGCCGTCGGGATGGGGCAACTCCAGTAACATCCAGAACGGGCCGGATGCGATCGCGCTGTACACGGCTGACGCATCGGATTTCCCCGACAACTCGGCCATGACCACCTCGGACTTGATCGACGCAATCGTGTACGGCAGCGGGCCCGCCGATACGGCCCTGATCAACGGCTTGACGCCTGGCGAATCGCAGATCGACGAGGCGGGCGGCGGCGACCTGTTCGACCGGGCGAGCAACTCGATGAGCCGCCTGCCCAACGGCAGCGGCGGCACGCCGGACAGCAGTGCATGGACATCCCTGAAGCCAACGCCCGGTGCCGCCAATCCTGAGCCGACCTCCCTTGCCCTTCTAAGTCTTGGCGGTCTGGCCGTCCTGAGACGTCGCCGCTGAAAAGGGAGTTTGCCTGCTTGCGCCATGCGCGAAGGCCAAGCCAATCTGAACACGTTGCAGTGAGCGCATTGCAACGTCCGACGGGGCGGTATAAAGTCTTCGCGCCATTCATGGATGGCAACAATCCGCACGCGATCCCGGGGTATCGGAGATGAATGCACGCATCCGTGAGAACAATTCCGACTTCTTACCGGGCCGTCAACGTCCGGGGTTGGTGCGGGGCGTGTTGCGGCGGGTGGCGTGGAAAGCTGGGGCCTAGCGCCGCCTGGTTGGGCCGCGACGGGGGCGTGCTGAGGCCATCTGGAAGTTTCTTGTCCGGGGTGGGGCGGGGCGGTACAGTAGGGCTGTGGCGCAAGAGCCGTCCAGGACCGATCCGGCCTCCGACCGGCAGGGTCCGCCGGCCTCCGCGGTCGACGGGCCCGACGGCAATCAGCCATCCCATCCCACGCAACTGTTCGGCGAAGGGCTTGGCCCGGCGCTGCAGCGCGCCTGCGAAGACCGGCTGAGCGACCTGCACTGGTTCCGCACGGACTGGCAGCGTGGCGGGGCGCTGACCGGCTACGCCGTCCATCACGGCGACGATGGCGAGCACCCGGTCGTGGTGAAGCTGCCGGTTCGCCCGGTCGAGTTGGCGTGGCTGCGGCGGCTTCAACCCGATCAGCACGCGGTCGGGCCGGTCGTGCCGCGGCTGCATGCGCACGGGCAATCGCTCAACGGCTACGACATGGCGTGGGTGGTCATGGATCGCCTGGAGCACGGCCCGCTGGGACCGCAGTGGCAGGGCGAGGAGTTTGAGCTGCTGGCGGAGGCGGCGGGCCGGTTCTACGCCGCGGCGCAGGCCCACGCCGTCGATAAGCCGCCGCGAGAGGAGGACTGGCCGGCGATCCTGCGGAAGGCGCGGGGAGCGATCCACGAGCACGCGGTCCCCGAGGAACAGCGTTGGAACAAGGCGTTGAAAGCGCTTCAGAAGGTGTCGAAGAAGCTGCTGCAGCAGTGGGAGGCGAGGCCGGTCGATCAGTGGTGCCACGGCGACCTGCACCTGGCGAACGCGATGACGCGGAGCGCCCCGCCGGACGGGCCGGCGCTGCTGTTCGACTTTGCGGAGGTGCACGCCGGCCACTGGGTGGAGGACGCGGTGTACTTCGAGCACCTGTACTGGGGTCACGCGTCGCGGCTGGCGGACCGGGACGTGGTCAAGGGGATCGGCCGCGCCCGCAAGGCGCACGGGATCCACCTGGAATCGGACTGGCCGAAGCTGGCGCACATGCGGCGGGTGCTGCTCGCCGGCGCCGCCCCGGCCTACCTCCGCAGCGAGGGCCAGGCCCCCCACCTCCACGGCGCCCTGCAGGTGCTCGAACGGTCGCTCGAACAACTGCACTTGTGAACCGGCGAATCGGAAGGGCGCGCGTGGCGGGCAGCGGGTGGAGGGTCGACGCCGAGCCAACGGGGGCCAGGCCGGCGCGAGGCGAACCGCCCACGCCTCTCCCCTGCTCCCCCTTCTGACTCCCCCTCCCTGGTTCTCACTTCACACATCATGGCCCGGGCTTGCGCCGACCGTCTTCCGATAATCGGCGGGGCGATTCTCTTCATGATTAATGTTTGATTAGCCGATATATGCGGTATCGCCGGGCGGTCCGGCGGAACGTGACACGCACGTTGGTGGAGTCAGTCAGACGGCGGACGGGTAACAACACACACTTCAGGGTCGCGTACGACCATTACTGAGTAAAGATCCGCATCCCGCCGCTTGATTGAACCCGACGCGTCGTCCCTCACGTTCCACCCGACCGCCCGGTTTTTCTTTGGCCGGACCTCAGCGATCCGGCGGCGTGGCCGGGTCCTCGCCGAACCCGCTGTTGCGTAGCAGGTCGAAGAACTGGTCGGTGAACACGAAGTTGTGCTCGGGGAAGGCCAGGCCCGCGCGGTTGCGGTCGATGTGGCTGAACATCAGGTCGATCGCGCCGATGGTTGTCGGGTCGGCGTGCGGCGGGCCGGGTTGGGCGTGGTCGATGAGCTTGACGACGCCGGTGGTCGCGGCGCCCGAGTCGTCGAGGTGTTCGAGCGTGGCTTCGTAGATGAGGGTGTGGCCGGGGTGGACGTCGCGGTCGAACGCGGCCTTGCCGATCTTGGCGAGGATGACCTTCTCGGCGAACCCGCGGGCGTGGCCGACGAGGATGCCCGCGGTCTGGGCCATGCCCTCGATGATGAGCGGCGCGGGCATGGTCGGGGCGCCGGGGAAGTGGTCGTGCAGGTGCTCCTCGGCGAGGCTGACGTTCTTGACCGCGACGCACCGCACGCCCTTGTCGAGGGCCAGGATTCTGTCGATCCACATCCAGCGCATGGGTCGGCTCCGGCGGCGGCGAAGAGTGATGTGTCGCGCGCGACCCGCGGGTCGGCGGCGGCGTTCATCGCGCCCGGGGGGTCGCCGCACCGGGACTTCAGCCCGACTTATCGAGCTTCATCTCGACGAAGTTCACCAGGGCGTCGACGGTGAAGACGTCGACGACCTTGTTGACCGAGCGGTCTTCCTCGAGCGCGGCGAAGTCGGCGTAGGGCATGAGGCGCTTGAGCTCTTCGAGGCCCGCGTCGGTGATCTTGCCGTCCTGCACGTAGTCGGGGTTCTGCAGCGCCGACTCGGGGATCATCTCGCCCTGTTCGATCTTGATGCCGAACGCCTTTTCCAGGCGGAACGAGATGTCGAGGTAGTCGATGCTCTCGGCGCCGAGGTCTTCGCCGAGCGCGGCCTTGGGCTCGACCTCGTCCTCATCGACGCCGAGCGCGTCGACGAGCACCTCCCGGACCTTTTCGTGGATTTCGTCGCGAGACATGTCAGCCATGGGTGGGTCTCCAGTCATCAGGCGTACGCCATGAGCCACGAGGCGTTCGATCGCTTGACGGGGATCGCCGGCGGGGTGGCTTGCGGCGGGTGGTTTGCGGTTACGCTCCCAACGGTCGCATCGTGAACTTTCCCTGGACGGCGGTCCTGCCGTCGACCTCCCCGGCGCCGGTGAAGCTGTGGTGGTCGCCGTCGCGCTTGGCGCGATCGACGGTGACGACGAGCCTCTGGCCCGGGCGGACCATGTTACCGTACCGCACGTTGCGGACCTGTGCCACAACCCAGGGGCCCTCGCCCAACAGCTCGCGCGCCGCCTGGACCATCGCCTCGAGCATCATCACGCCCGGCAGCACGGCAAAGGTCGGGAAGTGGTCGGCGAGGTACTCCTCGGCGGCGGTGACCTGCTTGACCGCGACGACGCGGTCGACCGACCGCTCGAGGACTTGATCGATGAGGCGGAATCGCATGCGTCGCGAATGTAGCGACCCGGCGACGAACGGGCAAACGCCGCGCCGCTGGCGTGCGACCGCGGGCATCGCTAAACTACAGGTTTCGTCCGTCTGTAATGCCTCGGGAGGGGCATAGCCCACATGGCAGCCAGCACAGGCATGGCCGGCAAGTGCATCCGCATCCGCGGCGCGCGCGAGCACAACCTCGCCGGCGTCGACATCGACATCCCCCGCGACCAGCTCGTGGTGGTGACCGGTTTGTCGGGGTCGGGCAAGAGCAGCCTCGCGTTCGACACCATCTACGCCGAGGGCCAGCGCAAGTACGTCGAGAGCCTCTCGGCGTATGCGCGGCAGTTCCTCGAGCAGATGCACAAGCCCGACATCGAGGAGATCGAGGGCCTGCCCCCCACGATCGCGATCGAGCAGCGGTCGGCGTCGCACAACCCCCGGTCCACGGTGGCGACGACCACGGAGATCTACGACTACCTGCGGCTGCTGTTCGCCCGCGCGGGTCGGCCCCACTGCTGGCACACCGACGACGACGGCCACGTCTGCGGCCGGCCCATCACCGCCACCACCGCCACGCAGATCGTCGACCACGTGATGGCCATGCCCGCCGGCACCAAGCTGATGGTCCTCGCCCCGGTCGTCCGCGGCAAGAAGGGCGAGCACCGCGAGGTGCTCGAATCCATCCAGCGGCAGGGCTTCGTCCGGGCCCGGATCGACGGCGAGGTCGCCGACCTCCGGCACGCGCCCGCCCTGAACAAGCGCAAGGCCCACACCATCGAGGCCGTCGTCGACCGGATCATCGTCAAGGACGAGGTCCGCGCGCGGTTGGCCGACTCGATCGAGATCTCGCTCAAGCAGTCCGAGGGGCTGGTCATCATCACGGTGATGGACGAGTCGGGCCCGGGGGGCGGTGAACGATGGGTCGACCACCTGTACAGCGAGAAGTACGCGTGCGCCCAGCACCCCGAGTGCGCGCTGGAGGAGTTGGCGCCGCGGCTGTTCAGCTTCAACTCGCCGTACGGCGCGTGCGAGCAGTGCGGGGGGCTGGGCACGATCCTGGAGTTCGACGAGCAGTTGATCGTGCCGGACCCGGAGCTGAGCCTGGCCGACGGCGCGATCGAGGCGTGGCGGAAGCACGGCAAGCGGATGAACATCTACTACGGGCGGATGATCCGCCAGTTCTGCCGCGACTTCGACGCCGACGCCGACACCCCCTACAAGGCGTTGTCCAAGCCGACCCGCCGCATCCTGATGCACGGCACGACCAGCCGCGACGAGTCGAAGTACGGCACGTACTTCGAGGGGGTGATCCCGAACCTGCAACGCCGCTGGGACAACACCGATTCGGAGTACGTGAAGCAGCGTCTTCACAACTACCTGTCGGAGGCGGCGTGCGAGGGGTGCCACGGGGCGCGGCTGAGGCGGCCGTCGCTGCACGTCATGCTGCAGGCGACCGACGCGGCGGCCGAGGCCGCCCGACGCGGCAGCGGCCAACGCTTCGGCGAGCCCCTGCGTTTCAACATCGACGACGTGGTGCGGATGACCATCGGCGAAGCGCTGGCGTTCTTCCAACACCTCGTGCTCGACAGCGAGCAGCGGGTCATCGCCGAGCCGATCGTCAAGGAGGTGCGGTCGCGGCTTCAGTTCATGGCCGACGTCGGGCTGGACTACCTCAACCTCAACCGGTCGACGAGCACGCTCAGCGGCGGTGAGGCGCAGCGGATCCGGCTCGCGACCCAGGTCGGGTCGGGGCTGGTCGGGTGCTGCTACGTGCTCGACGAACCGACGATCGGGCTGCACCAGCGGGACAACGCGAGGCTGATCCGCACGCTGCGGCACCTGACCGACATCGGCAACACCGTGCTGGTCGTCGAGCACGACGAGGAGACGATCCGGTCGGCGGACTGGATCATCGACATCGGCCCCGGGCCCGGGCGGCACGGCGGGCGGGTGATCGCCTGCGGCGACCTGAACCACCTCATGGCCAGCAAGGACTCGGTGACCGCGAAGTATCTCACCGGCGAGTACGAGATCGACCTGCCCGAGCGGCGGCGCCAGGTCGACCTCGACAACGCCGTGGTCGTCAAGGGCGCCCGCGAGAACAACCTGCGCCGGATCAGCGCGAGGTTCCCGCTGAGCGGGCTGCTCTGCGTGACCGGGGTCTCGGGTTCGGGCAAGAGCACGCTGGTCAACCAGATCCTGCTGCGGGCGATGCGGCGGTACCTGCACGCGGCGCGCGAGAAGCCCGGCGCCCACGACCGGGTGAACGGGCTGGGCAACATCGACCGGGTCATCGAGGTCGACCAGTCGCCCATCGGCCGCACCCCGCGGTCCAACCCCGCGACGTACACCGGCGTGTTCGACGAGGTCCGCAAGCTCTACGCGCTGACGCGGGAGGCGAAGATCCGCGGGTACAAGGCCGGCCGCTTCAGCTTCAACGTCAAGGGCGGCCGGTGCGAGTCGTGCCAGGGCCAGGGCGTCAAGAAGATCGAGATGCACTTCCTGCCCGACGTCTTCGTCGAGTGCGAGCAGTGCAAGGGCACCCGGTACAACCGCGAGACCCTGGAGATCCGCTACCGCAACCGCAACATCGCCGAGGTCCTGGAGATGACCGTCGAGGAGGCGATGGAGTTCTTCGAGGCGTTCCCCAAGATCGTGCAGATGACCCGGACGCTGCGGGACGTCGGGCTGGGCTACATCCACCTCGGCCAGGCCAGCACCACGCTCTCCGGGGGCGAGGCGCAACGCGTCAAGCTCGCCACCGAGCTGGGCAAGAACGCCTCGGGCCACACCGTCTACGTGCTCGACGAGCCGACGACCGGCCTGCACTTCGCCGACATCCACAACCTGCTGAACGTGCTGAACCGGCTCGTCGACAAGGGCCACACCGTCATCGTGATCGAGCACAACCTCGACGTGATCAAGTGCGCCGACTGGGTGGTGGACCTCGGCCCGGAGGGCGGGCACCAGGGCGGGACGATCGTGGCCGAGGGCACGCCCGAGCAGGTCGCCGCGACCCCCGGCAGCTACACGGGGCAGTTCCTGACCCCCCTGCTCCGCCGCTCCGCCGCCGCGGGGTGAGCATCACCACCACCCTCGGGGGGACCGACGTCGCCGCCGCATGCCGGGTCGAGCCGAACGCGGGCGTTGTCCGTGGTGGGCGGCGGGCGCCGTACGAGCGATGGGTTCAACCGCTGTGGTGGCGACGGTCATCCGCCCGCCATGACGCGGCCGACGCTGAAGATGGGCAGGAGCAGGCTGATGGCGATGAAACCGACGAGCCCGCCCATGGAGAGGATGAGGGCCGGCTCGATCAGTTGCGTGACCCGCTTGACCGAATCGTCGAAGTCGCTTTCGGTGAAGACGGCGACGCGTTCCATGACGACACCGAGCCGGCCGGCCTTCTCGCCGGCGTGGATCATGCGGGTGACGCTGGCGGGGATGAGCCGGCTGTCGCCCAGCGCGGCGGAGAGCTGTGTGCCCTGGCGGAGCCGCTCGTCCACGTGCTCCCACAGCTCGTCGTAGTAGCTGTTGGTGGTCACGTCCCGGACGATCGCGACCATGTCGAGCATGGGCACGCCGGCGCAGAGCATCGTGCCCATGGTCCGCATCGCGCGGGTGACGTAGAGCTGGTTCATCATCGTGCCGAGCACCGGGGTGTTCAGCTTGAGCCAGTCGAAGGCGCGTCGGCCGATCGGCCGGGTGCGGAACCACGCCCCGCCGACGATCAGCGCGGCGACCACCGCCGCCCAGACGAACCAGTAGTGGATCATGAGGTTGCTGATGGTCAGCAGCAACTGCGTCGGGGCGGGCAGCACCGCGCCGCGCTGGGTGAAGACGTCGCTGAACCGGGGCAGCACGAACGTCATGAGGAACACGGTCACGATCACCGCGACCGAGAGCATGATGATCGGGTAGACCGTGGCGCCCCGGACCGCCCGCAGCGTCTCCCGCTCCTTGGTCAGGTAGGTGCAGACGCGCTCGAGCATCGGGCCCATCGTGCCGGAGGTCTCGCTGGCGCGGATCAGCGAGATCATCAGGGCCGGGAACACGCGGCGGTGGCGGGCCAGCGCGATCGACAGCGGCTCGCCGGCGTGGACCTGGTCGCTCACGTCGTCGAGGATCGGCCCGAAGTAGCGGTTGGGGCACTGCTCGGTCAGGGTCCGCAGGGCCTCGCCGAGCGTGACGCCCGTCTCGACCATGACCGAGAGCTGGTGGGCCATGTAGATGATGTCGTCGCGCTTCACGTGGCCGTAGCAGGACTCCAGCGAGGCGGGGCCGTCGTCCGCCTCGGCGTCGGCGGGCCTCTCGTGGAGGCGGACGATGAACTTGCCGTCGGCGCGGAGCTGCCGACCGGCTGCGTGCAGGTCCGTCGCGTCGATGGTGCCGTTGACCATCTGCCCCCCGGCGTCGCGTGCTTCGTAGGCGAACACCGTCATGCCGTTGCGTTCCCTTACCGACGGGCCCGGTTATCCCGCGGTGGCGTAGAGGACCTCCTCGATGGTGGTCAGGCCCGCCTTGACCTTCTCCATGCCGTCGGCGCGGAGGGTGGCGAAGCCTTCGTCGTTGGCCATTTGGCGGAGGGTGTGCATGCCCTCGCCGGCGGCGATCGAATCGAGCATCGGGTCGGAGGGCTTGAGCAGCTCGAAGACGCCGATCCGACCGGCGTACCCGGTGTCGCGGCACTTAGCGCAGCCCTTGCCGTGGTAGAACGTGTCGATCGGGCCGATGACCTGCTCGGCGGCGCGGCGGAGCCCGGGGGCGACGTCGACCGGCTCCTTGCAGTTGGAGCAGACCTTGCGGACCAGCCGCTGGGCGAGCACGCCGCGGAGCGACGCGGCGACGAGGTAGGGCTCGACGCCGATGTTGTACAGGCGGGTCACGGCGCTGGGCGCGTCGTTGGTGTGCAGCGTCGAGAGCACGAGGTGCCCGGTCAGCGCCGCCTGCGTGGCGATCTTCGCGGTCTCGCAGTCGCGGATCTCGCCGAGCATCACCACGTCGGGGTCCTGGCGGAGCAGCGCACGCAGCGCGTTGGAGAACTGGAAGCCCGCCTTCTCGTTCACCTGGAACTGGTTCACCCCGGCGAGGTTGAATTCGACCGGGTCCTCGACGGTGCAGATGTTGACCGCCGGGTCGTTGATGTCGTTGAGCACGGAGTAGAGCGTGGTGCTCTTGCCCGAGCCGGTCGGCCCGGTGACCAGCACGATGCCGTTGGGCGCGTGGATGACCTGCTTGAACTGCTGGAGCATGTCGTAGTTGAAGCCCAGCTTCTCGAGCGAGACCAGGATGTTGCGGTTGTCGATGATGCGGATGACGGTCTTTTCGCCGTGCTTGCCGGGCATGGTGCTGACGCGGAGGTCGACGGGCCGGCCCTCGAGCATGACGTGGATCCCGCCGTCCTGCGGGACGCGGCGCTCGGAGATGTCGAGCTGGGCCATGATCTTGATGCGGCTGACGACCGCCGCGTGCATCTGGTGCGGCGGGCTGATCTTCTCGTACAGCCGCCCGTCCACCCGGTACCGAACGCGGAGCACGTTCTCGTCGGGTTCGATGTGGATGTCGCTGGCGCCCTCGCGGACCGCGTTGTAGATCAGGTAGTTGACCAGCTTGATCACGGGCGAGTGGCCGGCCACCTCCTCGAGGTTGGCCAGCTCGGTGATCTGGTTCTCGACGATGTTCAGGTCGCTGGAGGGGATGTCGTCGACGATGTCGTCGATCACGAAGACGTTGGCCGCGGGCAGGTAGGCCTGGAGCGTGTGGCGGATGTCGTGCGCCGTGGCCGCGACGATCTGGACCGTGTGCCCGCTGACCTTCTCGATCTCCTCGATGAGGAAGAGGTTGGCCGGCTCGGGCACCGCGACCGTCAGCTTGCCGTTGACCAGGAACAGCGGCATGACGCTGTGCTTCTCGATGAACTCGCGGGGCAGGACCTCGACCACCTTCGGGTCCGCGATCCGCGGCGCCACGCGGGCGTACGGCACGCCGTACGCCTCGGCCAGCACCTCGGTGACCTGGTCCTCGCTGACGATCTGCATCTCGACCAGCGTCTCGCCGAGCAGCTTGCGATGGCCCTGGGCGCGCTGATGCTCCAGCGCCTCGCTGATCTGTTCCTCGGTGACCAGGGCCTTCTCGACCAGCAGCCGGCCGAGCTGCTTGGCCGGCGCGGCCGGGGGCGGGTTGTCCGTCGTCTTGAGTTGGCTCATGCGTCTATCTCAAGCTCTTCAGGGCCGTGTCCAGATCGGCGTGCGTATCAAAGTGGTGCTCCAGCCGCGTCACGTGCAGGATCGTCCGCACCGTGTCGGTCGGCTGGGCGAGGCGGACCTGGCCGAGGCGGTCGTCGGCCTGCTCCTGCAGCCAGAGCATCAGCTCCAGCGCCTTGGAATCGATGAACTCGGTCTGGCCGAAGTCGAACACGAAGTCGCGTGCCCCGGCCTCCAGCCGCTCCTCGAGCAGCTTCCGCATGGGCTCCAGGTCGTCGGTCGTCACGTCGCCCTCGGGCGCGACCACGGTGATGCGGTCGTAGTTCTCGTGCTTGAGCTTCATGCCGGCGCCTCCTCCCGCAACTCCCGGCCGAGCAGCGACTGACGCTGCTGGTGCTTCAGGACCATCTGGTGGTACTCGGCGAAGTCCAGGTCGACGAACACCTCGGCGAGGTGGGGGTCGAACTGGCTGCCGGCGCAGCGGTGGATCTCGTCGAGCACCGCGTTCAGCGGCAGCGCCTCGCGGTAGGTGCGTGTGCTGCTCATCGCGTCGAAGCTGTCGGCGAGGCAGAGCACCCGCCCGAACAGCGGGATGTTGTCGCCGGCCAGCCCGTCCGGGTAGCCCTTGCCGTCGTACCGCTCGTGGTGGTACAGCACGCCGGGGATCAGGTCCTGCATCTGGCGGATGCCCTGGAGGATGCGGCCGCCGATCCGCGGGTGCGTCTTGATGATGGCGAACTCGCGGTCGGTGAGACGGCCGGGCTTGGTGAGCACCGCCTCGGGCACGCCGATCTTGCCCACGTCGTGCAGCAGCCCCGCCAGGTGCAGCCGCTCGACCGTGTAGCTGTCGAGCCCGGCCGCCTCGGCGAGGCTCCGCCCGAGCCACGCCACCCGCTCGCTGTGGCCGCACGTGTACGTGTCCTTCGCGTCGATCGCGTTGACCAGCGACCGCAAGGTGCCCATGAACATGTCCTGGACGTCCTCGTACAGCATGGCGTTCTCGAGGAAGATGCCGATGCTCTGGCCCAGCGACGTGATGAGCTTGCTGTCGACGCTGCACAGCTCGCCGTCGTTGATCTTGTCGGCGCCGACGATGAACCCCAGCAGCCGTTCCTCCCGGACCAGCGGCACGAGCAGCATGTGCCGCGCCAGCCCGGTGAGCGCGTCGATCCCGAGTTGCGAGACGTCTTCGATGATGCGCGAGCATTGATCGTTGCCGCAGCGGATCATGAGCTGGCGGGCGATGGTGCTGATGCGGGCGCGGGTGCAGGGGATCTGGCCGGCGATGAACAGCTCGCCCCGCATCGCGCCCAGCCGATCGTCGGTCTCGTTGAGCTGCAGCGCGATCCAGTGCAGGCCCACCACCTGCTGAAGCTCGTCCATCGCGTCCCGGAGGAACGCCTTGGGCTCCTGCGTCACGGTCATCCCCGCCGACAGCTTGTAGACCAGCGACAGCTCCTCGTAGGTCTCGGAGAGCTGCTGGCTGAGCGTGTCGATCTCGAGGTCGTGGCCCTGCTGGTGCTCGACGTCCTGGTTCATCCACCGCAGCAGGTGGGCGATGCGGTGGACCTGCGGCTCGTCGGGCAGCGGCTGCGAGGCGCACTGGGCCAGCGCCGCGTCGCGGTCGAGCCCGGCCTCGCCGAGGACCTGCACGAACTGCTCGCTCGCCGGCAGCGCCGGCGTGAGCAGCAGCGCCACGCGGTAACCCAGGCAGCGGCGCCGCAGCCGCCACGGCAGCGGCACGATCCAGCAGCCCGGCCAGAGCATGGTCGGCTCGACGTCGTCGCGGCCCTGCCACTGCCGCACCGCCAGCGACAGCGACCGCCCGAACAGCGCCGACCGGCTCACCAGGCGGTTGAGGTCGAGGCGGTCGGGCTTGCCCGCCGCGGCGACCGCGCGGATCGACCCGCCGGTGTCCACCGTCACCACGGTGAAACCCAGTTGGGTGCAGCGGCGGACCAGTTCCCCGCCCGCCGTCCAGTCGATCTCGCGCGTCAGCGTGGTCATGCTACGGCTTCCGGTCCCCGGGACAGCGCGTCCTGCACGGTGGCCAGCACCTCGCGCGGGCTGAAGGGCTTGGTCAGGACGCTGTGGATCGACGTCGCCTCCAGGTCCTCGGCGCTGAGGCCCGACCCGCGCGCCGTGAGCATGATCGCCGGCGTCTGCGACGTGGGCCCGTGCTCACGCAGCTTCCGGCAGACCTCCAGGCCCGTCAGGAACGGCATCTGGTAGTCGGTGATGATCACGTCCGGCTCGTGCTGCACGGCCATCTCGTAGCCTTCCTCGCCGTCGACGGCGGTCAGCACCTCGTACCCCGCGTTCCGCAGCTTCAGCGACACCACGTGCAGGATGTGCGATTCGTCATCGATCACGAGAACCACCGGCTTGTCCCGCCCGTCAGCCATCTTGTACTCCTGTCTCGGGCGCCCGGCGCGATCGGCGGCCGCCTCCGCGACAACGTCCGCCTCGTGTTACGCGCGCCCGTCCGACATGGGCAGCGAGAGGCTGAAGGTGCTGCCCTCGCCCGGCTCGCTCGTGACGGCAACCTTGCCGCCATGCACTGTTTCGACGATATGCTTGACCAGGTTGAGCCCGAGGCCCGTGCCCTTGGCCAGCTTCTTGTGGTCGTTAACCCTATAGAACTTCTCGAACAGGTGCGGCAGGGCATCCTGGGGGATCCCCACGCCCGTGTCCCGCACGCTCACCGTCACCAGCCGGTCGTGGTCGTCGACGAGCGTCTCGACGGTGACCGCCCCGCCGCGGGGCGTGTACTTGATCGCGTTGCCCACGAGGTTCAGCATCGCCTGGTAGAGCATGTCCTTGTCGGCGAAGACCTCGAAGTACAGCGGGGTGGCCGGCTCGGACAGCGCGATGTCCTTCGCCCGCGCCTGAGGCTGCATCACCTCCAGCACTTCCTTGATCAGCATCGGCAGCGACACCTGGTCCCGCTGGACCTTGATGATGCCCGACTCGATGCGGCTGATGTTGAGGATGTTGTCGATCAGCCGGGACAGCCGGTTGGTCTCCGACTGGATGACGTTGTAGAACTCGGCGCGGGTCTGCTCGTCGGGCGCCTCGCCGTCCACCAGCATCTCGATGTAGGCCTTGATGCTCGACAGCGGGGTCCGCAGCTCGTGGCTGACCGACGACACGAAGTCGCTCTTCATCTTGCTGACCTGCTTCTCCCGCGTGATGTCGTGCAGGATCGTCACGACGCCGGCCACGTCGTCCTGGCGGTCGCCCATGCAGCTGAGCGTCACGTCGAAGACCCGCCCGTCCCCGTTGCCCGAGACCACGTGCTCGACGTGCCGGCGGTTGGAGAGGTTGGCGCTCTCGCGGGTATCGCGGATCAGCTTGATCAGCTCCGGGTCGCTGACCACGCGGTCGATCGGCTGGTGGGGGCTCTGTTCGAGGTCGAAGTGCAGGGCCTCGGCCGCCGCCTCGTTGGCCAGCGCCACCTCGTTGAACGCGTCGGTCACGAGCACCGCGTCGCTGAGCGAATGCAGGATCGCCTGGGCGTGGCGGCGATCGGCGTCGATCACGCGGCACTGGATCTCCAGCTCGCGGCGGCGGTTGGTCAGTTGCTCCACCTGCTCGCGCTGCCGCCGCAGGGTGCGATTGAGCGCGGCGGCGAGCTGGTTCAAGGGCCACCGCGGCCGGCAGGCCGCCTCCGTGGGCCCGCCGCCGTCGGTCGCGTCGACGAACGCCCGCAGCTTCCGCAGGTCGCCTTCGACCCGCGCCCCCAGCGCGAACCACGCCGCCACACCGCCGCCGGCGGCCATCGCCGCACCGGCGATCGCCCCGGGCCAGATGCTCGATCCGCCCCCGGGCCACAGGCCCCAGCGCTGCCCCAGCAGCACCACCGCGGACGCCGCGGCGGCGTTCACCAGAACGATCAGGCTGATGGCCTTGCCCACTCCCACCTTGGCGTACCTCGGGTGTCAGTTCTCGATGGAGGCCAGCAGCGCGCGGGCGCGGTGGTCCTGGGGATCGGCGTCGATCGCGCGGTTGTACGCCGCGGCCGCCGCCTCACGCTCGCCCTGCGCCTGCCAGGTCATCCCCGTCATCAGGTGCGGCAGCGCGCTGTCGGGCGCCAGGGACGCGGCCCGGTCGAACCGGGCCATGGCCTGGTCGAATTGTCCCGCTTCCCGCGCCGCCATGCCCTGCAGCAGGTGGCCTTCGTAGCGATCGGGCGCGAGGCTGGTGACGCGTTCGGCGGCCTCGCCCAGCCGACGCACGTCGCCGATCATCCACGCCGCCTGACCCAGCTTGACCCACGCGTTCACGTCCGCGGGGTCCTCACGGGTCAGCGCCAGCAGGATCGTGCGGGTGCGGGGGGCCTGGCCGGTGGCCTGGTAGCAATCGGCGAGCACCATCCGCAGGTCGCGTCGACCGGCCTGGTCGGGGTCCCCCAGCAGGCGGCGGAGATGCTGGGCCGCCTCCGCGTAGCGGTGGGCGGTGTACTCGGCCAGCGCGAGCTGCTCCAGCGCGATCGCGTCGTCGGGCGCCAGCAGGTGCGCCTCGCGGAGGTACTCGATGGCGGCGTCCAGCTTGCGCTGCTTCATCAGGACCCGGCCCAGCGCCAGCCGCAGGTCGGCGTTGTGCTCGAAGTAAACCGCCTTGCCCTTCAGCCGCGCCACGGCCTCGTCGGTGCGATCGAGCTTCACGAGCATCTCCACCGCGGCGAGCAGCGGCGCGACGTTGTCCGGCTCGAGCTCGAAGGCCTGCTCGTACGCCGCCAGCGCCGCGTCGTACTTCTGCCAACGCTGCATGACCACGCCGGTGTAGTAGTACGGCTGGGCGGTGGGCTCCTCGGCGGCCATCGCCAGCTCGAGGTGGCGGAAGGCCCGCTCCAGCTCGCCGTTCTCCAACGCGATCCGCGCCGCGAGCACGTTGAACTTCGGGTTGTCCGGCTGGATGGACAGCGCCTGGTTGGCGGTGCGGCGGGCCTTGTCGAGCTCGCCGGCTTCGAACTGCTGCATCGCCAGCCCGTAGATGATCCCCGCCCGCGCGCCGGTCCAGCGATTCATCGCCGCGTTCCGCTCCTCCTTGTGCGTCTCCATGCACCCGGCGAGCATCATCATCCCCATCATCCCCACCGCCCCGAGCGTCCATGTTCTACGCATGCGTTTCATGTGTGCGGCCTTTCCTTCTTACTCATTGGCGTCCGTGGCGTCGGTCGTGACCCCGGCGGTGGCGTCGGGCCCCGGCGCCGCGGTCAGCGGTTCGTTGTCCGCGGCGGGTTTGCTCGGCCGGGGGTCGGGGACCATCGGCCGGGGCCGGCGATCGGCCCGCTCGCCCGTGACCTGCTCGACCATCAGGTCCACCGCATCGTCGAGCAGGCTGCTGCCCGGCCAATAGGCGCGCTGGCCGGCGAGCTTCTCCCGCAGCCGCAGCGCCTCGCTCTGCGTCGGGTGCAGGAACAACGCCATGTCCACTTCCCACAACGCGGTGTCCACGTCGTCCGCCTCCAGCGCTTCGTGCGCGTCGCGGAGGTGGGCGGCGGTCATCTTCGTCCGGCTCCACGGCAGCAGCCCCTCGCGGGCGCCGATGCGGACCATCTCCGCCCCATCGGCCGCGATCTCACCCGCCGCCTCCAGCGCCTCGTCGCGGACGATGTGCGGCGTGATCAGGAAGATCACCTCGCTGCGGGTCACCGAGTCGTCCCGGCCCTTGAACGCGGCGCCCGCGATCGGGATGTCGCCGAGGTAGGGGATCTGGCTGCGGCCGACCTGTGTCTCTTCCTTGAACAGCCCCCCGAGCACGATCGTCTGGCCGTCTCGCACCATGACGTTGGTCGTCATCTCCTGCGTGATCTCGTCGGGGATCGTCACCGCGTCGTTGGCGTTGTTGGGCGTGACGTCGCGGATGCGGGCGGAGGAGATCTGCGGCTTGAGCTCGAGGCGGATGTAGCCGTCGGTCGAGACGAACGGCCTGAGCGTCAGTTGCGTGCCGGTGTCGAGGAACTCGACCGTCTGGGTCTGCGACGTCGCGGTCGCGGTGGTCGAGAGGAAGCCGATCTTCTCGCCGACGAGCACGTCGGCCTTCTGGCGATTGAGCGCCAGGACCTTGGGGTTGGCGATGATCGTGGTGTCGGTGACCGAGTCGAGGGCGGTGATGAAGGCGGCGACGTTGTTGGTGACGACGCCCACGCGGACGCTGCTCTGGTCGACGATGTTGCCGGTCGTGCTCTCCAGCGCGCTGATCGGGCTGCTCGAGGCCACGTTGCCGTCGATCAGCTCATCGACCGCGCTGAAGGGGTTGGTGAACGCGTCCAACGCGACGTTGGTCAGGATCGAGAAGTCCACGCCGAACGCCGTCGCGTCGGTCACGTCGGCCTTGAGGATCGTCGCCTCGACGAGGACCTGCTGCGGGCGGGTATCGATCTTTTCGAGCACGGCCATGATGGCCTCGACGTTCTGGCGGTAGTCGCGGATGACCATGGTGTCGGCGTGGGCGTAGGAGTTGGCGCCGTTGTCGGAGAGGCTGGGCTCGAACCCGGGCGGGGCTTCGCCGCTGATCGCGATCGCCCCGGCGCTCGACAGCAGCGGGGTCACAAAGGTCGACGCGTCGGTCGCGGTGATGTAGTCCAGGGTGACGACCTCGTGGACCAGCTCGCGGTCGGCGGTCTGGATGTTCTGCAGCTCCTCCCGGGTGTAGACGTAGATGAACTTGCCCTGCTCGACGTAGCCGGCGCCGTTCTGCCGCAGGATCGCGTGCAGCGCCTCGTCGAAGGTCACGTCGTAGAGGTTGGCCGTCACGCTCCCGGAGACCGCGGGGCTGGGCACGATGTTGCGGCGGGCCTGGACGCTGAGCATCTCCAGCACCCGGGCCAGGTCGGCGCCCTGCACGTTCAGGCTGACCGTGCCGAAGTCGCTGACCTGGACGTTCTCAATTGCCTGGGTGTCCTGGCTTGGCTGGTCGCCATCGTCGGTCTGTCCGCTACAAACGGACCATGAAGACAAAAAAACAGCCAGCAGGGTCGTCGGGAGTGTCCTGGGGACCATAGATGCGGCTCCTGAACTACGTGCGTGAGACTTACTCGTCGGTCGGTTGCTCTTGCCCAGCTCGGGGTGGCCGCTTGCGGTGCGACAAGCTCTTTCACATCTCCAGCGTCACTTCCACTCCGTCGCGGGCCAGGACGACCTGGCGATTGCGAACGGTCTTGAGCTCGAAGCCGGCGATCATCTCGCCCGGTTCGAGCAGCACGCCGTTGATCATGGCCCGCGCGGGCGAGCCCATCAGCGTGCTCTGCAGCGTCAGTTGCCGGGCGGCCTCCCGGACCGCCTGCCGCCTGTTGCGCTGCTGCAACATCTCATCGGTCGATTCGACGTCCGACTTAGGCTCGACCGGCGCATCGATCTCCGCGTCGGGGACACGCGGATACCGGTCCGAATCGAACGCGAACAGCTCGCGCTGCACGCGGGGGAACGCCTCGATGCGGACCGGGGGCCGCACCGGCTTATCGGGCTTGGCCGCCGTCGGCGCGTCCTGCATGAACGGCAGCGACGCGGCGTCGGGCTGGTTCGGGTCCGCCACCGCCGTCTGCGGCACGTTCTTCAGCAGCAGCCGTCCCCACAGCAGCAGCATCAACGCCGACAGGATCACGATCAGCGACAGCTTCCGCTTGTCGGCCAGCAACTGACGTTTGAACTTGGTCCACTTCATTGCGGGGCCCCTGGCAGATCGTCGGGCGCGTAGAACGTGGTCAGCTTCAGCGCGGCCTCGACGCGGCCGTTGTGCTCCGGCTCGGCGACCATCGTGTAGGCGTCGACCTGGATCATCCGCGGCATCTGCTCGACCTGGTCGATGAAGGCGAAGACGTCGCGGCTCTGGCCGGTCAGGACCACGCCGACCGGCACGGCGAACCAGTCGTCGCTGTGGACGGGGTCGCCGGTGCTCATGCCGTCCGGCTGCAACTGCTGCTGTTGCGACTCGACGCTCAACTGCCTCAGGACGGCGGCGAGGTCGGGCTCGCTGGGGATGACGCGGCTGGTGGCGGCCACCTCCTCCCGCAGCCGGTTGACTTCCCGGGCCAGCCGCGCCAGGCCGTCGGTCCGCCCGCGGGCGATGCCCAGGCGTTCCTCGGCGGCGTCGATCTCGGATCGCAGCGTGTTGATCCCCATCCACATGGGCATGCACAGGCCCAACACGATCAGCAGGCTCAGGGCGCCCGCGGCCACGCCGATCTGCCACCGCATCGACTTATCGATCATCACGCACCTCCTCGGCCGAGGCGATCATCCGGTAGTCCCGGTCCAGCGGGACCGTCATGTGAATGCGGAACTGGCGGGTCTGGGCGTTGTCGATGCGGTCCTGGCGGGCGTGGGCCATCTGGACATCGCCGAACAGCCCGCAGCCGGCGAGCCGGCCGACATAGTTGGCGACCTGCAGATCGGACGGCGCCACCCCCTCCAGCGCGATCAGGATGACCTGGACGTTGTCGGTGACCTGCAGCGGTCGACCGCCGGCGTCGACCTGGTCGGCCACGACGCGGCGACGGCTGCGCTCGCTGGTCTTCATGTCCAGCTTCGTCAGGCAGATCGGGTCGGGCGTCAGCGCGGCGATGGCGGCGTTGACCTGGCCCATGCTGACCGGCCGGGCCAGCCGGTGGTAGATCCGGACCTGGCGGCGCAGCTCGGCGTGGGCCTCCTGCAGCTTGACCACCTCGGTGTACTGGCCCTCGGCGGCGTCGAGCTGCCGCTGCAGCGCATCGCGGTAGAACTGCAGGTGACGGCGCTGGTTGTAGCCCAGGCCCACCATCGTCACGACCACCACCACCGCCATGACGACCGCCGTGGCGATCCGGTGGCGATGGACGCGGCGGCGGTGATCGCGGATGTACCACGCCGGTAGGAAGTTCACGCGATCGTTGGGGCCCATTATCGTCATGCCGCACCTCGTTTGCCGAGGCTGGCGGCCATCGGCCTCAGGCCCAGGCCCACCGCCGTCGCCCAAAGGACCTGCGTCTCACGCCGTTCGATCGTCACCTGCTCGCCCGAGACGTCGATGCCGTCGAGCGGCTGGGCGCCGACGACCTCCAGTTGCAGGTGCTCGGCGATCGACTGGGCAAGGTGGGGTTGATGCTCGCCGCCGACGATCTCGATGCGGTTCGGCCGCGACCCGCGGAACGTGACCGAGTAATACCGCAGGCAGAGCCCGACCTCGCCGGCCAGCTCGTTGATCACCGGGCGGGTCGCTTCGAAGACCGCCCGCGCGACGCTGTCCTGTCGATCGTCACCGAACAGCGGCTGCTCGGCCTCGTCCGCCTGGTCGCGGTCGCCGCCCATCGTCCGCCGCAGGTCGGCCGCCTCGGCCAGCGACAGGTCCAGCCGGTCGGCGACCGCCTGGTCGAGGTTCCGCCCGCCGATGTCGATCGGCTTGTAGAACGCCACCGACCGGCCGCGAAGGATCAACACCTTCGACGTCTCGCCGCCGATGTCGAGGATCACGCGCACCTGTTGCCGATCGCTGTCGCGGCGAACGAACCGGCCGAAGCACCGAGCCAGCGCCACGGGGATCGGCTCGATCGCCATGGGCTTCAGCCCCGCCCCGGTCAGGATCTGCACGTGCTCGCGCAACGCCTGGTCGGACGCCGCCATCAGGATCAGCTCGTCACGCGTCTCCTCGCCGAGGTTGACCGTGCCCGCTTCGAGGTACTCGACCTTGTCGTCGTCGGCGAGCTGGAAGCGGTCGGCCGCCTCCCACTGGACCGCCTGCACGCGCTCGGTCGGCGGCATCGACGGCATGCGGATGTTCTTGTACTGGACGAGGTGGTCGGCGAGGCTGCTGGCGGAGATGCGGCCGCGGTACGGCCCGCCGGCCAGCAACTGCTCCAGGCCCTCGATGCAGGCGGCGACCCGCTCGGGCCCGCTCGCCGGCAGGTCCGACGGCAGCACGTACAGCCCCCCCGCGGCGACGCTCAACGTCGGCCCGCGGCCCTGGAACTGCAGCATCTTGATGCTGGTCGACCCCATGTCCACGGCGATCGGCGATCGGCCGACCTGCCTCATCGTGTCCCAGATCATCATGACCCAGTCACCTCCTCAACGCGGATGCGGCCGGTGTAGGCCGTCACGCGCACGCGGTAGCGGCGATCGCCGGCGACCACGTCGACCGACCCCCCGCCGGACGGCGTGCCCAGCGCGTCGAAGCTGACCTCCGCGGCGCCGCCGAAGTCCGGGTTCTCGATGCGGACCCGCCCGAAACGCGATGCCTGCCCGAACGCCACGACGTACGCGCCCCCGAGCCAGGCCGCCGACAGCGTCGCCCCGCTCTCGTCGGTGACGCGGTAGCGGTTGGCCGCGGCGTCGAAGACGACCGCGCGCCGGGCCTGGCTGGCCTGCGCCTCGCTCTGGGCGTAGAGCAGGTCGCCGTGCACCGCGCGGGCCGCCCCCTCGACCTCGAAACTCGCGGAGCTGGCGATCTGCGGCACGACCAGCACCGCGGCCAGCGTGACAATGGCCACCACGATCATCAGCTCGATGAACGTGAAGCCGCCCACGCCGCCCGGCGCCTGGATGTCACCGTCTCGAACATGCATGCGATCGCGACTCCATCCGTGGAGCGATTCATCGGCGCGGGCGGTCGGGCTCGGGCTCTTCGGGGGCCTCGGCGAGCCGCACGCGCACCTTCCCCGAAGTCAGAAGACCCTGGAGTTGGTCGACCTTCTTGTTGACGAGCTTGAGTTGATCGACGATCTGCTGCCGCTGGGCCCCGCCGTCGGGGATGCCCTGGGCCCGGGCGGTATCGGACCACGCCGGCCCGGCCGTCCACGTCGTCCAGAGCTGCACGCCCAGCACAACCGTCAGGATCGTCAGGATCGCGTTCAGATAACGGATGCTTGTCATGCCTGTCGCTCCGATTGGACTTACTTGCTCATCGGCCAGTTACGGGTCGTAGTTCAGGACGGTGACGGTGCGACCGCCGGCGCCGGCGTTCACGCTGCCGAAGAAGTTGACGCTCGCCGACCCGTTCTCGACGACCTCGGGGTAGTCGATCTCGATCTCACCATCGAAGAACAGCGGCATCGAGCCGTTCATGAACAGCCCGGACTCGGCCTTGAACACCCCGTCTCGCATGCGCCAGTTGGCCATCAAGTCGCCGCCCAGGTAGGCCGGCCCGCCCTCCACCTTCAGTTGCGAGTTGTCTTCGCTGTAGTACACGCCGTCTTCGGCGAGCAGGGCGATGTGACCGGCGTCTTCGTCGCCCTCGACCTCGAGCGAATGGCCGTTGAGGTTGATCCGGCCGCGCACGACGAGGATGCCCCCGTCGATCTCGACGTCCTGGGTGAGCGTCAGGTCGCCGTCGACCACGACCACGCCCAGCGGGTTGTCCGCGGCGATCGGTTCGAGCTCGCTCGGCAGGCTGTCGGAGTCGTAGACGGCCGCGCCGTACGATTGGCCGCTGTACTGGTAGTTCTCGTAGGCTTCGAGGTCGACTTCGGGCAGGTCGACGGGGTCGGCCTGCTCGCCGTCGCCGTAGATGCGATCGGTGGCGGTCAGCGTGCCCAGGATGTTGCCGAAGTTGAACACCCGGCCGTTCACGTGCAGGTCGCCGACGATCTCGGCGGCGGTGGGGATGACGGCGAAGCCGGCCTGAAGGATCGCGGTCTGACGCGCGTTGAAGCTCAGGCCCGACTGCCCGATGGCGATGGTGAGGCTGACGGTGCGGGTCAAGGTGCGCCCGGTCCGGCCGGCGGCGTGGCCGGTCGCGTCGACGCGGTACACGCCCTCGCCCAGGTCGACCACCGCCACGTCATACGTGCCATCCAGACCGTCGACGGCGCGGCCGGTGACGCCCGGCCACACCGGATCGCCCGGTTCGGCCGACTCGATCCGGTACCGCGCCTCGACCAGCCCGGATTCGGCGAGGTAGACCGCCTCGTCGCGGTCGATGAGGTTGGTCGATGCGCGGGCCGAAACCGGCAGCCCCGCCAGCAGGCTCATACCCACGGCGAAGACAATGGCGACCGCGCCCATGACGAGGATCATCGCCACGCCGCGCCGTCTCGCGCTGTCAGCCCGTTTTCGGTTCATACCCAAGCCACCTCACCCCCCGCCGCCCGCGAAGACGACCGCCGTTTCCGGCGCGCGGACCCGGCCGGCGCAGGTGACCAGTTGATCCGGCGCCGCGTCCGCGCCGGCCACCTGCAACTGCACGTAGGCGAAGTCGTAATCGGCCTCGCCCCCCCGCACCGTGACGGTCATGTCGATGATGTTCTCGGCCAGCGGGAACGCCTGGGTGTCCGACCGCGCCGCGAACGACGCGGCGAAGCCCGACCCACCGACCAGCACCGGGTCGAGCGCCACGTTGGCCGACCCGGACTTCTGGGCGTCGGTCAGCTCGGCCGCGTAGAGCGTCAACGTCCCCGTCGCCGCGTCGAAGCTCAGGACCTTCAGCTCCGCGAGGTTGACCTCGCCGGGGAAGTAGTCATCGTCGGTCCAGAGCACGAGGTGGGTGCGACCGTCGACGGCGTGGGTCGCGACGACGCGCTCGGCGCTGCGGACCCATCGGCCCAGGTGATCGGCGACGAGCCGCGCCGCCCGCGTCTGCTCGCGGTGCGCCTCGCGCGTGCTCCAGGCGCTGGTGGCGGCGAAACCCATCGCGGTCACGGCCACGGAGATGATCGCCAGGCCGGCCAGCGCCAGGCTCAGCTCGATCAGCGTCAAGCCACCGGCTCGTGCTGCGGGTCGACGCATGACGGGGGCCTCACCAATGGCAACGCCACTCACGGCGTCGGGGCGAAAAGGCGGCTGTAGGTCACCGCCCGGATCTGCGGGTGGCTGACGACGACCGTCGCGGAGCAGAACGTCGCCGCCTCGTCGCCCGAACCGACCGTCACCTCGCCGGCGGCCACGCTGAGCGTATAGCCGGTCAGCGACGGGTCGCCGATCGGGCTGTCGTCGCCGCCGGTGATCTGGTCGCCGACCTCGACCCGGCCGTTCATCGCCAGGACCTGGTCGTACGGCAGATCGACCATGCGTTCGATCATCTGGGCGGCGAGGGCGGCGGCGGTCGTCCTTGAGGCGTCGAGCCGCTGTTGCTCGTGCGCCAGGCTGAAGGGGTAGACCAGGGCGCCGACGGTGATCGCGAGGATCGTCGAAGCGATCAGCACCTCGATGAGCGTGAAGCCGGCCGCGGGGCCCCGGCGGGTCGACGTCGTGCCGGGCGGTGAAAGGCTCATGCCGATACCTCCGTGAGCGCGGCGTCCGCCGGGGCGGCCCACGAGCGGCAGCGCGGTCGTTGGGACCGCACCGCCCCGCCCGCTGGGCCGGCCATTAGCTGCCGCTGACGACCTTGACGTCGTTGGTCGTGTCCAGGCCCAACTGCGTGGCCTCGGCGTCGGTGCCGACGAAGATCGCCTTGATCTTGCCCGTGGCGCTGTCGTACTCCCAGCCGTCGCTCGACGCGGTGCCGATCGTCGAGCTGCCCGTGAAGGGATTGACCGGGGCGGCCTGAAGGTACGGGCCCAGGTCCCCGCCGTCGCTGTCGGCGCCCTTGGTATGATCCGGCGAGCTCTCGGCCGTCAGCGGACCCCACGGCGACGTCGCGTCCGACAGGTCGGGGTAGTTGCCGTTGTGCTGAACCTGGAACAGCTCCATCTGGCTGCGCAGCGTCTGAAGCTGGCTGATCACCGAGCTGACCTTCGCCGTTTCACTGGCGTTGGTGAACTGCGGCACCACGATGGCGGCCAGGATCCCCAGGATCACCACCACGATCAGGATTTCCACCAGAGTGAAGCCACCACCACGTTGACTGGAATACATCGTACAGACCTCCATGTAAGAACCACAGAACCACGCTCGCGGGGGCAACACCCTCGCGCGACCGATCGGCAAGTCCGTCATGAGCGCCACGTGAAACGGATCACGCAGTCACCCTTGGCTTACCGAACCGATCGCACGTTGGATCGACTGCGCTGCTACACGACTTAAACGGTCGCTGTGACGCCGGCGATGCCCGCCGGAACGCGGCGCGGAGTCTCCGAACCCCCCATAAGTGTGGAATCGCCCCGAAAAACGCGGCGCAGGGCATGTCATCGGCCGCGATATAACGCAGGATGACGCAAACACGCATCGCGACTTACGCAAATTCACGCTCGGCCAACGCGGCACAGCCCGCGCAATCGTTACAGGCGATCATCGCCCGCACAGCGCACGCGACAACCGAACCGGCGGCGTGCCCCGGCTGGGGGCGAGGACTGGCGCTATTGGACGATCATCTGCACGCCGTGCGCCGTGGGCAGGTTCAACGCGCCGTGAGCGCGAGCGGCGGCATCGGCCAGGTCGCCGGTCGCATCGCGAACCAGCGACAGCAGCTTGTCCTTCTGGACCTGGGTGAGGCGCGACCCGAATGCCCGGGCGTTCTGTGCCACGCTGTCGAGCATGGTGATGCGAAGCGTCGTGCCACGATCCGTGGCCAACGCCGCGTCCGCCAGCGCCTGCTGCGCCGCATCGGTCCCGAGCGTGGCCAGCACGCCGGCCGCCCCGCTCGCGACCGCATCGCGAGCGTCGTCCAGGGCATCGATCACCGCCGACTGCGCCCCGACGACGTCGAACACCGGCGAGTCGGTCAGCGACAGCTCACGCAGCATCGCCAGGGCATCGGTGGCGTACTGTTCGGCCTGCTCGGGGGTGAGCGGCTCGGTGCCCATGCTCTGCAGCGCCTGGCCGAGGGCGCTGGTCATCTGCTGTTGCCCGGCGTCGCCGGGCACGACCACCACGTCGGCCATCGACGCGAACATGTCGTTGAGGCTGGACAGTTCGCCCGGCGCCGCGGCGACGACCAGCGGCGCGCCCTGGAGCTTGTAGTTGTTGGCGCGGGCCGCGATCAGTTGACCCGCCGACTGGGGCCCGAGGTGGCCGACCACCACGTCGACGCCCGAGACCGTGGCCAGCGCGTCAACGACCTCGCCGAGCGACCGGCCGATCAGCACCTCGAAATCACCGGCCTCCCGCACGGTGGCGGCGAGTTGGTTGGCCCTGGCCTGGTCGGGTGCGAGCACGACGGCGATCCGCCGGTCGCCCTGCCGCACCGCCTCGGCGAGCACGGGCACGACGCGGCCGGAGCCTTCGAAGCTCTCGTGCGGCCCGGCCTCGGCCACGACCAGCGCCATCTCGAACCGCACGCGGCGGTGGGGGTAGTTCAGCGCGGTCAGCACCGCGTCGGCGTCGTCGGTCAGGCTCCGGGTGCCGGCCGTCGCCTGCAGCGCCCGCACCACGTCCAGCGACAAGGCGATGTCGCGGTCGGCCATGGCGCGGGACAGGGCCGGCTTGAGGTGGCTCGGGCCCGAGAGCACCGCGTAGAAGTGCGGGCTGCGCATCTGCTCGCCGTAGCTGGGGTCGGTCATGCCCGCCGGCAGGTTGTTCTCGCGCCGGAAGTTCGCCGCGACCCACAGGCTCATCGCCGGCGACAGGTCCGGGTCGTGCCGGAGGGCGCGGCGGGCGCTGCGCATCGCCATCACGTCGCCGAAGACCGCGGTCGGCACGCGGCGGTAGGTCAGCCGCCCGTCCGACCCCACGTGCCACATCGCGTTGTACGCCGCCTCGGGCTCGAGGATCAGCGACGCGCGGCCGTCATAGTAGTCCTCGGCCAGCATGAGGAACAGGGTCGCGGGCGCGGCGTCGGGCCCGATGCCGCGAGGCCGACCGATCGTCTGCAACGCCTCGGTCATGGCCGCGACCGCTTCGGCGGTGGTCCGCTCATCCGCCAGCCGGGCCCGCAGGTAAGGCAGGGCGATGGGGTAGCCGATCCGCGCCAGCACCCGGGCCACGTCCTGTTGGGCGACGCTGCCGATCGAGCCCAGCGCCTCGCACAACGGCACGACCAGCGGCCGGCCGACGTCCACCATGGCCTCCAGCACGTAGGGCCGCAGCTTCTGGTCCTCGGTGCTGCTGCCGCGAATGACCTGGAGCATGTAGGGCGCGGCGTACTCGCCGGCGACCTTCAGCCGCCGCGTGGCGTTCAGCCGCGGCCGCAGCCCGTCGTCCAGCTTCGCGATCTCCTCGCGGATCCGCTGGGGATTGCGGACGACGGCGATGCGGGCCTGGTCGATCTTCTGCTCGACCGCCAGGGCGATGTCGGCGATGTTCGCCTGCTGCGCCTGCTCGGACTTCATGCCCTGCATCCGTGTCAGGTCGCGGACGTAGTCGTCGTCGTACGGGCTGGACTCGACCACGTCGAGGATCGTTTCGGGGTCGAGCGCGGCCTCGGCGAACTTCTGCCCGTTGGCCGCGGCCAGGTCCAGCCGCGCCAGCCGGCTGTAGTGGATGAAATCCTCGAAGAACTCGGAGGCCTGGCGGCGCAGGTCGTCGCCGGCCTCGGGCACGTCAGCCGAGACATCGCCGCCCATGGTGTCGATATCGATGGTGCCGGTCTGATCCATGCCGTCGACGCTGTCGGGGGATGATCCCGGGTCGGTCGGGGTCGTCTCGTCGACCGATGAGGTGCCGCCGTCGTCGTCGGAGACGCCGAATCCACCGAGGTCGATGTCCTGGCCGGGCGCGGGGGACACGGACAAGCCGATCACACAGACCAGCGCCGATGCGGCAAACAACCAGTAGCGCACGTTTGACATGGAGGCCTCCATCTGCGGGCCGGCAGGCCCTGGCCGGACCGAATGCGAATCGGCCGCGGGCCGCGGACGCGTGGCCTGGACAGGTGTCCGGCGCGACCCTGCAACCATCCGTCGCTGCGTCAGTTGCGATCAACCGACGCCGACGCATGGCAATCTACTTGGCCGTTTATGGGGTGTCAATCAACGCGCCGGACACCGCGGCGGCCGACGGTTTTGATCGGTCGTCCCAACCGCTTTATGATGCTGCGTTCTCGTCGCGTGCAAAAGTGGGCGGGCCCGATGCACGGGTAGCCCGTGAACCGGGTCAGGCCTTGACCGGAGCAGCCCTAAGCGGCGGTTGCCCGGTGCCGTCGGTGTCCTGCCCACCTTTGCACGCGACCAGACGATGAGCGACCCGGCCGCTGCGCCGCGCACCGGCGATGACCGGCGAGCGCTCGGCGGGCCGTCGTGGCCCAGTGGCTCGGTCGCTTGGTGGCTTCCCCGCAATGGCTTACACCGCACTCGCACGCCGCTACCGCAGCCAATCGTTCGGCGACATCGTCGGCCAGCAGCCGATCGCGCAGACGCTGCGCAACGCCATCTCCGGCGGGCGCGTCCACCACGCCTACCTGTTCACCGGCACACGGGGCGTGGGCAAGACCTCCATGGCCCGGCTGCTCGCCCGCGCCCTCAACGCCCCCAAGACCGTCGACGACTGCCCCGACCCGCCCGACCTCGACGACTACCCCGACCCCGACGTCCAGCAGCGGATGGCCGAGCAGATCATGACCGGCAGCGACCTGAACGTCATCGAGATCGACGGGGCGAGCAACCGCGGGGTGGACGACGCGCGGCAACTCATCGCCAACGCCAGCCTCAGCCCGACCGGCAACGCCCGCTACAAGATCTACATCATCGACGAGGTCCACATGCTCACCAAGGACGCGTTCAACACGCTCCTGAAGACCATGGAGGAACCGCCGGGCCACCTCAAGTTCATCCTCTGCACCACCGAGCCGGAGAAGGTCCTGCCCACGATCCAGTCGCGGTGCCAGCGGTTCGACTTCCGCAACATCCCCACGCGGCAGATCGCCGAGCACCTGCGCGCGGTCGTCGACCGCGAGCGGGTCGAGGTCGAGCCGCAGGTCATCTTCGAGCTCGCCCGCCAGGGCAACGGGTCGATGCGCGATGCCCTGAGCCTGCTCGACCGCCTGCTCGCCACCGGCGAGAGCCCGATCACCGCCGAACTGGTGGAGCAGATGCTCGGCCTGCCCGACCGATCGATCGTGATGAAGCTGGTCGACGCGGTGGCGGGCAGCGACGTGGCGGGCACGCTGGCCGCGGCCGACGAACTGCTCACCCGCGGCATCAGCCTCGACCAGTTCGTCACGACGCTGATCGAGCACCTGCGCGCGATGATGCTCGTGCAGGCCTGCGGCGCGGACACCGAGCTGGTCGACCTCGAGGACGCGGCGAAGCAGCAGCTCGGCGAACAGGCGCAGCGGTTCGACGCCGCCGCCATCGTCCACGCCATCGCCCTGCTCGAGAACGTCCAGCGCCACGCCAAGGGCTCCAGCGCCCCGCGGGCGATGATCGACGCGGCGCTGGTGCGGCTGGCCCTGAGCGAACGCTTCGCCGACGTCGCGGCGCTGGCCTGCAGCGTCGAAAAAAAAAAGTAGCGTTCCGGCCCACTGACCCGGCCCCCGTGCCCGCGCCGGGCCCGCCACCGCCGGCCGATCGCGGCGCCGCGCCGGCCGTGCCCGAGCCGGACGCGGACGTCCCCGCCCCCCGCCGGGTCGGCCCCACGCCCGATGACCTCGCCCAGGCGATGCGCATGCCGCTGACCCGCGAGCTGGCCGACCTGTTCGACGCCCGCCCCATCGACGTCCAGGAAGACCGAACTGCCGCAGACGACCCGGAGAACGCCAGAGACAACTCGTAGAATGGACCCGACGACCCCGGCACGCGGCGCGGCGACAAAGGTGACCCCATGTTTGACAACATCCGAAACCTCGGCAGCATCATGAAGATGGCCGGCCAGGCCCGCGAGAAAGCCCAGGAACTCCAGGCCGAGCTGGAGCAGGTCCGCGTCGTCGGCGAGTCCGGCGCCGGCGCCGTCCGTGTCACCTGCAACGGCAAGGGCCGCGCCCAACGCGTCGACCTCGACCCGAACCTGCTGACCGGCCTGACCGGCGGCAACGAGGACGACAAGGTCATGGTCGAGGAGTTGATCGCCGCGGCGATGAACGACGCGATGGACAAGGTCCAGGCGGTCGTCATGGATAAGACCCGGGCGATGACCGGCGACATGAACATCCCGGGGCTCGAAGGGTTGCTCGGCGAAGGCGGGCCGCCCGTCGACCCAGCCACCGATCCGTCGGACCCGCCGCCGCGCTGACGAGCCACGATGCCCGACAACCCCGCGTATACCGACTCGATGAACCGGCTGATCGATCAGTTCGCGCGCCTGCCGGGGATCGGGCGGCGCACGGCCGAGCGGCTGGCCTTCCATGTCCTCAAGCAGCCGCCGGACAAGGCGATGCAACTGGCCAAGGCGATCGAGGACGTCAAGACCCACGTGAGGCACTGCTCGGCCTGCTTCAACCTGACCGAGTCGGACCCGTGCTCCATCTGCGCCGCGGCCCGGGCCGGTCGCCGCAACCCCCGCCGCATCCTCGTCGTCGAGCAGCCCAAGGATGTGATCAGCCTCGAAGCGACCGGCGTGTACGACGGGACGTACCACGTGCTGCTCGGCCGCATCGCGCCCCTCGAAGGCGTCGGGCCGGACGACCTGACGATCAACCCCCTGGTCGATCGCGTGAGGCAACTGGCCGCGGACGACCCGGTCGAGGTGATCCTCGGCACGAACCCCAACCTCGAGGGCGACGGGACGGCGTTGCATGTCGCCGAGGCCCTGAAGGCCGTCGGCGGCGTGCGGGTGACGCGGCTGGCGCGGGGGCTGCCGTCCGGCGGCCAGTTGGACCTGGCCAACAAGACCGTCCTCGCCGACGCGATCACCAGCCGATCCAGCTTGTCCTGACGGTTGTGAGGCGGGCGCAGCAAATCTGTTGCCACGGCGCTTGTCCAGCGGCGAAATGCGGTTAAGCTGCACACAAGCCCGGTCGATGGGCTGGTTGTCCCTAGGAGGCCCTCATCCCCCCGCCCCGACGAGACCCGCGATGCGTTTAGACGCCGGCCAGTACATGCGAATGGATCAGCGGATGAAGCTTTCGCCGCGGATGATCCAGTCCATGGAGATCCTGCAGTTGCCGGCCATGGCGCTGGAAGAGCGGATCGAGCAGGAGCTGGAGTCCAACCCCGTGCTGGAGCTGGTCGAGCCGCGGGCCCAGGCCGATAACGGCCGCAGCCGCGAGGACGAGGCCACCGGTTCCAACGGCAACCTCGCCGAGCAACCCCTGGTCGCCCACGACTCCGACGCCGGCCAGTCGACCAGCGACGATTTCGAGCGGCTCAACGACTTCGCGGCCAGCGAATCGGACACCTGGGAGTACAACACCAGCGAGTCCGCCGAATACCGCCCCCGCGCCCGCCGCGACGACGGCGAGCCGGACGCCAAGATGGAGGCGATGGCCAACACCGCCGCCCGCGCCGCCCCGCTCACCGACCAGTTGCTCGACCAGTGGCGGTTCGTCGAGGTCGATCCCACCACCCACAAGGCCGGCGAACTGCTCATCAGCTTCATCGATGACGACGGGTACCTGCGGACCTCGATGGACGAGGTGATCCGCCAGGCGCCGTCGGACCTTCGCCGCGAGGACCTGCAGGCGGCGATCGGCCAGGTGCAGTGTCGGCTCGACCCGCCGGGCCTGGCCGCCCGCGACCTCCGCGAGTGCCTGCTGCTGCAGTTGGACAACCTCATCGACGCCGACGACCCCGACGACGACCCCGACGCGCTGGCCCTGGCTCGCTCGCTCATCGCCGACCATCTCAAGGACATCGAGATGAATCGGCTCCCGAAGATCGCCGAGAAGACCGGCCGAACCGTCGACCAGGTCAAGGATGCGCTGGGCCGCATCCGCCGCCTCGACCCCCGACCCGGGCGTCGGCTCTCGCCCGATCGCCCGCAGACGATCATCCCCGACGTGATCATCGAGTACGACCCGATCCACGACCGCTACGTGGCGGCGCTTAACCGCGGCACCCAGCCGGGCCTGCGGATCAACCCCCGCTACCGCAAGCTGACCCAGGACCGCAGCCAGGACCGCAAGACCCGCGACTTCGTCGCGCGGAGCATGTCCAACGCCCGCTGGCTGATCGATTCGATCGAGCAACGCCGCAACACGCTGCTGCGGGTCGTCAACGCCGTGCTCGATGTGCAGCGCGACTTCCTCGACCACGGCGAACAGCACCTGCGGCCGCTGCCCATGATCCAGGTCGCCGACCAGTTGGGCATCCACGTCGGCACCGTCAGCCGCGCCGTCAGCGAGAAGTACGTCCAGACCCCGCGCGGCATCTACCCCCTGCGGATGTTCTTCTCCGGCGGCACCGAGTCCGACTCCGGCCAGGAGATGAGCTGGACCGCCGTCCAGCACAAGGTCAAGGAGCTGATCGACGGCGAGGACAAGTCCGACCCGCTGAACGACGACCAGCTCGTTGAAAAGCTCAAGGAGCAGGGCATCGAGCTCGCCCGCCGCACCGTCGCCAAGTACCGCGGCCAGTTGAACATCCCCCCGGCGCGCCGCCGCAAAGAGTATTGACCTCGCCTTCCCGCCCGGTGAACCGGCGGGGCCGGGGCGGATATCACGTCAGTTGACTGCGATACCCCGATGCAGCTACATTGTTTACATTCCAATAGTTCGGCGCGCCCGGAGGCATTCACGACGTTCACGGGCGGCGCCGTGCGGAAATGTAAATTGCGGCACGCAGGGGCCCTGGCAGGCTTGGCGTGAACCGTTGCATCCCACTGGGACCGTCCTTCGGGGCGGGATAGATTGAACGGATCAACCCAAGGTTGGAAAGACCGCTCCCATGAGCGCTCGCCTGAAGAAAACAGCGTCTTGGAAGACGGACCCCGCGCCCGGCCACGCGCCGCCCGGGGACCGATGTGCCCTTCGTCTCGGCCGCCGCGCCGATCGAATGCGCCAACGCGCCTGATTCGCGGTTGTCCCGTCTCAATCTGCGTGACCGCCCGGTGTCGTGATGCATCGGCTCGCTTCGCGCCGATGGGTCGGCTTCGGACCCCTGGCCGTTTCTCGCCCACAGGGCGGGCCGCGCCGGTTCGCTGGGGTTGGGCCCCAGCCACGCCGCCTCGGTCGTACACAGGGGTTCGCTCCGATGCACCTGCCCATTGATCCCACCTGCCTCGCCACCGGGGCGTGGCTCACCCTCGCCCAGATGTCCACGGGCCTGGCCGTCGGCCTCATCATCGCGGCGTTCGTCGTCGGCGCCGTCGGGGCGGTGCTCGCCCTGCGCATGATGGGCGGCCAGACGATCAGCCGCGCCAAGCAGGAAGCCGACCGCCTCATCGCCTCGGCCCGGAGCGAGGCCGAGACCCAGCGCAAGCAGATCGAACTCGAAGCCCAGAAGGAGCAGATCGCGCTCCGCGAGGAGTTCGATAAGCAGTCCAACGAGGTCCGCAACGAGCTGAAGGAAACCGAGCGCCGGCTCACCAAGCGCGAGGACAACCTCGACCGCAAGCTCGACGTGCTCAGCACCAAGGAGAAGAACCTCGAACAGCAGGAGCAGCAGCTCCAGGAGGAGAAGGACAAGATCGCCGGCAAGCAGGAGCAGCTCGACCAGCTCGTCGAGGAGCAGCGGAACAGGCTGTTGCAGATCACCAACCTCTCGGCCGACGAGGCCCGCCGGATCGTGCTCGCGCAGATCGAGACCGAGGTCCAGCACGAGGCCGGCCAGATCGTCCAGCGCGAGATGAACAAGGCCGAGGAAGAGGCCCGCGAGAACTCGCTCAAGATCACGCTGCAGGCGATCCAGCGTTTCGCCGCCGAGCACACCTCCAACTCCACGGTCTCGAGCGTGGAGATCCCCTCGGACGACATGAAGGGGCGGGTGATCGGCCGCGAAGGACGCAACATCCGCGCCTTCGAGCAGGCGACCGGCGTGGACGTGATCGTCGATGACACGCCCGGCGTGGTCGTGGTCTCCTGCTTCGACCCCATCCGCCGCGCCGTCGCCGCCGAGAGCCTCCAGAAGCTCATCGACGACGGCCGCATCCACCCCACCCGCATCGAAGAGGTCGTCGAATCCACACGCAAGGAGATCGCCGAGCGCGTCGTCAAGTACGGCAAGGACGCCTGCATCGAAGCCAGCGTTCAGGGCGTCCACCCCAAGATCGCCGAGATGATGGGCCGGCTCTATTACCGCACCAGCTACGGGCAGAACATCCTCCGCCACTCCATCGAGACCGCCTACCTCTGCCAGGTCATCGCCGACGAGCTGGGGCTCGACGGCCAGATCGCCCGACGCGCCGGGTTCCTCCACGACATCGGCAAGGCCATGGACCACGAGGTCGAGGGCGGACACCCCCAGATCGGCATGGACTTCTGCAAGAAGCTCAACGAGTCGCCGGAGGTGCTCAACGCCATCGGCGGCCACCACGGCGACATCGACTCGACCAGCCCCTACACCCCCATCGTCATGGCCGCCGACGCGATCAGCGGCGCACGCCCCGGCGCGCGGCGAGAGACCCTCGAACGCTACGTCAAACGGCTCCAGCAGCTCGAAGAGATCGCCACCGGCTTCGACGGCGTCCGCGAGGCCTACGCCATCCAGGCCGGCCGTGAGGTCCGCGTCATCTGCGACGCCAAGCGGCTCGACGACAACGCCAGCGCCAAGGTCGCCCGCGACATCGCCAACCGCGTCGAAGAAGAAATGACCTACCCCGGCGAGGTCCGCGTCACCGTCCTCCGCGAAGTCCGCAGCGTCGAGTACGCCCGCTGACGCCCGTGCCCCCGCCCCGACCCGTCGCCCCATCAACAAGCCCCACCAGGATTCCCAGCGAACCCGGGTGGGGCTATCCGTCGTGCTCGTGCGGCTCATGCAGCGCTGGCGCCCCTGCGGCCGCCGTCACCGCGTCATCCCTCATTGGGTTGCAGCGCCGAAACCTCGTTCATGTTCAGCCGCACCCGGTCGGCCTGCTGCACGCGGCGACCGCCCTGCAGCACCGCCTCGAAGGCAACCGGGCACCCCGACTCGATCAGCTCCGCCACGGCGCGGCCTTCCTTGAGATACCTGGCGATGTGGCGGTTCAGCGTGAGCCGGACCGTCGGCACGCTCGGCAGCGCACCGGAGAAGATGCGGTCCTCGTTGAACGACACCGTCAGCCGCACGTCGCCGCCCTCGCCGCCGCGGTCGATCTCGAACGGCTCGAGGCCAAGGCGGCGATGCGCCGTCACCAGCAGGGGATCGATCGTGACCGTCTCGCCCGCCGCGCGGATGTCCAGCTCCAGGTAAGGCGGCGACGAGTCGGGGATGATCGTGTCCGACGTGTGGTACAGGTGTTTGAACCACAGCAGGGTCGCGCTCAACCGCGGCGACGTGCCGTACACGATATTGTAGATCTGCTTGTCGAAGCCCGAGAGCCGCTGGAAGCGGCCGATCTGGCCCGGCCGCGTCACCGTCTTGCCCGCCGGCACGCCCTGCTCCGCGGCCACGTAAATCGCCGTGTTCGCCAGCTTCCTCATCGCCTCGAGCGGCACGTCGTAACGACCGCTGTAGTAGGCCCGGACCATCATCTCGATGTCATAAGAAGCGTGGCCCTTGTCTTCGATGTGGTCGTCGTCGAGGATGTATAGCCACTTCACCACATCGTGGCCGTCTTTCTTATAGTCCACGAGGTTCTCGACGAACCAGTCGATCGCGGTCTGCACGATCGCGTCGTACGCCTCGGCCTTCGCCTCGTTGCCGAGCACCTCGTGGCAGATCGCGAGGTTCTGAAAGGCGCGGCAGAACATGCTCTGCTGGTTCCAGGGCGTCGGCCGGCCGCCGTTGCGGAAGTGCTTCTGCCACTGCGGGTGCGTCGGGTTGTGAAGCCGCCGCGTCTGCGGGTCCACGAAGTACGGCAGGACAAAGCTCTGCATCGTCTTCTCCAGCTCGCGCACGTAAGTCCGGGCCCGCTCGAGATACGTCGCCCCGTAGCCGTGCGGGTCGCCCACGTTCACCGGGGCATGCCAGAGCGTCCGGTTCATCAGGATCAACCGGGCGCAGTTCGCGATGTGCCCGATCACGTCCCCGTTCTCGGAGGTGGCGTTCTTCGCCCGGTCCGATCCGACGGGCTGATTGGGCCAGACCAGCGCCCGATCGCCCGTCCACAGCACCCGGCCGGTTTGCGGGTCGTTCCGCGCCGCGAGCATCGCGTCGGCGAACGTGATCATCTTGTCGAGGAATTCCACGTCGTTGCTGATCTCGATCAGCTTGCCCAGTTGCTTCATCTTCGCACCGGTCGGCCCGTAGGCGTACTCGTTGCCGATGTTGTTCTCGCCGGGGGTCCAGTCCTGCATCTTGAGCTTGAAGCGATCGAGCTCGCCCTGCGTGACCTCGCCATAGAGGTTGTCCAACTCCGCCCGCGCCGCGGTCGGCGTCAGGACCACGCACGCAACCAGGAGCATCAACAAACAGCTCGCCGCTTTCCTGCAAGTCATGGCAATTCCCATCAGATATGCACGTGACGCGACAGAGCGCGGGCCGCGACCCGCACCCGACCGCTTCATCCGCGCCGAGACCACCTCCGCGACGGAACGCGTCCATGCTAGCACGTTGATATCGCCAGAACCACGGCCCGCCGGGGCGGCCGCGGAGCACGCGGGGGCCGGTCACCCGCGCCGCAGCGCGAACGCCTCGCGAAGCCGCTCGAACTGCTCGACCTTGTCCGGCTTGGGCTCGGTCCCGCCGAACGTCAGAAAGACCTTGAACGCCGCCCGGCCGTCCGTGTCGAAGAACTGGAAGCTCAGGGTCGGCACGCCGTCCATGTGGCCCGGCTTGCGGACCGCGAAGATCGCCGCGATCCGCCCGGCGCGGATGTGCATGTCCAGCGACTTGGTCTGGACGTTGAAGTAGTCCTTCCAGTGGCTGAAGTTGCCGAACTGCCCGAACGCTTCGATCGTCGTCGTGCCGTTGGTCACGATCACGTGCACGTTGCCCAGCTCCTCGAAGCGGCGGAGCACCTGCTCCCACTGCGTCGCGTCGAGTTCGCACACCTGCTCCTCGGGCAGGCTGCGCACCACCAGCAGCTCCGGCACGTCCAGCTCACGCGCCAGCACCACGGTCATCTGGCTGGTGTTGTTCAGGTACGCCTCGCGGATCCGCTCACGCAACGCGTCGGTCAGCTCAGGGCTCGGCACATGCTCGGTGGTCGGGTGGCTCATGGGTTGACTCCTCTTGGGGGGTTGAACGATCAACGCAGACTTCGCCGGGCGTCGACTCCGCGAGCCGGCCGGCCCAATGATGAAATTGCGGGGCGAACAGGGCGCGGACCGTCATCCGCGGCCTCAGCACCGGCGTCAGCGGGCCACGCCAGCCCTCGCTCGTACGCAGCGCCTTCACGTCGGACATCAGACGCCGTCGCGCCGCCGGCAACGCTCGCAAACTGCTCGACAGCGGCAGCAGCACCGCCGGGCTCACCCCCCACCGACGCAGCACACGAACCAGCTCCACCGGCCTCAGCGTCGCCAGGATCATCGCCGCCGAGATCGTCAGCGGCATGAACCGCAGCACCACCGTCCGAACCAGATCGACCAGCCGGCCGGCGTCCTGGTGCCACACGTAGCTCGCCAGCGCATACGCCCCGTATGCCCACGCCAGCCCCACCAGCGCATATGCCAAGCCCCGACGCAGACCCGTCGCCCACCCGATCAGCATGTACAAACCCGCCAGGCCGCCCAGCCACCACCACGCGTCGTAGACCATCGGCAGCACGCATCCCGCCAGGGCCAGGCCCAGCACGGCGGTCGGCCCCACACCCCGCGGGCGCCGCGAGCCGGCCCCGACGCGGACCGGCGTTACCGTCGGCCCCGGCATCGCGATCGCCGCGCCCGCCGGCACCCGGTACCGCCAGCCGATCCACACCCCGACCCCCACCCCCACGATCCGCAACGGCCACTCCAGAAAGTAGAACAGCCAGAGCAGCGGCTCGTCCCCGCCGCCCGTCCCGAAATAGATGTGCAGCGGCCGACCCGCCCCCACCAACAGCTCGTACACCACCGCAGCCCCCAGCACCGCACCCAGCCGCCGCACGCCCGCCCGGTGAACCAACGCCCCCGTGAGCGCGCCCGCCACCGCCGCCGCCGTGACCACGATCGGCAGGTAGACAATCCCCGTTTGTAGCAGCAGCACCAGCCCGTACACCGGCCCGAGCAGCGCCAACTGTCGCCACCGCCGACCCCGACCCATCAGCATCGCGATCACCGACCCGTCGAGGATCGCCTTGGGCGCACACTGCAACAGCGAGTTGTACCCCGTCAGCGCCGTCTGCACGAGGATGATCGCCGTCCCCAGCACCAGCAGCATCGTCACCGCCACGCCCACCCGCGCCAGCTCCGGCCAGGTGAACCGTACGCCGGTCGCCCGCTCCCCCGCGGGAGGCCACGCCGCCGATCTTGCTGTGCCTTGCCGCGTCATGCGTGTCGATGGCTCCGGGGCCGCCGGGGCGGCCACGCGTCTTGTCCGTTCAGAACTTCACGCCCTGGTGGCCGGGCGCCAGGTCTTCGTTGGTCGTCTGCTCATCCCGGAACTCGACCTCGAGATCGCGATTGATCACGTTGATCCCACCGCCGTGCGGGCCCCGCACCGATCCGTCGGACGCCCGGTCGACCAGGTCGCGGACGTACACGCTGCGGCGGATCGCGGCGTTCATCGCCATCTGCATCGGGTCGTCGGTCGGCTTGGGCGCCAGCGGCCGATATTGCCGGCCATCCAGGAACCCGAACGCCTCCCGGAAGTACCCGCCCTCCGAATCGACCACCCCGTTGGGCTGATTCGCCGACGCCGGACGGTAGTCCATCGCCAGCGACACCGCGGCATTGTTGGGCTCCCGGGGCCAACCCACCTCCGACGCCGGGCACGCAAACACGTCCCACGACCCGCTCAGCTCCTCCTCCAGCGCGTGCGGCATGGAGCGGGGCCAAAGCGCTTCGTCGAACGGATCGTTCTCCGCGTCCGCCACCGACGGGTCCCCGAACGCATTGTTGTGCATCGGCGACTCGACGTACGGCACACGCTGCTTGTTCGCGGTGATGTACGCCCACAACGCCGTCGACAGTTGACGCTGGTTCGATGCGCACGCCACCTTCCGCGCCAGCGATCGCGCCTCGCCCAGCGTCGGGATCAGCAGGCCCACCAGGACCCCGATGATCGTCACGACCACCAGCAACTCGACCAGCGTAAAGGCGCCAGACGCCGTGGCCCGGCGGGCCACGACGCGACGCGATCCGTGATGCAAGCCCGCCCGGATCATGACCGACGCTCGCCCCGACGCCGCAGAACCAGCCCGCCCAGCACCGCCGCCGCCAACGCGGCCGACGACGGCTCGGGGATCAGCCGCTGCGCCACCACCACCGCGTCGTACGACACCGTGTCGCCGAACACCGGGTCGCCGCTGTTGTTCACACCGAACCCCGCCGACTCCAGGAACACGATCTGGTCGGCCTGCGGATCGGCGATCGACGCCAGGAAGTCGAGGTACCCGCCGATATCACCGCCGAAATCGCTCAACGCCTCGCCTTCGCCGTTGAACGGATCGCCCGATGGGCCGTCGCCTATCGTCGCCGTACCGGGGCCTGTCGCGCTGTTGACCACGTCCCCCACCGACGCCGCGGCCACCTCGGGCCACAGCGTTGTGCCCAGCCCCTCCCCGCTCATCGTCGGGAACAGGCCCGTCGTCGCGTCACGCTCCACCACGAAACCGCGGAACTCGCCGAGGAACTGGAACGTGCCGACCTGCGGCGTGCTGGTGTTGCCCGAGATCGAGTCATTCCAGATCTCGTAGCCCAGGCCGTCAACACGATACACGCCATCGAGCGTGCCGCTGGTGCCCGTCTCCGCGGTCAGGGCACCGGTCCGGTCGTCGGTCGTGGGATTGATCGCCGCACCCGGCGTCGCCGTCGTCCCCGCAAACGAGCCCGGCGTCCCCGCCAGGTGGTTCACCGTCACGCCGAAGTCTTCCGACAGGTTCGCGCCGCCGGCGTTGGTCCCCGTCGCGTCGAAGTTGTTCAGCCCGACCGTGCCCGCGTCCATGTCCACGGACAGGTCGATGAAGCTGGCCGGGCCGCCGATCGTGGTCGGCTCGACGAAGCCGCCCGAACCGTTGGGTACCGCCTCAACGCTCCGCTGGCCGTTGCCGCCGTCCCCATCCAGGTCCAACCGCGGACCGCCCAGGAACTCGACGCCCATGAGCGGCACGTCGCCCTGCCCGAAGTTGATCGAACCCCGCCGATAGAGGAAGCTCAACGCCCCGAACTGGTTCGGGCTGAACATCGGCGCGCCGTTACCCTCCCACGTCGCATCCGCTCCGACATCGGACGTCCCGCCCAGGCGATCGCCGTCCTGAAAAGTGCCCGGGAACGGTGCCGATCCGAAGACCGGACGCCCGACGCCCGGATACTTGCCGGCATCGACGCCGGTCATGAGTTCGTAGACCTCGCCCTGCGCAACGGCGGTGAGCATCGCCGCGGCGCTCAACGTCAGAACCATCTCTCGCATCTTCACGATAACTCCTTGCAATGACGGGCGACGCGGCCAGTGGGACCGGCCGCCGCCCAGGGGTTGAAACATAAGCACTGAGCGACTGAGACTCAGTCTCATTACTTCGCCTTCAGAATACACGCATCGCCGCCCGTGTCAAGGGGCGTTGCAAATCAGTCTCAGATTTAATGTATGAGCCCCGGCACCCGACCATCCGGGCCCGCAATGCCGACCCTCGCTCACCCCTGCGCACCGGCGCGACCACCGCCCTGCCGCATCCGTGAACCCCATACCCGCGAAACGACACCCCGACGCGCACCGAAGCGCACGCCGACCCCTTTATAGACGGACATCGCGCCGCACGCCGCGCATGCCGGCCCCATGGCCCGCTTCGCCCTGCAGGGGCCGGACACGGGCGGACACGCGGCAACACACGCGCCCTCGCGCGCAACGCTCTTTGAAATCATGGCTTATCGAAGATGTACCGTTCAACGGCGTGTCCTGTGGGTAAACCCGATCGGCCAGCGGCAACCGCTTGAATTGAAAAGCTTTAGCCGATCGACCGCCACCCGGGGGGGCCCCCAGGCGGACACTGGCCGGCGACGGCCTCGTGCGCGGACACCACCGATGATACACCGCACGATCAGTCGATGACCCGGCCGGTCTCGGTGACCTTCAGCCGGTGTTCCTTGCCGTCGACCGTGCAGCGGATTTCGTACAGGTCCGGGCCCCATTCATAGGAATGCAGCCGGTACCACGGCTTGCACTTGTACAGGTCCCAGTTCGCCTGCCCCACCACCTCGGCGAACTCGACGGCGTACATGCCGTACTGGTCGCTGTTCTTGAATCGATCCAGGTGGTCCAGCGGGCCCTCGCGCATCTCCGCCCACTTCTTGCCGTACCCCAGCGTGTCGATCTGCCCGCCCTTGCACATCATCGGATCGTCGCGCCAGTAGCCCTTGACCGGCATGATGAACCGGCTCGGGTCGGCGTCATACATCTGCGGGTGGAACGCGTTGATCAGCGGCTTGGCGTTGCGCACCCCCTCGTTGTAGATCTCCCACATCACGATGCTCGGGTGGTTGCGCACCTGCTTCATGCAGTTCACGTACTCGGCGATCGATTCATCGACGCTCTTCTTCGACCCGTCGGGATGCTTGTTGGCGTTCGTCCAGTTCTTCCGCATCCAGCCGGTCGACACCCAGATGTTCATGACACCCATCTGGTCGCCGATCTCCCCGAAACGCGGGTCGCTGTAGGAGCAGCTCGGCTCGTGCTTGCGGAGCGTGTTCGCGCCCATCGCCCGCGTCATCAGCATGCCCTTGACGATCCACGACTCCGGGCAGCACCGATGCCACGTCGTGCTTTCGGTCAGCGGCGCGGGGAACTGCATCCACGTCGCGCCGTTCATGATCTCCGGCTTGCCGTTCAGGCGGAATGTCCCGCCCTCCTCGCTGATCGTTCGGATGCCCGTCGTCACCGCGTAGTCGTCCGCGGCCTCGCCCCCGCCGTCGACCAGCGTCACCGTCGCCTTGTACAGGTTCGGGCGGTCGTAATGCCACAGCTTCGGCTCGCCCACGCGGACCGCCTGCTCGATCGACTTCGTCTCCCCGGGCTTCAGCGACAGGTCCACCGCTCGCTCGCCGGACGCCTCGGCCGACTCCGTCGGGAACCAGCGGAACATGCGGAGGATCGCCTTGCCCTCGAACGGCGCCCGGCCATGGTTCGTCACGATCGCCTCGAAACGCATCGTGGCCGGTTCGCCCAGGTCTTCGGTGTAGACGAACAGGTCCTCGACGTTCACCGCCCCGGTCAGGTCCAGCGACATCCGCCCGGCGAACCAGCCGTACAGCGTGTCGGTCGAGGTGTGGCCGTCACCGCCGTACAGCCTGTTGCTGACGTGGTCCACGCGGACGGCGAGCTGGTTCTCGCCGGGCTTGAGGAAGCGCGAGACATCCAGCCGCGTGGGCTGGCGATCGAGCTTGGCCACCGATTCGCCGTTGATGAACACCTCGCCGCTGGGGTCCAGCGCATCGAGGTTGAGGTACGCCCGCTCGAACGCCGGGACGCGGACGGTCCGTCGCATGAAGATATCCCGGCCGCGATGCCGCTCGCTGCCGACGATCAGCGGCAGCTCGCCCGCCTCCGCCCACCGTGCGTCGCTGTAGGTCGCGCCCTGCCAGCCATCGATCTCGGGCGCGACGGCGAAGTCCTCATCGATGAACGTGTCGATCTTGTAGATCCCGTTGCGGATATCGTCGCGCGGGTCGTAGCCCGTGCCGCGGATGTTGTCCACGCCAACACCCGCGTCGCCGCGGATCGACACCCGCGTGACCTCACGAACCGCCGGGTTCGGCAGGTCCGCCCCGTACAGCGTCGGCTCGCCGTCGATCGACACGGTGAACTGGCCGTATTGCAGGTCGACTTCGACCTGGACGGTGCCCGTGGTTCCGGGCGCGATGCGGCCGGCGCGTTGCCCGGCGGCCGAGACTTCACCCCGCCCGTCGATGGCGACCTCGAGCAGCTCGCCCCGCTCGCCGGCCAGCACGAAGCCGGCCGTCTTGCCCGCGACCGGCTGCACGTCCCACGCGACGAAGAACCGCCAGTCCTGCGCGGGGATGTCCCGCTCGGCACGCACGCCATCGGCCGTGATGACCAGCCGCCCGTCGCGGATCGCCAGCCCTTCGCCGGCCCACGTCGCCAGCCGCTGCTGATCCTGTTGCGTCTCACCCTCGCGGCGCGCGACATAGCGCCAGCCGTCGTTCAGCCGCATCCGCCGGCGCACCTCGGGCAGAGGCTGGGGCTTGATGTTGGCCATGACCTCGGCGACCTGCTCGTCGGTGACGACCTTCTTGTTCAGGTCCGGGTCGTCGAAGAAGCGGCAAGCCTGGCGGGCGTAGTGCGACAGGTACTCGATGCGCTGCGCGTCGTCGAAGAACGTCCCGCCGCCGATGAAGTCGGTCTGGCCGTTGGCCTCCTCGCGGGGCGTGATGAACTTCAGCTCGAACGAGCGGCCCAGCGTCTGATCGCCGTCATCGATCGTGTACGCGACGCCGTAGTATCCTTCGCCATTGACGTCCGGCTTGTACGGATCGAGCTTGACGATGGGCCGACCTTCCGGCAACTCCACGTTGCGATACGTCCTGGTGGCGGCGACGCGACCGGCCTGGTCGATGCACGCGAGGGTCACGTTCACCGCGCGGGCGTCCCCGAGCCCGATGACGACCGGCGTGATCGTATCCTCCGGGCCGTACGCCACGTCGACCCCCTCGCTGGCAGCGAAGTAGTCCTCGATCGCACTGCGATAGGTGTAGAACGCCAGCTTGGCGTGGTCGTGGAAGTCGATGAGCGGCTTCATGTAGCTGACGCTGTTGCCGCCCCCACGCAGCGTGCACCAGACCAGCGAGTCGATGTCGTGATGGCGGGCATGCTTGGCCATGTTGTAGCCCGCCAGCGCCTGCCACGCCTGGCTCTCACGCCACTGGTCGGCGGACAGCTTGACCCCGATGCTGCCCCGGTCGTAGCTGTCGCTGTAGGACTTGCGACGGACGGCCTGGACCTCGGGCGCCCGCCCGAACTCCCGCTCCAACGCCGCGGCGACCTCCGCCGGGACGTCCGTGGACGAGCCGGCCCCCACGATCTTGCCCGCCATCACGATCGTGCCCCACTTGGTGGTGGACGGAAGGGTCATGGCCTGGCCTTCCGTGACCTGCGTGCGGTAGAACAGCGCGGTGTAGTCGCGGTCGCTCGGGGAAGTCACAGCGCTGCCGACCTGCTCCCAGTCGCCGTCGAGGCCGAGCTGGCCGGGCGTCTTGTGGTCGCCGCCCTTGCCGTCGAAGGTGGCCACGTAGAGCATGCCGCCTTCGATGACCTCGACCTCGAGCTTGGTCGGACTGTCGTGCGGATGCAGGATGTATTGCAACCCGTGCAGCGCCGCGGGGGTCTGCTTGTAGGTGTAGTTGCGGTTGGAGTTGACGCGGGCGCCTTCCTCGAACTCGGCGTGGACGACCGGGTGATAGGACTTGACCCGCACCGTCGCGATCCGGTCTTCCGCCTTCGCAGGCGCGACCACCGCCGCGACACACAGGCTCCACATCAACAACCCGCTCTTGAGGCCAAGGACTCGGCTCGTATTCATCAGATGCACCTCACCGCTAGTGACTGCATGGGCACTGACGCCCGACACGGGGCGCCTCGCACGCCGCCTTGTGACAGGTAGACGATCGTGCGGCCGCAGGGATGTCAGACCCGCTAACATACCGCTCCGCCGCACATGGGTCTACAAACCCGGCCGGCTCGCGCCGACCCCGCCGTGCATCGCCCGCGCGAGTATGGGCCGCGGGGGAGCAACGCACGGATGGGGGCACGTCCCGCCACGCCCCCCGCTCAGGCACGCCCTCGGGCCACGGCGATGCACAGCCGAGGCGTGGCGACACCGCTCCCGGCCGCCCGGCGCTGGCGGCCAAGACAGAAACCATCAAGAAGACGCGTGATATTGAGTCGGATTGGACGGTCCTGATTCCGATGACGCAGTTGGACGTTTCGAATGACGCACCCATCAACGGCCAATGGGAAGTCGGCGACACCATGTTTATGTCACGTGAAGCCGCCGAGGGAGAGCTGGGCCCACCAAAGCTCCAAGCAGAGGTGCCAGGTGAGCACAGGAAGCATATCCTTGGCGACTACAAGGCATTCGCCAAACTTCGACGCCAAGGTAAGCCGGGCGAACTACTGAAATCGGTGTTTCGTGAAGTTCGAGAAGCCAAGAACATCCTTGCTGCGACAGATGCTTTCTACGGGGCTCGTCACCTGAACTCCGGCTTCAATCTTCAGGGCTATCCGATCATCACCGCTCGCAGTACGTGGTTTGTGGATCAGGATGGCCAGAACATGTTCGGAAACTCAAGCAGGGAGGGTGCCCTTCAGCCCTGGCGACTAGACCAGAATTGGCACAACAACGTGACTCAGACTGGAATCGCCGAACTGTTCGCGGCGATCATCGATCCCGCCCTAGATGATGCTTGGCGGCGACAGATTCGACGAGCGGCCGCGTGTATTGGTCGGAGTCTCGCATCGCTTGAGCGTGCCGACGCATTTCTCCTGAATGTCTTCGCCTTAGAGACCCTCTTGACACGCCCGCGAGAACGGAACGGCAGAATGCTGGGGCAACGCATAAAGGGGATGACGGGATGGTATCTGAAGGCGCATCGGCCCAATTATCAGGACGAAATCGACGACATCTTCGGCGTGCGGTGTGATGCGGTGCATGACGCCGATTACGGACAACTGACGCCCGAGAGCCTGCTACTGTCTGATCTATACGCAAAGAACACGCTTCTCAATGTCGTGGTCAACCGTGACAAGTTTCCGACGAAGGATGACATGGTGACCGTGTTAGATGACTGGGCGGCGAATGAGAACTGGCCAGAAGATGGGTCGTTCACGTTGCGTTGGATTGGCAATACGACGTTCAATCCAAAGGCATTGGACATCCCTCTCTGGTAGTTCTGAAGCGAGGTTTAATGACATCGGTCGTGTTGCGTAAGCTGCCAAGCAGGCGGGGGCAGTGACTTCAGCGAAGACAGAGGAATAGTATGGACCCGCGGCAGCTCTTCTTGGATGAGCGACACAGAGGCCGGTGCGTGTACTGCGGTGCTGAGCCAGATACACGCGACCATGTGCCGTCGCGCGTGCTCTTGGACGAGCCATTGCCATCGGAGCTGCCCGTCGTTCCAGCCTGCTCATCCTGCAACGCGGGCTTCTCTCTTGACGAGGAATACTTGGCGTGTTTGGTGGAATGTGCCATCTGCGGCAGCACGGAACCAGATGCAATCCAGCGAGAAAAGGTCCGGCGTTCCCTGGAGCGGAACGCGAAGCTGCAAATCAGAATCCAGAGCTGCAGCACCACTGAATCGGGTCAACTGATCTGGGTGCCTGAACTCGAGCGGGTGAAGAACGTGGTGGTGAAACTCGCCCAAGGCCATGCGGCTTTCGAGTTGTATCCGATCTTCGACCCGCCGGATGCGGTCGACATCAGGCCCTTCGTATCAATGACCGATGCTGAACGGGAGGCGTTCGATTCGCCGCAGCACGAGGGGCTGCAGGCATGGCCGGAGATCGGGTCGCGAGCCTTCATGCGGGCTTGCGTTGCTTTCGGCGAGGTCCATGAGTTGGAGGAGTGGATCGTTGTTCAGCCGGGCCGATACCGGTATGCCGTCGAGGAGCAAGGGGGCGTCCTGGTTCGCCTCGTCTTGAGCGAGTACCTCGCATGCACAGTCGGCTGGGAGTAAAGGGGCTGTTCGATACCCCGCGATTAACAACCCGCCACCCCGCGTCGGACGACGTTGTTAACCCGCACCGCCTCTCGGCGGTGAGAGTCTGAGAGTTCGGGCCAAAGCAGGGCTTGGACGGGATACGGCGGTTAACAGGGCGAGAGGATCGACGGTCGGGGCGTGGCTTCCGGGGGTCGCAAAAGCCTTTGTGACAGCGGGATATGTGTGCGGCTTCGGCGGCGTGATCGGCGCGAAAGAAAAGCCGGCATCGTGCTCGATACCGGCTTGAAGCTCCCCCGACTGGGCTCGAACCAGTAACCTGGCGGTTAACAGCCGCCCGCTCTACCAATTGAGCTACAGGGGAATGGGTTGTGGCGCCGGCTTGTCCCGGCGAGCACAGAACTTTAGCACATCCTCGGGCATGGTCAAGTCTTTGCGTGCGGCCCGCTCGCGGGGCCGCGCCCCGCCTCACGACTCGCGATCGATGAAATGGGCCAGCAATTCAGCCCGGCTGGTCACGCTGAAGTGCTTGTAGATGCTTCGCAGGTGGCTGTGGATGGTGTGCGGGCTTCGATGCAGTCGGCGGGCGATTTCGGCCTCGGTGTCGCCGTTGAGGGCGAGTTCGAGGACATCCACCTCACGGGGCGACAAGCCCGCCCGGCTGTGCTCGGCGGCGCGGCGGCTGAGCGTCCTCGCCGCCAGCGGGCCGAGGCACCGCAGCAGCGCCTCGGCGTCGGTCCGCTGCATGTCCGTCAGCGGCGACTCGCCCGCCGCCAGGCACAGCCCCGCATGAACCAGTTGCCCCGCGTCCTCCAGCCGCCAGAACCACGACAACTCCTCATCGATGCCGAGCGGCCTGAAGACCTCGCGATACAAGGGCGACTGCGTCCAGTCCTCGGGCTTGGCCAGTGCGGAGATCACGTGCAGGTCCATCTGGCTCGGTGTGCGTTCGAGCTGCGCGATTACCTTGTGCGCGAGCGGCGCGGCGTGTGCATCAAATGCTTCGCCGAAGTAGTTATCCAACGCCGTCGGGTCGAGCGTGCGATGGCAGACATGGGCGTGCTCAACGCGGTGGACGGGGCTGGCCGGGTCGTCGGTCACCTCGAGCAGAGAGACGTGGGTGAAAGCAGCCTGCGGGGCGATGTCGCCGCTGCCCTCGAGCAGGACCTTCACGCGCGCTTCGGACGTGGTCGCGGCCAGCGCCCTGGCCAACAGGTCCATAACCGATCCGGAAGGCTGGTATATCATGGCAGAGGTTAATCCACGCTCGACACGTTGCGCGTCGAGTGAACATCGGTCCACGCGCTGGGGTTGGGTGGCAGACGCCGGGCAGGATCGGTGATGGTAATGGAATCTCGACTCAATAACAAGGGCCCCGAAATTCCCGCCAGCGGGGCTGTAATCACCCGGGCGGGCGATGTGCCGGGCAGGATGCGCACGCCGATATAGAGAAAGGCACGCAGCCATGCCGTGCCGCGGTTGGCGTGATGTGAGTCGGCCGGTTGGACAGCCTGATACCTGACTCCCGTCCCCTTGCTTTTTGCCCCCCGACCCCAAAGGCGGACGGGAGTCTGTATGCGCCGAGGCCGCAGGCGGAGGCGGAGGCGGAGGCGGCGAGGATCGTTTACAGCGGGGCGGCCGGGCCGTACCCTTGCCCCACCGATGAGCGATGCCCTGCCCTACAAGATCGCGGTGCTGTGCTACCTGTTCGACGAGCGGGGCCGGCTCCTGCTGCTGCACCGGCGCAAGGAGCCCAACAGCGGGCTCTATTCGCCGATCGGGGGGAAACTGGAGATGGACCAGGGCGAGAGCCCAGCCGCCTGCGCCCTGAGAGAGATCCGCGAAGAGGTGCTGCTGGAGCTGGACTACAGCGACATCCACCTGACGGGCCTGGTCAGCGAGACCGCCTTCCAGGGCCAGACCCACTGGCTGATCTTCATCTACGAGGTCATGCACCCGGTCGCGATCGTCCGCACGGAATTCGACGAAGGCACGCTGGAGTGGCACGACTTCGACGAGGTCGAGCACAAGCTCAACGTGCCCGAGACCGATCGGCGGATCATCTACCCGCTGTTCCGGGAGTACCGAGGCCAGTTCTTCCACGTTCATATCGATTGCACCGACGGCCAGTATGTGTGGCGCCTGGAGTACCCGCGGCCGGACACGGCAGGCAGCGGGCAATAGGCATGCCCAAGGGGGTTTCGCCCGCGCCCCGCGGTCCGGGCGGACAGGTCGGGCGGACGCGGTTTCTGCATCGCAAACGCCCAAACGACGCCGCGAAGCGCCGCGCAACGTCGCTGTCCGCATGCAGCCCCCTCCCCGCCGCCCCCGGAAGTGTAAACGTCTGCAAAGAATGCGCTTGCGCTGGGCCGGGGTGCGCAGCAGCCGGTGGCCGGGCGGACAGGGATGACGGCAGAAGGATGCAGCTCCAAGCTCGAATCTCGAAGTGCGAAGTTCGAAGGATGAAGACAAGGACTGTATGGTCCGGCGTTGGGGGTTGGATGGGTGTGCATGGCGTGGCCCTCTATAAAAAGGGCCGGGGCGCGCAGC
>CAYWKS010000020.1:0-37560 GCA_964458935.1 uncultured Planctomycetaceae bacterium
GCGCTGGCCCCGTCCGAGCGGGATCATCGAGGCGTTGGCCTTGATGCCGGCCTGCAGCGGCTCCTTGACGGGCTGGCGCGCGGCGATCCCGGGCGCGATCAGGTCGACCTTGCGGGTGGTGGTCGTCTCGACGGGCCCGCGGCCGTCGATCGGCTGGCCGAGCGGGTTCACCACGCGGCCGAGCAACGCCTCGCCCGCGGGCACCTCGAGCAGCCGGCCCGTCGTGCGGACGGTGTCGCCCTCGGTGATCTTCAGGTAGTCGCCGAACAGCACGACGCCGATCGTGTCCTCCTCGAGGTTCATCGCCTGGCCCATGACGGTCTGGCCGTCCTCGGTCTGGAACTCGAGCAGCTCGGCGGCCATGCAATTGCTCAGGCCCGACACGCGGGCGATGCCGTCGCCGACCTCGAGCACCTTGCCGACCTCACTGACCTCGAGCTGGGCGCCGTAGCTGGCGATCTCGTTCTGGATGACGCTGGTGATTTCGTCGGTGCGGATCTTCATGTTCTTTCCGTTTCTGCCGCCGAGGCGCCCGGCGGGCCAAGACGCCGGGCCGCTCGCGTTGTTACTCTTCGCCTCGGCGCTGGTCGGCGCCTCGCGGTGGTTAACCTTCCTCCACGATCGCGTCGACGCCCGCCCGCACGGCTTGCCGGCCCCGGTCCAGCAGGCGTTCGCGGAGCTTGCGGAGCTGGGTGACGACCGAGGCGTCGATGAGCTGGTCGCCGACGCGGACCTTCAGGCCCCCGATCATCGACTCGTCGACGTGGGGATGGACGATCGCCTTGCGCCCGACCATCGCGCCGATCCGGTCGGCGATGCGGTCGATCTGGCCCTGCGCCAGCGGGGCCGCCGCGTAGACCTCGACATCGATCTCGCCGCGTTCGGCCTTGACGATCTGCGCGTAGGCGAGGGCGATGCCGGGCAACTGGTCGAGGCGATCCTTGTCGTTGAGCACCTGGAGCAGCCGGTAGGTCAGGTCGCCGGCCCGGTCCCGGAAAAGGTTGGCGATGCTGGCGGCGCGGTGGCCGGCGCTGATCGCCGCATCGGTCAGCAGCGTCCGCAGCTTCGGGTGGTCGCGCATCAGGTCGACGACCTGGTTCAACTCGTCCTGGAGGTCCGGCACGGCCGACCCGCCGGCCTGCACGGCGAGGTTGTACGCCGAGCGGGCGTACACCTGCGCGACGGCGCCGGCGGCTTGGACGGGATTGTCTGCGGTGCTGTGGTGCATGGTTTGGCAACTCGGCGTCCCTCGATCGGCGGTGCGCCGCGATCGAGGCTGAACCGTCAGCCGGCCCGGGTCCGGTCCATCTCCTGAAGCGACTCGTCGATGAGCCGCTGGGTGTCATCGGGGGTGACCTGCCGCTGGAGGATCTTGGCGGCCACGGCGGTGGCCAGTTCCGCCGAGTGGGCGTACAGGTCGGTCAGCGCCTGCTGCTTGGCCCGGTCGATGTCCTGCGTGGCGCGGTCGCGCAACTGCTGGACCTCCGATTCGGTGTCGGTCTTGAGCTTGGCCCGCAGTTGTTCGGCATCGGTCCGCGCCTGCTCGATCATCTGACGGCTCTCGGCCTGGGCCTCGGCCAGGCGCTGCTTGTACTCCTCCAGTGCCCGCCTGGCGTCGGCGTTGGCCTTCTCGGCCTGTTCGAGGTCGTCGCGGATCTTCCCCTCGCGCGCCCGCAGGCCTTCGAGGATCTGCGGCCAGACGAACTTGCCCAGCACGAACACCACGGCGAAGAAGATCAGGATGTTCCAGACCGCGGCGCCCAGGTCGACCGACAGCAGCGGCGGGGCGTCGTGGCCGGCCCCGTGCCCGGCATCGCCGGCGTGCGTGGTCGCCTCCCCGGCGGGGTGCGCGTCGTCGTCAGCGCCGAGCGCCGGGCCGGCGAACATCAACGTCATCAGCAGTGCGCTGCAAGTGAGTATGCGCATCAGAGAACTCCCAAGGCGCGGCGGAGGACACGCGACGACGCGTCGATCAGCCGGCGATGACAAGCATGAGCACCAGCGCGATCACGGTCACGCCTTCGATCAGCGCCGCGGCGATAATCATGTTGGTGCCGATGCGGCCGCCGGCCTCGGGCTGGCGGGCGATCGACTGCACGGCCGATTCGCCGATGCGGCCGATGCCCAGCGCCGCGCCGATGATGATCAGGCCCATGCCCAGGCCGATGCCCATGGTGTCCAGACCCAGCGTTTCCTGGGCGAGGGTGACGAGCGAGTGAATAAACATGCCAGATAGCTCCTTTACGCGGTGTGATGCTTCAAGCGGTCGGTTCGTCGCGGGCGTGGGGTGTGCTTGCCCATCGCCCGGGTGTTACGCGTGGTCGGTTCAAGCGGCCCCGATGGCGCCGGTCTCGCCGTGGTGCGCCTCGTGGGCCAGGTCCTCGTGAGGTTCGTCGTGCTCGTGCTCATCGTGGACGGCGGTCTGCGCCACGAAGATCACGGTCAGGAACGTGAAGATGAACGCCTGCAGCATGGCGATGAACAGCTCGAGCAGTGTCAGCGCCGCCCCGCCGAGCAGCACCGCCACGCCCACGCCGTAGCCCAGGCCCTGGCTGACCTCGCCGGCGGCGTGGATCAACCCGATAAACACGGCGATGACCAGGTGGCCGGCCATCATCGTGCCGAACAGTCGCATGGCCAGCACGGTGCTCTTGATCACCAGGCCCATCCATTCCAGCGCGAAGAGCATGGGCCCGAGCAGCAGCTTGTTGACGACCCCTTCCCAGCCCAGGGGGTTGAAGTGGTTGAGGAAGGGCTTGAGCCCCGTCTCGCGGATGCCGACGAACACCACCATCACGAACGAGCACAGCGCCAGCATGCCGTTGAGCGCGAGGTTGCTCGTCGCCGTGCCGCCCCAGTGCGAGAGGTGCGGATCGCCGGTGATCACCCGGAGGAGCGGGCCGAACGGCACCAGCCCCAGCAGGTTGGCGAACAGGATGAGGAAGAACACCGACCAGATGTACTTGATGTAGCGGTCGGTGAGGTGGCCGAGATTGGGCCGGGCGACCTCTTCGCGGACGAACACGGCCAGCGTCTCGAACAGTTGTGCGAGTGTGCCCCGGGTCTGCAGGGCATCGACGCTCTTCTCGCCGCCCGACTTCACGCGGCGCGCGGCGTACCCGAACGCCAGGATGACGAACAGCCCCGCGACGGCGGTCATGAACATGTGGTTGGTGAGGTAGAAGCTGTACACGCCGTCGTGGATGCCGAAGAACGGCACGTCGGTGCCGTCGGCGGCGACACGCAGGGTGAACAGCGGGTCGGCGTGCAGCCGGTGGGGCAGCACGTGGCTGAGCGGGTCGGAGGCGGCGCAGGTCGTCGTGGACAGGCTCAGCACGTCGCGTCCTCCATGCCGCCGCGGGCGCCGTCGATCGCCGGCTCATGCAGGAAACGCACGACGAACATCACCTCGGTGACGAGCATGAGCAGATACCAGCCGATGGTCCAACCGGCGACGGCCTGCTGGTCGAGGGCGAGGATCAGGACCAGGGCGGCGGCGCCGCCGAGGGTCAGGCCCAACCGCACGAGCATGCCGATCATCGCGCCCTGGACCATGCCCTCCTTGCATGATCCGACGCGCCACCATAGCGGCAGCAGGAACCCGAGGCTGGCGACCAGGCATACCCCCGAGGTCGCGAGCATGGTCGGGTACATCGCCCATGCCGCCAACCCGTAGCCCGCGAGCAGGGCGAGCGTGGCGGCCGCGATCGCCACACCGACGCACCATACGCTGGCGACGATGCCGATGCTGCGGATCAGCGGGAAGCCGGGTGTTGTCGGTGAGGCGGCGTTCATGGACGGATGGGCGCTTTCTCTATGGCTGTCAACGGTCCTGGGACCGCGCGAGCTTGATCAGGTTGTACATGCCGCCGGCGAAGCCGACGAGCGACCCGACGACCAGCGCCCACGGCTCGGTGCCCAGCCACTGATCGACCAGGTATCCGATCAGCGTCATGACGAGCACGGCTCCGGCGAACTCGACTCCCGTGCCGACCAGCCGCCAGGCGCCTTGTTGATTCGGCCTGGGCGTCATGGAGCCTCCGGGCCGCGTGGCGGTGTTGCTCTTGCAACACGCCTGCCTGTCAGCGGTTGCAGGCAGTCACGTCTGCCGGCCGGCCGCGTCGGCGCCGCGGAGGGCGGCCGCGTCCGTCGCGGGCTGACCGGGGCCGGTAGATTAGAGCCCTGCGGTAACAGTGTCAACGCCGATGGCCGATCGGGCCGACGTCTGGCGGGCCCGGGCGGCGGGGCGCACCCGGCGGGTTGGTCGCCCATCGGGCGTGACGGTTGCAGGTCCACAACGCCGGGTCCTTTGCGTTAGGATGCTCATCGCGCGATCGCGATCGCGAAAGGACCCCCATGCCCCGCGATATCCCCGTCGGCAACGGCCAGATGCTGGTCTGCTTCGATCAGCAGTACCAGATCCGTGACGTGTACTACCCGCACGTCGGCCGGGAGAACCACACGGGCGCGGGGGGCTTCCGATTCGGCGTCTACGCGGACCTGCCGCGCAAGAAGGCCCGGGACCGCCGCAAGCGGCGATGCGCCTGGACCTCGGACGGCTGGCAGATCGACCTGGGCTACCAGACCGACACGCTGACCACGGACGTGCGGATGCGTCACGAGGACATGGCGCTGAGCATGCAGTGCCACGACGTGGTCGACTTCCACCGCAACGTGCTCGTCCGTCGGATGACCTTGACCAATGAGCACCACGCGCCCCGCGATGCGCACATCTATCACCACAACGATTTCCACATCTTCGGCACCAAGGTCGGCGACACCGCCTACTACGACCCGAAGCTCCGCATGGTCGTGCACTACCGCGAGAACCGCTACTTCATGGTCGGCTTCTACAGCGAGGGCGAGCTGCGGCTCGACGAGTACGCGACGGGCAACTCGGGCTTCGGCGGGGCGGAGGGGACCTGGCGCGACGCCGAGGACGGCGAGCTCGGCGGCAACGCCATCGCCCAGGGCGCGGTCGACTCGACGATCGGCATCCGGCTGCCCCTGGCCGCGGCCGGCCAGGCCGACGACCACGCCACCGTCTACCTGGTCCTGGGCATCGGCGCCAGCCATCAGGACCTCGTCGCCCTGCACCGATTCCTGCATCGCGAAGGCCCGCAGGGCGTCATCGACCGGACCAGCGCCTATTGGCGGATGTGGTGCTGGTCGCTGGACGTGGACTTCGACGGGCTGGACGAGGACGTGGTCGATCTGTACCGCCGCTCGCTGCTGATCCTGCGGACGCAGATCGACAACAACGGCGCGATCATCGCGGCCAACGACTCGGACATCATGCAGTTCTCCCGGGACACGTACAGCTACATGTGGCCGCGTGACGGGGCGCTGGTCGCCAACGCGCTCGACTCGGCGGGCTACCCGCACGTGACACGGCGTTTCTATCGGCTGTGCGCCGAGCTGATCAGCGAGGGCGGGTACTTCCTGCACAAGTACAACCCCGATGGCAGCCCCGCGTCGAGCTGGCACCCCTGGGTCGTCGCCGGCCGCAGCCAGTTGCCCATCCAGGAAGACGAGACGGCGCTGGTGCTGTGGGCGCTGTGGCAGCACTTCTACCGCTACCGCGACATCGAGTTCGTGCGGCCGCTGTGGATGCGGCTGATCGAGCCGGCCGCGGAGTTCATGGCCCGCTTCCGCGACCCGGTGACGCGGCTGCCCCTGCCGACGTATGACCTCTGGGAAGAGCGCTGGGGGGTCCACGCGTTCACCGTGGCCAGCGTCTACGCGGGGTTGACGGCGGCGGCGAACTTCGCGGTGTGCTTTGGCGATCGTATCCGCGCCGGGCGGTACCGCCAGGCGGCCGCCGAGGTCCGGGAGGCCTTCTGCGCGCACATGTGGTGCGACCAGCGCGAACGCTTCCTCCGCCGCGTCGAGCCGCTGGACACCGGGCGGATCGGTCGGCTCATCGAGTTCGCCGCCTCCGGCCGCGACCCGGCGACCGCCAACGGCTGGGCCGACGATACCGTCGAGATGTACCGCGACGAGGTGATCGACAGCTCGCTGTTCGGCATCTACAAGTTCCGCCTGCTCGACGTCCACGACGAGCGGGTGACCCGGACGATGCAGGCGGTGGCGGAGCGGCTATGGGTGAAGACGCCGGTCGGCGGGGTCGCCCGCTACGAACAGGACCACTACCACCAGGTGACCGACAACACCCGCGACGTGCCGGGCAACCCGTGGTTCATCTGCACGTTGTGGCTGGCCGACTGGCACATCGCCCGCGCCCGCAGTGTCGACGACCTCGCGCAGGCGCTGCCGATCTTCCGGTGGGTCGCCAATCACAAGCTGCCCTCGGGCTGCTTGGCCGAGCAGGTGCACCCGCAGACCAACGCGCCGCTGAGCGTCTCGCCGCTGACCTGGTCGCACGCGACGATGGTCGGCTGCGTGATCGACTACCTGGACCGGCGCGCGGCGTTGTCCGGGGGCTCGCCCGAAAGCGGGCGGCGGCATCGGCTGGCGTCGCGCGGGCCCACCCGCGTCGGCGACCACCTCGTCCTCGAACCCTACCACGCGCGACGCGCCGACGAATAGCAACCTTGGGCCCACACGGATGTACGCGAGAACCATGATCATGACACCTACCACGGTCGAACCCGCCCACAGCGTCGAGATGCGACCCGGCTCGCCGCCCCCGCTGGACTCGGAATGGCTGCTGGCCAACGGCACCGGCGCGTTCGCGATGGGCACGCCCATCGGGTGCAACACCCGGCGGTACCACGGCCTGCTCATCGCCGCGGCGAACCCACCCCTCGAACGCATCAACACCCTCAACCGCGTGGCCGAGACCATCCGCTTCGACGGCCAGCGGCGCGAGCTGGGCGCTCACGAGTTCGCGGGCGATGGGGGGCCGTTGTTCCACCCGCACGGCTGGCGTCACCTCATGCGCTTCGACAAGGACCACGAAGTCCGCTGGTCGTATCGCGTGGGGTCCATCGGGCTGGTCAAGACGCTGCGGCTGGTCTGGAAGCGGCAACTGGCCGTGCTGCGATACGACGTGAGCTTCGATCCGCAGCAGGGCGAGCCGGCGCCCGATCGGCTGACGCTGGCGGTGCAGCCGTTCCTTGCCATGCGCGACTTCCACGCCCTTTGCCGGGCCTACGACCGCCAGCCGAGGCTCGCCGACCTCCAGGGCGCCAGGCTCCGGTTGGCCACCGCCGGCGCGCCGGACTTCCACCTCGCCGCCGATCGCGGGCGTTTCCTCCACGCGGAGGACTGGTGGCACAACTTCTACTACCGGTTCGACGCGGCCCGCCACCAGGATGCGGTCGAGTCGCTGTTCACGCCGGGCCGCTTCGAGCACACCTTCGACCCGGAGCACTACGCGCCGCTGACGCTTGCGTTCGGTCTCGAACCGATCGACTGGGGCGACATCGGCTCCGACGACGGTCGGGTCGATCATCGCCGGGCGATCGCCCGCGCGGTCGCCGAACAGGCCGACGCCGACGAGGCGGTGGTCGCCACCGCGCTGGCGACCGATGACTTCGTGGTCGATCGCACGGTGGACGACCGGCCCTCGACAACGATCATCGCCGGCTACCCCTGGTTCAGCGATTGGGGCCGCGATACCATGATCTCGTTGCCCGGGTGCCTGCTGTGCACCCATCGCTTCAACGAAGCGCGCCAGGCGCTGTTCACGTTCGCCCGCCACGTCAACGACGGCTTGATCCCCAACCGCTTCGACGACTACGGCGGCGACCCCCACTACAACACCGTGGATGCATCGCTGTGGTTCGTCCACGCCGCGCTGGAGTACGTGCGGCACAGCGGCGATGACGCGGCGTGGGATGACCTGCTCGCCGCGGCCTGCGTGCGGGTGCTCGACGCCTACGCCTCGGGCACCCGCTTCAACATCGGCGCCGATGGCGATGGGCTGATCACCGCGGGCGACGCGACGACGCAACTGACCTGGATGGACGCGGCGCGCGACGGGGTGGTCTTCACGCCCCGACACGGCAAGGCCGTCGAGATCAACGCGCTGTGGTACAACGCCCTGGCCGGGTGCGCCGAGCGGTTCGACGGTGAGGCGGCGGAGCGTTGCCGGCAGCGAGCCGGCCGCGTCAAACGCGCCTTTGCCAGGACCTTCTGGGACGACGAACTGGGTTATTGTCTCGACCACGTCCACGCCGCGGGCGTCGATCGATCGTTGCGGCCGAACCAGGTGCTGGCCTGCTCGCTGCCGTATTCCCCGCTGCCGGCGACGAAGCAGAAGAAGCTCTTGCAGGTGGTGCGTGCAAAGTTGCTGACGCCGATGGGGCTGCGCACCCTGCCGCCGGACGACCCGCACTACCACCCCCGATACCACGGCAGCATGTTCGAGCGTGACGAGGCCTATCACCAGGGCACCGTGTGGGGATGGCTGATGGGCCCGTTCGTCGAAGGTTGGCTGCGGGCGCACAAGTTCTCTGGCAAGTCGCGGCGCGAAGCGGGGCAGTTCGTGGCGCCCTTGCTCGAACGCCTGGAGGGTGACGGGCTGGGCCAGTTGCACGAGATCTTTGATGCCGACGAACCGCACAGCCCGCGCGGGTGCCCGGCGCAGGCGTGGAGCGTGGCGGAACTGCTCCGCGTGGTGCTGCTCGTCAGGTCGAAGTAGGGCTCAGGCGGCCAGGGCGAAGGACTGACGCGCGGCGAAGCGCAGGGCGAGGTAGGTGGACGAGCCGTTTACGCCGCCGCGGCGAACGATCGTTGCCGGCAGCAGGTCGCCCTGGCTGAGCAGGCCCGTCGAGCCGGCCCAGTCGATGGCGACCTCGACGGCGGCGCCGGCCGGCAGATGCGATCCCCCCCGCATCTCGACCAGCAGCCCGCCGGGCGAGACGTTGAGCGTGCGTGCGGGCAGGTACCTGCGGCCTCGCGGGTCGTAGACCTTGACCGGCCGCTCCATCGCCAGCCGCTGATCCGTGCGTCGTTCGTCGGTATTCCCGTACATGGCGCCTCTTTCGGTGAGGGTTCCGACGGGTGTATCGGTTATGCCGCCGCCCGACTTGATCAGCGGCGACGCGCGCTGTCCTCGACCGCCGGGTGCAGCAGCATCCGGGTGATCTTGATCGCCCCGATGACCGGTGGGCAGATGACGCGGTCGGCGCCGGCACGGATCAGCCGCTGCTCGGTCTCGATCTTCTCCGCCCACGCGATGACGTTCAGCCTCTCGTTCAGCCCCCTGACCGTCAGCACCACGAACACGTTGTCCGGGTCGTGGGGCAGGCAGGCGACCAGCCCGCGCGCCTGGGCTTGGGATGAGGCCGGTGCTGCATCGTCGTCTCGGTCCGTCGCGCTTCGGTTATAATAATCGGTTTTCATCGGCTCTTGTCATCCGCAGGTAACCCATGACCGCAAGCAACCCGACCAAGATCGTGCTCGCCTACTCCGGCGGGCTGGACACCTCGGTGATCCTGCCGTGGCTGAAGCAGCGGTACCCCGGCGTGAAGCTCGTGGCGTTCGCCGCGGAGCTTGGGCAGGGCGACGAACTGTCCGGCATCGAGGACAAGGCGTACCGGTCCGGGGCCGACGAGGTAGTCGTCAAGGACTTGCGTGAAGAGTTCGCTCGCGATTACTGCTTCCCGATGCTGCGGGCCCGGGCGATCTATGAAGACGACTACCTGCTGGGCACCTCGGTCGCGCGCCCGCTCATCGCCCGGCACCAGGTGCTGGTCGCGCACGAGACCGGGGCGGACGCGGTCGGCCACGGCGCGACCGCCAAGGGCAACGACCAGGTCCGCTTCGAGCTGACCGCCATGGCGCTCGACCCGAAGCTGAAGATCGTTGCGCCGTGGAAGGATGAGCGGTTCATCGCCGATGGCCTGACCAGCCGCGAGACCGCGATCGCGTACGCCAAGCAGCATGACATCCCCATCGCGCAAACCGCCGAGAAGATCTACTCCCGCGACCGCAACCTCTGGCACATCAGCCACGAGGGGGCGGAGATCGAGGACCCGGCGCGTGAGCCCGACTGGCGGAACTGCCTGGTCATGAGCGTGCCGGTGGAGGACGCGCCCGACGAGGCGGAATACGTCGAGGTCGAGTTCCACGCCGGGTCGCCCGTCGCCGTCAATGGCCAGTCGCTCGCTCCCCACGAGATCATCGAAACGCTCAATGCCGTCGGCGGCCGCCACGCGGTCGGGCAGACGCTGCTGGTGGAGAATCGGCTGGTCGGCATGAAGAGCCGTGGCGTTTACGAGACGCCCGGCGGGTCGATCCTCTACGAGGCCCACAAGGCGCTGAGCCACATCGCCCTGGAGCGCGAGACGTACCATTGGCTGCGGTCGCAGGCCGGCCGGTATGCCGAGCTGACCTACTACGGCATGTGGTTCCACCCGCTGCGGCTGACCATGCAGGCGGCGATCGACCACGCCAACGCCGTGGTCACCGGGTCGGCGAAGCTGAAGCTGTATAAGGGTCGCGCCACGGCCGTCGAGGTGGCCAGCCCCCACTCGCTGTACGACCCGCAACTGGCGAGCTTCGCCATGGACGACTACGACATCACCGCCGCGCGAGGCTTCATCGATCTGTTCGGCCTGCCCATGAAGGTGCACGGCATGAAGCACGGTGCAGACTGATGTTCGGGCGTATCACCCAACGATGATTCGCGCAGAAAGAGCCCGAGGTGATCGGCCTCGAGCTCTTGCTCAAACCAGCCTTTGGTGTGTGTGACCCGGTCAGTTTCGCGTCCGGCATGTCATGCGTCGGACCGCGGCTTGATGCTCAATGCATGCATATTGTACCGACATCGCTTCACTGGCTGAAGACTGGGGCGGTTTCTTGTGCATTAATAATTATGCGCAAATCGAGTCGCGGTCGTGGTGGGACCGCCCGCATGGCGAGGCTGAGCAGTCCTTACCGTGAGACACGACGACGCCCCGAACTCAACCGGCGCGCAGCACGGACGTCGCCGCGGCTGCGGCAAGCATGCTGACGATTCCGATGACGACGGCGCAGACGATGGTCTCCAGCCAGTCCAGATCGAACAGCCATTTCAACAGACCCAGGTACATCACGACCGAGACGATCCGCGCCAGGATCGGGAGGTCGGCGACGGCGATGAGCGTCGCGCTGACCGCGTCGGGCAGCAGATAGATCGCGGCCAACTTCAGTGCCGCCGTGTCCAGCGACCCGAAGCCGATGCCCATGATGCGCGCGGTGATGAAGCAGGCGACGATCATGAGCACGACGCCGAGGGCCGTACTCAAGCCCAGCGCGGCCCAGGAGGCGGCGAGGGCCTCGACGCCGCCGTACGCGCCGATGACCCCCGCGAAGATGCACATCGCCGCGACGATCATGCCCAGCGGAATAGCACGTTGCTTCAAGACGTCGATGTCAGCCATGGCGATGCCCCCATACGTTGCTCGCGGCCAATATCAAGCACGGTCGACTGTCCCGCCACCGCGAAGTGATGCGCAGCCATGATCCCCGGCTCGGGGCCCGTCACATCCCGCTGCGGAGAAAGTACTCCATCAATTCGTGGCCGAAATCGATGTGCAGGCCCGACGCCTTGGCGTTCGCCTCGCTGAGCGGGAGGTTGCGCAGGGGCTGGACCTTCGTGCCGGCCATGGCAAACGGCGGCGGGGTCGCGTCGTGCTTGCGATTGTCGACGCGGGTGTAGTGATCGGGCAGGTACAGCAGCCGCCAACCCTGATCGAAGGACTGCAGCTTCTCCGCGACGGGCGCAACGATGTGCTGGTCGATCGCCTCGATGCTGGCGACCTTGGTCTGGGCGTCGGCCTGGTGGGACGCCTCGTCCGGGGCTTCGACATGTACGCAGACGATGTCGTACACGTCGAGCGCGCCGCAGGCGTAGCGGCCCTTGGCCGCGTAGTCGGTGTCGTGGTAGCCGGTGATGCCCGGCACGTCGAGCCGATCCCACCCGATGAGCGCGGCGATACCGGCCAGCAGGTCGACCGCGGTGATCATCGCGCCGCGCAGCCCGTAGAGCCTCTGGAACGGCGGGAGGTTGGGGCGCTTGCCCGGGCCCCACAGCCACACGTGCGTCGCCGGCGCTTCGTTCAGCTCGGCACGCGTGCGGTTGACCTCGTGGTCGGCGAACACGTGGGCGCTGGCCTCGATCAAGTGCTGCAACAGCTTCGCGTTCGCCCCGCCGCGGGGCATGTGCTTGCGGATCGGCTCGCCCGGCACATCGTGCGGGGGCACGGTGTTCAACGCCGCGTAATCCCGGCCCGACCGATCGACCATCAGGTTGCGATAACTCACGCCGGGGTAGAACGTCAGGCCCTCGGCCCGCCCTTGGGCCTCGACGTCCGCCGCGAAGTCCTCCAGCAACCGCTGCGACTCGGCCGAGGGGATGTGTCCCGCCGAGTGATCGCTCATCAGTCCCTCGCGCACGGTCACGAGGTTGCAGCGGAAGACCCAGTCGTCCGGGCCGGTCTCGACGCCCATCGCCGCCGCCTCGAGCGGGGCGCGGCCGGGGTGAAGCTTCGTCGGGTCGTAGCCCAGCAGGGCCATGGAGCAGACGTCGCTGCCGGCGGTCCAGCCCTCGGGCGTGGTGGCGACGGTGCCGATCCGCCCCTGCCTCGCCAGCGCATCGATATGCGGTTTGCGCGCCGCCTCGAACGGCGTCTTGCCGTCCAACACCTCCAGCGGCAAGTCGGCCGCGCCGTCCGGGATGATGATCGCGTACTTCATGGTCCGTGGGATAATAGCCGCTCGGGGTGCTCTGGCGGATCGGCCGGCCCCGACACGCCGGTCCGGCCCACCGCCCGCTATTGCACCGCTTCCAGAGCCCTGTCATGCGCTTCGTGGTAATGCGTGGCGAGGTTGCCCCAGTCGAAGTGGGCGGCGGCCGACTCGACCTTGTTCCGCAAGGTCACCCGTGAGCGACGATCCAGCTCCACGAACTCGCACATCCAGTCGGTCAGGCGATTGGCCGTTTCCTCGAAGCCGTTGTAGCGGCGCGGCGCGACGTGGATCCCGTGCTCTTCGTAGTCCTGCATGTGCTTGAGCAGGTAGGCGCCGAATCCGGACAGGTCGCTGGTGATCGCGGGCACGCCGCGGGCGATGCACTCCAGCGGCGTGTAGCCCCACGGCTCGTAGTAGCTGGGGAACACGCCCAGGTGGCAACCGCGCACGAACTGGTCGTACTCCATCCCGAACAGGGGGTTGGCCGGCGAGACGAAGTCGGGGTGATAGACGACCTTCACCGGGTCTTCGGGGGCGTTGAAGAGGTTGGCCGCCCGCAACTGGTTCAGCACCTCGTCGCCGGCGTCGTCGACCAGGTCGTGGGTGACGATGCCGGGCAGGCGTCGGGTGTGCCACGCCGCCTGCGTCCGCCGCAGCCGCAGCCGCCAGTATTCGTCGATCAGATCATCGAGGCGCGGGGTCCGCCCCATCGCCGTCTGCACGAACAGCCGCTCGCCGATGTGCTGCTCGATCTGCTGGCACGTGTCGCGCAGCTCCTCCATCACCGCCTGGCATCGCAGGCACTCGGCATTGATCGACCGGTATGGCCGCTTCGTGATCAGGAACGCCACGATCGTCCGGTCGGTCTTGGTCTGCTTCAGACGCCAGTTAAGCCGCGCCAACGCCTCCAGCGTCAGGTCGAAGCCCTTGTTGCGGTACTCGTAGCGGCCCGACGTGAAGAAGTACAACGTCTTGTTCAGGTCGAACGAATAGCTCGGGAAGAAATGGCCCATCACGAAGCGATGGATGCGTTCCTTGTACTCGCGGTGCAGCACCTGGAACTCATGCAGCGCCGTGAAGCGCTCGATGTTCAGGCCATTGGGCAGCACGACGTCCGCGGGGCGGCCGAGGATGTGCCGGCACTCTTCGGCCGTCACTTCGCTGACCGTCGTGAACACGTGCGACCCGTGCGCCGCCGCCCGCTCCAGCCGGACCTGGGGCTCGATGTTGTAACGCATCGCGTCCGCTTCCCAGTTCACGTACGGCAAGTGATCGTGAAACCACGGATCGTTCATCGCCAGGTATCGGCCGAGCGTCGTCGCGTGGGTGGTGAAGACGATGCCGACCGGCGCCCCGGTGCGCCGCAGCTCCGGGATCGCCGCCCCGCCCATCCACTCGTGGAAGTGGCCGACGATCTTGCGCCGCGCCCCCTCGCGCTCGTGCAACGCCAGGAAGAACTGCTCCACGAGGAACCCGAACGCGACCACCTGGTTCAACAGGTCGTCGTGGTCGGGCGTGGCCACGTGGTGGTGCTCCCAAAGCCGATACTTGATCGCCCCGAGGCGGTCGAACACGCTCCGCGGGTTCAGCAGCACCGCGCGGGGCCGGCCGGTCACCAGCCAGTAACCGAAATGGGCGTCGAACCCCCACTCGTGCAGCCGCTTGACCGCCTGCCCGAAGATGCCCGTGGGCGTGTGCTCCTCGAACTCGACCTTCGCCGTCGCCTCGTCGTACGGGCCGATCATGCAGTAGCGGCTGCCCCAGCGATCCATCATCGCCGGCACCTTCGACCGCATCACCGTGTAGATCCCCCCGAGCTGGTTGACGACCTCCCACGCGACCTCGACCAGCAGCGATTCCCGCTGCCGCTTGGCGTGCGTTTCGCGTCCGGCCGTGGCCGGCTTGGGTACGTTGGTCGCGTTGGTCTTCTTCTCCGCCATCAGTGGGTCTCGGCGTAAGTCAGCCTTCGGGCATATCCACAATGCGGATCAGCACCGGCGGGCCCTCGATCACCTCCAGCTCCGCCAGCCGGATCGCCGCCCGGCGCACCGCGCCTTCGGTCGTCTCGTGCGTCGTGATGACCACCGGGACGAACTGCCCGGCCGCCGACTCGTGCTGGAGCACCGACGCGATGCTGATCCCTTGCTCGCCGAGCACCCGCGTGAACTGGGCGGCCACGCCCGGCACGTCCTTCGCCCCCAGCCGCACGTAGTACCGCCCCGACAGCGCATCGGGGTCGATCAGACGCGGCGGCTCATGCTGATCCGGCCACATCCGCAGCCCCCCGAACACCGCCGGATAAGCACCCGTCACGATCGACAGCATGTCGCCGACCACGGCCGACGCCGTGGGCATCTGACCCGCCCCGCGACCGTAGTACAACGTGTGGCCCACCGCGTGACCGAACACGCTGACCGCGTTGAACGAGCCGCCGACCTGCGCCAGTTGCTCGGCATGGCTGACGAAACACGGCGCCACGCGCAGCGACAGGCCCGCGTCCGCCTGCTCGGCGATCGCCAGCAGCTTCAGTTCATAACCCAACTCTGCGCCCAGCCGCACGTCCACCAGGTCCAGCGTGTCGATGCCGGCGCACAGCACCTGCTCGTCGGTGGCCGAGACGCCGAACGCCATCGACGCCAGGATCGCCAGCTTGTGGGCGGAGTCGCCCCCGCCGACGTCGAGCGTGGGGTCGGCCTCGGCGTAGCCCCGGGCCTGGGCGTCGGCCAGCGCCGCGTCGTACGCCACGCCGTGCCGCGTCATCTGAGTCAGGATGTAATTGCAGGTCCCGTTGAGGATGCCGTACAAGGCGGTGATGCGGTTCGACGCAAGGTTCTGCTGCATCGCGGTGATGATCGGGATCCCGCCGGCGCAGCTCGCCTCGAACGCGATCGAGACGCCGCGGTCTCGCGCGCGGGCGAATAACGCATGCCCGTGCGCCGCCAGCAGCGCCTTGTTGGCCGTCACCACGTGCTTGCCCGCGTCCAGCGCCCGTTCGACGATCGACTTGGCGAAGGTCTTGCCGCCGGCCAGCTCCGCGATGATCTCGCAGTCGCCCGCGGCATCGAAGAACCCGTCGACGTCGTGGACCAGCCGACCCGCCGGCACCTGCGCGGTATGGTCGCCGACGTCCTCGGCTCGGCAGAGCACCGGCCCCAACTCGATCGGGCGTCCCAGCCGCCGGGCGTAGAGGTCCGCTTCCTCGACCAGCAGCTTGACCACCCCGGACCCGACCGTTCCGCATCCGACCAGCGCCACCTTGACTGCCGCATCCGCCATCGCCCGCACCTTTCATTCGTCGCCACCCAGCGCGGACCGCAGAGGATAACACGGACACGGATCGTGGGCTAGGCGGGCGCGGTCACGCGTCATGTCACGACGTCAAGGCGCCGGACCCGACCACCCGCACTCGCGGGCAGCCCGGCCCGGCGCCGGCAACGCATCCGGCCGATCCGGCGTCACTTACCCGATGAACCGGCCAACTCGGGCCAATTCTCCCTCGCCTTGGCGAGATAGCCTTCCACGTCTTCGTTGAACTTCTCGGCGATGCGCTCGTCGAGGTTCAGGTACAGCTTGCCGTCGACGATCTTCCAGACCGTCGGGTAGGCGGTGAACTTGCCGCCGACCGCCACGCCGTAGGCGCAGTAGCCCCCGAACTGCGGCTCGTATCGGGCCGGGTTGGCGATGAACTTCTCGCGGTTCTGCTCGGTCACGAACCGGTAGGTTGCGGCATCGTGCTCGGCCGTGATCTGGAAGTCGCCCTTGGCGGCCTTGCCCTGCGTGAAATAGGCGACCGGATCGTAACCATGCAGGGCCAATCCCGTGCTGTCGACGTTCACGTCGCGAACGCCGGCGCCGGCCAACTCCGGCCAGTTGGCGTTCGCCTTCTCGATATGGCCCGCGATGTCCTGGTTGAATTTCTTGGCGATGTTCTCATCGAGGTTGAGGTACAGCTTGCCGTCGACGATCTTCCAAATCGTGGGATCGGCGGTGAATTGGGCGTTGACCGCGACGCCGTAGGCGCAGTACCCGCCGTACTCGGGCACGTAGCGGTCGGGGTTCTGCAGGAACTGCCGGCGGTTCTGCTCGCTGGCGAACCGGTAAGTCGCGCCGCCGTGCTCGGCGGTGATCTGGAAGTCGCCCTTGGTCGGCTCGCCGACGGTGAAATAGGCGACCGGGTCGTAACCGCTGAGCGCGAGCCCGGTCTGATCGGTGTTGACCGGCCCGCCGCCGAGGCTGACGCCGGTGGTGATTAGCAAGGTCGCGACGAGTGCCGTGACGAATCGGTGTGGGTGCAGCGACATGGTTTAGATCTCCTTGAGCGTTGGGTTAGTCGTGTGCGATTGTTGGGCACGAACGTTGGCGTGGGCGAGTGCATTCCGGGACCGAGCGCGTCAGAACACGGCGAGGCCGGTGCCGTCCAGCGCCGCCTGCAGGCTGTCGCGTCGATCACGTTTACTGGAGGCTGTGTGAGGCCGTGCGTAGTTCATGGCTGGCTCGTGGCGTCGGACTAGCTCGTCCGTTCACCACTGTCGATGCGTGAGCGTGGAACAGGGTTACGCCATGACCCCGGCAGGCATTGATCGCTCCGGTCTTGCGACTATCATTCGCCGATGAGCCCTAAGCGTGCCAAGGTTGTCGTTGCGATGAGCGGTGGCGTGGATTCGTCGGTCGCGGCGGCCTTGCTGCAGGCCGACGGCTACGACGTGGTCGGCTGCTTCATGCGCCTCGGCAGCCCCGGCGAGTCGCTGCACGAGGCGTGTGAGCCGGCCGACGCCGATGCCGACGGCCCGCGCATCGGCAAGCAGGGCTGCTGCTCGATCAACGATGCCAAGGATGCCCAGCACGTGGCGGCGCGGCTCGGTATCCCGCTGTACGTGCTCAACTTCAAAGCCGAGTTCGGCCGCGTCATCGACTACTTCCGGGCCGAGTACGCCGCCGGTCGCACCCCCAATCCATGCGTCCGCTGTAACGACTGGCTCAAGTTCGGGCGGCTCGCCGATTATGCCCGCTCCATCGACGCCGACTACGTCGCCTCCGGCCACTACGCACGCATCGATCGCCGCGCCGACGGCCCGGCGCTGCTCCGCGGCGTCGATCATGACAAGGACCAGAGCTATGTCCTGTTCGGCGCGGGCCTCGAGTCGCTGGAGCACACGCTGTTTCCCGTCGGCGGCTACCGCAAGCCCCGGATCCGCCAGCTCGCCGAGCAGTTCGACCTGCCCGTCCACGACAAGCCCGACTCCCAGGAGATCTGCTTTGTGCCCTCCGGCGATTACACCCGTGTGCTCGATGCCCATGCCATGCGCGAGGGCGATATTGTCGACGCCGCCGGGCGCGTCGTCGGCCGCCACGCCGGCCACCAGCGGTACACCATCGGCCAGCGCCGGGGCGTGGGCGTGGCGCTGGGCCACCCGATTTATGTCGTGGACAAGGACCCGCAGACCAACACGGTGACGATCGGCCCGCGCGAGGTGCTGGCCGCCGACGGGTTGGTCGCCGACGGGGTGAACTGGCTGGTCGAGCCGCGACCAATCGGCCGGCCTGTGCGGTGCGAGGCGCAGATCCGGTACAACGCGGCACCGGCGCCCGCAACGGCCGAACTCGACGCATCGGGCCGCCTCCACGTGCGGTTCGACGAGCCCCAGTTCGCCGTCGCGCCGGGGCAGGCGGTTGTGTGCTACGAGGGTGAACGCGTGCTGGGCGGCGGGTGGATTGCTGCAAGCGAATCGCATTCGCCCGAACTATCCCATTGACAACCCGCAGGGCCCCGTGCTAGTTGGACTTAGAGTGCGTGGAGTGTTTGAAGCGCTGTCGGTGTGGCCAAGAAAAGGGGCGTCTGGTGGGGGGGCCAGACGCCCTGGGGCTTCGCGAGGCCCTTGGGGCTGAGCCTCGCTTGGCGTCCGGCTTGGGGGAAGGGGCCGGACGCCCGGGGATCGGTGAGGCGGGTCGGGGGGAAGACGGGGTGCCTCACCGATGTTTGCATTATTAGTACGTTGTGCGGCCGTGCGGGTTCGATCCGCTGGCTGGTTAATCACTGCCCGACAGATACATTTTCTCACTCAGTCTGATGCTGGCTGGAATGCGGGGTTACAGTTGCTGTGAAACGCCTCGCCTGCACCCACTATTGCATACGTTTGTATTATGCCATCGTCCACGCCGATTATCAATGGTCGATTTAAGGGATTCGGCGCTTCGCGTCCCGAACGCCGGCGCGCCCCCGCCGCGCGTTTCAATCACCCAACACGTACGCAAACACGAGCGGCGCTACGATCGAAGCGTCGGATTCGATCACGAACTTCGGCGTGTCGACGTCCAGTTTGCCCCATGTGATCTTCTCCGTCGGGATCGCGCCCGAGTAGCCGCCGTAGCTGGTCGTCGAGTCGCTGATCTGGCAGAAATACGACCAGTATGGACAAGGCGTCTGCAGGTCCTGGTGAATCATCGGGACCACGCAAATGGGGAAGTCGCCTGCAATGCCGCCGCCGATCTGGAAGAACCCAATTGTCGTTATTGCCCGCTCCGGATCGATCGTGCGGCCACTCACCGGGTCGTCGTCCGCGGGTGCGGCGCCACCGTTCTTCAGGTCGACGATGTCCCGGCCCATCGAGGTCTGCACGTACCAGCGGGCCAGTTCGTGCATGTAGTCCAGTCCGCCCCGGACCACGCCGGTCGAACCCACGTCGCCGGTGATCACGTGGGCGACGAAGATGTTGCCCAGCGTCGAATCCTCCCATCCGGGCACGAACAGGGGCAGGTCCTTCTCCGCCGCCGCCAGCACCCACGAGTCGGCCGGGTCGATCTGGTAATCGCCCGGGCCCAGCCGATCCCGCACAAGCCGATACACGAACTCGTGGGGCAGCAGGCGTTCGCCGGCCTGCTCGGCCTCCCGCCAGAGTGCAAGGATGGGCTGCTCGATCGCCCGGAACGCCTTGTCCTCGGGGATGCACGTGTCGGTCACCCGGTTCAGCCCCCGCCGCTCCAGGTCCTTTTCCTGCTCGGCGGTGAGGTTCCGCCAGTCCGGCACACGCCGGTAATGCTCGTGGGCAACGAGGTTAAACACGTCCTCCTCGAGGTTCGCCCCGGTGCAGGTGATCGCGTGCACCTTGTCCCGGCGGATCATCTGGGCCAGGCTCAGCCCGATCTCCGCGGTGCTCATCGCCCCGGCGAGCGTGACCATCATCCGCCGTCCCCGGGCGAGGTGGTCGACGTAAGCGCAGGCCGCATCACGCACGGTCGCCGCGTTGAAGTGGCGATAGTGATGATCGATGAACTGGCGGATGGAGTCGGGCATGGCGTTGGGTCTTTCCTGTCAGGGCGGGCCGGTTAGTTAATCAGTGCCGGCGATGGCGTGCAACTACCGCGGCAACGTCCGGGCCATCGGCGGCGTCCAACGCCTCGCGATGCGGACCGCCCGCAAGCCTGGACATGTGTTGGCGACGGGTCGGTGCGCAGGATCGGGTGTCGAGTCCGCCCCGTGGTTTTCGGGCCGGGGGTGTGCTTTTTAAATTATTGTAAATAAACGACTTGTGGTTTTGCGTGGGCGGTGTCCGGGGCGGTCCGGGTGGTCAGGTTCCTGAAATTGCCCAAATTTTTTTTCATCGTGTTTTTACTGCCTTATAACGCAGAAGTTACGGCGCGGGCCACCCCCTCCATGCAGGGTCGGCGGACCACCATCGTGCGCACCGCTGCGACCGTTCGCCCATGGGTAGAGGAACCTATTTTTCAACCCGCGGTCCGGCGGCTCCGCCGGGCGGCACATTCGGGGACCTGATCATGGACCATGCCACTGAAGCAGCACACAGCGAGATGCTCACCCACGAGCCGACTCAGGCGGACTCAACCGCCGCTGACCCCGCCGACACCCGCGCCGATGCGACCGCTGCGGACGAGGCAGCCGAGCCGCAGGTGCTCAGCCCCGACGTTGCGGCGGTGCTCGAGCAACTGCACGCGGGCGAGGTGGCCGGGGCGGCGTTGCCGTTGGAACTGCGGCGGCGGTGCGTGGAGCACCTGACCGACGAGGCGTTCACGACCGGCGAGATCGCGCAGGTCATGCGGATCAGCGAGCGGACGGTGCGTCGCGACCGGGCGGCGCTGCGGCGAGCCGGCGGTGTGGCGCCCGACGCCCGCCTCGGCGACGAGTTGCTCGGGGAGTTCGAGCGGATCGTCACCGGCGCGGTGGGCCGGCTGACGCGGCTGAGCCGCGAGTCGACCAGCCCGCCGTACGTGCGGCTGTGGGCGGAGCAGGCCATGGTACGCATCTATCAGCGTTACATCGAGACCGCCCACCGGCTGAACTACATCGAAGACGGTCAGCGGCGACTGCGCGAACAGCGGACGGAGTCCGGGACCGATCTGCAGGCCATGCACCGCCGCATGGACATGGTCAAGCGACTGTTCCGGGCCGATGGTTGATCCATCGCCCGCCGGCGGCGTTAACGTGGTGATAGGGTTCGAGGATGGGTAGTGGTTCACAATGAAATGCCGGGCGTTGGCTGGCAAAGAATGACCGCTTTACCGCAGTTTGGCTATTGTTCGGGTTGGCATCAGGTGCTATACCGATTTTGAGGGCTGGATGTCGCCGATGGTGGTGTACGGCAATGGAACCATGATCCCAGCGAACGAGGGTGGCTGATATGGCATACGACGCAAGGGCGGTCGGCAAACTTCTTCAGCGTCGAATAGTTGGGCAACTTCTTCAGCCCGATCGCCTCACGCACCTCCGCCGACACCGCCAACTGCTCGATCACGCCGCGATACGTCGTCTTCCAGTACGTCCGCAGCACCAGGCACGCCATCAACTGCGGCTGCGTGAAGTCCTTGCGGCTCTTGATGCTGCCGTACGGCGCCAGGTGTTCCCGGCCAAGCCGCATCGCCAGTTCAACGACCTTCAGAATCCGATCCGGTTGGGCATCCGTGCTCATGACCACAATTCAGCGCCAATCGCTTCCCGTGTCAAATGGATTCAAAAGAGCAACTCACATTCAAACTGGATCAACTTTCGGGGGGGCAGGCCACGTACTTCGCGTCGTATCCGCACGGGATTGCCGCGGCATCGGTGCCGGAAGGCGATTGCACACGGATTGGTCGCATTCGGCGCGTCGCGATCGTGTTGAAGGCCAGGCGCTGCACGAACGCAAGGCGGACTTCGGCGAAGCGATGACCTCGCCGCGCAGTCGCCGGTGAAGATCGAGCATTCGTCGCCGTGATCGAACGTTCTGTGGAGCAGACGGAGGCGACTTGTCCCCAGCCACGCCCAGGATACAGGCCTGATTCATGCGGGGACGAGGCGGCGCCGGCGTGCTAAGCTAAGTGTTGGAGTAGGAGCGCTGCGTGGCAGCGTGCTGTTGCACATGGTGTATTCAAGCGGGGTGGCGGTTGCGTCGACCCCCGTTCGTGTTCGCGCTCGACTCGCGTCTTTGAGAGGTTTGTCAGGGCATGGGAAGTGCATGTTATCGCTGGACGAGCGTGTTGCTGGTAGGGGCGTGCCTGTGGACGGGCGGTGGCGCGGCCCTCGGGCAGGGCGACGGCAACGCTGTCTCACCCCCCAATGACGCGACGATTGCCGACGCCGAGCTTACGACCGCGCCGGTGCTGAACGTGGAGCGGTTGCAGGGTCGCCTGGCGGCAATGGATGACCCGGGCGACCTGGCCGAGGACGTGGTCGCCGAGGCGAAGCGGCTCTATCAGCAGGCGATCGCGAGGCTGAGGGAAGCGGAGGCCGATCGCGTGCGGGCGGCCGAGCTCCGGGCGGCGATCGATGCGGTGCCCGAGCGGCTGGCCGAGGCTCGGGCGCAACTGGCCCAGCCGGCTTCCGAGCCCGAGGCCCCCGCGACTGCGGACGCCACGCTGGACGACGTGAAGGCGCGACTTCGCGAGGCGCGTGCGACCCTCGAGCAACGGCAGGCGACGTCGGCGGCGCTGGAAGCCGAAGCGCAGCAACGTCAGGCCCGGCGCGTGGAAGCGCCCAAGCTGCTGGCAGCGGCGAGGCAGGAGTTGAGCGAGCTGCAGGCGACGGAGACCGCGGCCGACACGGCGTTGCCGCCGGCGCTCATTCAGGCGCGACAGGCACACCGGCAGGCGAAGCAGGCTGCCATGGAGGCCCGGATCGACGTGATCGAGGCCGAGTTGGCGAGCTACGACGCGCGTGCGGAGTTGCTGACGCATCGCCGCGACCTGGCGACGCGTGCGGTCGCCGAGGCTGAGAAGATCGTTGCGTTGTGGCAGGAACGGCTCCGGGCGCGCGAGGCCAGGGAACTGGCACGCAAGGAAGCCCAAACGAGTGAGGCGGTTGAGCAGGCCGAACAGATTCACCCCGCCGCCGCCGAACTCGCTCGTGAGAACCAGGCGATCGTCACCGAGCTGGCCGAGGTGGCCGACCGCCGGAAGCTTGCCGAGGCGGAATCGGCCCGGCTGCGCACCCAGCACAGTGCGATGGAGTCGAAGTGGGAGACGATCAAGTCGAAGGCGGACGCGACGGCGCGGCCATCGGAAGCGTTCGGCATGATCCTGCGACGGATGCGGGAGGAGCTGCCCGATCCGCGCCGTCTCAGCCAGCAGATGGAGCGGCGCAACAGCGAGATCGAGCGCGTTCAACTGAAGCTCATCGACCTGGACCAGCGGCGCAGCGAGCTCGCCGATCTGGGCTCGGTGCTTGAAGGCATGATGCGCGACCTGGGGCCGAACTTCTCCAACGGCGTCGAGCTCCAGCGTCTCCGCGGATCGGTGGCGGAGTTGCTCTCCACCAAGCGGCAGTTGCTGACCGATCTTTACACCGAGTATGACCGGTACTTCAACGACCTGATCGAGCTCGACAACCTGAACGAGCGCACGGCGCAGGCGGTCGATAGCTACATGGGCTACATCGATGAACGAGTGCTCTGGGTGCGGAGCACCGGCGTGCTGAGCCTGTCTGTGCTCAAGCCGACGCGTGAGGCGACGGGCTGGCTTGTCTACGGCGAGCGATGGCGGGGTGTGATGCGGGCGCTGGCCGCCGACGCGGGCCATCGACCGTCTATCTACGTGGTCAGTGGTCTGGGCGTCGTGCTGGCGGTGCTGTTGCGGGTGCGTTCTCGGCGTCAACTGCAGACGATAGCTGAGAAGATGGGCACCGAGGCGGATCGCTTTTCCCTGACGCTGAAGGCCCTGCTGCCGACTTTGGCGCAGGCGTTGCCCTTGCCGCTGCTCTTCTGGCTGCTGGGGTGGCGGTTGCACGCGGTAACGGGTGAAGCCCTGTTCGCCGAACCACTGGCGGAGGGCTTTCGGGCCGCGGGCACGGTGTTGTTCACGTTCGCCCTGTTGCGGCAGGTCGTGGCGCCGCGCGGGCTGGGCGAGGCACACTTCCGCTGGCGCGAGGATCAGTTGAAGCCGTTGCGGCGCCACCTCCCGTGGCTTGGTGCGATCTACGTCATCGCGATCGGCGTGATCTTCGCGACCGAATACGCGGTCGACGAAGACCACGCGACCTCGCTGGGTCGGTTGGTCTTCATCGTCGCACAGATCGCGCTGCTCGTCGCGGCGGTGTTGCTGCTGCACCCGACGCGCGGCGTGCTGGCCGACCGGCTGCAGTCCAAGCCCGACGGCTGGGTCAGCCGCCTGCGCATCTTCTGGTATCCGGTGGCCGTGGCGGTGCCGATTGTCTTCGCGGGCTTGTCGGCGTGGGGTTATCACTACACGGCCCTGCAACTGGAGGGCCGCCTGTTCGCGACGGTCTGGCTCGTGCTGGGTCTTGTGCTGGCCAATGCGATGGTGCGGCGCTGGTTGTTTGTGGAGCGGCGGCGGCTGATCCTCGAGCAGCGTCGCCGTCGTCGCGCGGAGCTGGAAGCCGCGCGCGCCGCTGCGCAGCAATCCGGCGAAGATGCGGGCGCCACGCCGGATGAGTCGCTGCTCGCGGTGGAGACGGAGGAGCCGCAACTCGACGTCTACACCATCAACGTGCAGACGCGCAAGCTGATCAGCGCCGCGACCGTGGTCGTGCTGGGCATCGGGCTGTGGGCCGTCTGGGCCGACATCCTCCCGGCGCTGGGCTACCTCGACCGGGTCGCGCTGTGGCAGGATGTCGACACGACGGTGAGCCTGGCGAACCTGATCGGCGCCTTGATCATCGCGGTATTGACATTTGTGGCGGCGCGGAACATCCCGGGCCTGTTGGAGATCCTGGCGCTGCAGCGGTTGCCGCTTGAGCCGGGGGTGCGCTTCGCCATCACGACCATCTTCCGCTACTGCGTGGTGATCGCGGGGCTCATCCTCACGTTCGCGGCCATCGAGGTCGGCTGGTCCAAGGTGCAATGGCTCGCCGCCGCGGTCACGGTCGGGTTGGGCTTCGGGCTCCAGGAGATCTTCGCCAATTTCGTGTCCGGGCTGATCATCCTGTTCGAACAGCCCATCCGCGTCGGCGACATCGTCACCGTCGGCGACGTGACCGGCATCGTCTCGCGGATCCAGATCCGTGCCACGACCATCACCGACTGGGATCGCAAGGAGTACATCGTCCCCAACAAGGAATTCGTGACCGGCCGGATGCTCAACTGGTCGCTGAGCGACAGCATCAATCGCGTCACGGTCGCCGTGGGCGTGGCCTACGGTTCGGACACCGAAAAGGCTCGCGAACTGCTCGCCAAGGTCGCCAAGCAGAACCCGACCGTGCTCGATGACCCGGCGCCCATCATCACCTTTGAGGGTTTCGGCGACAGCACGCTCGACATGAAGCTCCGCGCCTACCTGCCCAACATGGACAACCGGCTCACGGTGATCCATGAACTGCACACCGCGGTCGATCGCGAGTTCCGCAAGGCCGGCATCGAGATCGCCTTCCCGCAGCGGGACCTGCACATCCGAAGCAGTGACGTGCCGCTCGGGCGTGGCGACGTGCCCACCAACTCAGGCGCCCCGTGAGTGGCGCTGATGGCTGATGTCGGGCGGGCATGGCGCCCAAACGCCCGGGCGCTGACCGCCGACTCAGGTGCTCGTCGTTGGGGCGGTGTCTCGGCCGGCCAAGTCGGGCATGCCTGCTTGCGACCACCGCAGCGCCCGCTCGATGAAGCGCTCGTGGGGTCCGATCCTGAGGTCGGCCCTGACGCGATCCACGATGACGCCGGTCGCATCGATCAGGTAGCTCACGCGCCGCGGGATCAGCGACCCCAGCGCCGTTGCCCTGTAAGCGCGTGCAACGCTGCGATCGGGATCGCTGAGCAGCGGGAAGCCCAGGTGGTGTCGCGTGGTGAAACGCTCGTGCGTTGCTCGGCCCTGCGCGCTGACGCCCACGACCTGCACGCCCGCCGTCCCCAGTTCGCCGGAACGATCGCGAAATGTGCACGCCTGCGCCGTGCACACCGGCGTGAAGTCGCGCGGGTAGAAGTAGAGCACCAGCGGCCCGCACGCCAGCAGTTCATCGAGACGGATGACGCGGCCGTGCTGATCCGGCAGGGCGAACGGTGGTGCTTGGGTTTTGATCTCCAGCATGCTTTCACGCTAACCGCGGCCAAACCGCCAGAACGCCAGGCGGGTGCCCCGACTACTTCGCTTCCATCCAATTGCGGCCGTGGCTCAGCTCGACCTTCAGCGGCACCGACAGGCTCATGGCGCCCTGCATCTGGTCGCGCATCACCTTGGCCATCGCCGCGACCTCTGCCTCGGGCGCCTCGACGACCAGCTCGTCGTGGATCTGCAGCAGCATCTTCATCGGCAGCCCTTGGCGGACAATCTCAGCGTGCAGGTTGACCATGGCCTGCTTGATCAGGTCGGCCGCCGAGCCCTGGACCACGGAGTTGATCGCCATGCGTCGGCCAAGCTGCTGCACGTTGCCGCGGTTGGAGTTGATCTGCGGGATGGGCCGCCGCCGCTTCATGATCGTCTCGACGTAGCCTTTCGCCTCGGCCTGCCCGACACACCGCGCGAGGAACTGGTCGATCTTCGGGTAGCGGGCCTTGTAGTCGTCGATGATCCTGCGGGCGCGCTCCACGTCGTCACCGCTGGCGCCGGGCGTCAGCCGCCGTGCCAGGCCATACGGCGTGATCCCATACACGATCCCGAAGTTCACCATCTTCGCCGCGACGCGTTGGTCGCCGGTCACCTCGTCCAGGCCGACGCCAAACACCTCCGCGGCCACCGCCCGGTGGATGTCCATGTCCTGCTCGAAGGCTTCGATCAGGCGTCGATCCTGTGAGAGGTGCGCCAACAGGCGCAGTTCGATCTGGGAGTAATCGGCCGAGAGCAGGACGTGGCCGTCGGGCGCGACGAAGGCCTTTCGGATCCGCCGTCCGATGTCCGTGCGGATCGGGATGTTCTGGAGGTTGGGGTCGCTCGATGACAACCTCCCCGTGGCCGCGCCCGTCTGGTTGAACGAGGCGTGCACGCGGCCGGTCTCAGGGTGGATCGCCTCCTTGAGCGCGACCAGGTACGTGCCGACCAGCTTGGTGAGCTGGCGGTACTCGAGGATCATCTCGGCGACCTTGGCGCCGGGCCCGCTTTGCTCGTCGGCGACGCGCTGCAGCACTTCCGAATCCGTGGATGGCCCGGTCTTGAGCTTCTTGTACGACTTGCAGCCGAGTTGATTGAACAGCACGTCGGCGAGCTGCCGCGGCGAGTCCGGCGAGAAATCCACGCCCGCGGTGTCGATGATCTCCCCGCGCAAGGCGTCGATCCGCTCGGACATCTGTTCTCGCTGGCGGTCCAGCTCAGCGGCGTCGACCTCGATGCCGTTGTATTCCAGCTCCGCAAGCACGGGCGCCAGCGGCATCTCCAGCTCGTCGAGCAGCTTCCGCAGGCCCATCATCCTGAGCTGTGGCTCGAACTTGCCCATCAGCCGCAAGACGATATCCGCGTCCTCCGCGGCGTAGGTGGTTGCCTGTTCCAGGGGAACCTCATCAAATCGGATCTGTGAACGGCCGACGCCGATGAGCTGCGTCAGCGGGATCATCTCGTATTCGCAGAACGCCAGCGCGAGGTTGTCGAGCTTGTGGCTGGACCGGGCAGCATCCAGCAGGAAGCTCGCGATCATCGTGTCGAACGCCACACCCCGCAGCTCGATCCCCGCCCGCCGCAGCACGATCATGTCGTACTTGATGTTCTGGCCGACCTTGCGGATCGACGCGTCTTCGAGCACCGGTCGCAGCGCCGCGAGCACCGTCGCCGCGTCGAGGTGAGCCGCCGGATCGGGCGAGCGGACGGGGATGTAGACGCCGCGGACCGTGGCGATACCGCACGCGCCTGATGATGAGCCGCGCTCCTGCGGGGGCCAGGCGAGGCTGATCCCGCAAAGCTCCGCCCGCATCGGGGTCACGCTCGTGGTCTCGGTGTCGACCGACAACGGGTGGTCGCCCAGTGCGCGAAGATGATCGAGCAACGCGTCCAACTGGGCCCGCGACGTGACAGCCAGGAAGTCCGCCGGGTCGGCGTGATCCAGGTGCGAAGCGAGCGTGGGCGGCGAATCGGCCGCGTCGGCGAATAGGGAATCGCTCGGCGCCGCCTCCGCCGATGCCGCCTCCCCTTGGGCCGGGGCGCGGCGGCCGGTGAGCGACTCCAGTTCCTGCAGGTGACGCGCGAACCCCAACTGCTTGAACACCGGGGCCAGCGCCTCCACGTCGGGCGGCGCCGCCTCCGCGTCGGACAGGTCAAACGCCACCGGCACGTCACGCTTGAGCTGAACCAACTCGCGGTTGAGCGCCAGCCGCTCCCGCGCCGCATCGATCTTCTCCCGCTGCTTGGGCGGAAGCTCATCGATGTGTGCGAGCAGATGATCGATGGAGCCGTACTTGCCAATCAGCTTCGCCGCGGTCTTCGGGCCGATCCCCGGAACGCCGGGGATGTTGTCGACGTTGTCACCCATCAGCGCGAGCATGTCGACGACCTGGTCGGGCGTGATGCCCTTGTCATCCTTGAGGCGGTCGGCGCCGATCGCCTGGTCGGTGTGCACATCGAACATCTCGACGTGATCGTTGAGCAGTTGCTGCAGGTCCTTGTCCTTGGAGACCAGGCGGATGTGCAGGTCCTGCTGGTCATGGAACCGCTCGCAGAGGCTGGCGATGACGTCGTCGGCCTCAACCCCCGCCACGCCCAGCACCGGGATGCCCATGATCTGAGCGATCTCCACGATCCGCCGGACCTGCGGGTGCAGGTCTTCCGGCGGGGCGTCGCGTGTCGCCTTGTATTCCGGGTCGAGCTGCGATCGGAACGTCTCGGTGTCGCCCGCCACGTCGATCACGATTGCCAGGTAGTCCGGATCGTGCTCCCGCAACAGTTTCAGCAGCATGCCCACGAACCCGAAGGTGGCGTTGGTCGGCTCGCCGGTCACGGGGCTGGTCAGGCCCGACCGGATCGCGTGGTACGCGCGGAAGATCTGGGCGTGGCCATCGATGATGTACAGTGATCGCCGTCCTTCGGGCGTGGTCGATTCGCTTCGCGACATGCCGCGATTCTAGCACGCCACCCATTTGGGCACGTGGCCTATCATGCCGCCTCGCCAACCCAAGGAGCCGTTCACCATGGCCGACGCCTCGCCGCTGCTCGGACGCCGGGCGCCCGCGTTCACGCTTGCCGATCCCGCCGGCGACAAGCGCAAGCTCGCCGACTTCCCCGGGTATCGCGTGCTGTACTTCTACCCCAAGGCCGATACGCCCGGCTGCACCACCCAGGCCTGCGAGTTCACCGAGTCGATCGATGCGTTCGCCGATCTGGACGCCAGCGTCATCGGCATCAGCCCCGATCTGCCCGACGCCCTCGCTCGCTTCATCGCCAAGCACGACCTGAAGGTCACGCTCCTGTCCGATCCCGATCACAAGGTCATGGACAAGTACGGCGCGTGGGGTGAGAAGAACATGTACGGTCGCAAATCCGTGGGCGTCATCCGCTCGACCGTGCTCATCGACCCGGCGGGCAAGGTCATCCACCATTGGCGCAGCGTCAAGACCCAAGGCCACGCCGAGAAGGTCCGCGAAAGGCTCGCCGAGTTGCGTGGTTGAAGTGAGCTCTCAGCCGGCCCGCAGGATCTGCGTCGCGCCCTGCTCGTGCAGCGCGTCGATCGTCGCGCACGCCAGCTTCCTCGCCGCCTTGATCGGGCCCGATTCGTCGGTTGACGCCATCGCCGAGCCGTCTTCGCTCAAGACCCGCACGCGCAGGCGCAGCCCGTTGGATTGCGCTGCTTCGGCCAGCACCCCGACCGCCGAGTGGCAGTCCGCCTGTAACGCCTCGATCACCTGCCGCTCGACGCGCACGCAGGTCGCGGCCAGCGCGTCGTTCAGCGGCAAACACCGGCGCAGCGTCACGTGGTCATCGGCGCGGCACTGGATCGCCAGCGCCCCTTGGCCGCCCGCCGGAAGCATCACCTGCACGTCCAGCGGGGCCGCGGCGTGCTCACCAAGCCCGGCTCGCTGGAGACCCGCCACCGCCAGCAGCGTCATGTCGTACTGATGATCCGTCAGGACCCGCCGCAGGCGTGTGTCGACGTTGCCCCGCATCGGCTCGATCTGCAGGTCCGGCCGGAGGCGGCGTAGCTGCGCCGCGCGTCGCGGTGATCCGGTCCCGACCGTCGCGCCGTGCGGCAGGTCGTCGACCGATCCGGCGCTGTGAGCGATCAGGCAGTCGCGCACGTCGCCTCGCCGGGGTATCGCCGCCAGCACCAGCCCCGGCGTCTCGTGCACCGGCAGGTCCTTGAGTGAATGCACGGCGACGTCGGCCCGCTCCTGCAGCAGCGCTTTCTCGACGCCCCGCGTGAACAGGCCCTTGCCGCCGTGAGGGGACAGCGGCTGACCCACCAGCCGATCCCCTTCACTGTCGATGGGAAGGCACCGGACCTCGATGCCGGGATGGAGTCGGCCCAGCGCGTGGGCGACGGCCTGTGCCTGGGCAAGGGCGAGTCGGCTGCGGCGTGTGGCAATAACGATCGGACGACGCGACGGACGCAATGCTGCCTCCCAAAACCGCGAGTATAGCGATTGCGTGCGGTGCGTCGAATCCCCGCGCCGCTCAGGCGAGCAAGGCCGCCAGCAGCCCGATCTCCGCCGCGAGGATCGCGACGCCCCAACCCAACGCCGCCGCCCACGTGGCCTTGCCCTGCGCCTGGTGGTAACGCGGCACCATCGCCAGGTTGTCGATCGCCGAGGCCAGCGACTGGCCCCGTCGCGCCTGGTCCTGCATGATCGCCAACACCAGGTTCGACTCGAAGTCGGTCAACCCCATCACCCGCCCCGTCCGAAGCAGGTTCTGCCGATCGTCCGGCCCGAGCATCGCGCCCTGCATCAACTCCCGCGCCCGCACCGCCAGCACCCACCGCGGATCGTCCGGGCTCAAGGGCGCAGCCGTGCCCGCCGGCTTAGCTGTCCTGTCGGACCCGGTTCGCTGGTGCGCCTGCGGCCGGCCCCAGTCCGGCTCGTTCACCGGCCGCAGCACCAGCCGACTGGCTGGCCCGGCGTCGCTCATCCTGCCACCTTCGCGGATCAGTCCCATCGGTCTGCCCTCCGCGTGAACCATACCTCACGGCACGGACGCGGCGAGCAGTTATCGGCCGCTGGGGACAAACTGTCTGTGGCTGCGGTCGGTCTGTAACGACCGGGCGCGATGGGCAGCGATGACGTGCGGCGGATGCGTACCCGAGCCCCCCCGGATGTCGGGCGACCGGTCCGCTACGGCAGACTCACCGCGGCCCGCTCGCGTCGATGACCCGGCGATCGTCACGCGATGTGCGCTACTTCTCGTCCTCGTAGCCGGGCTTGTGCTCGTGGTGGAACCACTGGTCGATGACCTGGCGGGCCTGGTCGTAAGCCGAGCGGTCGACGAAGATCGGCGTGCCCTGGCCCATGCTGGTCAGCCCGTCCAGCGGGCTGGGCGTCGCGTCGACCACCGCCTCGATGTCGGCGTCGGCAAGCTGGCCCCGGATCAGCTCCGCGTCGGCGGCGTTGTCCGCATCGTAAACCTTGACCGGATCATTCAGCATCGCTGGCCTCCTTGGGTTACGCCGCATTGTATGCCAAACCGGTGCGTTCGCGGGGCGTGCAGGCTACCATAACCCTTGCTCATCGCGGGCGTGGCGAAATTGGTAGACGCGCCAGGTTTAGGTCCTGGTGGGGTAACACCCGTAGAGGTTCGAGTCCTCTCGCCCGCATTCCTCGGACTCACCCACGCCGGGCCACCCGAAGCCGGTCCCAAGCGCAGCGATGCGCCGGCCCTGAGCGCGATGGAGGGCCGGATAGTTCGGCCTCAGATCACTTCGGCGAGCACCAGCGCCGCGACGATCACCGCGATCGCCACGCGATACCAGCCGAACACCGCCATGCTGTGGTTGTTCAGGTACGCGACCATCCACTTGACCGCGAGCACGGCCGAGATGAAGGCGAACAGCAGGCCCAGCGCGAGGCTCAGCGGCTCGTAGGTCTTCAGCATGAGCTCGCCGTGCTTGGTCGCGTCGTAGCAGGTCGCCGCCCCGAGGGTGATGAGCCCCAGCAGGAAGCTGAACTCCACCGCCGCGGGCAGGCTCAGCCCCACCAGCACCCCGCCGACGATCGTGATCAGGGATCGGCTGACGCCGGGCCACATCGCCAGGCACTGGGCGAAGCCGATGATCAGGGCCAGCTTCCACGTGAGGCTGTCCAGGTCCATGCCGCTGCGGGGCGTTTCGCCGTGCGCCCGCCGACGGTAGACGACGATGAGGATGGCCAGCCCGCCGACGAACCACGCCGCGATGATCGGCCAGACGCCGAACAGTTGGTCCTTGATCATGTCGTTGAATGCCAGGCCGATCACCGCCGCGGGGACGAACCCGGCGAGCAGGTTCAGGGTCAGCCGCCGCCCGGGCTCGCTGCGGCCGACCACGCCCAGCGTCGCCTGCTTCACCCGCCCGAAGTAGAGCCAGAGCACGGCGACGATCGCCCCGGCCTGGATGCAGATCGCATAGGCGTCGGCGGCGGTCTTCGCCTGCTCGTCCGCCACGCCGATGCCCAGCAACTGCTGCGTCACCAGCAGGTGCCCGGTCGAGCTGACCGGCAGATACTCGGTGAGCCCCTCGACGATGCCGAGGATGATCGCGTGCCACCATTCCATGCGTCGAACTCCGGCCTGCAAAGCCCGCTTTGTACCGCGGCGGCCGCTCCGTAGCCAGAGCCCCGGTTATCGACGCCGCCGCCGGATGGCCAGCGTCGCCCCGCCCGCCAGCACCATCGCCAGGCTCGCCGGCTCGGGTATCAGGAAGACGTTGTCCTGCAGGCCCGTCAGCTCGGTGTTCCGCATGACCACGTCCGACAGCCGCAGCGCGTCGAACGTCGGGTCCAGCAGCAGCACGTGGTTGTAGATCGCCTCGAGCTCGTACCAGAAGCTGTCGCCGTCGCGGAGGTCCTCGAACTGGCGGGTGATGATGGCGTGGAAGGTCTCGCCGACCATCGCGCCGGCGATGTGCTTCTCGCTGATCCCGCCGATCCACAGGTCCACGTCGTCGACGGTGTCGTAGACCAGTGCGAAGGCGGCGGCGAGATCGGCGTCACCGCACGCGAGTTCGAGGAAGGTCTCGTACCGCTCGAGGCCGAGGTCCGCGCGGGCGTCGTTGATGCCCGGCAGGCCCTGGTCGCGGCCGCGCTGCATGTTCAGCGCCGCCAGGTCAAACCCGCCGGACCCGGGCGGGCCGAACAGGAAGTTGCGCACGTCGTCGATCACGTGCCGGTCGATCTGTTGGGTGCGGCTGACCGACAGGCCCTTGAGCAGGGAATCGATGCCGTGCTCGGTGATCTGATCGGGGCTGAAGAAGGCGTGGCGCAGCTCGAGATCACCTTCGTCGGCGATCGTGCCGTCGTCGTTCCGCCGGAGCAGGTGGCCGGGGAGCATGGTGTGCCCGACGCGGTAGGCGGCCCCGGAAAACTCGTTGTAGATGCCGGCGTTGATCGTGTCCCGGTAGCCCGCGTAGTCGTCGAGCCGGCCGATCAGCAGGGGCAGGAACTCCTCGTACGTGATCTTCTGCATCTGGGCGCCGACGACCTTTCGGGCCGACTGGAAGATGAACTGGTCCTCGTCGAGGCCCGAGGCGTTGAACTTGTCGACGAGGGCCTGTTCGCCGGCGTTGAGCCGCGCCTGGATGTCATCGGCGAGCCGGTTGTGCTCCCGCATGAACAGGGTGTGTACGGCGGTGAGCCCGATCTGTTCGTTGGCGCGGGGGTCGCCGGAGACGAAGTCTTTGCTGGGGTCGCCCATGGAGGCGTTGGCCAGGCCCATGGTGTTGTAGGGCAGGAGGTTATTGGCGGAGGTCTTGAGGCGGCCGCCGCTGCCGGTCCGCAGGGCGTCGGCCCGGGCCTGGGTCGACCCGTAGATCGCCGAGGCGTCGATGTACGAGGTGATCTGGTTGATCTGCTCCCGCGGGTTGTTCGGGGCGTCGCCGGTGGTCGGATCGTAGATCGACCGGTTGAGCGCGATGGTCTTGGTGCCCGTGCCGTTGGGGTCGAACCAGAGGTCGCCGGCCGGGACGGGGATGTCGAACGCCTCGGTGGGGTGGTGCGGCTCGGTCAGGTCGATGTCGTGGTCGAGGAACTGGCCCCATTGGAACAGCCAACTCGAGGTGTTGTACGTGTTGGGGATGGGGCTGGTCTGGGCGGCGATGGTGTTGCTGACCAGGCGTGTGCTGGGCAGGGTGCTGTCCCATCCGCCGCGCGGGGCGGTCATGTCATCGGCGTAGTTGGGGTCGCACAGGCGCAGCAACTGTACATCGGCCTGACCCCAGGTGGGATGGTCGGCGTTGTTGCCCCAGCCGTTGTACGATCGGAACTCGGCGAGCAGGCGCGACGGCGCCGACAGCAACAGCGCGGCCGATATCAGGCACAGGCATAGCGATCTCATCTTAACTCTACTCCTATGTCGCCAGAGCGTCTGGCGTTGGCCTGCCGTAAGTCGACAAGCATGAAACCGACAAGCCGCGGCCGCCGCGGCTCGCGCGCCCCGCCGTGGCGGGCCCTGTCGTCCGGGCCGGGCCGCGCCGGATGGGGGCTGGGCGAGCCATTTATGTCTTAAATATAGGTGGGCGTGCGCGGACCGCAAGGTTTTTTCCATGAGATCGGGGTTAGTGTTCGGATTTCCGGGTGGCGGGGGTTGATGGGGGTGGTTGGGTTTGGATGGCGTGTGCGACGGGCAACTCCTGCCACCGGGTGGTGTAGCGTGGGCTGCGTTGTTCGCAGCGGCCACGCCAGGCGACGGTGCGCCCGGGCATCAGCTCGAACGCCGCGGCCGACCCGATGTGCACGGTGTTGCGGCCCATATCGCGGTTGATGCGGTCGACGGTGCTCATCAGCCGGCGGCGTCGGGCGTGATCGCGGCGGTCGAACAGGTGCGGGTGGATCCGCTCGCGGCGGACGAGCCGGTGGAGCATGACGCCGGCCTTCTTGTACGCGTGCTGCGGGCGATAGACTTTCTTCAGGCAATGGATCGCCGCCCGGGCGAGCTCGGGCGTGTCGAACGACGGGACGCCCAGCGCCACGCAGTAGCTGTTGTGGTACTGGGCGACGTGATCGGGCGCGTGGATGTTGGTCCCGGCGAACACGAGCACGGCTTCGGCGGCGAGGTCCTGGCGGCGGAGCTTGACCGCCGCCTGGGAGGTGAAGGTGCAGACCGCCTGGATCAGCTCGTCGAGGTCGTGGGTCTCGTCGCCGAACGACCGGGAGCAGCAGATGTTCTGCTTGTCGGGTGTGAGCAGTTCGAGGTCGAGGCAAGGTTCGCCGCGCAGCTCGTAGACGATCCGCTGTCCGACCACGCCCAGCCGCTCCCGCACACGGTTGGGGTCGGCGTCGCACAGGTGCAAAGGCCGGGTGATGCCCATGGCGGATAATTTTTTTTGAAAACCTCGCGAAACTCCCCAAAGGTCGCGCAGATCGATGCGCGCCAGGGCGTCGCGGATGTGGATATCTTCGGCGAGGACGCAGACGCCCTCGTGTCCGGGCGGACTCGCGGGGGCGATTGCGGGGTGCTTGGCGAGGTGGTTGGCGAGCTTGGCCAGGGTCTTGGTCGGGCCGATGCCCACGCCGACGGGGATGCCGGTCCATCGCAGGGCGGTGTGGCGAAGGTCGCGGCCGTGGGCGAGCAGGTCGCCGCGGCCGACGCGGGCCAGCGAGAGGAAACACTCGTCGATGGAGTAGACCTCCACGTCGTCGGCGAAGGTGCGGTAGACGTCGGCGAGACGGTTGCTCATGTCGTCGTAGAGGGTGTAGTTGCTGCTGAGCACGTGGACGCCGTGGCGTTGGAGCAGGCCCTTGATCTGGAAGTAGGGTCGGGCCATGTCGATGCCCAGGGCCTTGGCCTCGGCCGAGCGTGCGACGACGACGCCGTCGTTGTTGCTCAGGACGGCGACGGGCCGGCCCCGCAGCGTGGGGTCGAAGGCCTGCTCGCAGGAGGCGTAGAAGTTGTTGGCGTCGACGAGGGCGATCATTTGGGGTTCAGGGGGTCGGGGTGGTGCGCATGGTTGGGGCGCGTGTCCGGGTGGGGGGGGTGCCTCCTGGCCGATTCGGGTTTAAGTTGTTGTTTTGGAAGGGTTTGCATTTTATTCCGGGGCGTGTCCGCCCCCGGTCTGGCGTTGACCGGGCGGACAGGGTGTTGCGGGCGGATCGGGGTTCTGGGGTGTGAGAGCGCGGTCGGCGGTTGGGTGGGCGCACGGTGGCGTCGCACGGTCTGGCGTCGGGTTGGGCGTCGGGTCGTGAGCATGGGGCGCTTCATATAGGGGCGGGGCGTCACGTGTCGGCGCGCGCGGGCGTCGCGTCGGGTCGCCGGGCCGGTCCGGTGAGCGCGAGAATTAATTTGATGTTGATGCGTGCGTTATCGAAGACTGGGGCGAGCCCGGGGGCACTCACCTCGAGGGACGGTCGCCGCATGTGGGGATGTGCGGTGATGCGCCGCTCACAACCGAAAGGCCGGCCATGCTGCGGATCGCCACGTTCAACGTTGAGAACCTTGACGACAGCGCCGACGGGCACAACCCGCCGCTGGACGTTCGGGCGCCGGTGTTGCGGGCGGTGCTCGAGCGGCTGGACGCGGAGGTGCTTTGCCTCCAGGAGGTGCATGGCCAGGAGCTGGCCGATCACACTTCGAGCAACCCCAGCCGCCACCTCGGGGCGCTGGACAAGGTGCTGGAGGGCACGAAGTACGCCGGCTATGCGCGGGTGCATACCCGGACCAGCGACGGCGAGGCGTACAACGAGCGGAACCTGGTGATCCTGTCGGCGTACCCGATCAAGTCGTCGGCTCAGTACCGCAACGACCGGATCCCGGTGCTGGCGTATCGGAAGGTCACGTCGACGGACCCGGGCGACGTGAACCCCGACGACATCCGCTGGGAGCGGCCGATCCTTCACGCGACGGTCGAGGTGCCGGGCCTGGGGGGGTTGCACGTGATCAACCTGCATTTGAAGTCGCGTCTGGCGTCGAACATCCCCGGCCAGCGTGACGGGTACGAGTGGCGCAGCGCGGCGGGTTGGGCGGAGGGTTACTTCCTTTCGTCGCTGAAGCGCGTGGGCCAGGCGTTGGAGACGCGGGTGCTGCTGGACAGCATTTTCGACGCGGACCCGGGTGCGGCCGTGGTGGTGAGCGGGGACTTCAACGCCGAGCCGGGCGAGGTGCCGGTGGAGGCGATCGCGGGCCGGGTGGAGAACACGAACAACCCGGCGCTGCGCGAGTACGTGATGGTCCCGTGCAGCCGGGGGATCCCCGAGTCGGTGCGGTTCAGTTTGTATCACCACGGTCAGGCGAACCTGCTGGACCACATGCTGATGTCGCAGGCGATGCTGCCGCATTTCCGCCGGGCGCAGATCCTGAACGAGAATCTTCATGACGAGAGCCTTCCGTTCCGTTTCGATACGAAGTATCCGGAGTCGGACCACGCGGCGTTCGTGGCGGAGTTTTCGGTGGCGGGCTGACGTCGGCGGCGATGGCGTCGGGTGGTCGGCGCTGGCCCGTCGGGGGCGTCGTCCT
>CAYWKS010000020.1:37660-49463 GCA_964458935.1 uncultured Planctomycetaceae bacterium
CGTCGGCGGCGATGGCGTCGGGTGGTCGGCGCTGGCCCGTCGGGGGCGTCGTCCTTCACAGGCGCACGATCGAGGCGGTGACGACGCCGCAGACGATCGCCGCGTCGCGATCAACCAGGCGGCGGACGACGAAGGCGTTGTCCTCCTCGACGACGGCGAGCCGGCCGGGCCGGGGCTGGATCGACCGGTCGACGACGAGCACGGCCCCGCCGGGCACGCCCTCGGCCCGGAGATCCTCCCCGACCACCCGAAAGAAGAACGTCGCGGCCGGGCACCGGACCAGCAGGTCCTGCAGGTCCAGCGGGTGGTCCTCATAGCCCTCCGAGGCCTTGGGAAACCCGCAGGAAACTTCACCGACAACGGGCAATCCGTGGGCGTCCATAGGCCCATACATTAACCTAACAAAAGGCGGGGGTCAATGACAGAATGGCCGGGGCGGCGACTGGTAACGCGGCCGAGCCGCGTCGCTTCGTTGAGACGTTTCATGCGGCGCCTGGCGGTGGGGGATGGCCACGGCGTTGTGTTAAGCTGCCCCTCTGACCCGGACAAGAGGTGAACGCTCCGGGTTCACCTGGTCAACGGCCCCGAGCGGTTCGTCGACATGTGCGTTCACCACGGCCAGATGTAGTCGGGCTCGTAGGTGTCTTCGCCGGGCAGGGGCAGGGGCTTGCCGCCCTGCCGGGCGGACTGTTCGGCGAGTGCGATGACGCCGATGGCGCGGCGGGCCTGCTCGGGTGTGACGACGAGCGGCTCGCCCAGGAGCAGGTGGTTGACGACGTTGGCGTAGTACGCCGCCCAGTGCGGCGGCATGATCGGCACGCGTGTTTCGTTCAAGCCCTTGGCGCCATCGACGGCGGGTGTTCGGAGCGTGAGGGTTTCGCCGGGCGCGGCGTTGGTGATGCCGCCTTCGGTGCCGAGGACGCGCATGCCGGCCCGTTCGATCGCGGCGAGCGAGCCGAGTTCGAGCGTGGCCGTGGTGTCGTCCTCGAATCGGATGAGGGCGTAGGTGTAGTCTTCGTTGGAGACGTGGTGCCAGCGGCGTTTCTGGAAGTCGCCGGTGACGGAGGCGATGCGTTTGGGCAGGAGGTTGAGGACCCAGTCGCAGTAGTGCGCGCCCCAGTCGAACATGGCGCCGCCGGAGCGGGTCTTGTCCGAGCGCCACCAGGGCCGGGGCCGGGCGTAGTTGGCCGACGCGGCGTCGACGCGGAAGACCTCGCCGATGCGGCCGGCGCGGATGAGCCGGAGCATCGTGCGGAAGTCGCCGTCCCAGCGTCGATTGTGGAAGCACGAGAGCATGCGTTGCGCGTCCTGCGCCGCGGCGATCATCGCGTCGGCCTCCTCGAGCGTGAGGCACAACGGCTTCTCGGTGACCACGTGCTTGCCCGCCTGCAGCGCCTTGATCGACCAGGCGGCGTGTTCGTTGTGCGGGAGGACCTCGATGCACAGGTCGAAGTCGAAGTCGTTGACGAACGCCTCGGGGTCGGCCGTGGTCTTGACCGCCGGGCCGAGGTCCTCGCCGGCCTGCCGGGCGCGGTCGGGGTCGATGTCGCAGGCGGCCACGACGGAGGCGCCGGGGTAGGCGTCGAGCGTTTGGGCGTGCTTGCGGCCCATGTTGAACGCGCCGCCGTAGCCGAGGATGCCCACGGTGAGCGTCCGGTCGAACGTCTCGCCGGCGGCGACGCGGCCGGCGCGCTGGATGATCCGCTGCACGTACGGGTTGCCCAGCGAACGCTGGTCGTGGCCGAGTGCGGTGTAGAGGACGCGGCCCGACCCGACCGCCCGCTGGTAGCCCATGGGCATGGAGCGGCCCTTCCAGTGCGCGGCCGCGAACACCGCGTAGTCGCCGAGCGGCTCGGTGCAGTACAGCTCATCGGTCACGACGAACGCGTCGGTCCGCGCGACGACCGGGTGCGCCGGGTCGGTCGGGGTCACCTCGAAATCGAAGACCGGCCCGTGGCCGGTGAACCGCGAGCCGATCAGCTTCAGCCAGCGCGGGTTGTTGGTGAAGGTGGCGTTGGCGCCGTGGATGCCGAGCAGCCCGCCGCCCCGCTTGACGTAGTCCTCGACGCGCCTGGCCTGGTCGTCGGACATCTCGTCCGCCCGGCCGCACGTGCACACGGCGAGCAGGTCGTACGTGTCGAGCGTGGCGAGCGCGTCGAGGTCCCGGGTGGCCACGACGTCGAAGCCGCCCCCCAGCGCCTCGGTGATCAGCGCGGCGGCGCGGTCGAAGTCGTGGCTCTTGCCGCCGGTGATCAGCAGCGTTTGGAACGGGGGGCCGGGCATGGCGGGTGTCCTTGGCGGGTGGGATGCGGCGGACGCGGCGCGGGGCGCATTATCCCCGCGGGCCGGGGCGTCGCAAGCGGGCGGGGCTGGAGCGGCGCGGGCGAGATGTCATAATGCCCGCATGACCGACCCGGGCCATCGTGATCCGCAGCGGCTGTTGCGCGAGGTGTTCGGCTACCGCGCGTTCCGCGGCGACCAGCGCGCGATCGTCGATCACGTGGTCGGGGGCGGCGACGCGGTGGTGATCATGCCGACCGGCGGCGGCAAGAGCCTTTGCTACCAGTTGCCGGCGATCGGCCGCGACGGGGTGGGCGTGGTCGTCTCGCCGCTGATCGCGCTGATGCGTGACCAGGTGCAGGCGCTGCGGCAGATGGGCGTGGCGGCGGCGTTCGTGAACTCCACGCTCACCCGCGCCCAAGCCGATCGCGTCGAGCGCGGCATGGTGGCCGGGGAACTGGACCTGGTCTACGTCGCGCCCGAGCGGCTGCTGACCGAGCGTTTCCTGGCGCTGCTGGATCGGGCGACGATCGGGTTGTTCGCGATCGACGAGGCGCACTGCGTCTCGCAATGGGGCCACGACTTTCGGCCGGAGTACCTGCAACTGGCGACGCTGGGGGCGCGGTACCCCGGCGTGCCGCGGATGGCGCTGACCGCGACCGCGGACGGGCCCACCCGTCGCGACATCGTCCACCGCCTCGCGCTCGACGGCGCCCGGCCGTTCATCGCGGGGTTCGATCGGCCCAACATCCGCTACCGCGTGACCGACAAGCGCAACCCCCGGCAGCAACTGCTGGCGTTTATCGAGGCCGAGCACGCCGGCCACAGCGGCATCGTGTACGTGCTGTCCCGGAAGAAGGCCGAGCAGACCGCGGCGTGGCTGACCGAGCGGGGCCACGAGGCGGTCGCCTACCACGCGGGGCTCGACGCGGCGACCCGCCGCGAGCGGCAGGACCGCTTCCTCCGCGAGGAGCGGCTGATCGTCGTGGCCACGATCGCGTTCGGCATGGGCATCGACAAGCCCGACGTCCGCTTCGTCGCCCATCTGGACCTGCCCAAGAGCGTCGAGGCGTATTACCAGGAGACCGGCCGCGCCGGCCGCGACGGCGAGCCGGCCGATGCGTGGATGACCTACGGCCTGGCCGACGCGGTCATGCTCCGCAAGTTCATCGACGGCTCGGAGTCCCCCCCGGAGCAGAAGCGCATCGAGCACAACAAGCTCAACGCGCTGCTGGGCTATTGCGAGACGACCCGATGCCGGCGACAGGTGCTGCTGGCGTACTTCGGCGATCGGCACGACGGGGCCTGCGGCCGCTGCGACACCTGCCTCGAACCGGTGGACACCTGGGACGGCGCCACCGCGGCGCAGAAGGCGCTGTCCAACGTCTACCGCACGGGCCAGAGCTTCGGGGCCGGACACCTCGTCGACGTCCTGCTGGGCGCGGACACGGAGAAGGTCCGCCGCTTCGGGCACGACCAGCTCAGCACCTACGGCATCGGCGGCGAGCTCGACCGCACGCAGTGGCAGTCGGTCTACCGCCAGCTCGTCGCCGCGGGCGCGCTGTGGGTCGACCCGCAGGTCGGATCGCTGGCGCTGACGGAGGCGGCCAGGCCGCTGCTCCGCGGCGAGGCGCCGATCGTCTTCCGCAAGGACCCGCCGCGGGTCAAGGCCCGCCGGGGCGAGCGCGGCGGCCGCGGCCAGGCGCCGCCGGCGCACGAGCAGCTCACCACCGACGCCCAGCGGGCCGCCTTCGAGGCGCTGCGGCAATGGCGGGCGCAACTGGCCAAGCAGCAGGGCGTGCCGCCCTACGTCATCTTCCACGATCGCACGCTGGTGGACATGGTCCGCCGCGCCCCGACCGGCCCGCGCGAACTCGCCGCGGTCGACGGCGTCGGCGAAGGCAAGCTCAACAAGTACGGCCGCCAGGTCCTCGAGCAGCTCGCCGAGCACGACCTCCAACCGCCCGCGCGATAGCCCCGCTCCCGGGGCGGACGTGGCGCCGGGGCGGGCCTGAGCCGCCGGCGGGTGGATTCTTGGCCTGGCCACCGGGCCGTCGCTACACTATGGGCGATGCAACGGACCGCGTGGTCATTGCGGACGATCGGCGTGCCGGTGGCCCTGGTGGGCCTGGCGGTGGTGATGCCCGTGGAGGGGGTGTCGCCGGCGTCGTCGGCCCAGCAGTGGACCGAGCGGGCGGCGTGCCAGGCCGAGTCGCTCGGCGGGCAGGTCACCCAGGCCGCCCGCGACCTGTGCGGCGGCGGGTCGCTCGCCGCGGTGTTCGCCGCCGTCGCGTTGCCCGAGCCGCCGGCGTCATCCCACGTCGCCCCGCCGGCCCCGCCCGATCGCGCCCCGGCGCTCGGCCGCCTCGATCCCCATCGCATCGACCTGCCCCCGCCCGCCTGATGACCGACCCGGGATCGCTGAGGGGTGATGGCGCCGGTGGTGCGCCGACCCGATGAATCAGCGATCCGCGCGTGCGCAAGCCTCGTCGGCGTCAATCAGACATCAGCGATCAGACATCAGCCAACCAGCGAAGGTGCATCATGGCGGCATTGGATACGGTCAAGAAACAAGTGGTCAAGGTCTTCGGCTCTCGGAACGAGCGGCTGGTCAAGGCGTACCGGCGGCGCGTGGAGCGGATCAACGCGCTGGAGCCGGACATCCGCAGGCTCAGCGACGCGGAGCTGCGTGAGCGTGTGCGGGCGTTGCGTGACGAGGGCGAGGGGGGGCTGCGCGACGCGGCGATGATGGAGGCGATGGCGATCTGCCGCGAGTCGCTCGACCGGAACGTGGGGATCCGCAACATCCTCAACCCCGAGTACGCCGAGCAGTTCGCCGCCGGCTCGTTGTCGGGCGGGGCGCGTGAGGTGTACGAGCGGGTCCGGGCCGAGGCCGCGGCGGCCGAGCCGACGACCGTGCGGGGCGCGGCCGAGCCGGTGCCGGGCTGGCTGGACGTGGACATCCCGGTGGAGCTGTACGAGGCGGTTCGTGCGGTGTACCCGGAGAGCCGGCCGCCGTTCCGTGCCCGGCCGTTCGACGTGCAGCTCATCGGCGGGATGGTGCTGTACGAGGGCAAGATCGCGGAGATGAAGACGGGCGAGGGCAAGACGTTCGTGGCGCCGCTGGCGTGCTTCTGCGCGGTGCTGGAGGGCCTGCAGTGCCACGTGGTCACCGTCTCGGACTACCACGTGAAGCGGGACCGCGACTGGGTGTTCCCCGCGCTGCATCGGCTGGGGGTCAGCGTCGGGGCGATCCACCCCTACCACATGCAGCCGCCGCCGATGAAACAGCAGATGTACCACTGCGACATCGTCTACGGCACGAACAGCGAGTTCGGGTTCGACTTCCTCCGCGACAACATGAAGCTCAGCGTCGAGGAGCAGGTCCAGCGCCGCCGCGACTTCTGCATCGTCGACGAGATCGACTCGATCCTGATCGACGAGGCGCGGACGCCGCTGATCATCTCCGGCCCGGCGCACGACGACGCGCCGCAGTACGTCCAGGCCAACCAGGTCGCCGAGCAGCTCGCCGCCCTCCAGCGGCAGGCCAACCAGCAAACCGCCCAGCACATCCTCCGCGGCGGGTTCGTCGACGAGCAGGCCCGCGTCCACCGCGTGAGCCCGGCCAACATCCAGAAGATCGTCGACAAGTTCCGCGACCTCGGCCCCAACTTCCTCGACGACAAGGAAGCCGACCAGATCGCCCACGCCCAGTACTACGTGGTCAAGCCCGAGCAGAAGCAGGCGTCGATGACGCACATCGGCGTCGAGCAGGCCCAGAAGATCGTCGGCACCCGCTTCTACGTCGTGGGCAACGACATGGCCTGGGACCACCTGATCAACCAGGCCCTCCGCGCCCACACCGTCTACGAGAAGGACCGCGACTACGTCGTCCGCGACGGCGAGATCGTCATCGTCGACGAGTTCACCGGGCGGCTGATGATCGGCCGCCAGTGGTCCGACGGGCTCCACCAGGCGATCGAGGCCAAGGAGGCGCGGCACGGCGTCAAGATCAAGCAGGAAACCCAGACGCTGGCCACCATCACGCTCCAGAACTTCTTCAAGCTCTACCACCGCCTGGCCGGCATGACCGGCACCGCCCAGACCGAGGCGACCGAGTTCATGGAGATCTACAGCCTCGACGTGGTGTCGATCCCCACCAACCGCCCGGTGATCCGCGCCGACCACAACGACCTGATCTTCCTCACCGAGCAGGCGAAGTGGAACGCCATCGTCGAGGAGGTCAAGACGGTCGCCGAGGAGGGCCGCCCCGTGCTGGTCGGCACCACCAGCGTCGAGAAGAGCGAGGCGCTGAGCCAGCGGCTTTCCAAGAAGTACGGGCTGGACCACGAGGTGCTCAACGCCAAGCAGCACGAGCGCGAGGCGCACATCATCGCCAACGCCGGCCACCAGGTCACCGACAAGCGCGGCCGCACCGTCGGCAGCGTCACGCTCTCGACGAACATGGCCGGCCGCGGCACGGACATCCGGCTCGGCCCGGGCGTCAGCGACCTCGGCGGTCTGCACATCATCGGCACCGAGCGGCACGAGGCGCGGCGGATCGACGACCAGCTCCGCGGCCGCGCCGGACGACAGGGCGACCCCGGCTCCAGCCGCTTCTTCATCAGCATGGAAGACGACCTGATGAAGATGTTCGCCGGCAAGACCACCATGAAGGCGCTCAACGCCCTGGGCATGAAGGAAGACGACGCGATCGAGCACCGCTGGATCACCCGCTCCGTCGAGAAGGCCCAGCGGAAGGTCGAGGAGCGCAACTTCCAGGCCCGAAAGAACGTCCTCGAATACGACGAGGTCATGGAGTACCAGCGCAACAGCTTCTACGCCACACGGCAGAGCGTGCTCGAAGGCAGGCAGATCAAGCCCCTGATCTTCGCCTACATCGCCGAGACCATCGAGGACGCGGTCGGCAAGTACCTCAACCGCGACTACGCGCCTGAGCAGGCCGCCGCCGCCCTGCGGACCTTCCTCAACGCCAGCATCGACCCCGGCAAGCTCCGCGGCGACAGCCTCGATGACGTCGAGGGCAAGATCCGCTCCGACGCCAAGGCCGAGGTCCGCCAGGAGATCGAGAACTCGCTCGGCGAGTACATGTCCGACGACACGCCCGTCGAGGAATGGGACACGAAGGGCTTGAGCAGTTGGGCGATGAGCCGGTTCGGCGTGGACCTCAAGCAGTCGCAGATCAAGGCGTCCAACTTCCACGACGTGGCCGAGACGCTCACCGCCGCGGCGCACGACCAGATCGACCGCAAGAGCCTGGAGCCGCTGTCGAAGTTCTACGAGCCGGACTACCCGGTCAACGAGCTGATCGCCTGGGCGCGGGACAAGTTCGCGCTGGAGCTGGAGATCGACGCGATCCGCCCGGGCCGCACCGAGTCCGCCGACGCCGCCCAGCAGCGGATCGCCGAGGCGATCTACGGCAAGGCGGTCGAGAAGTACGAGCAGCGCGAGGTCGAGTACCCCGTGCGGTTCATCATGGACATGGCGGTCGGGGCCAGCCAGCAGGGCGCCGAGGGCGGCGCGTGGGCCGCCGACCAGCTCGCGCGGTGGGCCAACGAGCGGTTCGGCCTCGACTGGGACGTCGAGTCGATCAGCGGGATGACCGGCGACCAGCTCTTCGAGCAGCTCAAGGCCGAGGCCTACGCGTGGCGGGGCGAGAAGCTCGACGCCTGGGTGGCCGGCGTGGTCGACCAGCCGACCGACGAGCTGGTCGAGACGTTCCGCGGGCGGTGGGGCGTGGAGCTGGATCGCGAGTCGCTCGAGGCCGCCGAGGATCGGGGCGAGCACCTGCGAGAGCAGGCGCGGCTGGTGCTGCGGCGGGAGCTGACCCAGCTCGAGCAGTACGTGCTGCTGCAGATCCTCGACCAGACGTGGAAGGACCACCTGTACGCGATGGACCAGCTCAAGGACTCGGTGGGGCTGCGCGGCATCGGCGAGCGCGACCCCAAGCTCGAGTACAAGCGCGAGGGCTCGCGGATGTTCCAGGAGATGCAGTCGCTGGTCCGCGACAAGGTCAGCGACCTGGTCTTCCGGGCACGGCTGACGGCGAACGTCCAGATGCGCAACGCCTACAGCGAGCAGCAGGCCCACCACGAGACACGGCAGACCACGGGCGTGACCGCCGGCGGGTCCGCCGAGCAGCGGGCCGACCTCGAAGCGGCCAACCGCGCCGGGTCCGGCGGGCAGGTCACCCAGACCATCGTCCGCAGCACCCAGAAGGTCGGCCGCAACGACCCCTGCCCCTGCGGCAGCGGCAAGAAGTACAAGCAATGCTGCGGTAAGGCCGGGTGAACGCCGCGACGACGGATCGTTCGGCGGTGATGCGGGCGGTGGGGTGAACCGTATATTGCGATTGCGCGGCCCTTTGGGTCGCGGCTCAACGGGGGATCACGTTCGGGTGCGTCGGGTGTGCTTGGCCAGGTGGGGGCTTCGGACGGGCTCGGCCTTTTTCTTGGGCTTGCCGCGCTCGATGCCCTTGTCCGCCAGGTCGGTGGTGAGGGGGCTGCCGGTCTTCTGGCAATGCCTGATGCGTTCGGTGGCCTTGTGCGCGTACGCCTTGCTCAGCTCGCACCCGACCCATTGCCGCTTCAGCCGCGCGGCGACGGCCAGCGTCGTGCCGCTGCCGACGAACGGGTCGAATACCACATCGCCTTCATTCGAGGACAGCTTGATGATCCGTTCGAGCAGGGCCTCGGGGAGCTGGCACGGGTGCCAGCCCTGGCGCTCGGTGAACGTGCCGCACAACCGCGAGAGGTACCACGTGTCTTCGTCGGGGCTGAAGTACCGCTCGACGCCCTCGGCCTCGACCTCCTGCGGGCGGAGGTACCACGTGTCGTCGGGCATCTTGCCGGTTGGGTTCGCCCGCCGATCCGCGTAGGTCGTCTGCCGGGCGCTGGGCACGGCGACGGCGGGGCGGTTGAAGGTGAACGGCGGCTTCTTCGCCGTCCACCGCTCGAACGCCGCCGGCCCCACACCGTAGAACAGGTGCGCGTGGCTGCGGTTGAACTTGACCCTGCAGTTCTGCCCGAACGTGTAGTGCCAGATGATCCAGTTGCGATGCACCAGTTGGCGGTCACGCTCGAGCTGCTTCAGGTGGATGCGCACCTCGGCCGCGTACTCGTCGCCGATGAGGATGTACATCGAGCCGGTCGGCTTGAGCAGGTGGACGCACGCGTCGATCCAGTCGCAGGTCCACCGGACGTACTCCTCATCGTCCCGCTTGTCTTCGTATTGGTCGTACTGGTAGCCGATGTTGTACGGCGGGTCGGCGAACACCAGGTCGACCGAGTCGGCCGGCCAGTCGTTCATGATCCGGATGCAGTCGCCGACGTGGACCTTGGCGGGTGTGAACGAGCGCTTAGCCATGGGCGAGGATTGTAGCGCATCGGCGGTCGGGGCGCAAGCGTCGGCGCCCGGGGGGTCATCCGGCGTTGGACCGGTCGCTTTGCTCGTCCAGCCACTGCTCGTACGCCGGGGTGCGCTCGAGCAGCTCGAAATCGATCAGGGTGTAGGCCAGTTCGCCGCCGCGCCGGACGAGCCGGCCATCGCGGCCGAGCCGGAGGATGTAGTGCTGGGGCTTGTTGTCGAGGACGCGGAAGCCCTTGGCCTGGAGCTCGCCGGTGACGCGGGTGGTGAGCGGGCCCAGCTCGGCCGGGTCGAGCAGGCCGCGCATGGCGTACTCGGCGGCGTTCTCGCCGCGGACCCAGTGGAAGATCACCACGTAGTCGCGGTCGCTGTGCAGGCTGACGTGCTCGGAGCCGAACTGCTCGCGCTCGATGCTGGACGCGTCGCGGCGGAAGCGGCTGCGGTTGCGGCCGAGCTGCCACGGCTGGAACTGTTCGCTCGGGCAGAAGATCGCCAGCGGCCGCTTGGTCAGTATCCGCAGGCCCGGCGGGCCGAACCCGCTCTCGCGCAACTCCATCAACCGACCGAACTCCTCGAACGGGCTGAGGAAGTACGCGTTGGCCACGTCCTCGTCGGTGATGCTCTCGTCGGGGAAGGTCGACGGCACGTGGAGCGGCACGTCCTGGGCGAAGCGGGAGAACTTCACCACGAAGTCGACCCGGCGGCCGCGATTGTCCCGCGACGGCAGGCGGTACACCGTGCCGGTGCCCTCGTGCAGGCGATCGCCGGCGCGGCTGTAATGGTGCTCGGCGTACCACCGCTCGGGCTCCAGGGCGTCCCGCAGCGGCCAGCCGTACCGCGTCAGGTACAGATCGCCCAGCGGCATGTGCCGCACCGCATATGGCACGCCGAACACCTGCACACAGTGCTCGTTGCCGGGCGCGGTGCGCTGGATGCAGGCCGGTCGTTGCGGGGGGGTGGCGTCCGACATCGCCGCCATCTTAACCGGTCGCGGCGGTGGCGGCGGCCCTTGGCATGATCGGTTGATCCGGCTATCCTTGTCCCGTTCGGCGGTCGGATGCTTGGCCGATCGCCTTGGCCAACCGCAATTTCCACTGCCTGAGGACGATCCATGCCCGCTACCGGAACCATCAGCCAGGTGATCGGCTCGACGTTCGACGCGACGTTCGCCGAGAACGAGCTGCCCGACATCTACAACGCCCTGACGATCGAGCACGGCGAGGGCGACAGCCGCATCAGCCTCACCGGCGAGGTGCAGCAGCACCTGGGCGGCGGCCGGGTCCGGGCGGTCGCCCTGGGCTCGACCGACGGCGTGTCGCGCGGCATGGCCGTCCAGGACACCGGCGGACCGGTCACCGTGCCCGTCGGCGAACCGGTGCTCGGCCGGGTGTTCAACCTGCTCGGCCAGCCGGTCGATGAGAAGGGCCCGGTCGGCGACGACGTCGAGCGCAAGCCCATCCACCGCGAGCCGCCCGAGTTCGTCGACCTCGACCCCAAGACCCAGGTGCTCGAGACCGGCATCAAAGTGGTCGACCTGCTTTGCCCGTTCGTCCGAGGCGGGAAGATCGGGCTGTTCGGCGGCGCCGGCGTGGGCAAGACCGTCATCATCCAGGAGATGATCGCCCGCGTGGCCCGCGAGTTCGGCGGCTACTCCGTCTTCTGCGGCGTCGGCGAACGCACACGCGAAGGCAACGACCTCTGGCTCGAAATGGGCGAAGCCGAATACACCGACGAGAACGGCAACAAAGCACACGTCCTCGACAAGGTCGCCATGGTCTTCGGCCAGATGAACGAACCCCCAGGCGCAAGACTCCGCGTCGCGCTCTCCGGCCTCACCATCGCCGAAGAATTCCGCGACGCCTCCGGCAAGGAAACCATGACCTTCGTCGACAACATCTTCCGATTCACACAGGCCGGCGCCGAAGTCTCCGCGCTCCTCGGCCGCATGCCCTCCGCCGTCGGATACCAACCAACACTCTCCACTGAGATGGGCGAACTACAGGAACGCATCACCTCCACCTCTCAAGGCGCCATCACCTCCGTCCAAGCCATCTACGTCCCCGCCGACGACCTCACCGCCCCCGCGCCCGCCACCGCCTACTAGCACCTCGCCGCCTTCGACCTCCACGCCCGCGGC
>CAYWKS010000021.1:0-49332 GCA_964458935.1 uncultured Planctomycetaceae bacterium
GCTCTTGGATTCGTTCGGGCTGTTGGCTGAGATTGGAGGGAGGGGAAGAGGGGTTGAGGGCTGGAGCGGAGGACAGGAGGGGAGGGCAGGCGAGGGGGGGAGGGGTTGAGGGAGTGGGTCGGCGGCACGGGCTGTGTTGGGCTTTCGGCCCATCGGGGGGAGTCGGGGGCCGGGCACCGGGGGCTGGGGTGGCGGGAGAGCCGGAGGCCGGGGGTGAAAGGCGGCGTGATATGAGCCGGCGAGCGGACGGACGGCGAGCACAGCGAAGCGGACGGGCGGCGCGAGCGCAGCGGGCGGCGGCGGAGATGGGCGAGTCGTGCCTGTCGCTGCGGGTGTGCCGGGTGGCGCGCGCGCTGAACCAGTTGTACAGCGAACGGCTGGTGTCGCACGGGCTGACGCCGCAGCAGTTGACGCTGCTGGCGGTACTGACGCGGCTGGGTCGCGCGGCGCCGGCGCAGCTCGGCCGGGCGCTGGGCATGGAGCAATCGACGGTGAGCCGCAACCTGGCACGGCTGGAGTCGCTGGGGCTGGCGGCGTATCGCCGGTCGGACACGGGTCGGCTGCTGGAGGTGCGGATCGAGGCGGCGGGCCACGAGGCGCTGGCGGCGGCGCACGCCGACTGGCGGCGGGCGCAGCGTGAAGCGGAGCAACTGCTCGGTCCGGCGTTGAGCGCGGCGTTGCGCGAAGCGGCCGGTCCGGCCGAGACGGGCGGGCCACCGTCCAACCCATGAGAGGACTTGCGATGCAGACGACAACGATGAACGCCGACTCGCGTGGCCGGGTCGCCCTCGTGCCCGGTTGGGCGCTGGGGGTGCTGGGGTTCTGGGGGGGCGGGGTGCTGGCGTTGAATGCGACGGGGCTGTTCGTGGATCGCCCGGGCGCGCCGCCGCTGGCGCTGTTGCTGGCGGTTGTCGTGCCGCCGGCGGCGTGCCTGGTCGCGTTGAGGGTGTCCGGCGCGGCGCGGGGGGCGATGATGGCGCTGGACCTGAGGCTTCTGACGGTGTTGCAGGCTTGGCGGGTGATCGGCGTGGTGTTCCTGGTGCTGATGGGCCGGGGGCTGCTGCCGGGGTCGTTCGCCTGGCCGGCGGGCTTGGGCGATGTGCTGGTCGGGGTCTACGCGCCGTTCGTGGTGTTGTTGATGGTGCGGGGGGCGGCGGGCTGGCGCCGGCACGCGATCGCGTTGAATGTGCTGGGGCTGGTGGACTTCGTCGGGGCGGTCGGCATGGGCGTGCTGTCCGGGCAGTCGCGGATCGGGGTGCTCAGCGGCGAGTTGACGACGCGGATCATGACCGAGTTGCCGCTGAGCATGATCCCGACGTTCGGCGTGCCGTTCTGGATTGTGGTGCACATCATCGCGCTGGCGCAGTTGCGCGACGCGGCGCGACGCGAGCCGGGGCGTCCGCGGATGTGATGCGGGGCATCAGGTCGTGGGCTTGCGTTTTCGGGCGAACTGCGGCGGGCGGCGGCGGTAGTCGCGGGGCTGGGCCTGCTCGTGGTTGATCCACTCGATGATGGCGGCGTGTCCGCGGCTCTCGGCGTCTTCGGAGAGGTACCGCTCGACGACGCCGATGACGCGGAAGCCCTGCTTGAGCTGAAAGCTGAGGGTGGGGTCGCCGAGGCGGCGGTTGACGACCTCGATGACGTACTCGTGGGGGGTGAGCAGGTCGGCGTACTGGGCGTAGCCGCGGAGCCGGGCGCCGGCGCGGATGCGCCGCAGCGAAAGGCGGCGGCACAGGCTGCGGCGGGCCTGGTAGATCTGCTTGCCAACGCCCATCCCGCGGGCGTCGGGGTCGACCATGATGTCGGCGCCGTAGAGGGTGCGGCCGTGGTCGGGGTCGTGGGTGGTGAACCAGCCGTCGGCGGTGACCTCGTTCCAGGTGTGGTCCATGCCGTAGTCGTCCCACCAGACGATCAGCGCCGCGGCGTAGCCGAGCACGCGGTTGTCGGCGTCGACGGCGACGAGCTGGCCCTGGCCGAAGAGGTTGCGGTGGCATTCGAGGACGGTGTTGTCCCAGGGGGGCGCGTCGGGGTAGACCTTCCGGCACATCTCGATGATCGTGGCAAAGTCGTCGGGATGCATCGGCCGGACGTGGACCTTCTGGCGCGTGCGGGGGGTCATAACTGGATGAATTCGCTGTTGGCCACAACCAACTCGGCCCGTTCGCTGTCGCGGAGGGGTAAGACCGTTGAATTCGTCCGCGCATCGACGACGGTGGCGAGGTTGATGTCGGCGATGACCATGGTTTCCTGGTTGACGACGCCCTCGGCGATGATGCCGTCGCGGCTGAAGGGGAAGTCGCTGGGCGTGAGGATGGAGGCCTGCCCGTAGTTGAGCGAGACGCTGGGGACGCTGGGGATGGACCCGACGGTGGAGGCGTGGACGACGTACATGCAGTTCTCGATAGCGCGGGCCTGGGCGCAGTAGCGGACGCGGAGGAAGCCCTGCCGCTCGTCGGTGCAACTGGGCACGACCAGGAGGATGACGCCCTGCCGCGCCGCGGCGCGGGCGAGCTCGGGGAACTCCACGTCGTAACAGATGGTGACGGCCATGCGTCCGAAGGTGGTCTCGAAGATCTGCAGCGTGTCGCGCGGGGAGACGTGCCAGTCCTCGTCCTCCCAGCGGGTCATGTGCATCTTGCCCTGGACGCCGCACGCGCCGGTCGGGCTGAACACGTGGCAGTCGTTGTAGATGGTGGTGGGGTCGCCGTGGTCGGCGGTGGGGATGGACCCGGCGACGATGTACAGCCCGTGATCGCGGGCCAGGGCGCTCATCATCTCGACGAAGCGATCGACCATGTCGGTCAGGCGGCGGACCTGTTCGGTGATGGGCCGCGTGATGTCGCCGAGCGTGAGCAGTTGGATGGTGAAGTACTCGGGGAAGACGAGCAGGTGGCTGCCGTAGTCCGCGGCGGTCTGGACCAGGCCGGTGACCTGGGCCTCGAACTGCTCGAACGAATCGACGGGTCGAATCCAGTATTGGAGCGAGGCGACGCGGATGCGATCCATGGCGGCATTGTAGCGGCGTGAGCGTTTGAGGCGCGGCCGGGGCCCGGGATTGGATCGGCGCTTCGCCGGCTCAGGGCTGGCGCGGTGCGGGTTCGGCGGGTTCGTCGTCGAGGAGGCTGATCGCTTCCCAGGGCCCGCGCCGCCACCGGGCGAACATGGTCAGCCCGAGCACGATGATGTAGACGGTGGCGGCGAGCCAGGGCCCGATCGCGCCCCACTGCGGGGCGAGGGCGACGATGGCCCAGCCGCCGCCGAGGAAGACGGTGGCGGCGAGCGCGGCGGCGGCGTAGGCGGGCCAGTGGTTGTCGCCGGCGCCGCGGAGCGCGTTGACGTGGATGATCCCCAGGGCGTCGAAGACCTGGAACACCGCGCATAGCAGCAGGAGGCGAGCGGCCCACTCGACCACGTCGGGCTCGGCGGCGAGCAACCCGGCGAGCGGGTAGCGGAGCGTGACGTAGCCGACCGCCATCGCGCCCATGTAGAGCATCGCGAAGCCGGTCGCCCAGTTGACGATGCGGCGGGCCAGCGGCTTGTCGCCTTCGCCGATGGCCTTGCCGACGGCGGCGGTGACGGCGATGCCCAGCCCCACGGCGGGCATGAACGAGACCTCCAGCAGCTTGAACGCGAGGTTGTGGGCGGCGAGCTGGACCGTGCCGAACCGCCCGACGAGGAAGATCGTGAAGATGGTGAAGGCGACGATGTCGACGGTGAACTGGGCGCCGGCGGGGAAGCCGAGCCAGATCACGCGGCGGGCGCGGTGCCACGATGGCCGCCACATCGCCCAGGTGTGGTAGCGTCGGGCGAGGCTCGGCCGGCCCGCCCACGCCAGCAGCAGCAGCAGTTGCAGCACCTGCGCGGTGGTGGTGGCCCAGGCGGCGCCGGCCATGCCCATGGGCTCGAACCCCCAGTGGCCGAAGATCAGCGCGTAGTTGGCCGCGACGTTGTAGGCGTTGGCGGCCAGCGCCGCCCAGAACCCGACGCTGGGGCGGTGGATGCCGTTGAAGAAGTTGCTCAGCGTCACGCCGCCGAGCATCGGCGCCAGGCCCAGCAGCCCGATCTGCACGTACTCCACCTCCATCCGCTGGACGAGCGGGTCGTGGCCGACGAAGGCGAACAGCGGGCCGACGCCCCACCACGCCGGCAGGAACACCAGCCCCAGCGCGGCGCTGAGCCAAAGGCCCTGCCAGAGGAACGCGGCGCACTCGCGGAGCCGCCCGCGCCCGAAGTTCTGCGCGACGAACGTGTTGACCACGCTCATCATGCCCATCCCGAACGCGATCACGCAGAACAGCAGGATGCCGGCGGGCATGATCGCGGCCTGGGCCTCGGTGCCCAGCCGCGAGACCATGACAAAGTCGACGAAGCTCATCACCGTCCGCGAGATCATCGAGGCGATGATCGGCAGCGCCAGCAGCAGCAGCGCCACGGGCACGGAGCGGCGGCGGTCGAGCGCGCCATCGGCGTCGTGTTGGTTGGGGGCTTGGGTCATCGCGGTCGGCTCCGCCAAGCGGGGTACCGTACCGTTGCCGCGTCGTGCCGGCAACGGGCGCGCGGCCGGCGTGGCCGGCGGGTTGACCCGGCCGCTCGCAAGCTCTCTACTTGTGGCAACATGGACGTGACCCAACGCAAGCTGAACCTGCAAGACGCCGACATGGTCCGGGCCGCCTTCGATCAGGCCGCACAACGCAACCTCCGCTCGCCGCTCCGCAACGGGTCGGTGGTGGAGTTGCCGGCGTCCGGCCGCATCACCGTCGGGGGCGACGTGCACGACCACCGCGCGAACTTCACGAAGCTGGTCCGCCTGGCCGAGCTGCACCGCGACCCCGGCCACCAACTGCTGCTCCAGGAGATGGTGCACGGGGAGAAGCTGGTCAACGGCCGCGACCTGAGCTACCGCATGGTCGCCGAGGCGGCGCAGCTCCAGCTCCGCGCCGACGACCGCGTGCACGTGCTGCTGAGCAACCACGAGCTGGCCCAGGTCACCGGCGAGGACATCGCCAAGCACGGCGTCAGCAGCGTGGAGTCGTTCCACCGCGGGCTGGAGTACGTGTTCGGCGGCGACGGCGACAAGGTGCACGAGTCGTTCGAGCACTACGTGAAGAGCCTGCCGCTGGCGATCCGGTGCGGGAACGGGGTGATGTTCGCGCACTCGCTGCCGTCGCCGCGGAAGCGCGACGCGTTCGATCCGCTGATCCTCAATCGCGGGCTGACGGCGCAGGACCTGGTCGGGCCCGGCGGCAGCGCCTACCTCATGGTCTGGGGCCGCAACCTCACCCAGGACTGGGCGGACGACCTGGCGACGCTGTGGGGCGCGGAGCAGTTCGTGCTCGGCCACCAGCGCGCGGAGATGGGCTACGAGCTGATCGGCCAGACGATGATCGTGCTCGCCTCCGACCACGACCACGGGGTGGCGCTGCAGATCGACCTGTCGCGGGGGTACACGCGGGACGAGCTGATCGAGAACATCCTGCCGCTGGCGGCGGTGCTGGGTTAAGCGGGGCGGTTGACGACGCCGGGGCGGGCTACGCGGCGTGTTCGCGCGCGAGCAGCGCGGCGCCGACGATGCCCGCGTCGTCGCCGAGCCGGCTCTCGACCACGCGGCAGGCGCGGCAGCGCGCGGGGAAGACGCACGCCCGGAAGTGCCTGCGGACCCGGGTGACGAACGGCTTGCCCAGCGCCTCGGTCAGCCCGCCGCCGATCACCACGCGGTCGAGGCTGAACAGCGTCACGACGTTGGCGATCGCGGCGCCGACGACCCGCGCCGCCTCGCCGACCACTTCGACGGTCAGCGCGTCGTCGGCGTCGAAGGCGTCGGCGATGGGCCCGGAGCGGATGGCCGGCCACTTGTCCCCGGCGATCTTCGGCAGGTCGCTGGGGTGGTGCGCCCTGGCCATCGCCACGAGCCGATTCGCCACGGCGGTGCGGCTGGCCAGTTGCTCGACCGTGCGTGACCCGTACGACCCGAACACGTCGATGGTGGTGTGGCCGATCTCGCCGGCGGTCCCGAACGCGCCGGCGTAGACGGCGTCGTTGAAGATGAACGCCCCGCCGATCCCGGTGCCGATGAACACGCCGAACACCGCGGTCGCGCCCTTCGCGGCGCCCGCGCGATACTCGCCCCACGTCCCGACGTTGACGTCGTTGTCGACCACGACGGGGAGCTTGGTGCGGCGGCGGAGCTTGCGACCGACGTCCAGGTCCGTCCAGCGGAGGTTGACCGCTTCGAGGACGCGGCCGGCCTCCGCGTCCACCGCGCCCGGCACGCCGATCCCCACCGCCGCGATCGCCGAGCGCGGGTGGCCCGAGCCGGCGATCAGCTCGTCCACCGCGCCGGCGATGCGGTCGAGGACGTGGGCGGGCCCGCCGTCGGCCTCGGTGTCGACCTTGTGCCGGGCGAGGACCCGGTGGCCGGCGCCGACCAGGCCCGCGGTGATGTTCGTCCCCCCCAGGTCGATCCCGATGACCGGCCGATCGCTGGCGTCGGACATGCGCTTCCTTTCCGGTGAGTTCACTGTAGCGCCGCGGCGGGGCATAAACCGGATACTCACGGGGCGAGCGGGCCGTGGGCGCGATAAGATGCCGCGTCGCCCCGATCCTCACGCCCATCGCAAGCAAGGGAGCCGCCATGGCCCGCATCCACACCCTCCTCGCCGCCGCGCTGCTGGCCGGCCTGACCCAGGCCTGCGCCGCCCAGGCGCCGACCGGCCCGGTCGAGCAAGGCAACGTGATCTTCCTCCACCCCGACGGCACGTCGGCGTCGAACTGGGTGGCGCTGCGCAACCTCACGGTCGGGCCCGACGGCGAGCTGGAATGGGACAAGCTGCCCGCCATGGCGCTGTACCGCGGGCACATGTACAACGCGCTGACCGCGACGAGCAACGGCGGGGCGACCGCGCACGCGTTCGGCGTCAAGCCCTACCACAACGCGTTCGGGATGACCGGCGGGCGCGACCCCCGGCCGATCCTCGACGAAGGCGGCCGGTCGCGATCGGTCGCCATGCAGGCGATGCGCCGGGGCATGAGCGTGGGGCTGGTGCAGAGCGGCAGCGCGATCGAGCCGGGCACCGCCTGCTTCGTCACCGCCGTCGAGGAGCGCGCCATGCACGACGAGATCGCCGCGCAGTTGATCGCATCCGGCGCGGACGTGCTGCTCAGCGGCGGCGAGCGGCACTTCCTGCCCGAGGGCGTGCAAGGCGTGCACGGCCCCGGCGACCGCGCCGACGACCGCAACCTCCTCGACGAGGCGCGCGAGGCCGGCTACACCGTCGTCCGCACGCTCGATGAATTGCAGGCCCTGCCCGACGACACGCACAAGGTGCTCGGGCTGTTCGCCTCGTACCACACCTTCAACGACCAGCCCGAGGAGGACCTGGTCCGGCACAACCTGCCGATGTACTGGCCCGAGGCGCCGTCCCTGAAGCAGATGACCGACAAGGCGCTGCGGATCCTCACCGCCAAGGGCAAGCGGTTCCTGCTCGTGGTCGAGGAAGAGGGAACGGACAACTTCGGGAACAAGAACAACGCCCGGGGCCTGATCGAGGCGGGGCGGCGGGCGGACGAGGCGATCGGGCTCTGCCGCGCGTACGTGCACAAGCACCCCCGGACGCTGCTGGTCACCGCGGCCGACTCCGACGGCGGCGGGATGCGCGTGGTGGGCATGCCCATCTTGCCCGACGACCCGGAGCCGGCCATCGCCTCGGAGCACAACTACACGCCGACCGACCTGGAGCCGTTGCCCGCCACGGACCGCAACGGCGCGCCGCTCGACGGCGTCAACGGCACCGCCACCGTGCCCTTCGTCGCCGCGCCCGACCGGTTCGGCCAGCGGCTGCCGTTCGCCGTGGTCTGGGCCGCCCGCGATGACGTCTCCGGCGGCATCCTCGTTCGGGGCGAGGGGCTCAACAGCCACCTGATCCGCGGCAACATGGACAACGTCGACATCACCCGCGTGATGCGGCTGACGTTGTTCGGCACGGAAACCCCCTAAGCCCCGCGGCGCTATGAAGCGGCGCGACCCGTCGCGCCGCTCAGCTCGCGCCGATACGTCACATCCGGGACCGACTCGACCGCGGTGTCGTGGCCCTCGTTGAACCAGCACGCCGACCAGTGGCCCGGTTTGACCTCGCGCAAGGGCGGGTCGCCCTGCACGCAACGCGGCGCGACCTGGTGTTCCTCGTGCTGAGATGGCGCCGCCTCCCGCGCCAGGTCGCAGCGCGGCCAGAACGGACAACCCGTCGGCAGGCTCGCCGGGTTGGGCACCTGCCCCGGGATCACGTCCAGCCGATGCTTCGACGCGCCCAGCCGCGGCATCGACCGGAACAGCCCGCGGGTGTAGGGGTGCAGCGGGTCGTCGAACACCGCCTCGACCGACCCGTACTCCACGACCCGCCCGGCGTACATCACCGCGACGACGTCGGCGTTCTCCGCCACGACGCCCAGGTCGTGCGTGATGAGCAGGATCGCCATGTCGCGCTCGTGCTGGAGCCGGCGGAGCAATTCCAGAATCTGCGCCTGGATCGTCACGTCCAGCGCGGTGGTCGGCTCGTCGGCGATCAGCAGACGCGGATCACACGCCAGCGCCATCGCGATCATCGCACGCTGCCGCATCCCTCCCGAGAGCTGGTGCGGATACTCGTCCAGGCGGCGGCGCGGCTCGGCGATGCCCACCGCACGCAACGCCTGCTCGGCCATCTCGATCGCCTCGGTCTTGGTCACCTTCTGGTGAAGCCGGATCGCCTCGAGTATCTGCCACCCGATGGTGTAGACCGGGTTCAGGCTGGTCATCGGTTCCTGGAAGATCATGGCGATGTCGTTGCCGCGGACGCGGCGCATGGCCCCCCCGCCGGCGCGGGTCAGGTCCCGGCCGGCGAACGTGATCGACCCGGCGACGATGCGGCCCGGGGGCGTGGGGATCAGCCGCAGGATGCTCAGCGCGGTCACGCTCTTGCCCGAGCCCGACTCGCCGACCACCGCGAGCGTCTGCCCCGGGTACGCCGAGAGGTTCACGCCGTTGACCGCCCGCACGACCGCCTCGTCCGTGCGAAATTCCACGTGCAGGTCGCGGATCGTCAGGAGCGGCGTGTGGGTCGGGTCGGCCATGATCGGATTCCATCTCACGTCTTGAGTTTGGGGTCGAGCGCGTCGCGGAGGGCGTCCGAGGCGACGTTGAGCGGCAGGGCGATGCCGAACACCGCGACGGTGGCCGCGGCGAGCTGCCACCAGACGCCCCGGCTGAGCTCCAGCCGCGCATCGTCGATCATCACGCCCCACGACGGCTGGTCGGTCGGGCCCAGCCCCAGGAAGCTGAGGATGACCTCGGCCTGGATGAACCCGACGACCCGCAGCGAGAAGTCGATCAGGATCAGGTGGGTCACGTTGGGCAGGATGTGTCGGAAGATGATCGTGGCGCGGCTGGCGGAGTAGGCGCGGGCGGCGGTGACGTAGTCGCGGCCTCGGTGCTTGATCACCTCCCCGCGGATCAGGCGGCAGAGCCCGACCCAGCTCGTCAGCCCCAGCGCGAGGAACACCGCCGGCAGCCCGCGGAGCTCGTGCCCGAAGAACGTCGCGTCGCGGAGCACGAAGGCGAACGCCAGCAGCAGCAAGAACCCCGGGATCGACGCCAGCGACGTGTACAGCCAGACCACGAACTCGTCGACCCAGCCGCCGAAGTACCCCGCCGCCGCGCCCAGCGGCACCCCGATCGCGATCGAGATCAGCGCCGCGAACAACGCCACCGACAGCGAGATCTTCGCGCCGAACAGCGTCTTCCGCAGCACCGAGCGGCCGAGGAAGTCCGTGCCCAGCCACGCCGTGCGCGTCACGACCGCCTCGACCCCGTCGGCGGCGAGCCGCTTCGTCGTGTCCGCCGCATCCGTCTTGTAGGGAATGTAGGTGTATGCCTGCCCGTCGGATTCGACGGCGCGGGCGTAGAGCTCGGTGTCCAGCTCGGCCAGTTGAATGACCCGGTAGGCCTTGCCGAGCGGCAGGTACCGGGGGCCGACCTGCTCGTCCCAGTCGGCGGCGAGCGCGCCCGCGGCGACGAGCACCGCCAGCAGCACGTACGCGACGATGACCACGAGGCAGGCGACGGCGATGCGGCTGCGTCGGAACCGCCGCCAGGCGTCGGCCCACAGGCCGCGGTGCCGCGGGGCGTCCTGCCCGTCCGGGATGGGCGCGTCGGTCGTCATCGCAGCGAGATCCTCGGGTCCACCAGCGCGTAGCAGATGTCGGTCATCAACTGCCCCACGACGAACAGCAGCGAGATCAGGTACGTCAGGGCGCTGACGATGGGCCAGTCGCGGCTGCCGATCGCCTCGATCATCAGGTAGCCCAGGCCCGGGATGCCGAAGAACCGCTCCAGCAGCAGCGACCCGAGGAACAGGAACGGGATCGCCAGCACCACGTTGGTGATGATCGGGATCATGGCGTTCTTGAGCAGGTGGACGAACATGATCCGCCGCGTGCCCACGCCCTTGGCGTAGGCGGTGCGGATGTAGTCGCTGTTGATCTCGTCGAGCATGACGGTGCGGTAGAACCGCACGTCGGTGCCCAGCCCGCCGACGATGCCCAGGATCACCGGCAGCACGTAGAACTTCATGCCCGCCAGGCCCGGCTCGTAGCCCCGGAGGGGGAACAGCCCCCACTGGTACGCCAGCAGGTACTGCCCGAACAGGATGATCGAGAGGATCGGGATGCTCATGCCGCTGACGCAGAGCAGGACGATGAGCGTATCGAGCAGCGACCCACGGACCAGCGCGATGCCCAGCGCCGAGCTGACCGCGATCAGCAGCAGCCCGAAGAACGTGGGGATCATCAGCTTCAGCGAGGGCCACGCCCCGTCGGCGATCGTCTGCAGCACCCGCTGCTTGGTGTGGTAGGACCGGCCGAACTGGAACGTCGCGGTCTTGTACAGGTGCTCGTAGAAGAACTGCGAATCGAACAGCCGGTACGCCGGGCCCGCGGCGGCGGCTTCGAGGTTGAAGAACAGCGGCTTGTCCCAGCCCTGCTCCTCGCGGATCTCGGCGAGGACCTGCTCGCTGGCGTAGCGCCCGGCCTGCATCCGCGCCGGGTCACCCGGGACCAGCCGAAACAGCACGAACGTGATCAACAGCACGCCGAACACGATCAGCGGCGTGTACGCCAGACGTCGGACCACGTACGCCCACATCGGCTTACCGGCCCGCCTTCTCGCGCCGCAGCGCCACGTTCACGTCCTGGTACTTGAACGTGCCCGTCGCGAATGCGTTGAGCTTGTAGTTCTCGATCCACGGGTGCTTCAGCAGGTACCCCACGCTGTGCAGCGTGTACAACTGCGGCAGGTCATCCACCACCATCTGCTCCAGACGCCGGTACAGCGCCGTCCGCTCCGGGCTTTCGGGCATGCGGATCGCCCGATCGTACAGCTCATCGAACTCGGGGTTGACGTAGTTGGAGCTGTTCGGGCCCGGCGTGACGTTCTTCGAGTAGTACAGCAGCATGAAGTTCTGCGAATCGGGGTAGTCGGCCAGCCAGCCCATGTTGAACAACTGCACCGACCGGTTGTCGACCTGGCGCTGGAGGCTGGGCCAGTCCATGTGCTCGGCTTCGACGTCGAGCCCGACCTGCTCCCAGGCCCGCGTGAGGTACTGGCCCATCTGCCGCATGGTGCTGTCGGTGCCGCCGACCGAGAGCGTGAGCCGGGGCAGCGGCCCGCCGTGGACGCGGCGCGCCTCGGCGACCAGCCCCGCCGCCTTCACCGGGTCGTATCGCGTGTACGGGCTGGCGAGGTCGGGGTTGTGCGCCTCGAAGATCGGCGGGATCGGGCCGTCCGCCGGCTGGCCACGACCGTTGAGGAACAGCTCGATGTAGTCCTCGCGATCGATCGCCATCGACAGCGCCCGCCGCAGCGGCAGGTTCTTGCCCACGACCGGGTCGGCCATGTTGACCGCGACCCAGAACGTCGCCGGGTTGACCTGTGTCAGCAGCGACACGCCCCGCCGCTTCAGGTCCTCCGACAGCTCCCGCTCGCCCCGGATCGCCGTGCTGAAGCTGTCCTTGGGGATCCCCGCGGTGCCGATGCGGCCCTTCATGAACGTCAGCCAGTACGGCTGGTCTTCCTCGATGATCTCGATCTCGACCCGGTCGATGAAGGGCATCATCTTGCCCGCGTCGTCGAGCAGCCCACGCTCCGCGTCGCCCGGCTCGCCCTCCGACGGGTAGGGATCGGGGTAGTAGCCGGGGTTGCGGACGAGCGTTATCGACGACCCGCGGTTCCAGCTTTCCAGCATGTACGGCCCGGTGCCGACGGGGTGGTTGATGAACTCCTCGCCGTAATGTTCGACGGCCTCGCGCGGGACGACGGCGGTGGGCAGGTGCGCCAGCACCATCTTGATCTGCGGCCAAGGCCGCTTGAGCCGGACCCGGAGCGTGTGCTCGTCGAGCGCGGTCAGCCCCTCGACCGGCCGATCCATGTCGACCGATTCGCCCTCGCCGAGCCCGGTCGTGTACTCCCGGAATTCATCGAGGCCGACGATGTGGTCCTGAAGGAAGTTCCAGTTGGGCGAGCGGGTGTTGATGTCGGCGATCCGCTTCCAGGAGTAGACGAAGTCTTCGGCGGTGAGCCGGCGGCCCTCGCCGCCGGGGAAGCAGGCGTCGTCCTGGAAATAGACGTCGTCGCGGATGCGGATCGTGTAGGTCAGCTTGTCGTCGCTGACTTCGGGCATGTCGGCGGCGAGCTGCGGCACGATCTCGTACGGCCGCTTGAGGTAGTGATACTGGTACAGCGTGTCGAAGATCTGGCCGCCGACGGCGGCGGAGGTGGTGTCCTGGATCAGCGCCGGGTCGAGGTGTCGGGTCTTGCTGGTGAACGCGGCGTAGCGGACCTTGGCGCCGGCCGGGGCGGCGGCGGCGTTGGCGTCGCCGGTGTCGGTCCGCGGGTCGGCGCCCCCCTCGCCGCAGCCGGCCAGCAGCAGGGACAAGCCGATCAAGGCCGAAAGCGCGGGCGCGATGCGCATGCGTCAACTCCTTTTGCGAGGCGTTCGGACCGGTGGACGGCAACATGTTACGGGGCCGCGGCGGGGGCGTCGAATCCACGCCCCGGGCCACTAGTCGACCTGCGTGGCGCGCTCGGTCAGGAGGATGAGCTTGTTGTCGCGCATCTGGGCGAACCCGCCGTCGAGGGCGTAGCGGCGCGAGGCGCCCTCGGCCAGGTCCAGCCGCACCGGGCCCGACCCGAGCTTCACCAGCATCGGCGCGTGGTTGGCCATGACGCCGAGCTGCCCGTCGTGCGCCGGCAGGTTGACGTAGGTCATCTCACCATCCAGCTCCTGGCGCTGGGGCGTGACGACGCTGCATTGGAAGGTCTTGGCCATGGGTCGCTCCGCTGCGGGCGTTTCATGATAGGTGGCGGCCCCCGGCTGTCAACGGGCCGCGGGCGGCGGGGCGATTCACGTGAGCAACCGCCCCGCTTCGAGCGTCACGCAGCGGTCCGCCCGCGACGCGACCTCCACGTCGTGCGTGACCATGACGATGGTCTGGCCCTCGTCGTGCAGCGCGGCGAACAGGTCGAGGATCCGCCCGCCGGTCTCGCGGTCGAGGTTGCCGGTCGGCTCGTCGGCGAGCAGCAGGTCCGGGCGATTGACCAGCGCCCGGGCGATGGCGACCCGTTGCCGCTCGCCGCCACTGAGCTGCTTGGGCCGGTGCCGGAGGCGGTGGTCGAGCCCGACGCGTGTGAGGATCGCCGCGGCGCGCTGCGCCCTGGAGCCGCCCCCCTTCCGGGGCGCGCCGATCATCTCGGTGATCATCACGTTCTCCAGCACGTTCAGCTCGGGCAGCAGGTGATAGAACTGGAAGACGAAACCCACGTGCCGGTTGCGGAAGCGGTCGCGCCAGGCCGACCGGCGTGCGTAGACGGGCGTGCCGTCGAACTCGACCACGCCGTCGTCGGGCCGATCCAACCCGCCGATCAGGTGCAGCAGCGTGCTCTTGCCGGACCCCGAGGCGCCGTGGACGGCCAGCCACTCGCCCCGCCCGACGCTCATGTCCACGCCGCGCAACACGTGCACGTCCTCCGGCCCAAGCTTGTAGTGCTTGTGCAGCGTTTCAACCCGCACGATGGGTGCGGCGTAGCTTGCGGCCTGCCCGTCACTCATAGCGCAACGACTCCACGGGGTCGACGCGGGCGGCGCGGATCGCCGGCACGATGGCGCCGAAGACGCTGGCGATGATCGCCGCGGCCACGATGATCGCGATCTCCACCCAGTTCACGCGGTTGGGGATCTCGTCGAAGAAGTACACCCGCCGATCCCAGATCACGATCCCGAACGCCTCGCCCAGCCACGCGTGCAGCTCGTTGATGTACTTGACGGTCAGCCACGCGACGAGCGTGCCCAGCGCCGAGCCGATCGTCCCGATCACCGCGGCGTAGACGAGGAAGATCGACGCGACGCCGAGCCGGCCGGCCCCCAGCGCGCGGAGGATGCCGATGTCCCGCGTCTTCTCCAGGACGATCATGTAGAAGATCACGAGCACCATGATGACAGCGACGAAGCTGACGATCCCGAACAGGAACGCCATCAGGTTCTTCTCGTTCTGCACGGTGTCGAGCAGGCTGCGCATGAGCTGCCGCCAGGTGTAGATCATCATGAACGGCCGCTGGGGCATGCCGGTGTGGGCCCGCTGGAAGCGGTCGTACTCGCTGCGGACGACGGGCAGGAGTTGCTCGGGGCTGACCCCGTCGTGGGCGCGGACGATGATCGCCGAGCAGCGGGCCGGGACGGTGCCGATGACCCGCGACGGGTCGTTGGGGTCGACGCGGGGCGCCTCGTCCATGAGCAGCATGCGCTGGGCGTCGTCGAACCGTACGAACACCCGCTTGGAGTCGACCTCGAACAGCCCGGAGTGGAACTCGTTGACGACGACGAACTGATCGACGCTGGGTTCGAGCAACCCGCCCTGCCGGGACAGGGGCACGAGCGTGAGCGACAGCCGCCGGCCGAGCCAGGCGTTGGGGAACTCGTACGTGCCCCGGTCGGTGCGGGTGTTGTAGGGGTTGACTTCGATGCCGAGGTTGGCCGGCAGGGCGCGACCGCGCGGCGTGTCGTCGGGCCAGGGGTTGGACAGCGCGACGCCGGCCCCGAGCGGGTCGGGCTCGCCGTACCGCTCCGCGAAGTAGTGCTCGCGGAGCTTGTCCCCGGTCCAGTAGATCGTCTCGCGGTACCGCGTGGCGCGGTCGTAGCTGTCGGGCCGGATGCCCAGCACCTCGACGACGTGCGTCGACCCGCCCGGCGACTTGAGCAGCCCGAACGTCTCGATGATCGGGGTCGCGGCCTTCACCTCGGGCAACGCCTCCAGCTCCTCGATCAGCGGATCGTAATGCGCAAAGCCCTCGGCCCCGTAGCTGATCCGCACGTCGCCCATCAGCTTCGTGCCCGCGTTGAGCAGCAGGTCGTGGAACCCGCCCATGATGCTGAGCACGATGATCAGCATCGCCACGCACAACGTCACCGCCAGCAGCGCGAACAACGGGATCAGCTTGCGGCGAAGGTATCGAAATGTCAGCAGGAGCTTGTACACGGTCGATGCTTATCGCGGAGATCGCCAGGGCGCAACGGCGCAACGGGGGGCAGGACAGGCCGAATGCCACGGCATGCCCTGCCCGCGGCCCGGCGTTCCGGCGGTCTGGGCGGCGGGTCCATTCATTGCGGCTTCAGCAGCGGGAACAGGATCACGTCGCGGATGGACTGGCGGTTGGTCAGCAGCATGACCAGCCGGTCGATGCCCACGCCCAGCCCGCCCGCGGGCGGCATGCCGACCTTCAGCGCGTCGATGAAGTCGGCGTCGAAGTTGCGGAACATCGCCTCCTCGTCGTCGACGCCCGCCAGTTGCTGGCGGAACTTGTCCGCCTGCACCTGAGGGTCGTTCAGCTCCGTGTAGGCGTTGGCGATCTCCATCGTCGCGATGAACAGCTCAAACCGCTCGGCGATCGCCGGGTCGTCCGGCTTCGTCCGCGTCAGCGGACACAGCGACGCGGGATAGTCCATCACGAACGTCGGCTGCACCAGGTGCCGCTCGACGGTTGCCTCCCACACCTCGTTGACCACGACGTCGTGGTCCTTGCGGCCGGCGTCCTCGATGCGCAGCTCGCCCGCTCGCGCCAGCAGCTTCTCGCGGTCCGACGCGTCGAACCCGTTGTGCTCGGCGAACAGATCGTGGTACTTCGCCCGGCGGAACGGCAGCGCGAAGTCGATCGCCTGCTCGCCGAACGGCAGCGTCGGCCCGCCCCGGCCCGGGGCGACCGCCTCCTGCGCCAGCGTGTGAATCAGCGTCTCGGTCAGCCGCATCATGTCGTGGTAATCGCCGTATGCCTGGTACAGCTCGAGCATGGTGAACTCGGGGTTGTGCGAGCGGTCGATACCCTCGTTGCGGAAGTTGCGGTTGATCTCGAAGACGCGGTCCATCCCGCCGACCAGCAGCCGCTTGAGGAACAGCTCGGGCGCGATGCGGAGGTACAGGTCGATGTCGAGCGCGTTGTGGTGAGTGATGAACGGCCGCGCCGCCGCCCCGCCGGGGATCGACTGCATCATCGGCGTCTCGACCTCGACGAACCCGGGCCCGAGCTCGCCGGGCGGATCGTGCAGGAACTCGCGGACGCGCTGCACGATGCGGCTGCGGCGGCGGAAGGTCTGCATCACGTCGGGGTTGGCGTACAGGTCGACGTACCGGCGGCGATACCTCAGCTCCGGGTCGCGGAGGCCCGACCACTTCTCCGGCGGCGGGGCCAGGCTCTTGCACGCCAGTTCGAACGCGTCGACGCCGGCGGGCCAGACGGTGACCTCCCCGGTCTTGGTCGTGCCCAGCGGGCCCCGCGCCACGACCACGTCCCCGAGGTCGACCAGCTTGGCCAGCCTGAACATCGGTTCGTCCACGCTCTTCTTGCTCACCGCGACCTGCAGGTCCCCCGTCGCGTCGCGGATCGTCATGAACACCAGCTTGCCGATGTCGCGGTGGAGGACGATGCGGCCGGCCACCTTCACGACCGGGCGGTGGTCGGCGTCGGGGTCGGCCTTGGCGGCGGCGTCGGCGTCGGCGTCGTAGCGGTCGCGCGCCGCGGCGAGGCTCACCCGCCCCGCCGTCCGCCCGCCGTAGCCGCTCATGCCCAGCTCCTCCCGGAGACGCTGGAGCTTGCGGCGGCGGTCGGCCTCCTGGTCTTCGCCCCCGGCCGGCCCGCCCGCCGCGGCGTCCGCCGCCGCCGCCGGACGCTCGTGCTGTGTCGCGGAGTCGTCGGTCATGCGGCCCATCGTAGCCGCCGCCGGTCACCGGGCAAGCCGACCGCGTCCCGGTAGAATCAACGCCCATGTGCGAGCAGGCCCGGGCAACGTGGTCGCATCGGCTGGCGATCGCCGCGGTCGTGGCGGCGGGGCTGATGGCGGTGGCGCTGGCCTGCCGCACCAACGCCACCGAAGACCTGGGCTATCACCTGGCCTACGGCGAGCACGCGCTGGCGACCGGCCGGATCGTGGACGGGCCGATGCTGGTGCATCCCCCGCCGGCGCCCGACGGCGCCGAGCCGTGGGGCCTGCCGCCCGGCGCGTGGTTCGACCAGGCCGGCCGGTACCACTTCGTCAACGCCAACTGGCTGACGCAGGTGCTCATGGCGGGCGTGCACGACCTGGCCGGCCCGACCGGGCTGACGCTGCTCGGCGTGGCGCTGGTGGTGCTGATCCTTGGCGGGCTGGCTGGCGCGGTCCGCCAGGCCCACCGCTCGTGGCTGGCCGTGGCGCTGGCGTGGCTGGTTTTTGCGCTGATCGGCTACGAGCGGTTCAACCTGCGGCCGGAGCTGTTCGCGTATGCCTGCCTCGCGTGGCAGGCGGCGCTGCTGACAGGCCGGCCGCGTTGGTCGCGACTCGTCGCCGTCGTGATTCTGCAGGTCCTGGCCGTGAACGTGCACGGCTACTGGCTGTTGGGCGTGGCGATGGCGGTGCTGTTCATGTTCCGGTCGCGGCGGCATGCGGCCCTGCCTCTGGTCATGCTCGCCGCGGGGCTGGTGCACCCGTTCGGCTGGCGCAACTTCGTGTTCCCCTTCCAGACCGCGCGGTACCTCGCCGAGCACGCGATCACCGGGGCGAGGTCGGTCACCGTCACCGAGATGATGCGGGGGCAGGTCCACCCCTGGGCGACGATCGCCGAGTTCCGCTGGCCGTTCACCGATACGTGGTCGTTCGTGGCGACGGGCGCGTTCGCGGTGGCGCTGGGGTTGGTCATCCCGGCGGCGGTGTTGCTGGTCGCGCGCCGGGGCGATCGGCGATGGGGCTGGATGCTCGGGCTGATCCTCTTCGCGGTGATCGGGTGCCAGATGCGCCGTAACATCGCGACGGCGGCGGTGGTCGTCGGACCGGCGCTGGCGATCGCGTTCACCGCGCCACGGGCCATGGCGGCGTCGGTGATCGGCCGGGTGTCCGGCGGCGTGGCGGCGGTGGTCATCGGCCTCGTCGCGCTCGCGGGCCTGGGGCTGACCGTGACCGACACGTGGTACGAGCGGGAGCACGCGCCCTGGCGATTCGGCGTGGGGCTGGAACGCGACGCGCTGGGTCTCGACGCGGCGGCGTGGCTCGACGACCACCTCACCGACACCCAGCCGGTCTTCACCACCCTGCGGTACGCGAGCAACCTGGCGTACTTCTCGCGGCGGGTCGAGGCGGTGCCCCTGCTGTCGAACACGTGGGCCATGACGCCCCGGCGGTTTCAGGCGGTCATGCTGATGGCCGTCGACACCGGCGACGTGGAGGCGATGCTCGGTCGATGGGGTTACGCGACGGTGGTGGCGCCCGATTGCCCGTTGGCCGACCGCCTGCGGCAGGCGGCGGCCTGGCGTCAGTCGCACCGCACGGCGGCGGGGCTGCGTGTCTTCCAGCGGGCACGCCGGTTGCAGTAGCCGCACCGTTGTGCCGATGATGACCCAACCACCCGAGCAGGAGACGACGCGATCATGGCCAAACCCATCCGACGCATCGGCGTGCTGACCGGCGGCGGCGACTGCCCCGGGCTCAACGCCGTCATCCGGGCCGTCACCAAGTCCGCGATCTACTCGCACAACCTCGAAGTGTTCGGGATCGAGGACGGGTTCCTGGGCCTGATCGAGAACCGCATCACCATGATGACCGGGCAGGATGTGTCCAACATCCTCAACGTCGGGGGCACGATCCTCGGGTCGTCGAACAAGTGCAACCCCGAGCGCTACGCCGTCGGCAAGGACGACGACGGCAACCCGGTATTCGAGAACCTGACCGAGCTGTGCCTGCGGAACATCCGGCGGAAGGAGCTGGACGCGCTGGTCGTGATCGGCGGCGACGGGACGATGAGCGGCGCGGCGAACTTCGTCAACCACGGCGTCAACTGCATCGGCGTGCCCAAGACCATCGACAACGACCTGATGGGCACGGACGTGACGTTCGGGTTTTCCACGGCGCGGTACGTGGCGACGATGGCGCTGGACCGGATCCACACGACGGCCGCGAGCCACCACCGCGCGATGGTGGTCGAGGTCATGGGCCGCAACGCCGGCTGGATCGCGCTGCACGCCGGCGTGGCCAGCGGCGCCGACGTCATCATCATCCCCGAGATCCCCTTCGACATGGACGCGATCTGCGACAAGGTCGTCGACCGATCGCACCACGGCAAGCGGTTCACCATCCTCTGCGTCAGCGAAGGCGCCCGGCCCAAGGACGGCGAACAGGTCGTCGACCACTACGACCCGACGAGCCCGGACCCGATCCGCCTCGGCGGGGTGGGCAAGGTCGTCGCCGACCGGATCGAGGACCAGACCGGCATCGAGACCCGGTGCACGGTGCTGGGCCACGTCCAGCGGGGCGGGTCGCCCGTGCCGGAGGATCGCGTGCTGGCCACCGAGTTCGGCCACGCCGCGGTCCGCGTGCTGATGGAGGGCAAGCAGAACCGGCTGATCGCCATGGCCGGCCGCACCGTCACCGACGTGGAACTCCTGCGCTCGGCGAACCAGCAGCGGCTGATCGGGGCGGACAATGCCCTGCTCGCCGCGGCCCGGGCGGTCGGGACGTGCTTCGGCGACTGACCGCTCGCACGCTCCTCCTGCGACACAGGCAGAATCATCACGTCCGCGATGCGGCGGGTGTGATTGCAAGGAACCGCCGATGGATCAGACCTGGATACTCGTCGGTTGGGCGGCGGCCCTGTCGGCGACCAGCGCGCTCGGGCAGGCCCGCGGCGCTTGGCAACAGGCCATGCCCGAGCCGGTCTTCGATGAGGAGCCCGGCTACGTCGAGTTGTACTGGAAGGCGTGGGAACTGGCTCACGAGAGGATCACCGAGCAGCCCGGCCTGCCGCAGACGCCGTATATGGATGAGGCGCACTGGGAGGACACGATCTGGATCTGGGACACTTGCTTCATGGTGATGTTCTGCAAGTACGCGCCGCGGGAATTCCCCGGGGTCGAGAGCCTGAACAACTTCTACGTGCCGCTTCACGAGGGTGTCCCGCAGAGCACCTATCCCCTGAACATCCAGCACCCGGACAACCCGCCCCTGTTCGCGTGGGTGGAACACGACAACTTCGTTGTGACCGACGACCGGGCGCACGCGATTCGACTGCTGACGCAGACGAAGTACCTTCAGAAGCATTTCAAGTGGTTCGACGAGGTGGAGCCCGGCTGGAGGTTCCGATCCAACGCCGAGCGTCGCAAGACCAGCGCCGCGACCGCGCTCAAGCGGGTCGCAGACGGTTACCACTGGGGCGGCATCCAGAGCGGCATGGACAACACGCCGCGGCAGCGGCACGGTTTGTGGATCGACGCCATCGCGCAGCAGGCGCTGTCCGCCTTGTACATCAGTCGGCTGGCCGATCGCCTCGACCAGCCGGCGATCGCCCGCCCATGGTCGCGCCGGTACGAATCGCTCAAGGCCAGGATCAACCGCGTCTACTGGGATGACGAGGACGGGATCTACTACGACGTCGACCCGGAGACCGGCGAACACCTGAAGGTGAGCACGCCCGCATCGTTCTGGCCGATGCTCGCCGAAGTCTGCTCACACGAGCAGGCCCGGAGGATGGTCGCGCACGTCACCGACCCCCAGACGTTTGGCGGGCGGCGGCCCTGGCCCAGCGTGGCACGCAGCGATCCGGGGTTTGTCGCGCCCCACGGCGACTACTGGCGGGGCGGCATCTGGTTGCCCACCGCCTACATGGGCACCAAAGCCCTGGAGAAGTATGGTTACCTTGAAGAAGCCGACGAGGCGGCTGAACGCCTGCTCGCCCACATGCTTCGCACATACCGCGACTATGAACCGCACACCATCTGGGAGTGCTACAGCCCGACCCGGGATCAACCGGCCCGACGCGGTGGCGATCGCCACGTGGTTCGCCCGGACTTCTGTGGATGGTCGGCCCTGGGCCCGATCTCGCTGTTCATCGAGAACGTGCTGGGCTTCCACGTCGTCGACGGGCCGGCCAGGCGAATCGCGTGGCGGCTTCACCATCCCACCCGCCATGGCATCAGGCGACTGGGGTTCGGCCAGGTCCGCACGGACATCGTCTACGACGGCAACGGCCGCGTCACCGTCACAAGTTCCGCGCCCTTCACACTGGTCATCAACGGCGAGGCGCGGCAGATCGACCGGGGCGCCCAGACGTTCGCGGCATCCCCGGAGTGATCCGCGTGGTCCGGGGTGCTCAGCGAGGGGCTTTCTTGGTCTAAAAAGGTGGATTGCGGGTGTGGCCGGCCTGCCAGGGTGGTGCGAGGGCGTTGGCCGGGCCATAATTCGGTGTGCCGAACGGTTGTTTGGCGCAAAAAGCAGGCGGATGCGACATGCCGCGTGACAGCAAACAGCCCGACAAAGCGTCCTGTTCTCCGGATATGGCGTTACCGCTGACCCAGGAACAGGCTCACGACCACGACCAGATGCTGGTCGAGGCCGTCCAGGCCGGCGACGCCGAGGCGCTGGCCGAGTTGATTCGCCGCAACGAGCGGTGGGTCCGCGGGGTGGTGTACTCGGTGCTCAGCGACGCTGACGCGCTGGACGACGTGATGCAGAAGGTCTGGCTGGCGGTGTGGCAGCGTTGCCGCCAGATGGACGATGTAACACGTTGGCGTTACTGGCTGTATCGGATGGCGCGGAACGCGGCGATCGACGCCGGCCGCAAACGCAAGCGGCAGCGCAACCTCTGGCAGCGGTTTCGCGAGGAACTGATGGGCGGCGGGCGCGCCGGCCCCGCTCAGCCCGGCAAGACCGCCAGCCTCAAAGAGCAGCACCAGCGTGTGCTCGCCGCGGTTGACGCGATGCCCGGCATCTACAAGGAGCCGTTTGTGCTCCGACATCTGGAAGGCTGGACCTACCGCCAGATCGCCCAGACGCTGGACCTGCCGGTGGACACGGTAGGCACGCGGCTCGTCCGGGCGCGGCGTTTGCTCCGCGAACAGTTGCAGGAACCGACCCCGTAGATCGACATGAAACGGATCAACGCACAACTCGAACAGCAGATCAGCGAGCACCTGGACGGTCGGCTCGACGCCGACGCCGAGGCCGCGCTGTATCGCGAGCTGCTCCGCGATCCGCAGGCACGCGAGCGGATGGATCAGTACGCGGCCAACGATCGCGACGCGTCGCTGGCGCTGCGCGAGGTGATCATGGGCCCGACCCCGCTGCTGCAGATCGAGCAGTGGCCGCGGCGACGGTGGCAAGTCCCCTGGGCGCAGATCATGGCGACCGCGGCGCTGGTACTCGTGGCCGTCAGCGTCTGGATGGTGATCGAGCACCTGCCCGAACCGGCGGCTTCGACCGCGTCGCCGAGCGTCGCCGCGCAGACCGAATCGGCCACATCGCCCGTGACCAACGCCCCGGCCGCCCCGACCGAGACGGCCGAGCGCGAGCGGCCGAGCGCCGATGCGGTCTTCGCCGCGATCCCCGAGGTCAGCGGCGAGCCGTGGTGGCGCAGCCGCCCGGTTGCGATGAATGCCGGGCGGCCGGTCGATCAGGAGCAGCCCGACCGCGTCGTCGCCGGGCCTCAGCACATTCACCGCGACCGCGAGCGATCGCTGATCGGCGTGTTCGATGACCGCTCCGACCGCGTGTACTGGATGCAGGTCGATCGACAGAACACCCGCATCCAGGCGGTCGGCGGCGAGCTTTAAGCCCATCGTCCGGGGGGCTGGACCCAACGATACAGGAGTCCCGACGTGGGACGAGTGATGCACACCCACCTCCGACAACTTGGCCTCGCGATGGTTGCCGGGCTGCTGTTGGCAAGCGGGGCGGCGGCGCAGAGCGCCTCGTCCGGTGACCCGGCGCTGCCCTGGATGGGGTTGCGCGTGGGGCCGGTGCCCGAGGCGCTGGCGGCGCACCTGCCGCTGAAGCACGACCCCGCCGCCCCGCGCGTCGGGCTCATGGTGCTCAACCTCGTCACCGACGGCCCGGCGGACGTGGCGGGCCTCCGCCGCTACGACGTGATCGTCAGCGTGAATGGCAAGCCCGTCACCGAGCAGATGGGCCGCTTCGTCCAGACCATCGGTCAGCGCCAACCGGGCGAGCAGGTGCGCCTGACGGTGCTCCGCGAGGCGCGGCGGCAGACGGTCGCGCTGACGCTCGGCCGCAGCGAACCCGCCCTCGAAGCCCAGTACACCTATCGCTACCCCGACCTGCCCAGCGCGGTCTACCGCGAGCGGACGCGGGTGCGATCGGCGGTCCTGCGACGCACCGGCGAAGGCTGGGTCCTGGAGGATATGGCCAACGCCGACCCGGCGCTGTTCGCCGACCTGCCCGAGGACATCCAGGAGAAGGTCCGGGCATGGGTCGGGCCGGTCGATCGGCTGGAACGGACCGCGGTCGTCCAGGATGACGCCTCGGTGGAGATCGTTCGGCGGGACGACGGGCGTGTCACGGTCCAGCGGGTCGTGCACGGCGAGGATGGCGCTTACGAAACCAGCAAGACCTACGAATCCGTGGACCAGCTCAGCCGCGACGATCCCCGGACGTTCGCGATCTACCAGCGGATCGAGTCCGAGCCGGCCATCGGCGACACCGAGCCGACCGCGTCGGAAGGCTCGGTACTGGCGCGGCCGCTCGAGCCCGAGTTCCAGATCGAAGTCAGCGTCGACGAGTCTGACACGGATGAGACCGGCCGAATCATGGACACGCTCGAGGAGGCCGACGCCTACCGCGAGAACATCGAGAATTACGACGAGTTTGTCGAGACGTACCGCGAGTACCTGATCGCGGCGCAGGAGGCGGGGGCTGACACCGACCCGCCGCAGTTGGAGGCGATGCTGGAGAAGCTGGCGGCGAGGTTGCAGGCGGACCGCCCGGCCCGCGAGTTCCGGATTCAGCCGTCCGGCCGGATCGAGCTGCGCATCCGCAAGCCGGCCGGCGACCTCGTGCTGATCTTCGACAGCGTGCAGGAGCTGCGCAGCCGCTACCCGCGCTTATACGAGCAGTACCAGCAACTCACGATCGAGCCCGAGCAGGCGACCGAACCGCCTGCCGAGCCCGTCGTCCCGGCGGACAACATGTACTGGCCCGATCCCGACTCCCCGTCGACTTATCCGATGACCCCGTGAGTGTCGGGCGGCGTGATCCGGCGGCTCGCCCGTGGAGATGGGTCGCCGCGCTCGGGCTTGCCACCGCGGCATCACTTTTTTGTGATCACGTGCATGACTTTGGGTGGCACGTCAGCCGAATCCATCCGATGATCGCTATTGCCCTCGGGCGATGACGGTGAACGGCCGGGAAGCCAGGCGCCGGCGTCCGAGGGCGTGTGGCAGCAACCCTGCCGAGGCCCCGACAGGTCCGCATAACATCGCACTCACTGGCGCCGACCGGTCCGACCGCCGGCGCGACGCCGCGCCGCTTCCATGGCATCGGCCATCGTGCGGCCGGTTGTCGGCTGTTCGCCCTGTTGCGGTTCGGCGGCCTGAGTTGGCGGCTCAGCCGAGTCGCCTGACTCCTCCGACGCCCGGGCGGGCGCAGGCGCGGGCCGCGGACGCTTGGCCCGGCGTCCGGTGGTCTGGGCCTGCCCACCCTCCGACGACGACGCGGCCCGACGACGACGCGCCCGCCCGGCGCTGAGCATGCCGCTGCGACGCTCGAACACTTCCAGCAGAAACAACCCCGTCGCCGCCAGCAGCAGCCACGGCGACAGGTTGACCATCTGACTCGAACGCGGCAGGTCCGCCCAGACATTTTCCAGGATGTCGCGGCGCACGCCCCCGGTGGCGTCGGCCAGCCGCTCCAGCGTCGCCGGGCCCGACGCGGCGTCGACCGGCCTGAACTCCGGCGAGTAGGGCAGCGTCAGCGGCGCCAGCGTCTGCGTCGTGTCCGCGATGTCCAGGCTGTGAACAACCGTCTCATCCCCGTACAGCGGGGTGCGGAGCGTCAATTCATCCGGCCCGGTCCAGCGCATCGCGACGCGGCTCGACTGCGGGGCCCGGCCCGGCCGCCCGCGCAAGACCCGCGCCTCGGGCAGTCGCTCGAACGGCTCGCCGCGACGCTCGGGGTCGAGGTGCAGCCGCACCACCGCGTCGCCGCTTTCGATCCGCTGGGTCAGCAGCGATCCGCCCGGCAGGTCCATGCGCTGGCCCGCCGTCCACCGCACCAGCGATCCGAGAAACGCCGGCAGGTCCGGCCAGCCCGCGATCGGGCCGGTGTGCCGCCCATCCACCTCGCCGGTGTAAACCAGCGACCGGCCCGCCCCGACGTGCCACGACGCCACCACCGGCGCCCGGTAGTCGTTCTCCGCGTCGATCGCGTACGCCGCCATCTCCGCCTCGTCGCGCAGGTACGTCAGGTTGTACCCGCCCAGCGCCCGATCGGGGACGAACGATCGGCCGGCCAGCGTGTTCATCGCGCCGGTCGTCCGCATGGGCACGGGGTTTTCCACAAACGTGGACCGCGCCACGACGAACGTGTCCTGCGCGAACAGCCGCGGCAGCTCCGCCGGTTTGTCGGTGAAGAACACCCGGCCCCCGCCCCGCTTGGCGATGTCCTCCAGCAGCCCCGCGTCGGTGTCGGACTTGTTGCCCAGCCCGATGACCGACACCGTGATCCCCGCGGCGCGCAGCTTGTCCAGCAACTGGATGTAATTGCCGGGCCTTTCGCTGTCGGCCGCGTCGGCGAAGAGGATGATGTGACGCGTGCCCAGCGAGGAGTCGGCGATCATCGACGCGGCGTTGCTCAGGCCCTCGTACACGAAGATCCCCCCGCCCATCGACTGGATCGAGCGGATCTTCGACTCCAGGGCGTCGGGGTGCTCGACCGGCGCCAGGTCGATGATGCGATGGGCCTGGCTGTCCACCGCCCAGACGCCCAGCTCGTCGGTCGGCGCGAGCATCCGCATCACCTCGACCGTCGCGAGGTTGGCCAGGTCCATCTTCGTCTTGCCGCCCGGCACGCCCGCGGCCATCGACCCCGAACGGTCCATCGTCACGACGATGCTCAGCGCGAGCTTGCGGTGCTCGCGACGCAGCTCCATGGAGACGGGCATGATCGGCTCGATCGGCGACTTGTAGTAACCGCCCGGGCCGAAGCTCGTCCGGCCGCCGGTCATCATCAACCCCGCCCCCGCGTCGCGGACCCACGCGGCGATGTTGTCCATCCCGCCCGGGCCGATCCGCTGTGCCGGGGCGTTCTCGACGACCAGCCCCGCATAACCGGCCAGGTCCGTCAGCGTCCAATCGATCTCGTCGCCGCGGATGGTCTGCACCTCGAGCTTCGCGTTGCGCAGCAGGTCGTCGAAACGGGTGGCCTCATCGCCGGCGAGGTGGAGAATCGGCTTGGGCCCGTCGACCCCCACGATCAGCCGGGCGCGGTTGTTCTCGGGCACGGGGTCGTCGGCCGCCCCGCTCACGGTCAGCCGGTACTGCTGCACGCCGGGCCCGTCGGCGGTGTCGCGGAATACCAGGCGGTTGAGCCCGAAGCTCACCTCGCGCCGGCCGCGCGCGATGACCCGCCGGCCGCGACGCAGCTCGTAGCTCACCGCCTGCGCCGCCGGCGATCGCACCCAGGCCGTGACCATGAACGCCTCGCCGGGATTGGCCGACCGCGGCGCATCCAGGTCGGTGATGGCCACGTCCCCGCGGGTCGGCCGCTCCAGCAGCCGATAGTCGATCCCGACCCGCCGCGCCGTGGCGCGCGCCGCCACCGACGCCGGGTCGCGGCCGGTCCATCGGCCGTCACCCAGCACGATGATGCGGCCCGACTCGTCCGAGGGGATCAGCGCCAGGGCTCGCTCGATCGCCGCCGCGTAGTCCGACGCCTCGTCTCCGACCGCCGCGTTGAACTGCTTCAACGCCCCACCACCCGGCGGCAGTTCCACCTCGGCCGCCTGACCGAAGCCGACCACGGCCAGATCGTCGTCCGACTCGCGCGCGTTGTTGATCAGGCCGATCGACTCGATCGCGTGCGCGTCCGACCCGGCGGGCATGGATCGGCTGCGGTCCACCAGGACCACGACCGTTCCCGATCGGCTGGGCAACTCCACGCTCAACCCCGCCAGCGCCAGCAGCACCAGCGCCCACATCGCCGACCGCAACACCCACAACGCCCGCCCCGGCAAGGGCCAGGCCCACAACGCCATGCCCAGCGGCACCGCCAGCAGCAACCACACCGGATCGAGCAATCGGATCATGCCGACGGCCCTCCCCGGCTCGACCGGAAGACCAGCCACAGATGTCCGCCCAGCACGCCCAACGCCAGCAACAGCACCGCCCACGACGCGTCCGCATACGCCTCGCGGATCGCCGGGTCATCGACCCACCGGCCCCAACGACCGGTCTCGGCGGCGGCCAGGTTGGATTCATCGTGATTCAGCGCGTTGACCGCGAGCTGGTATTCCTGTTCGCCATCGCGGACGTTCCACACGCCCACCGCATCGCCGCGCAGCACCACGCGCCGGTCGGTCGCCGTCATCGCGATGTCCTCGCCCGTCACCGGGTTGTGCACGGTGAGACGCGCCGCGTCGTCCACGATCAACTGCGTCGTCGTGCCCAGGCGGATGTTGACCTGCTGCAGGCCGGGCAGCTCCGCCGCCCGCCACCTCACCAGGTTCCACCAAAGCACCGGCCAGTTGACCGTCCGCGTCAGCGACGACAGCGCCGGGTTGAGTCGCAGGACGATGTCGTGCCGACCGCCGGGGCGTGGGCGGTCGGAGACCAGCGGGGTGTTGCCGGCCATGATGACCGGCGCGCCCTCGTCGGCCGCGTCGGCCGCGTCCGCGCCCGCGGCCCAGACCACGCCCCCGAGGTTCAGCCCCTCGCAAAGCGGGTGCGACCGGTCGAGCACGAACGGCCCGACGTACGCCCGGGCCGCCTCCCGGGACACGGCCCGCACCCGCACCACCCACTTGCCCGGCCCCGTGAGCACCGGCTGGTTGCTGTCGGTGACCAGCAGTTGCCCGGTCGCGCCGGCCAGTTCGGCCCGACCGGTCGAGCGCAGCGCCCGGTGGATGACCCGGCGCAGCGCCGCATCACGGATCGCGGTCTGCACGCGGACCGGCCGCTCGTCCGGCGGCAGCAGGACCGCCCGATTGTCCAACGCCAGCGCATCGTCGCCGATCGTGACGGTCAGCGCCCCGGTCTCACGCGGCACGGTGAACACACGCCGATGCGGCTGGTCCGGCTCGACCGTGATCACCTGCTCCTGCACCGGCTGGGCGGCCCCGTCGGCCCGGACCGTGATCCGCGTCGTCTTGGCCGCGTCGGCGAAGTTGGCCACCTCGATCAGGCAGCGATGGCCCAGGTCGGCGGTCGCGCGGACGGCGGTGACGATGCCGAGGTTGCTCGTTTCCGATCCGAACGCCCACCATTGCGCCGCGCCTTGGTCGAAGTCGTCCGGCGGGGCGTGGTCGGTGACCACGAGGATGCGGGCCCGCGGGCCGCCGAGTTCCGACGCCAGCGACACCGCCTCGCCGATCGCCGCGCGCGGCGCCTGCGCCGTCCACCCCTTCAACGCCGCCCTGGCCTGTGCGGCGTCGCGGATGGTCGCGCCCATGAGTTGCGGCTCATCGCCGGCGCGGATCAGCCGCACCGACGCGCCCGAGCCCTCGGCGTCGATCGCGTCGAGCACGGCCCCCCGGCCGCGGTCGCGTGCGCTCCGGCTGCCCGGGCCCGCGGCGAGCATCGAGTAAGAGTCGTCGAGCACGACCAGCAGCGGGCTCGCCGCCTGGTCGCTGAGCAGCCGCGGGCCCGTCGCCGCCAGCACCAGCAGCGCCACTGCCAGCAGTTCGAGGAAGAACAGCAGCGGCGTCTGCAACCGCTGCCGCCGCACCCCGCCTTCGCGCGGCGAGCGATGATCCACCCACAGCATCAGCGACGAGACCGAGTGCCGCTGGTAGCGGTTGCGCAGCCAGTAGATCCCCGCCAGCGCCGGCACGGCGACGGCCGCGGCGAGTCCCAGCAGTGGCAGCGTGAACACAGGCATGGGCGGGGTCCAGTTTCCGTTTCCCGGCGCCCCGGCCCGTGCGAGCGGGCGACGGGCAGCCGGGCACTTTCCTACGCGACGTTGAGCATTTCCGCGGCGACGAGTTCGCCGAGGTCCCAGTCGCCGACGAGGCGTTCGGCGACGAGGGTGGCCATCCGAGCCCCGACGCGGGTGCAGGCGCGCTGCCAATTGTCCTGGTGGCGGGCGAGGTTGTCGCGGTAGCGCTGCTGCGCCGCGGCGTCGATGAAGACCTCCTGCACCTCGCCGGACTCGCTGTCGACCAGCCGCACGTTGCCGCGCTGGGGCGGGTCGGCGTCGGCGGCGGCGAGCACCTGGACGACGTACGCCGCCGACGCCTGGTGCGCAATCTGCTCCAGCGTGGTCAGCGGGTCGCCCATGAACAGCAGGTCGCTGACGAGGATGCGGATGCCCTGGGGCCGCCAGCGCGGCGGCATCCGCCCCAGCGCCTCGGCGAGCGAGCCGGCGTGGTCGAAGCCGATCCCTTCCCAGCCCTGCGGCGCGTCGGTCCCGCGGCGGACGCGGTGGCAGCCGTCGGCGGCGAGCCAGGCGGCGTGGGTGTACGAGGCGTTGGCGGCCGCGGCGACGGCGGCCGCGGCGATGCCCAGCGCGGCGCGCGGCTTGGCCGACCCCGCCAGCGCCATCGACGCCGACGCGTCGATCAGCAGGTCCACGTGCGGGTTGACCTCCTCGCGGTAGAGCTTGACCGTCAGCCGGTCCGAACGCGCGTACGCCTGCCAGTCGATGAACCGCAGGTCGTCGCCGGGCTCGTAGTCGCGATGATCCTTGAACTCGAGCGACGCGCCGGCGCGGCTTCCGAGCTGCACACCCGCCAGACCCGACGGCACGTGCCGCGGCACCGCGAGGCTGTAACGCAGGCCGACCCGCTCGCCCTCGGCCAGATACGCTCGGTACGACTCATCCATCGCTCACAACTCATCCTTCGGCGCGGTCGACGGCGCGAACGAACTGATCTGTTGCATCCCCCAGGGCGTGGCCATCACGGTCACCGCGATCGCCCACGGCACCAGCAAGAACATCGCACCCTGCCGGGTGTGGTCATTGTAGAACAGCGCGATCGGATTCGGCGCCAACCAGTAGCGCATCGGCCCCGACTCGTCCCACATCTGGTGCTCGAAGAGCAGGTACGCCGGCAGCGCAGGCAGCGCGCAGCCCAGCGCCGCGAGCACCAGCGCCAGCGACCAGGTGTGCCCGGGCCGAATCCACTTCGCCAGCAGGTACCGGCGGAGGAGCAGCGCCGTGACGCTGTAGCAGTAACCGCACAACGTCACGCCGATCATCATCGTCCACCGCTGCCCCTCGCGGCTCGACCAGCCATCGTCCAGCCCGCCGACGAGCACGAAACCGGCGATGAGGGCGATCATGAGCCACACCCAAGCCAGCCCGCCCGCGGCGCCGGAGTAGAAGAAGAACGCCACGAAGCGCGCGATCGGCCGACGCGGGATGGCCCGGCGGACGCGCATGCCCAGCTTGTCGCGCTCGCACACGGCGATGGCCATGGCCAGCCCGGCGAGCACGGCGAAGTACAGGGCCCACCCCCAAACCAGGTCATTGTCTTTGCGCACGAAGGCCAGCGTGCACGCGACCGTGCCGCTGGCCACCACGATCCCCGTGGCGGTCAGCCGCACGCCCAGGGCGCGGTTGCTGCTCGGCGGGGAGATCATCGCGATGGAGCAGGCCTGCAACATGGCGATCATGCTGACGGTGACGAACAGCGCCAAACCGACCGCCCACCACATCTGTCCGCGGTCGGCCAACCCGCCGAACTCGAGCAGCGCGATCGTCCAGCCGATCGCCGTCCATATCGACGTGAAGATCAGCCCGACCAGCCCGAGGCCCAGCAGCACGCGGAACCCGCGATTGGTGGTGAGCGAAGCGGCGAAGATCGCGGCGTGGATGACCACGATCGTCAGGCCGAAGCCCAGGGCGATGACCCGGAGGATCGTCGGCAGGTCCACGCCGCGCATCAGCCACGTCAGTGTCATGAAGGGCATGCACGCCGAGTAGATCAGCACCGCGAGCAACCCCGTGGCCAGCGCTTTGCCCCAGATGATCGATCGCGGGCGGATCGTCGTGATGAACATCAGGTCCGGGTCGGAGTCGGTATGCTCGGCGGCGAAGCGCACCCCCGCGTAGGCCGGCAGGAACACCAGGCACGTGACGACGAGGATCGCCTGCAGCGCCATCAGCGCCGCCCGGCCGCCCTCCATGGCGTCCGCCTCGCCGATCATGAGGATCAGCGACATCGTGATCAGCGACACAAGCAGGAACAGGATGAGCACCGCCGCGAGGAATCGGCCGTTGACCGCTTGCCGCAGCTCCTTGATGACGATCGGATTGACCCGGTCGTCGAGGTGTCTCCACGATGCGATGCGATGACTCATGAGCTTGCGTCCGTATGGGGGTCGGCGGAGACAACGGCCGAGGCGTACTTCTCGGGTATCACGTAGTCGGGCCCGGTCGGCGGGCGATAGCGGTACACGGCGCCGACCTGCATCATCTTCGCGCGAAAGTACAACAGCAGCAGCACGGGTGCGTAGACCAAGCCGAGCCCGATGATGACGAACAGTGCTTCAGGCACGGCCAACATCGCGCCCTCGCGGATGAGGGCGACGTTTAACCCCACCACGATCATGACGGTCATGCCCGCGCCGAACAGGCTGAACAGCCCCCAGCCGATCCCCCCGGGGATCGTGCGGATCATGCACGCCACGCTCAACAGGCTCAACACGCCGACCCACGAAAACACCGCATTGACCGCGAGCACCAGCCCGATCGTCGGCAGGTCGATCCCGCGCATCAGCGTACACGCATACGCAAACGGAGCCATGATGCTCAACAACATCAGGTCGATGACCAGCGTAGAGAGCGTCTTGCCCCAGAAGATGCGATCGAAGCTCAGCCCGGGCATGAGCATCGCCTTGAATTCGTCGGCAAGGTGCTCGGCGAAGCAGCGGCCGCCGGCGTAGGCCGGTACCGCGATGACCAGCGTCACCGCCAGCACGTAGCTGTACACCATGAACACCTCGCGCCCCACGTCCGTGCGATGGGGCTGCCACATCATGACGGACCCGGTGAACACGACCAGGTGCGCCACGAGGAACGCCGCGGCCAGCCCCATCGCCACGCGCGAGCGCAGCGCCTGCCTCAACTCCTTGACAACGACCGGGTTCATCCCGTCGTCGAGGCGTTGCACCCAATCCACGGCCCTCACGAGACCTCCCCGCGCGTGACGCTCATGAAGATCTCTTCGAGGTGGGCGCGGCGCTGGGCGAACTCGAGGATGCGGAAATCGCGGCGGATCAGCTCCATCAGGATGTCGCAGGTCATCTCCTCGGTGCCGGCGATCTCGGCCTCGACGTGGTCGGCCGCGACGCAGGCCTCGACGACTTGCGGCATCTCCAGCAGTGCCTTGTGCAACTGCTCGGGCGGGCATATGGCGCGGATGGTCAGCTTGATCCGTGGCTCCTGGTCGGTCGACCCGTTGCCGCGGAGGATCTCGCCGATCGTCCCGGCGGCGACAATGCGCCCATGCTCGATGATCACCGCGCCGTCGCAGATCTCGGCCAGCTCGGTGAGGATGTGGGAGCTGATGAGCACGGCCTTGCCCTGCTGGGCGAGCACCTTGAGCAGTTCGCGCAGCTCGACCCGCGCCCGTGGATCGAGCCCGGCCGCCGGCTCGTCCAGCACGAGCAGGGGCGGGTCGTGGATGATGGCCCGCGCCAGCGAGACCCGCTGCTTCATGCCCTTGCTCAGCGCCCGCAGCGTCTTGTCGCGGATGCCCAGCAGGTTGGTGAACTCCTCCACGCGCTCGACCGTCCGGTCGCGGTCAGGCTGGCGGATGCCATATGCCCGGGCGAAGAAGTCGAGGTACTCGTGGACGGTGATGTCGCGGTGCGTGGGCAGGTTGTCGGGCATGTACCCGACCAGCCGCCGCGCCGTCTCGGGGTTCTCGATGATGCTCACGCCGTCGATCGTCGCCCCGCCGGCGGTCGGCTCGTCGAGCGTGGCGAGGACCCGCATGGTCGTGGTCTTGCCCGCGCCGTTGGGCCCGATGAACCCGAAGATCTGGCCCGAGGCGAAGCTGAAGCTGATGCCGTCGACCGCGCGGGTCGGGCCGAAGTGACGTCGGAGATTGGTGACCTGGACTCTCATGGGCGGCGCTGCTGTCCTCCGGGATCAGGGCGAGTGCGGGACGGGTGCGACGAGCCCGAGCACGCACGCCCGGCTGTGCCTGGGTGTGGAATCGGGCAGGCCCGGTTCCACGAACGGCTGCCCGTCCAGCACGGCGAGATAGGTGTTGGGGGCCAGCCGCCGCGCCTGCTCGCGGGCGCTGGGATCGCGCAGGTACTGGAAGCTGTCGATCCAGTCCTGCGTATAGAAATCGCGCCACTTCGAGCCGCCGGTTTTGTGGGAGGTGCGTTTGAGCTTGACCTTGGCCCCGGCCTGGGCGGCGGGCGCGGCGGCGGTGCCGACGGCCTCATACACCGTGCCGTCGGCGTCGGCGTACCACAGCCGCGCCAGCCCGACGCCGAACCCGTTGGTCGCCACGTAGCCGTCCCCGTCGGCCGCCCGCTCGACGACCAGCCGCTCGCGGACGCTGTCGTGCGGCTTGCGGACCATGAAATGGGCCGGCACACGCGCGACCACCCAACCCGAATCGAGCCGCTGCCCATGGGTCAGGTCAACGGTCCGCGTCCGCGTATCGTGACCGCTGCGGTCCCGCACCTGGGGCGTCAACTCGGTCTGGGGGTCGAACGCGAAGCCACCGCCCGGCGTCAGGGGCGCATAGTAGCCGGCGAACCCGATCGTCACGCCGTGCTGATCGCGCGGGTCACGCTGGTCGAGCAGGGTGATCGCTTCGATCCGCCGGTCGGCGCCGAACCCCTCGGCCGCGACCGCGTAGACCCAGATCGCCAGGCAGGTGACCAGCGAGATCGCCGGCACCGTCCACAGCAGCCACATCCGCCGCCGCCGCCGCCCCAGCACCCACAGATTCAGCGGGCCGATCACGATCGTGAACGCGATCATCAGCACCAGCAATCCGCCGACGGGGACGCTGACGTCCTCGACCACCGGGAAATCACGGTTGGCCTGTTGGGGGCTGCGGGTGACGTACCAGAGCCGCGCGTTGGCCTGCCACGACCTGCCCATGCGCCGGTACTGTTGGGGGCTGATCAGGCCGGCATCCTGCTCGGCCAACCGCTGGACCTCGCCGAAGCCCAGCGCGTGCGACGTGATGTCGTGGTCCACCTCGGCCGCGCCGTGCACCCGCCAGGGCCCCGCAGGCGTCCAGTCGCCGAGCACGGTCAGGCACCCGCCCAGCGCCACGTACTTGCGGATCGCCGATATCACGGCCTGGGGCATCGCATCGACGTCGGCGGCCGTCACCACCAGCCCGTCGTACCGCGAGTAGCCCAGCCAATGGTCCGACCACTGGGCGGGGGGGATCTCCTGCTGGAAGTAGCGAAGATCGGTGGGCCCCGATTTGGCGTAAGAATCAGCGCGTGTGCGGAAGTTGGCGTGCACCGCTTTGCTCAACAGCACGGCCCCGTAGTTGTGGCCGCCATGGTGCACCCGCGAGGCGTGCTGCTTGGCGTGATCGATCGGGGCCATGCTGATGTGCTTAAGTCGCCCGTTGACATCGACCCTCAAGTCTCGGCCGTTCAAGGGCAGCGGCGGCTGGAACAGGCTCACCGTTGTCGACGCATGGCCGGCCAGCTCGACGCGGCGGGTGATCCGGCCGATGCCGATGCCGTAGCCCTTGTATGGCGTCCCCGGCATGGTCAGCCGCACGGCGCGGGGTGAGACGGACGCGTTGGCCAGGAAGATGCGATACTCCACGTAGCCGTGAAACGTCTCGCCGTGGCTGAAGGTCGTGGGCTGCGGCAGGACCGAGACGCTCACGCCGTTGATCGGCGTTGCGGCGAACGAGCCGGCCGGCCAAAGGATGACCGCCAGCATCACCGCCGCCACACTCGCCAATCGCATCGGCCCCCAGGGCATGGGTTCACGCATCGCCGGCGGTGACCTCCACGTCATTGGGCAGCGACAGGCCCGCCTCGTCGAGGCCCCGCATGAGTCGGTCGATCACGTCGAACGAGCTGACGCGGTCGAACCGCGCCTGGTAGTTCAGCAGCACGCGGTGGTTGAGCACGTGCGGCACGACGGCGCGGACGTCCTCGAACCCGACGGTCGGCCGGCCCGCCATCAGGGCGTGCGCCCGGGCGGCCTCGGCCATGGCGATCGCCGCGCGGGGCGACGCGCCGTAGCTGACGTACTGCCGCACCGCCTCGATCGCCTCCGACGCGTCGGGGTGCGTCGCCGCAGCCAGCCGCGCAATGTACCGCGACACCGGCCGCGGCAGGTAGACCCGCTCCATCACCTCGTACACGCTGAGCAACTGCTCGTGCGACATCGACCAGGTCGTCCGCGGCGGCTCGCCGCGGCGGCGCGACGAGATGATCGCGTCCATCACCTCCACGTCCGCGCCGCTGACCTGGAGCTTGAACAGGAAGCGGTCGAGCTGCGCCTCGGGCAGCGGGTACGTGCCCTCCAGCTCGATCGGGTTCTGGCTGGCGAGCACGAAGAACGGATCGGGCAGCGGGCGGGTCGTGCCCATGAGCGTGACGCTCCGCTCCTGCATCGCCTCCAGCAGCGCCGACTGGGTCTTGGGGCTGGCGCGGTTGATCTCGTCGGCCAGCAGGATGTTCGTGAATATCGCGCCGGGCTGGAAGGTGATCTCGCGCCGGCCCGACTCGGTCTCCTGGAGGATGTGCGTGCCGAGTATGTCGCCCGGCATCAGGTCCGGCGTGAACTGCACCCGCTGGAACCGCAGGCTCATCACCTCGCCCAGCGCCCGGATCAGCGCCGTCTTGCCCACGCCCGGCAGGCCTTCCAGCAGGATGTGGCCGCGGCTGAGGATGCCCACCATCACCATGCGGTGCAGCTCGGTCCGACCGAGCAGGATGCGATCGAGCTGCTCGAGCGCCGCGTTGGCCAGCTCGACCGCCGGCTGTAACTGGGCGGGGCTGAGCAGGGTGTCCGATGAATCAGCGGCGGTTGGCGGCATGACGTCGTCCCGATCTTATGCGTGCCCCGGTGGCATCTCGGCACAGGGCGCCGGCGGGGGGTGTGAACACATCAAATGGCTTTCACGCTGTCGCTGTGGCTCGGTGTCGATCCGTTCATTGACGCTCGAAGTATCGCTTGACCGCGCCGCGGTGGCGCGGGAGCACGGCCTGGGTCTGGGCGGAACTGTCGCCGGTCTCGCGGCCGGATAACGCGCCACCGGCGTGCGCGGCGGTCGGGTCGGCCAGCTCCGGCGCCCCCACGCTCACGCCCACCGACTCGCTGTCCTTGAGCTGCGACAGCGACGCCGGCGGCAGCACCTGCTCGGTGAACTTCGCGCCGTCGTCGGTCGTCGGGTCCTTCCACGTCATGGGCGCATCGCCCCGGCCGCGGCTGATCCCGCCGCGGCCCGGTTGGTTGCAGGCGGCCGCCGCGGCCTGCTTCGCCGAGCGACCTTCGGCGAGCATCTGCTTCAGCGCCGCGATCGCCTCGGCGTCGAGCTGACCGTTCTGCTGGGCCTGCTTCAACTGCTCGGGCGTGATCAGCTTCGCCTGTTGCATGCGGCGCAGGGCGCGGAGCTGGTCGGCCTTGACGGCGCGGGCCAGCTTGCAGGCGCCGCCCAGCGCACCCGGGTCGAACCGCCCGCCGTCGTCCGGGCCGTAAACCCGCGCCGGCTCGCCCCCGCCGGTCGCCACGAAGTACGTCGCGTCCAGCTCGTCGACCTTGTCCCAGGCCAGCTTGAACGACGGCTTGTGGCCGAAGACCGTGAGTTTGCCCTGTTCGTTACGCGTCAGCGCGATGGCTTCGCCGTTCAGCGCCTCGGGCGGGATGGCAAAGCCCTTTGATGCGTCGACGCCGCGGAAGGTCGGCCGGCCCTCGGGCAGTTTCGCGGCGAAGCGGCCCCGCGCGTTGGGGTCCTGCAGGTCCGCCAGCTTCACCTGCGCGTCCGGAACGTAGAAGTCGGCCACGCCCAGGATGTCGATCTCCACGACGGCATCGATGCCGAGCTTCGCCAGTTCCGCCGCCGCCTTCGCCAGCGCTTCAAGCTGCTGACGTTCTTCTTCGCTGAGTTGGGTCAGCTTCCTCTGCAACTCGGCCAGTTGTGCCGCGTCAAGCGGCGAGACGGCGTTCGGATCGGTCGCTTCGAGCTTCTCCGCGAGACGCCGCATCTCGTCGCCGAGCTCCGCCAGCTCCTGCGCCCGCTCGATGTCGAGGTCGAAGTGGGCTTCGGGCTTGGCGCCGGCTTCGATCCGCTCGAGCGTCTGCTCGTCAAGCGCCTCGGCGAACGCCCGATTCTGCAGCGCCGCCTGCCGGAGCATGTCGGTCAGCTCGCCCATCGCACCCGCCGCCCGCTCCGGGTCCATCGCCTGGCCATCCTCCGCGAGGGCCTCGGCCAACGCCTCGGCCTCGGTCAACTGCTCGGCGGAGCCGGCGGCCTGCTCCGCGGCGAGATCGGCGGCGTTGTCCAACCGCTCACCCATGTGGTCCAGCGACTCGAATGTCTTCGCCGGGTCCGAACCCGACGCCTCACGCTGGACCTGCGCCAGCTTGTCCCGCATCACCGCGGCCTCGTCGGCGTCGAGGACCTGCTCCTCTTCGAGCACCCGGATCTGGTCGGCGAGCAGCCCGGCCTGATCGCTGACGTCGAGCGCGCCCGCCGCGGCCGGTCGCGTGTACGCATCGGGCACCAGCAGCGCCACCCCGGCGAACACCAGCCCCGCCAGCAGCATGCACCACGACCGCGGGTTGCGGTACCGCACGCCGGGCACCGCATGCGCGGCGATCCGGGTCGACCAGGCGCCCACGTCGGTTTCTTCGGAGGCCATGACCAGCCCGCCGGCCCGTGCCTGGCGGTCGATCACCGCGCGGACGACCGACATCGCCGGTCGCCGCCTCAGGGCGTACGCCACGCCCGCCAGACCCGCGAGCATGAGCGCCGACGCGCCCGCCCCGGCCGCCAGGGCGAGCTGACCCCGCGCCGCGCCGGCGCCGAATCCCGCCGCCACCCGCGCCACGAGCACGGCCAGGCCGAAGGTGAATGACACCGCCACCATCGCACGCAGCGCGTACTTCAGCGACAGGGCGAACGTGATCCGCCCTCGCAACGCCCGCGTGGCCTGGTCATGTGCGGTCATGAAGCCATCCCCGTACGTGAAACAGTCGCGGCCATTATAGTGAACACCGCGACCCGCGTGCAGGTTCGGGTTCGTGCCCGAAAATCTGCCTCTAATCCCCGGCCCGGCGCACCTCGAAGACGACGTCGCTGCCCGGACCGTATTCGTCGCCGGACGCGTTCACGCGCCGGCCGCCGTTGTCGACGCCGTCTTTACCGACGCTGTAGACGATGAACGAACCGTTCGGATCGGCGATGTACCGCAGGGGCTTGCCGTCGCCGGGGTCCGTGGGCAGGGCCCGGACGTAGTCGGGCACGAGATCGTTCGGATCGGCCGGCAACATACCGCGATCGAGCCTGTAACGCTCGACGTGCAGCCCGAGCAGCGCGCAACGCCGCTGGGCCATCATGCCGAAGTCAAGCACCAAGGCGCGGTCCAGTGCCGGCATGATCAACCTGAGCAGCATGCGGTACTCCGGCAGATAGTCGAATCGCCGGGTGATGCGGTGGGTTTGGCTCAGCGACCGCGGCGGCGGCGTCTTCGCCGCGTCAATCAGCTCCAGCATCGTGCGTACGTACTGGGCGTGATCCACGTCCGCCAGGCCGGAAAACCGGTAAAGCCGGTAAATCAGCCCCAGCTCAAGGTCCGCCCCCAATACGCCGGGGTCGTCGAAGGCGAGGCGGAACACGGCCAGTTCGCCGACGAGACCGCGCGCGAAATGATCGTGCTGATCTGGATCGGGCAGCGCCGCGGTGAGCCGTTGAACCTGCGTTGCATGCAGCTCGATGCGATTGATCGTCTCTTCGAGCGCTGCGGTCACGAGCGCATGAGAGCGCACGCGGACAAGCTGACTGACCAGCGTCGGTTCGAGTTGAACGGAACGGCCGACGCCGATCGCGGCGACCAGCGCCGCCGTCGCCCGATCACCGTCGCCGCGCTCGGCCGCGATGAGCGCCTCCAGGCACAGCAGTCTGGCCAGCGAGCGCACGCGCATCACGTGGGGCAAATCCATGTCCAGCCCGCCTTCGAAGTCCGCCGGGTAGCGCGCGCCGGCGCTGGGTTCGTCCCACAGCCGGCTCGCTTCGTGCAGCTTCGCCAGCGCCGGTGCATTGGCCTTCAGAAACTGCTCAGCCAGCGCGACGATCCGCGGGTCCAGCGGTTGGCCGAGGTTGGGGTCGTCGGCCGCCGCGCTGACGTACCAGACCTGCTCGGCCGCGGCCGGCGCGTTCGGCGCGAAGACCGAGTCGACGTCACGATTCAGATCGCTCGCTTCGAGGTAGATCTTGGCGAGGTTGGGGCCGTTCGGCTCGGCGTACCACGTGTCGAGCTCGGCGGGGGTGGTCGGGTAGCCGGCGTCGCGTACTTCCTGCACCGCTGCGCTCACGTCCGCTCGCAGTATGAACCGCAAAGTGGCGAACGCCGCCAGCAGGATCAACAGCGCCACCAGCAGCACGTGCCACGCCTTGAATCGGCGCGGCGGGTGGTATGGCTCGACGGCGATGGTACCGGCTTGGTTCATGTGGCGCCCCGCTGGTGAACAAGACTCATCGGCATCGCCGAGGCATGCAGACTAGCAATGACCGATCGCAGTGCCAGCTTGCCATCGGCGGTCATTCGCCTTCATCGGTGGCCTGGTCGGATGGGCCCTGCTGCGATGGGCCGTTGCCCGAGGCGGCCTTGCGGGCCACGGTCGTGCGTGCGGCCAGATCGCCCATGCGCTGCCGGCCGGGGTTGAGCAGGATGAACAGCAACAGCGGCCAGGCCATCAACTCGACCGGCTTGACCAGGTTCCGCAGCAGCGCCTGCCAGAGGTTGATCGGCTCGCCGTCATTGGTCACGACCCGCAGCCCGAGCAGGCGCTTGCCCAGCGTCGTGCCCGTGAACATCTCCGACAGCAGCGTGTGCAGGACGTACAGGCCCGCGGCGATCAGCACCGGCGCGGTGAGCTTGTTCGGCTCGAAGAACGGACTGGACAAGGCGCCGAGGATCTGCCCGGGGTTGGCGCCGGTCGCGACCACCGCCACGACCAGGGGCGCGGCCAGGTCGATCGCCGCGGCGCCCAGCCGGCGCGTCGGCTCGGCCACGGCCAGCGACTCGGGCAGCTGCACCATCGCCGCCGCCGGGTCACGCCGCCACGCCGCCAGCAGAAACACGATCGCCAGCAGCGCCAGGCCCAGCATCGCGAAGTGCCGGTTCAACGCCGACATCGACGGCTTGCGGACGACCAGCGGCTCCATCGCGATGCGCTCGCCAGCCGCCCGCGTCAGGTCCCGCTGGCCGTAGAGCAGTTCACCCGCGGCGTTGCGCCCGACGATCGTCAGCCGCCCGCGATACACGACCGCCGCCCAGTCGATGCCGGCCTCCGGCGGGATGGCGAACGCGCCCGCGTCGAGCGGACGACCGGCGCGCCAGACCCGCGCCACCAGCGGCCCGGTCGCACGCGGCCGCTCCACGACCACATCGTGGCCCGTCACCGCCGTCGCGCGCCACGGCTCGGCGGGCGCGATGTCGTACGCGGCCGTTCGCCACGACTCGCCGTTGCGGTGGTGCACCCGGAACACCTCCGCCCCGTCCGCCGCCGTTTCCTTCACCAGCAACGCCACGCGATGCGCCGGCTCGTCGGTCACGGTCAACTGCATGGCGATAGCCCGGTCATCGCGCCGAACGGTGGGCACGCCCGGCGGCATGCCCACCGGGGTCCACCGCCCACGCGTCAGCGCGTACAGCACGAACCCACGTGCGGCCGGTGACTCGGCGTCGGCGTCGGTCGCGCCCGCCGCGGCGTCGTTCGGGTCCGCGGCCGCGGCGTGGTACAGCAGCGCGTGGGGCCCGTAACGGTCGGCGGCGAAGTCCACCAGCGTCGCGCCCGCCGGCAGCGGCGGCAACTGGCTGGCGCCGTACTGCGTCAGGCCCGTCTGCGGGTCCGTGCGATGCTCGATCGCCTGCACCGCGTGGTTGTGGTACGCGACGTACAGCGTGCCGGCCGAGGCGATGGCGATGGGCTGGCCGCTGCTGGCCATGCCTTCGTGGATCACGTTCGGGTCGGCCGCGGCGGTCTTGTGCAGCAATTGGTAGCGGCTGTCTTCGAGCCACTGCACGACCCAGAGCGATCGGCTGTCGCCGGCCACGAGCCACGCGTCACGGCGCCCCGCCGAGGCGTCTTCCGCCGCCCACGCGCCGCCGACCGCTGTCGCGAGCCAGCCCGCCGCCGCGATGATGATGCCAAGGGCTCTCACGCCGCTGAGCATAGTCGAACCCCAGCCACGCCGCACACGCCCCGCGATCACCGCGCGCTGTCCGGGTCGCGGCCCAGCGGCTCGATGCGGTCGATCTGCAACGCGTCGACCAGCCGCCCCAGATCGAACTGCGCATCCTTGAATTTATCCGGATTGTCCGTGAGGTCTTCGAGGTTGAGGTCGATGCGGGCCGGCTCCTCGGTCTGCGGCCCGACGACCAGCCGCATCCGCCGCGCCACATCCGGCCAGGCGCCAGGGGCCTTGCCCGTCAGCGGCATGGGCTTGAACTGCTCCAGCGTGACTTGCAGGATCGCTTGGCCCTCGCGGTCGATCACGGTGATCCGGTCCAGCCGCCCCTCCGCGTCGAAGCCCAGCTCCCGCGCGGGGCGGACGGCGCCTTGCGCCTCATCCATGACCGCCGGCAGCGTCGCCACGATCCGGCCGTCCACACGCGCCGCCACGGCGTCGTCGGCCGGGTCGAGGCGGCCGATCCCCAACAGCCCCACGATCGCGTCGGGCCTGACGGGCAGCGGCCCGGCGCCCGGGCCCGCCTGAACGCCGCTCACCCCCGCGTTCGCCTCGCCGACATACGCCACGCGTTGATCGCCGCTCAGGTCCAGAAGCCAGTACCGAGCGCCGTTCGCGCCCAGCCACAGCCGCGTATTGCCCAGCTTCCCGATCCCCAGGGCCAGGTCATCGGGCAGCCGCGCGATCAGGTTACCATCGCCCTGCTCGTACCGCCGCTTGCCATCCGGCTCGGTCCAGCGCATCTCGACTACCGCGCGCGCCCAGAGCCGCTCCACGCCCGCAAGGCGTGCGTTGTGCCGCCGCGCCACCTCGCCGTAGTCCAGGAACGTGACGGACATCGGACCGACCGGTGCGCGGGACGGACCGGCGTGGCAACCGGCCAGGACATGCACCGCCGCCAGGCACACCAGCCCGCACAGCACATGACACCGCGCGGCGCGGGCGTGCGACGGGACGCCGACCCGGCGCCCAGGCTTCACCGATGACGCATCGCCGGTCGCTGGCACTTACAACTCCGCGTTAAGGATCTCGCCCAACTGCTCGGTGACCTCGCCGATGGCGGCTTCGTCGAGGTGCGGGTCGAGCACACGGATCGTCTCGCTGTCGCTCCACTTGCCCAGCGGGCCCTTGGACAGGTCCGCCTTGGGCGTCAACACCCACCACTCCCGCTCGCCGCCGTCGGGGCCGGGCTCCCGCTGCGTCCGGTCGTAACGCAACAGCTTCTTCCGCATCAGAATCAGCATGAGCACGAATCGGAACGCCAGGCGCTGGCGCTGGTCGGCGTCTTCCAACCGCCGCAGCAGGTTCATCAGGACCTCGTCGTCGACGAAGGGCTTGCGCTTGCGGGTGGGCTCGGGCACGGTCGTCCGCCAGACCCCGAAGCAGGTGTGGGGCGGCGGGCCCGCTTCCCAAGCCTCGACGCTGAAGTCCAGCCGCCGCAGCCCGCCCGACTCGTCCTCGACCAGCGCCGCGACGAACGTCTCGCCGGGCTCGAGGGTGCGACCCGTGGCGGCGCATTGGCCGCTCGGGCGGTCGATCTGATAAGGGGGGCTTTGATAGGAACTCATCGGTAACAGGTCACTCCCTTGACGTTACGCGGTGCATTGTACCCGCATCGCCCCCGGCGTGACGTAAAGCCACGCGGCTCGTACTGCCGCGAACCACCAACCCCGCTATCATGCCAACCCTATGAACGACCAAGCACAGAACAACAGCGTTGAGAAGGTCATCATCATCGGGTCCGGGCCCGCCGGGTGGACCGCGGCGATCTACGCCGCCCGCGCCGAACTCGACCCGCTGGTCATCGAGGGCGTCCCCAAGCAGTCGCCGTCGCTCGTGCTGCCCGGCGGGCAGCTCATGCTCACCACCGAGGTCGAGAACTACCCCGGCTACCCCGAGGGCATCGACGGCCCGAAGATGATGCAGGAGTTCAAGCAGCAAGCCCAGCGGTTCGACACCCGCGTCCAGACCGCCGACGTGGTCCGCGTCGACTTCAGCGACCGGCCGTTCACCCTCCACGTCCGCGACGGCTCGGCCAACGAGTCGGTCGCCCGCGCCCACGCGGTCATCATCGCCACCGGGGCGACGGCCAACTGGCTGGGCCTGGAGAACGAGCAGCGGCTGGCCACCAGCGGCGGCGGGGTCAGCGCCTGCGCCGTCTGCGACGGCGCCCTGCCGGCGTTCCGCGACCAGCCGCTGGTCGTCATCGGCGGCGGCGACACCGCCATGGAAGAGGCGCTGTACCTGGCCAAGTTCGCCTCGAAGGTGCACATCATCCACCGCCGCGACCAGCTGCGGGCCAGCAAGGTCATGCAGGATCGCGCGCTCGGCCACGACAAGATCGAGGTCGTCTGGAACAGCGAGGTGCTCGACGTGCTCGGCGACGACCACGTCACCGGCGTCAAGCTCAAGAACAACCAGACCGCAGAGGAATCCGAGCTGGCCTGCCGCGGTGTGTTCGTCGCCATCGGCCACACGCCCGCGACCGGCTTCCTGGACGGCAGCGGTCTGGACATGGACGACAAGGGTTACCTGCAGCTCGCCGACGGGTTCAGCTCGTGCACGAACATCGAGGGCGTGTTCGCCGCCGGCGACGTCGCCGACCAGGTTTACCGCCAGGCCATCACCGCCGCCGGCATGGGCTGCCGCGCCGCCATCGACGCCGAACGCTGGCTCGGCGAGCAGGGCATCGGCGAGTAGCCGCACCGCGGCCGGGCACGCGCCGCACCGCTTATGCAGATCACACCCGAGCAAGTCCGCGAGCGTCTCGACGCCGGCGAGCCGCTGGTCCTGCTGGACTGCCGCGAGCTGGATGAGCTGGCCATCTGCGCCCTGCCGAACGCCGTTCACATCCCCATGCGGCAGACGCCCGGGCGGCTGGGTGAGCTGCCAAGGGACCGGCCCGTGGTCGTGTACTGCCATCACGGCGTGCGTTCGCTGCAGGTCGCCGCGTTCCTCCGCGAGCACGGGTTGCCCGACGCGGTGAGCATGGCCGGCGGGATCGACGCCTGGTCGCTGCGGGTCGACCCGACGGTCCGCCGCTACTGATCGGGGGCGGATTCGCCGGGGCATCGGCGGTCCGGCCGCCGCCGGCCTTATCGGACAACTGGCCTCAACACGTCCCGACAGTCGATATACATATGACATTATTAGGGATACGGCGCGAACCCGCTCGGGCCGCACCCGTGGGATTGTTATGACTCGGCGAGGCGTCATCGCCGCCATGGTCTGTTTGCTACTGGGGTTTGGGGCGACGGGGAACCTGCGCGCCGGGCAGATCGAGGCCGATCGGTTCGATCTGCCGGCGACCGCGCCCGGGCAGACCGCCTTCCAGACGATCAACTTCCGCCAGAGCTTCCAGCGCACGCCGCTGATCTTCATCACGCCCACCGAGCAGAACGCCGAACCCGCGGCGATCCGCATCCGCAACGTCACCGCCACCGGGTTCGAGGTTGTCCAGGTCGAGGCGCCCGGAGGCGACGGGCCGGCCGATGCCATGACCAACCTCAGCTACATCGCGGTCGAGCCCGGCCGCCACGCGCTGGGCGGCGGGATGGTGATCGAGGCCTTTGCCCACGACACCACGACCACGGTCCGCCGCAGCCCGCCGTTCCCCGACGGCGGCGGCCACGACACCATCAGCTTCCGCGCCGGCTTCGCGGCCAACCCGACCGTGATCGGCATGGTGCAGACCGACAACAACGAGCAGAACGCCCCGCCGGGCGACCCATCCTCGCCGTGGATGACCATCTCCGTGGTCAACGCCGGCACCGACGACGTGCAGATCGCCATCGAGCAGAGCGAGGTCGACGACGGCAATCCCGTCGCCGTGCCCGAGCGGGTGGGCTACCTCGCGGTCACCCGGGACGATGGCACACTCATCGACAGCGACGGCCTGGGCGTGATGGTCAACGCCCTGCTCTCGGCCAACAACGTCGACCACAACACCACACTCGTGCCGTTCGACGTGTCGTTCGCCCCGAACACGCCGCTGGTCGTCGCCGGCAAGACCACCCGCGACGGGGCAGACGGCGGCTGGATCCGCATCGACTCGGTCGACGCCGACGGCGTCCGCCTCGCGATCGAGGAGGACGTGTTCAACGACGGCGACCAGACGCACACGAGCGAACAGGTCGGGGTGATCGCGATCGAGCGGGCGTTCGACGCGGTGCTGGCGACGCTGGACGCCGACATCACCTGGCAGGGCGCCGCGGCCGACTGGGCCACCGCCGCTAACTGGGACAACTGGGACGGCACCAATTTCCGCCTGGCCAGCGGCGACCAGCTCATCTTCGACGACACCGGCGCCGCCACGCCGATCAGCTCCGTCACCGTCGCGTACGAGGCCCTGCTCGACGCGATCACCTTCAGCGGGTCGACGGCGTACACGATCGGCGACGGCGGCGGCAGCTTCCGCCTGGCCGACGGCGCGGCGATCACCAACCAGTCCGACCAGGTGCAGATGGTCGATGCGGCGTTCGCGGCGACCGGGGACGCGGCGACGATCGACGCGGGCTCGGCGGCGGGCGGGGCGTTCGTGTTCGGGCCCAACGCGGCCATCGACCTGTCGCACAGCGGCGGGGTGGAGCTGATCTTTACCGGCGACAACGACACGACAGTGAGCGGCGGGGTCCACGGCGACGGCGGCCGGCTGACCAAGATCGGCGGCGGGACGCTGACGCTGGCGGGGGCGAGCACGCACACCGGCGCCACGGACATCCGCGGGGGCGGGTTCGCCGTGGGCGCGGGGATCGACGCGGCGTCGGTGGGCGGCAGCTTCCGGCTGCGCCCGGGTGCGGCGTGGACGATCGACATCGACCCGACCCAGCCGAGCGTGCCGGGCACGAGCCACGACGTGCTGGACGCGGCGGGCCCGGCGCAGCTCGACGCGGGCGCCCCGCTGGCGGTGAACCTGCTGGCGGGCCCCGGGGCGCTGGAGCACGGGCAGCGCTGGGTGGTGCTGCGGTCGCCGGCGGGCATCGTCAACGCCGCCGCGGCGCTCATCGCCGACTTCGGGCTGCTGCACCTCGTGGCCGACCCGGCGTTCAGCGACGGCGACGCGTCGTTCGCGGTGGTGGCGACGCGGGCGATCTTCCAGCCGCGCGGGCAGACGGCGAACAACCGGTCGGTCGGCGGGGCGCTGGACTCGCTGAACATCCCGGCGCCGGGCGGCGCGACCGCGGCGCTGCTGACGACGCTGGACGCGATGGACACCGCGTCGCTGAACCGGGCGATGCGGCAGTTCAGCCCCGAATCGACCGCGGCGGTGCAGTTCACGCAACAGCGGGCCACGTCGCTGTACCACCGGACCATCATGGATCACCTGCGGTCGCCGGGCGGTGGGGCAGCGGTCGCGGCGGGCCGCGGCCCCGGTGGCAGCGAGCTCGAGCCGCCCATGCTGGCCAGCGCTTCGGACGACCCGTTCCTGCTGGGTTTCGCGATGGGCGGCGGCGGGCAGGCGACCGGGCCGACCGATGCGGCCGACCGGGCGTTGGGCGACCTGGGTCTGTTCGCCCGGGGCGTGCACATGACCCACCGGCGGTCGACCGGCGGGGACCACGCCGGCTATGCCGGGCACACCAGCGGCGGGCAGGTCGGCGTGGACGCGCCGCTGCGGGTCGAGTCGGGCTCGGGCCTGCGGCTGGGTGCGGCGTTCGCCTACACCCGCACCGGGCTGGATTTCCACGACGGGCTGGGCGACGTGAACGCCAACACGTTCCGGCTGGGGCCTTACATCGGCGTGGAGCAGGGCGCATGGTTCGGCGGCGGATCGGTCAGCTACGCCCTGCACACGATCGACCAGCGGCGGAACATCGACGCGTTGAGCGCGGTGGCGCGGTCGGATCGGTTGGCTCACGAGCTGACGGTGAACGTTCATGGCGGGCTGAACCTTCCGGCCGGTCGGTGGCGAGTGCAGCCCAGCGCGGGGGTGGATTACACGCTGTACCACGCCAACAGCTACGACGAGTCGGGCGCGGGGCTGGTGGACCTGCACGTGGCGGGGCGAACCGAGCACGAGGTGGCGACGCGGCTGGGTGTGGCGGTGGCGAGGGACTTGCAGGTGGGCGGGATGGCGTTGACCGGCCGGGTGGGCGGGGCGTGGCGACACCAGTGGACGGACGAGGTGCAGTCGCTGTCGGCGCGTTTCGCCGCGGGCGGTGAGCGTTTCACGGTGGACGCGGTGGGCCCGCAGCGTGACGTGGCGGTCGCCCACGCGGAGCTGAGCGCCGACGCCGCCGACGGTGGCGAGCTGTTCGTGCGATACGACGCGTGGCTGGCCGACGCCGGCGACCGGACGCACGCGATCAGCGCGGGGGTGCGACTGCGATTCTGAGCGGTGCGTCGCCAAACGACGGCCTGCTGCGCGCGAGTGGGTCGCGTGTCCGCCCACAGCCTCGCCAGGGGCGGACAAGTCATGTAAGTTATTGTCATTATTGACTTTATACTTTTGCCGGGGTCTGTCCGCCCCTGGCCGGGCGGCCAGGCGGTGCGGGTGCGCGGCGGTGATGAGCGGGTGAGCATGCGCCGGGTCCTCTATAGAGGTGCGGCGCGGCGCGAACTTGCGCGGCGGGCTGTCGTTTCGGGCGTAAGGGGGCGGCGAACGGCGATCACGGCGGGCGCGCCCGGTGCGCCGGGGGCGTGGCGGCATCGGGTATGATGGGCGGCGGACCTGATGGAAGGAGTCGGCGATGGACGTGCCGGTGGCGGTGTTGTGTGACGCGGCGACGGACTACGGGGGCAAGCTGAACCTGCTGGGCGCGTTCGACGCGATCATGGCGCGGGAGTTTCCGATGGTCCACCCGTCGTGCATGCTGGCGGTGCGGGTGATATTCGAGCCGTACGAGATGGGCGAGCATCGCCTGGTGGTGAAGCTGACGGACGAGGACGGGATGGAGGTGATCGACCCGCTGGAGGCGCAGGCGGTGGTGAAGTGGCCGCCGGGTCGCCCGACGACGTTCGTCTCGCGGAACCTGATCGTGGGGATGAAGCGGCTGAAGTTTGCGCGGCCGGGCCGTTACGAGTTGAAGGTGATGATCGACGGGCATCACCTGGCGACGGCGCCGCTGCTGATCATGGCGGCGCCGAGCGGCGGTTCCGGGGGCGAGGCATCGGCGGGACCGGGGGGCGAGGGGCCGGGTGAGGAACCGGGCGCGGGTCCGGGTGAGGGGCCGGGCGGCGGGGGTGTGTGAGGGCGACGGCAACGACCGGGGCATGGCGTGGAAGCGAGCGGCGCACCGATTTGCGGGCAACGGCGACCGTGGCGCGAGCCGCTGGTCGGGCTGTGTGTCGCGTGGTCGGCGGGGCTGGCGGTGGGCTGGTCGGCACCGGGTGGATGTACGGCGTGGTGGGCGTTGGCGCAGGGGGGTTAGGCGGTTCTGGCGGCGGCGGGGCTGAAGCGCGCCGGGAGCGCGAGGGCGGGGGTCG
>CAYWKS010000022.1:0-49046 GCA_964458935.1 uncultured Planctomycetaceae bacterium
AACTCCTGATCAACGCCGCACGGATTCGGTGCATCCGTGCATAAGGTCCATATAGAGGGCGAGTGTGATGGGTCGTTGCGCGCGGCGGTGTCGTTTGCGCGAAAAAAGTTGGGAATTAACGGGGATGTCGCGGCGAAGGGCGTTGACCCCGAAACGAGGGGTGGCGTCAGCGTGGGGGGAAGGTGACGGGCCCGCCGGCGCGGTCTGCGAGGACGATGGCCTTGCCGGGGGTGAGGCCTTTCTGGCCGATGCACAGGTAAGCCGAGCGGTAGCCGGTGGGGAAGGTGTCCGCGCCGATGGCCTGCAGGGCGGCGCGGCCGGCGAGGCCGAGCTTGCTGGTGGGCTCGTCCTCTGCGGCGACGACGACGAAGGTGTCATCGGGCAGGTTCTTGATGTCGCCGGCGAGCCTCTCGGCGGCGGTCTGGTCGGCGAAGGTGTCGTAGGTCTTGGCCCAGAGGACGCGGGAGCCCTTGACGGCGACGACGTTGAGGCCGCGATCGCTCGTGACGGGCGGCTGCTCCGCGGCGGCGCCGATGATGAGCCGGCCGTCGATGGCGATCTTGGCGAAGTCGCCGCGGGTGTATCCGGCGCTGATGGCCTGGACGTCACGGACGAAGGATCGGAAGGAGATGCGTGAGTCGCTGTCAGGGTTGAGCTGGGCCTCGAGCTGGTCGATGGACTTGGCGAGCATGTCGGCGGTGAGCTGGGCGCGGGTGCGCTCGACACCGGCTCCGGGGTGGATTTCGAGGAAGCGTTGGTAGAGATCGGCGGCCTTGCGATAGAGGGTGAGGCGCTGGGCCGGGGTGGAGCGATCGCCGGTCGCCTTGTACCAGTCGGCGAGGGAGCGGGCCTGTTCGGCGTTGAGCTGGTCGGGGGGGGTGTTGGCGAGCATGACGGCCATGATGAGCTGTTCGTCATCGGCGGCGTCGAGGTAGCGTGTCGCGCGATTGGGGTCGTCGAGCTCGACGAGACAGAGCTGGATCAGGTCATGAGCGGCGCGGGCGTTGTCGTCGGGGTCGGCGGCGTGGAGCTGCCGCTCGATCAACTCGACGCGGTTGAGCACGGCCTGCTTCTCCCGGAGCGCGACGAGCCGGTTCTGGATGTCGTGGGCCATGTCGGAGCGGCGTGAGCGGGCGACGGCGGTGGCCTGCCGGAGCCAGCGGACGGCCTGGTCGAGGTCGCCGGCGTCATCGGCGTGCTCGCCGGCGGCGACGAGGTCCTGGAGGTACTGGTCGGTGGCCCGGTCGCGTTCGTCGCCGCGGAGGGTGGGCAGTTGGTCGCGGCGGGCGTCGATGAGCCTGGGCCAGGCGGAGCCGGCTTCGTCGGGTCGGCTGTCGATGAGCAGGCGCATGGCGTCGATGGCGACGGGGTGGCCGGTGGGGTGGCGTTGTGCGAGGTCGTGGGCCTTATTGCACAGCAGGGCCATCAGGTCGGGTCGTTCTTCCTCGATGGCCCGGGCGAGTTCGAGTTGCTGGGTGGCGAGGGCGAGGTCATCGTCGCGGGAAGCGGACGCGCGGGCGCGGCGTTCGTGGTCGCCGAAGAACTGTTCATACTGTTGCTCGGGGCTCTGGGGGTCGGGGTCCTGGGCATGCAGGGCGCACGGCGGCAGCACGGTGAGCACCGCGATCAGCAGGCGAACGCGAGGCGAGCCACGGTGGGGGCGCGTGGGGGTTGACATGGGCACATTATACCGCGGCGACAGGGCCGAACGCATGAGGCGAGCGTGTCGGCAGTGTGTCAAGGCGGGGGCGTGGACTGGACGGCGAGGACGGGCAGGCCGGCCCGGGCACCGAGGCGTTCGGCGAGGTTGTTGGCGGCGTCGCGGTCGGCGGCGGGGATGAACAGGCCGGCGCCGCTGCCGGTGACGTGGACGGGTAGCTGGGCGAGGTCGGCCAGGCGTCGGCGGAGATCGCCGAGTCGGGGCTCGACCGTGCAGGCGGGTTCGGCGAGGTCGTTGAACGGATCGCGAGACCCGGCGTGGACGCCATGGACCGCGTGCAGGTCCACCGCGGCATCGGGGCGTTGCGTGTCGAACGCGCGATAGACCGCGCCGGTCGGGCAGTGCAGCGGCGGCAGGGCGAGTGCGAGGTGCACGGGTTGGGGCGGCGGGGCGGGCGCGAGCTCATCGCCCAGGCCGGTCACGATCGCCGAGCCGTCGCCGAAGAAGAAGGCCAGGTCGCTGCCGAGTTGCACGGCGAGCTCGATCAGCGTGGAGCGGGGCAGGCCCAGGTCGAACAGGTCGTTGATCGCGGCGAGCATGGCGGCGCCGTCGGACGACCCGCCGGCGAGTCCGGCGCCGACGGGGATGCGCTTGGTGAGGGTGACGTCGACGGGCAGGTCGCGTGCGGTGTGTTGCTGCAGCAGGGCGTGGGCCTTGAAGGCGAGGTCGGCGTCGATGGGCCAGTCGATGGGTGAGGGCTGGGGGGCGTCATCGGCCCAGCGGATGTCGAAGCGGTCGGGCGGGGCGGCGCGGCGATGCACGCGGAGTTCATCGCACAGGTCCACGGCGACCATCCACGAGGCGATCGGGTGGTAGCCGCGGCGGGGGCCGGCCACGATCGGCGCGCCGACGGACAAGGCCATGTTGACCTTGGCCGGGCAGAGGCGGACGACCGGGTCACTCAAAGACGACGTCGTAGCTGAGGTTGTTCTGGTCGTCATGGAACCACTTGAGGCTGGGCCGGGTGGTCAGGCCGGTCAGCGCGATCGCCGGCGGTAGGTTGGGGTCGGAGGTGGGGTCGATGGTCCAGCGGGTGTTGGCGTGGCGACGGATGGGTTGGGGTGGTGCGAAGTTGTTCGGGTCGTCGGCGCTCATGGTGACGCGGATGCCGTGGGCCGCGATGCGGTAGGTGAAATTGGCGTCGCGCATGGCGTTCTGGAGCTGCTCGATGCTGGCGAAGGAGCGAGCCGAGTCGTCGAGGTGCTTGACGCCCTCGGCCATGAACGACAGCCGCTCGATCGCCGTGGTGAGCGGATCGGGTTCGAGGTCGACGATGTACTCGCGCCAGGCGTCTTCGAAGGGCTGGTAATCGGTGGTCTGGAAGGCCTGCTCGAAGGCCTGGGCGCTCGTGCGGCCTCGGTGGATCTGGTAGAGGTAATTCATGAAAGCCGGCTCGAAGCGGCCTCGGCGGGCGTGCACGAGGAAGTGCACCATCGACCAGGCCTGGTCGTACATCAGCGCGACGTTGCCCTCCCGGCGGTTGACGCGGCCGACCCACTCCTGGCCGGTCATGTTCAACAGTTCGCCGAACCCGAACGCCTTGTCGTGGGCGACGGCCTGCTGCACGTTGGCCAGGCGGCGGCGGTCGACCATGCCCGGGCGGAACCGGCCGCGGACGAGCAGGGCGTCGCCGAAGTACTCGGCGAGGCCCTCGTTGGCCCAGATCGGCAGGTTGGTCCCGATCCGCAGGTAGGCGAACTGGTGAAACGCCTCGTGCTGGAGCGTGGCGAGCATGCGTGTGCGGCCCTGGCCGGCGACGAACGTGGCGAGCCCGGCCTCATCGCCGCGGACGAAGAACATGCCGCCGCTGCCTATGCCGTTGATGCCCTTTTCCGCGAGCAGTCGGACGTAGTTGGCCTGGGTGTCGATGAGGTAGAGATTCATCTCGCTGGCCCCGCGCTGTCGGAATCCGGCGCGGGCGAGGCGGCGGGTGTACTCGCTGAAGACCTGGTCCATGTGCCGGGCGATCGGCCGCGCGTCGTCGGCGGAGAGGTTGGTGACGATGCGGTAGAACCGCGTGTTGAACACCTGCATGTCGTGCTGGGCGGCAGCCGGCGCAGCGGCCGCCACGACGATGAGCCATGCCAGGGCCGGTCGTTTCAGGCAACGTCTCACGATGATGTGTCCTCCGAATGGGAACCCAGGGCGAGAGAGCTTTCGCGGACCGCCGTCTCGACCGTCGGGATGGTAGGCGGGATCTGCTTGGCGGACTCGGCGTGCAGGTCCTCGAACTTCCGCGCCGAGGGCACAAGCCGGCTCTCGACCGACCCGACGAGCGTATTGTACTGCTTGACGGCCGAGTCGATCCGCGAGCCGAGCTTGCTGATGTTCTCGATGGCGATGGCCAGCCGCTCGTGGAGCTCGCGGCCGAGCTCGGCGATGCGGTGGGCGCTGTCGGTCAGCGCCCGCTCCCGCCAGCCCATGGCGACGGTCTTCAGCAGCGCCATGACGGTGGTGGGGGTGGCGACGATGACGTTCTTCTGCATGGCGCGCTCGATGAGGTCGGGGTCGCGCTGCACGGCGGCGTAGAGCATGCTCTCGCCGGGCACGAACAGGACGACGAACTCGGGCGAGCCGTCGATGGCGGCCCAGTAGGCCTTGCCGGCGAGGTTGTCGGCGGCGCTGCGGACCTGCTGGGTGTGGCGGTCGAGCTGCCGCTCGCGCTCGGCGTCGTCGGTCGCCTCGGTCGCGTTGAGGTAGGCGTCGATCGGCGTCTTGACGTCGATCACGATCACCCGCTCGTTGGGCAGGCGGATCGTGAAGTCCGGGCGGACGGAGCGGCCCTCGCCCGAGTCGACCGACGCCTGCTCGTCGTAGTCCACGTGCTCGGTCATCCCCGCCAGCTCGAACAGCCGATGCATCTGCAGTTCACCCCAGCGGCCGCGGACCTCGGGCCGACGCAGCGCCTTGACCAGGTTCGCCGTCTCGGTCCGCAGGTACTGCTGGTCGGTTCGCATGTACTCGATCTGCTGCTTGAGCTCGGCGTAGGCGCCCGCCCGCGACCTTTCGAGCTGCGACAGCGACAGGTGGTACTTGTCCAGCAGCTCGCGGAGGGGCTTGAACCGTTCCTCGGCGAGCGTGAGGAACTGTTTGTTGGTCGAGGCCATCACGTCCGACGCCGACGCCTTGAACGTCTCCTTGAGCTGGGCGTCGACCTTCTGGAGCATCTGCTCGGCCTGCTGCTGCTTGTCGTGAGCGGCGGCGATCCGCTCGCGGAGCTGGATGAGCTCCTCGCGCATCGCGTCGACCTGCGCGTTGGCATCGGCGAGCTCGCGGCGGGCGGCGTCGCGCTCGCGGGTCAGGCGCCGGCGCTCGACGTACAGCCACGCGCAACCCAGCACGGCGGCGCCTAACGCGATGGACAGGGCAATGGTCATGGCACGTGCCTTTCGTGCGCCCGGCGTGTCCGCCCCGGGCCGTGATCCCGCATCGCCGCGGGTTTCAGCCGCGTCCGACGCGGCAGACGCGGCGCTTGCCGACCTTCAGCACCGCCGGGTCGGCCGGCAGCTCGATCTCGGCCTGCGGATCGTCGATCCTCGACTCATCCCACGACACGGCGCCCTGCTTGATCAGCCGCCGCGCTTCGCTGTTGCTGGGGGCGAAACCCACGTCGACGATCAGCCTGGCCAGCGGGATGAGGCCGGCGTCGACGGTGTGCGTGTGCATGTCGCTGGGCAGTTGCTTGTCGGTGAAGCGGCGGGTGAACTCGGCGCTGGCGGCGTTGGCGGCGTCGGCGCCGTGAAACGCCTCGACCAGCGTCCGGGCGAGGGTGTCCTTGGCCTCGCGGGGGTGCGTCTTGGCGGGGTCGGTCAGCGAGGCGATCCGCGGCTCGGGCAGCGGCGTCAGCAGCCGCAAGTAATTGCCCATGAGCGCATCGGGGATGCTCATGATCTTGCCGAACATGTCATCGGGCGGGTCGTTGACGCCGACGTAGTTGCCCTTGCTCTTGCTCATCTTCTCTTGGCCGTCGAGCCCGACGAGCAGGGGGGTGATGATGACGACCTGACGGTGCTGGCCGACCTTGGCCTGCATGTCGCGGCCGAGCAGGCAGTTGAAGGTCTGGTCGGACCCGCCGAACTCGACGTCGGCGTCGATGGCGATCGAGTCGTAGCCCTGCATGAGCGGGTAGAGGAATTCGGTGATGACGATCTCGCGGCCCTGGTCGATGCGATGGCGGAAGTTCTCGCGGGCGATCATCTGCTGCACGGTCGCCATGCCGGTGATCCGCAGGACGTCGGCGTAGCCGAGCGGCTGGAGCCATTCGCTGTTGTGGCGGGTCTCCAGCTTCTGCGGGTCGGTGTCGAGGATGGTGCCGGCCTGGTCGAGGTAGGTCCGGGCGTTGGCGTTGATCGTCTCGAGGTCAAGCATGGGGCGGGTGGTGTCGCGGCCCGACGGGTCGCCGATCATCGCGGTGTAGTCGCCGATGATGAGCACGACGCGGTGGCCCCGGTCCTGGAACCAGCGGAGCAGGCGGAGCTGGACGGTGTGGCCGAGGTGGATGTCCGGGGCGGTGGGGTCCATGCCGTACTTGATCCGCAGGGGCCGGCCGGCGTCGAGCTTGCGCTTGAGCTCGGGCTCGGCATAGATCGCCTCGGCGCCGCGGCGGAGCGTGTGCATCGCATCATCGGAGACCTGCGTCATGCGACAGATGATACCCGTGGGGCCGGGCGCGACAAAATGCGCCCGCGCCCGCGCGCTTGCTTCGGGCGGTCGAGCCGATACCATGCGGCCATGATGTTGCCGACCGCCATCCTGGCCGACCTCGCCCACTACGGCGCGCTGGGCATCCTCCTGGTGATGGCGATCGTGTTCGGGCTGGGCAACGTGGTGCTGTCGAAGCTGCTGGGCCCGGCGCGGGAGGGTCAGACCAAGGGCGGGATCTACGAGTCGGGCATGAACCCGGTCGGCACCGCCCGCAAGCGGTTCAACGTCCGCTTCTACATCGTCGCGATGACCTTCCTGGTCTTCGACGTGGAGATCGTCTTCCTCTACCCCTGGGCGACGGTGTTCCCCAACCTCGCCGAGGGCGACCCGCTGAACGGGCTGTTCCTGTTCCGCATGCTGTTCTTCATCGGCACGTCGATCATCGCCTACGTCTACGCCTGGCGCAAGGGCGTGTTCAACTACGACTGACGCCCGGGCCCCCGGCCCGCCACGCGAGGCGGGTCAATCGATCTCGCGGCTGGGCATCGGCGCCGGCGGCTGGTTCCACACCGTCCAGTAGTACTTCAGATCGCGGATCATCTGGTTGAACTGCTCGAAGTCGAGCGGCTTGGTCAGGTAGCTGTTGACGCCGTCGAGATACGCCCGGGCCCGGTCGGCCTCGGCGCTGGAACTGGTCAGCACCACCACGGGGATGGTCTGCGTGGCCGCGTCGTGCTTGACGGCCTGCAGGACCTCGTGCCCGTCGAGCTTGGGCAGGCGCAGGTCCAGCAGGATCACGTCCGGGCGGGGCGACTGCTCGTAGGGCGGCTCGCCGCGGAGGTAGGCCAGCGCCGCCTCCCCGTCCGCCACGTGCTCGAACGTGTTCGCCACGCGATTCTCCTCCATCGCCATCCGGACGAGGTTGGCGTGGTCCTCGTCGTCCTCGACCAGCAGGAAGTGCAGGGGCTTGCTCGGCGTCATGAAGGTTCTCCTTGCGGGGGGTCGTCGGGTTGGTGCCAGCGGCTGATGGGCAGCGTGACGTGGAAGGTCGCGCCGTCGCCCGGGGTGGATTCGACGCCGACCGTCCCGCCGTGCCACTCGATCGCACGCCGCACGATGGCCAGCCCGATGCCCGTCCCGCCGGGGCTCGTCTCGAGCTTCTGGAACAGGCCGAACACCCGATCGTGGTGTTGCGGGGGGATGCCCGGGCCGTGGTCACGGACGAAGTACCGGACCCGGTCGCCGGCGACTTCGCCGCCGACCTCGATATCGCCGCCGTCGTCGCCGCAGCCGTAACGCAGGGCGTTGGCCAGGAGGTTGTCGAAGACCTGCTGCATGCGGGTCTTGTCCGCGACGACCCAGGGCAGGTCGGGCTGGACGGTCACCGTGACGCCGGCCTCGGCGAGCTGCGCGTCGTTGAATTCGACGAACGCCTGCACCAGCGCGGCCACGTCGACGGGTTCGGGATCGCTGACGATGCGGCCGATGCGGCTGAGCTCGAGCAGGTCATCGATCAGGGCGCTCATGCGCCGGGCGGCGCGGCGCATCCGCTCGATCGAGTCGCCCGCGCCGGCGAGGTCTTCCGAGGCGAGTTGCCGCTCGAGCTGGGCGAGGTAGCCCTGGAAGGTGATCAGCGGCGTCTTCAAATCGTGCGACGCCGCGTACGCGAACTGCTCCAGCTCCTCGTTGGTGCGCGTCAGCGATTCGTTGAGCCGGCGGATGTCGTTGGTGGCCTCGTTGATCCGGGTCACGTCGTGGCAGGTCATCAGGCAGCCGTCTTCGAGGGCGACGCCGCCGATCCACAGGTCGCGGGTCGAGCCGTCGCCACAGGTCACGGTGTATTCGGCCGGGTCGAGCTCGCCATGCGCCCGGCGGGCGTCGGCGATGGCGTGTCGCCAGCGGGCGGCCGCGTCCGGACCGTCTCCGTCGGGGCAGGCCCGCCGCCACCAGGCTTCCAGGTCCGGCACGTCTTCCAGGCGATAGCCGAACAGCGTGATGAACCGCTCGTTGATGTACTTGAGCTTCTCGTCGTTGTCGATGAAGCACATCGGCAGGGGGGCGCGTCGGATGAGCCGCCGGAATCGCTCCTCGCTCGCCGCGAGCTGTTCGGTGCGGGCCGCCACACGCTCCTCCAGCTCGTCGCGGGCGTGCTTGAGGGCGAGCTCGGCCTGCTTGCGACGGATCGCCTCGTGCAGCGAGGACACCGCCGCCTCGGCATCGCCACGGTCGGCGTCGGTATACCCGTCGGGCTTGTTCGCCAGACCCACGAGCCCGGCCACCCGGCCGTCGATCAGGATCGGCACGCCCAGGAAAGCGGAGATCCTCGGCACGCCCGCGTCGGCCTCGCCGGCGAACGGGCATTCCGACGGCTCGTTGACCGCGACGGCCTGACCGGTCGACAGCACCCGTCCGAGCAACCCGCCGGTCAGCGACCGCCCGCCGCAACGCCGCCCGTCGCCGTGGGCGTGACGGCACGCCTCGCAGCCCGGCCCGCTCATCGCCAGCACGTCCAGCCTGCCCGCGGAGTTGATGTAGCCCACGAAGGAGAACGTGCTCTGCGTCAACTCGTGCAGGGCCAGCACACCGCCCTCGGCCACTTGCTCGACGGTCTGGCAGTGCAACGCCCGATCGAAGATGCGGTTGATGGCGTTGTGCGCACGCAGGCGGCGATCCAACTGCGCCGTCCGCTCGGTCACACGCTGCTCGAGCTCGCGATGGCTGCGGCGGAGCGCGTCGCTGCGCCTCGCCATGGCGACGGCGCGGCCCAATCGTTCGGCCACGACGTTGATCAGGGCACGCTCCTCGTCGAGGAACGGCCCTTCATCCGCGTCGGGCCGCGGCGTCGTGTAATACACCTCGACGTGCCCGACCGTCTGTTCATCCGCGACGATCGCCGCACGCTGGTGTTCCGTGGCGGGCTGGAGGTCGCCGGCGACATAACTGTCTTCCCCGACGATGATCCGGGCGCCGCAGGCGTCGGCGTGCCGCCACGCCCGCGGCAGCGACTCCACCACACCCCGGAAGATCGCGGGCAGGTCGTCGTCCGACTCGCTGAGCACCTCGCTGATCTGGTAGAGGCATTCGAGTTCCTTGACGCGCTCGGCGAGTCGGTCGGCCAGTTGGTCGCGGGTCAGCCCGGCGGTATCGCCCGGGGCGTTGTCGCCGCGCCCGGCCGCGATCTGCGGTACGACCGGCGCGCCCGGCGGCGGGGCCGCAAGCTGCTGCTCCATCGTCTGCAGCCGCTGCTGAAGCCGGTCCAGCTCACGCTCGAGTTGACGGATCGTCTGTGCCTCGGACGCCATGGCGGCGGGTCCCGGTGAAGTGGGTTGTGCGGCGAGCAGAGGGTTCGTGCGGGGCCACGTCCGTCTCGACCTGCGGCCGCGGTCGGCGACCGTGTAAGACAAGCTTCCGCGTTGGATGGCCCGCGAGAACGAGCATCACGTCAATATATCCGGACGGTCCGATCGATCACAAGCGCCGAGTGTGAAAACATACCAGTTGGACGGGCTGTGCCGCTTGCTCAGATCGGGCCGGCCCCGTTTGCGGGTGAAGGCGCGCATTTTCTTGACGGAGGTGAAGCCGGGTTCACGACGTTTCGATGAGTGGATCAGCGACAACGCAAGTGGGGTCGGGCGACACCTTCGAGGATCGCCTACATGGAAGCGTCAAGTCAATCCAAACCGCTGCGCATCCTCATCGCCGAGGATGACAAGGACCACCAGCACCTGCTGCTGTTGAGCCTGTTGGCTCAACGGCCTCAAGCCGACGTCCGCGTGGTCTCCACGGGCGCCCAGTTGCTGGAAACGGTCCGCACCGAGCGTTTCGACTGCGTGGTGCTGGACTTCAACCTGCCCGACTTCAAGGCGAACGAGCTGGTCGGCGCCGCCGCGGATCACCTGTCGGCCACGCCGGTGGTCATCGTCTCGTCGTGCCAGGGGCAGGACGTGGTGATCGACTGTTTCCGCTGCGGGGTGGTGGATTTCGTCCCGAAGGGTCGGGCGCTGGAGGGCGACAACCTGTGGCGGAGCGTGGAACACGCGATCAGCGAATCCCGCCGCCTCATCGCCGAGCGCCGCGAGCAGGACCGTCGCGAGTCGCACCTGGCCCGGCTCGCCGAGACCGATCAGTTGACCGGGCTGTACAACCGCCGCTACTTCGAGCGGTGCGTCGCCGACGAGCGGTGGCGGAACGACCGCCGCAAGACCGTGTCGGTCGTGATGATGGACATCGATCACTTCAAGCGGATCAACGACACGCACGGCCACCACGCCGGCGACGCGGCGCTGCAGCAGGTCGGCAGCTTCCTCGTCTCTCAGGTCGGCGGGTCGGACATCGTCGTCCGCTGGGGCGGCGAGGAGTTCCTCGTGCTCCGGCCGTCGGCGTCGCTGATGGACACGCTGATCTGGGCCGACCGGCTGCGTCGGCTCATCGAGCATCGCGGGGTGCGGCACGACGACCGCAACCTGGGTTTGACCGTGAGCGTGGGGGTGCACGAATGCCACGCCAGCGAGCTCGACCCGGACACGATCGACTGCGCCGACCGCGCGCTCTACCTGGCGAAGGCCCGGGGCCGCAACCAGGTCTGCACCTCGCTGATGGCGGACATGAACCAGGCGGTGGACCAGGCGTGCGACGCGGCGGCCGACCCGCCGCCGGCGCGGCTCGAGCGGTTCCTGCAGATCGTCACGCCGCGGCTGGGCCCGACCCAGCGCGAGCACATCACCGATCACGCCGAGCAGGTCGCGACCATGGCGCGGCAGATCGCGCGGGTGCTCGGGTTGCCCGAGTCGGCGCAGCAGCAGGTCCACACCGCCGGCCGCCTGCACGACATCGGCAAGTGCATGGTCCCCGAGCCGCTGCTGGCCAAGCCGGGCCGGCTCAGCCTCGCCGAACGCGCCATCGTCAGCCTGCACTGTCAGTTCGGCGCGGAGATCGCCGAACGCCTCGGGTTCGACGAACAGGTCACCCGCTGCATCCGCGAGCATCACCACCGCTACGACACCCTCGACCACGAGCGCGACGGCGACCCCCGCGAGGCCAGTCTCGGCCCGCGGATCCTCTGCGCCACCGACGCCCTGGTCACCATGCTCACCTGCCGCACGTACCAGTCGCCCAAGTCACTGGTCGACGCCCTGAGCGAGCTCCGCCGTGAGAAGCATCGCCAGTTCGACCCCGACGTGGTCAACGCGGCGCATTTCATCGAGTCGCTGTTCTCGCTGGCCGCCTGACCGCGGCCGGCCGCGCGGGCCCCGCCCGCGCCGACATCCCCGCCACTTCTGCGGCGAAGCGCCCGTCTTCGCCCAAGGCCACTCGGCCGGACGTCCCGTCCACTGACCGCGATGTACCTCTGACAACCTGATCTGTCACCGCAAAAGGAGTTTCACATGACCAAGCGGAACATGAAGCCGAACCTGCGTCAGGCGGCACGTTGGCGCTGCGACCACCTGCCGATCACGTGGGAGCGCAACAGCAAGCGGCGGCGCCGGCCCGGGTGGCTGAGCGACATCTCCGAACTCGGGCTCTGCTACGTCGCGGCGCGTACGGGCGCGCCGCACCCCGGCGACCACATCGCCATCACCCCGCGACGCAGCTCCGACACCATCCACGCCCGTGTCGTGCGGGTGCGCCCGCAAAGCCACGGCCTGTGCAGCGTCGGCTGTCAGCGCCTCAGCGGCGTCGAGTCGCCCGCGGGCATCGTCCCCGACACCGACGCCCATCACGGCCGACGCCGCGCGCCGATGCATCGGCCGCACCTGCTGGCGGCCTGACCCAACACCTTACCCTTTAGTCCTACTCAGCGATCGGGGGGCGGCGCTTACGGCGTCCGCCCCTCGCTCGTTTTTTTAATGTGTCGGTGCGTCGCGCGGCACCGGCATGGGTCCGCGCTCGCGCCGGGAAGATGGGGCCCGCTCAGGCGTTGTCGGCCTGCTGCTGGCGGGTGTAGGTGTACTTGCGCTTGGGCGGCTTGACGACCAGGCCCTGGCGGATGGCCTTGGTCGAGGCCTTCACACGCGCCGGCTTGCCGTCGACCAGCGTGTTGACCGTCTGGATGTTCGGCTTGAAGGTCCGCTTGGTCTTGCCGGTGATCTTCTTGCCGACCCCGCCAAGGTACTTCGCCTTGCCGCGGTAGCGCAAGGAGCGGCCGGAGCTGGTGCGGCGACCGGTAAAGTAACAGACTCGGGGCATGGCGGAAGACTCCTGTCGGGACCTAGCAACGGGCTCGGCGAAAGTCCCACAATGTAGCAGGCCGGCCCGGCACTGGCAAGCCCTCGCCGGCCCCGCGGGGATCAGACGCGCGTGGGCTGGGCCGACTCCACGCGGATCGGGGCGATGTCGAACTTGGGGTTCTGGCCGAGGAACCGCGCGGGGTTGTTGTGGAAGACCTCGATGAGGTCGGATTCGCCAAACCCGCGGCGGCGGCATTCGAGGATGCACTGCTGCAGCGTGAACGGGTCGCTCGGGCCCCAGTCCGCCGACGAGTTCACCAGCAGCCGCTCATGCCCATACATCTCCAGCACGTCGGCCGCCCGCTCGCCGGTCATCTTGGTGATCGGGTACAGGGTCATGCCGGCCCAGTAGCCGCGATCGAGCACCGGGCGGACCGTGTGCTCCTCGACGTGGTCGATCCAGACGCGCTCCGGCGGCAGGTCGAAGTTGGCGAGGATCTCCAGGACCCGGGTCGTGCCCTTGAGCTTGTCGTCGAGGTGGGGGGTGTGGATGAGCACGAGCTGATCGTGCCGCGCCGCGAGATCGAGCTGCATCTCGAACGTGCGACACTCGTTGGCGGTCGACTTGTGCAGCCCGATCTCCCCGATGCCCAGGACGGTCGGCCGCTCGAACCACTCGGGCATGCGCTCGACGACGGCGCGGCTGATCTCGGGGTTGTCGGCCTCCTTGGGATTGACCGCGACCCAGCAGAAGTGCCGGATCCCCCAGATCGCGGCGCGGGTGGGCTCGAACTCGGCGATCTGCTTGAAGTAATCGAGGAACGTCTGGGGGTAGTCGCGGTCGAACCCGGCCCAGAAGGCCGGCTCGGCCACGGCGACCACGCCGCTGTACGCCATCCGCTCGTAGTCCTGGGCGGTGCGGGCGATGCCGTGGTAATGGGGCTGGATGATGTACATGCCTCAGGCCTCCCCTTCGACGGGGTCGGAGAAGATCAGCGCGAGCTGCTCCGCGCGGTCGGGCTGGGGCTGGGGCCGGCCGAGCAGTTGCAGGGCGCGGCGGCAGCGATCGAGCCGGCCGTCGTCGTCGGCCATGGCGTCGCCGCCGCCGCGTTCGTAGCGATCCAGCGCCGCACCGATCTGCAGCAGCATGCAGCGGACGTCGAGGTAGTACTGGTCGAGGACCTGGTCAGCGTTGAGCATGGGCGTGGGCTCCTGCGCAAAGTGATACACCGTAGCACGGTCGGGCCTGCGAAATCTGCATGCCCGCTCAAGCCGCGTCAAGCCCGGGCCGATGGTGAGAAGGGGAAAGGGGTCCTGGGCAATAGGACCTGGCCATGACGGCGACAGCAACTTCCGAGGACACGCTGATTTCGGTGACGTACTTGAGCACGGCGACGCGGCCGTTCACCAACGCGGAGTTGGCCGAGCTGCTGGCGACCAGCCGACGTCGGAACGCCGCGCGCGGCGTGACCGGGATCCTGCTCTACAAGGACGGCAGCTTCGCGCAGGTGCTCGAGGGCCCGGCCCAAGTCGTCGATGCGCTCTACGACAAGATCCGCCGCGACCGCCGCCATCGCGCGGTCACGCCGATCCTGCGTCGCCGCATCGACGAACGCCTGTTCGGGGACTGCTCGATGGCCTTCTACAACGTGGAAGGCGTGGCCCGGGGCCGGCACGACGGCGAGCTCGAGGGCGCCTCGGACTTCTTCGAGCCGAACTCCGAGATGGTCGCCCGGCTCACCGCCAAGCCGAACCACGCGCTGACGATGCTGCTGGCGTTTCGCGATGCGATCCGCTGAGCCGGCCGAGCTCGGCCACCCATCTTGTCGGCCGCCGGGCGTGTGATACACTCCCGCCGCGAGGGCGTCGGCGCGGAGGTCATCATGGCGCGCGGGCAGATCAACGTCGGGCTGGTCGGCACGAGGTTCATGGGCCGGGCCCACTCCAACGCCTACCTGTCGGTGGGCCGGTTCTTCGACCTGCCGCTTGAACCGGTGATGCACACGGTGGCCGGTCGCGACCCGCGGGCCACGGCCGCGTTCGCCGGGCGCTGGGGTTGGGCGGGGCACACCGCGCGGTGGCGGGACGTGGTGGACAGCGAGGCGATCGACCTGGTGGACGTGTGCACCCCGAACGCCCTTCACAGGGATATCGCGATCGCGGCCCTGGAGGCGGGCAAGCACGTGGCGTGCGAGAAGCCGCTGGCTGCGACGCTCGACGACGCGCGGCAGATGCGCGACGCCGCCAAGGCCGCCCGGCGCCGCAAGGCGCGCACGTTCGTCTGGTTCAGCTACCGGGGGTGCCCGGCGCTGGCGCTGGCGCGGCGGTTCGTGCGGGAGGGCCGGATCGGGCGAATCTACCACGTCCGCGCCAACTACCTCCAGGGCTGGGGCGGGCCGGACACGCCGCTGGTCTGGCGATTCCGCGGCGACGTGGCCGGGTCCGGGGCCCACGGCGACCTGGGGGCCCACTTGATCGACGCGGCCCGCTTCGTCACCGGCGACCGGATCACCGAGGTCTGCGGGGCCATCGAGCAGACGTTCATCAAGCTGCGTGACCTGCCAGCCGACGAGCGGGGCGGCGGCCGCGCGACGAAGGGCAAGGTCACCGTGGACGACGCGGTGGCGTTCCTGTGCCGCTTCAAGGGCGGGGCGATGGGGAGCTTTGAGTCGACGCGGATGGCCGTCGGATGCCAGAATGAAAACAAGCTCGAGATACACGGCGAGCGGGGCGCGCTCCGCTGGAATTTCGAGGACATGAACGTATTGTGGTACTACAACGCCGCCGATGAGCCCGCGCGGGCGGGCTGGCAGCGGATCATGGCCACCGACGCCGCGGCCCACCCCTTCGCAGAGGCTTGGTGGCCTGATGCCCATGTGCTGGGCTATGAGCACGGGTTCGTCAACCTCGCCTCGTCGATGTTCCAGACGATCGGCGGCGAGGCGGTCGAGACGCCCATGCCCGATTTCGAGGACGCATACCAGACCCAGCGGGTGCTCGAGGCGGCAGTGCGGTCGGCGAGGAACCGATGCTGGATCGACCTGGCGGAGGTCGAGTGAGCCGGCCGGGCCGGTTGATGCGTCTGGTGCGGGCAGGTGCGCGAATTTTCAACACCCAGGCCGCGGGAAGGCGATAATCTTGTCTATGCAGGTGACGCGGAGACAGATGCTTCGAACGTCGACGTCGGCGGTGGCCGCGGCGGCGCTGGTTGGTTGCGGGTCGTCGTCGCAGACGCGGTTGCCCGGCGTGCCCTGGCCGGCGCTGTCGTCACGGCCGGAGGGAGCCGGCCCCGCCGAGTCGCCCGCCGCCTCGCCCGGGTACCCGCCGCAGCCGGGGCAGATCGTCCCCCGTTCGCAATGGACCGGGTCGGGGGCGATCACGGGTCGGGTGAACCCGATGAACGGCGTCCGCCGGATCACGATGCACCACGAGGGCGCGACCGATTCGCCGGTCTACTTCAGCGACATGCGCACCACCGCCGCCCGGATCGAGCAGGTCCACCGCGCTCATCTCAACCGCGGTTGGGGCGACATCGGCTACCACTACATCATCGATCGGGCCGGCCGCATCTGGGAAGCCCGCTCGCTCCGCTACCAGGGCGCCCACGTCCGCGACAACAACGAACATAACATCGGCGTGATGTGCCTGGGCAACTTCGACATCCAGCAGCCCAGCGCCGCCCAGGTCGAAGCGCTGACCCGGTTCGTCGCGCAACTCCGGCATCGGCATGGCGTGAGCATCGGCCGGCTCCACACCCACCAGGAAATCGTGCCCACCCGCTGCCCCGGGGTGAACCTCCAGCCCCGCATCGCGTCGCTCCGCAGCCGCGGGGCGTTCGCCTGAACCCTCAGGTCACCGCACGCGGCTCAGGCGGGCCGTTGCGCTTCGATCGGCGTGTCGGTCGGTGGGCCCAGTTGCCACGGCCCGCGCGGATCGGCGACGGCCACGACCGCGAGGATGATCTGCGCGGCACCGGCGCGACGGACCAGCTTCGCGCACGCCCCGGCCGTCTGTCCGCTGGTCTTCACGTCGTCCACCAGCACGACCGCGCGACCCGATAGGTCCACCGCGTCGATCGCGAAGGCGTTGCGGACATTGGCGGCGTGGGCGGCGTGGCTGGTCATCTTCGACTGCGGCCGGGTGGGGCGCACCCGCCGGAGCAACGGCGCCAAATGCCAGCCGCGCCGCTCGGCCAGCGCCTCGGCGATCAGCCGCGCCTGGTCGTAGCCGCGCCGCCATCTCCGCCGCCAGTGCAGGGGCGTGGGCGTGACCAGCGGCGCCGCCTCGGGCACGTCACACGCCAGCGCGAGCTGTGTTCCGAACCAACGGCCCCAGGGCCAGCCGCGCTGGAACTTCATCTGCCGGACCCAGCCGTCCAGGGGGTCACGGTACGGCCCCAGCCGCACAATCCGATCCCACGGCAGCCGCCCGTCGCGGCAGAGCGGGCACCCGGAGGCGGTCGCCGCCCCGGGCCCGACCGTCACGCCGCAACGCCCGCAGTAGGCCTCGGGAGCGTCCGGCCGCCAGTCGCGTTCCGCTGCGGCGTCGCGGCCGAACCGCTGCGCCGCCGGCAGCAGCACCCCCAACGCCTCAGCCAGCACGGTTCGATCCATCACGATGCGATAATAGCCCGAGACGGGGTTTGGGGGGCGTCTTTCCGGATTGGCGGTTCACTCGGGCGGCCGCCGCGCCGTACGATGTCCCTATGCAGATCTACCTGGTTCGTCACGGGATAGCGCAAGACCGCGATGCGAACGTGGCCGACGGCGAGCGTCAGCTTACCGACGAGGGCGTGGAGAAGACGCGGCAGGCGGCGGGCGGGCTGGCCAAGGTGATCGACCCGCCGGAGATCATCCTGACCAGCCCGCTGGCCCGCGCGGTTCAGACGGCGCAGATCGTCAGCGACGTCTTCGGGGCGCCGGTCGAGCAGGCGCCCGTGCTCGCCGAGCCGAACGTCCGCGCCATGGTGGACATGCTCGAAGAGCGCGGCGAGTATCGCCTCATACTGGTCGGCCACGAGCCCACGCTCAGTGAACTCGCGGAGCTGCTGTGCTTCGGCCAGGTGGCCGGCCGGGTGGTGTTGAAGAAGGCCGGCGGCATCGGGATCGCCACCGAAGGCCTGCCCCGGCCCGGCAGCGGCGAGTTGCACTGGCTGGCCACCCCGAAGATGCTGCGCAAGCTCGCGTAGCGGCCTGCCGGGCTGACCTGCCGCGCAGCGGTTCAGACGGACACGGAGCCGAACGCCATGCCTGACGATCCGATGCAGATGATGCTGGGGCTGGGCTTGGGCGTGGCGCTGGCCGCCGCGTCGGGGCTGCGGGTCTTCCTGCCCTTGCTCGTGCTCAACATCGCCGCGCTGAACGGGTCGCTGCCGGTCGAGCTGGGCGAGAACTGGCAGTGGCTGGGCTCGCCGTTGGGCACGGTCATCTTCGGCACGGCGACCGCGGCGGAGATCGCCGCGTATTACGTGCCGTGGCTGGACAACCTGCTGGACACGATCGCCACGCCCTCGGCGGCGCTGGCCGGGACCGTCGTGACCGCGGCGCTGCTCGGCGAGGTGGACCCGGCGCTGAAATGGGTGATGGCGGCGATCGCCGGCGGCGGGGCGGCGGGCACGATCCAACTGTTCACCGTGGGCGCCCGCGCCGCGTCGAGCGGCACGACCGCCGGCGTGGGCAACCCGATCGTTTCCACGGCCGAGGCCGGCGGGTCGCTGCTCGTCTGCATCGTTGCGATGATCGTGCCGCTGGTGGTCGGCGTGCTCGCGCTGCTGGCGGTGGCGTGGCTGCTCGGCCGGCTCGTCCGCCGCGGCCGCCGTCGCCCCGACTCTGATGCCCCGCCGTCGGCCCCGACGCCGCCGGCGGCGGCCTGAGCCGTGGCCCTTCAGTCGAATCGCCGGCGTCGCTGCCGCTTCCGCTCGCCACGCTGCTTCTTCGCATCGATCCGTCGCTCGACGCTGCCCCTGGTCGGACGCGTGGGCTTGCGCTTCGTCGGGCGGACCCGCGCCCGGCGGATCAGCTCGCCAAGCCGTTCGCGGCACGCGTTGCGGTTGGCGATCTGCGAGCGGTGCTCGTCGCTGGCGATGACGATCTGGTCGTTGACCAGTTGATGCCCGGCCAAACGGCGGAGCCTCTGAATCGCGCCGGGACTCAGCACGCCCGCCAGGTCCGCCGGGTCGACGCTGAGCACCGCCTTGGTGTTGAGCTTGTTGACGTTCTGCCCGCCGGGCCCGGAACTGCGGGCGTAGCGGAACCGCAGCGCCGCGGCCGGCGCCCGCACACCCGGGATCAGCTCGACCTGCTTGCCCGTATCGTCGCTCATGGCCACGCATGATACCGGCGCGACGCCGGCGGTTTTCAACTTGCCATGCACGCACCGGCAAGCGATACTACTTCAAACAAGCACAAGGAGGTGCTTCGTGGCATCGATCATGACCGACCAGGGACGGGTCGGCACGCGGCTGCACAAGCCGCCGTTCACACCCGTCGAAATCGAACTGCCCCACGAGCCGCCCGCCGCGCAGCGGCAAGGCGGCAGCAACGGGCCCACCCGCACCGGCGGGGCGGGGTTTCTCTGCCGCGAGCACGTGCTCGCCGCTACCGCCGCCTGCTTCGACGAGTTCGGCTACGAAGGCACGACCATCCGCGCGATCGCGGGTCGGCTCGGCTGCGCCGTCGGCAGCATCTACCGCTACTGCCGCGACAAGCGAGAGCTGCTCGCCGCCTGTGCCGCGATGATGCTCGAGCCGGTCGTCGATGAACTCGGCGCCGAAGACCGGACCTTCGCTCAATCGGTTCGGCGGTACGTCCACGCCGTCGAACAGCGGCACGAGTTGTACCGGCTGATGTTCTGGATCGGCGACGGCGCCGGCGGCCTGCCGCTGGTGGTCAAGCGCGTCATCGGCGGCTGGGCCCGTTTGCTCGGCGACGTCGCCGAAGCCCGGCGGCGCTGGGCGCTGCTGCACGGCCTGCTCATGCTCGGCGGCGATCCCCGCAAGGTCATCGACACGGTGTGCGCCGACGTGCATCCGCCCTCACCGCCCCAGGCCCCGCCCCGACACGTGGGCCGCGACCCCCAAACCTCAGCGGCGGCGTCGCCCGATCATCGCCCCGCGCCCGCCGGCCGCGAAGACATCACGCTGCTGTGACGGTCGGGGCTGTTGGACGACCCGCCATCCAGTATGATCTGCGGCCATGCCACCGCGCACGGAAAGCTCGGAGGGTCGCGCCGCCGGCGAGCATGCCACGGCCCATGGCTCGGCTGCCCTGCTGGCGGTGCGCGGTGTGCTCGGGGGCGTGCTGATGGGTCTGGCCAACCTGGTGCCGGGCATCAGCGGGGGGACCATGCTCGTCGCCGCCGGCGTCTACACGCGGTTCATCAACGCCATCGCCGAGCTGTCGACCTTCCGATTCCGGTTCCGTTCGATCCTTGTGCTGGGTTCGGTGATCGCGGCGGCGTTCGCGGCGATCGGGCTGCTCGCCGGTCGCATGGCCGACCTCGTGGTCGAGCACCCGATGGTCATGTTCAGCCTGTTCATCGGGCTGACGCTGGGCGGTGTGCCGGTGCTCAAGCGGATGCTCGGATCGACAACGCGGTCGGCGTGGGTGTCGGGGCTGATCACGTTCGCCGCGATGGGTGGGCTGGCCTATGTCCAGTCGTTCCGGGCGACGTCGGCCGCGTCGCACGAGGGCTTCGGGTTCATGCTGGCGGCCGGCGTCGTCGCCGCCGCGGCGATGATCCTGCCCGGCGTCAGCGGGGGGTACATGTTCCTGCTGCTCGGGGTGTACGTGCCGGTCCTGCGGGGGATCGACGACGTGGCCGCGGCGCTGGGCGAGCGCGACCTGGCGGCGTTGGCCGACCCGGCGCTGACGGTTGTCGTGCCGATCGGGATCGGCGTGGTCGTCGGGGTGGTGGCGGTGAGCAACGCGTTGAAGTGGCTGCTGGCGCGGTTCGAGAAGGCGACGCTGGGGGCGCTGATGGGCCTGCTGATCGGCGCGGTGGTCGGGCTCTGGCCGTTCCAGGCCCCCGTGCCGCTGGACCAGGTCGAGCGGGTCAAGGGCCGGGCGGTCCACGTCGTCGACGCGGCGCTGGTGTTCAAGGGCGGCGGCGAGCCGGTCGAGGCGACGGACTTTCCGGCCCGGCCGCGGCTGCCGCGGAGCGTCGGGGAAGCCGCCACCTCGCTGGGGCTGATCGCCGCGGGCTTCGCGTTCACCGCGATCGTCGCGCGGCTGGGCCGCGAGGATGAACCCGCGGCGTAGTGCTTGGCAGCGGGCCGCACGCCGGATTACCATGACGGGCTTGGCGCCCGCCCACGAAAGGACAGCCGCTCATGAACGTGATGGTCGCCGGCGGCGCCGGCTACATCGGATCACATGCCGCGAAGATGTTGTGTGACGCCGGCCACGAGGTGGTCGTCGTGGACAACCTGTTCCGGGGCCATCGTCAGGCGGTCGACGAGCGGGCTGACTTCATCGAGGCCGACCTCGCGGACACCGAGGTCCTGGCCAAGGCCCTGGCCGAGCACCGGGTCGAGTGCGTCATGCACTTCGCGGCGCTGGCCTACGTCGGCGAGAGCGTGACCGAGCCGCTGCGCTACTACGACAAGAACACCGGCGGCACGGTGAGCCTGCTGCAGGCCATGGACGCCGAGGGCGTCCGCCGCATGGTCTTCTCCTCGACCTGCGCCACGTACGGGGAGCCGGAACAGATGCCCATCGTCGAGACGATGCCCCAGCGGCCGATCAACCCCTACGGCTGGTCGAAGCTGTTCGTCGAGCGGGTGCTGATCGACTACGCGGCGAGCAACCCCGAGTTCGCGTTCTGCGCCCTGCGGTACTTCAACGTGGCCGGTTCGGCGGCGGACGGGTCGATCGGCGAGGACCACGAGCCCGAGACGCACCTGATCCCCGTGGTGATCGAGGCGGCGCTGGGCACGCGCGACAGCATCACGATCTTCGGCGACGACTACGCGACGCCCGACGGCACGTGCATCCGCGACTACATCCACGTCGAAGACCTGTGCGGGGCCCACATCGTCGCGATGGAGCACCTGAAACCCGGGGATCAGCGGTTCTATAATCTGGGTATCGGCCGAGGCTATTCCGTCAGGGAGGTCATCGACGCGGTGCGGCGCGTGACCGGCCGCGAGTTCGAGGTGAAGCAGGGCCCGCGTCGGCCCGGCGACCCGCCTCAGCTCTACGCCAACGCCGACCGCATCCAGACCGAGCTGGGCTGGCGGCCGCGGTACACCGACCTCGACCGGATCGTCGAGACGGCCTGGACGTGGTTCCAGGCGCACCCGGAAGGCTACGACGAATGACAAGAGCGCGCGTTCCGGACATGCATCAGCGCAAGGCCGCGGGCGACCCGACCAAGCGCTGGACCGTCGCCGAGGCGATGGAAACCTACAACATCCCGCATTGGGGCAAGGGCTACTTCAACGTCAACGAGTCGGGCCACCTCGAGGTCTGCCCCACCAAGGACCGCTCGCGGGCGATCGACCTGAAGGCCCTGATGGACGCGCTGACCGTCCGCGACATCCACGCCCCGGTGCTGTTGCGGTTCACGGACCTGTTGCGGCATCGGCTGGGCGTGATCGCCGGCACCTTCCAGCAAGCCATCGCCGAGAACCACTACAAGGGCGACTACCGCTGCGTCTACCCGATCAAGGTCAACCAGCAGCGGCGCGTGGTGGAAGAGATCTGCGCGTTCGGGTCGGAGCACGGTTTTGGCCTGGAGGCCGGGTCCAAGCCCGAGCTGCTCGCCGCCCTGCCGCTGGTCACCCGCCCGGACGTGCCGATCATCTGCAACGGGTTCAAGGACGACGAGTTCATCGAGATGGTGATCCTCGCCCAGAAGATCGGCAAGCTGGTGATCCCGGTCGTCGAGAAGTATTCCGAGCTGAAGCTGATCATGCAGTATGCCCGGGCGCACGACGTCAAGCCGATCCTCGGCATGCGCGTCAAGCTCTCGGCGCGCGGCACGGGCAAGTGGGAGACCAGCGGGGGGGCGCGGTCGAAGTTCGGGCTCTTTGTCTCGGAGCTGGTCACGGCGGTGGAGCAGCTCAAGGCCGCCGGGCTCGAGGGCGGGTTCCAGTTGCTTCACTTCCACCTCGGGTCGCAGATCACCAATATCCGCAGCGTCAAGGAAGCGGTCAACGAGCTGGCGCGGCTGTACGTCCAGCTCAGCCAGGCCGGCGCGGGCCTGAAGTACATCGACATCGGCGGCGGGCTCGGGGTCGACTACGACGGCTCGCAGACCAACTACGAGTCGAGCGTCAACTACACGATCAGCGAGTACGCCTCGGACGTGGTCTACCGCATCGGCGCGGTGTGCGACGAAGCCGGGGTCGAGCACCCGACGATCGTCAGCGAATCGGGCCGCGCCATGGTCGCTTACCACTCGGCGCTGGTGTTCAACGTGCTGGGCGTATCGAGCTTCGACTTCGAGGTCCCCGAAGACAAGCTGCGGGCGCTGGTGGCCGACGAGCACGCGCCCCAGCCGCTGACCGACCTGGCCGACAGCTACCGCGCGCTCAGCCGCCGCACGATCCTCGAGTGCTTCCACGACGCCGTCCAGGCCTACGACCAGGCGCTTTCGCTGTTCAACCTCGGCCACCTCTCGCTGGACCAGCGGAGCATGGCCGAGCGGCTTTACTGGGCAATCATGGCGCGGGTGGAGAAGCTGGTCCGCAGCCTCGACCACACGCCCGAGGAACTGGAAAACCTGCCCAACGTGCTCAGCGACACCTACTTCTGCAACCTGTCGGTGTTCCAGTCGCTGCCGGACAGTTGGGCGGTGGACCAGTTGTTCCCGATCTGCCCGATTCACCGGCTCGACGAGCCGCCCATGCGCCGCGGCACGCTGGCCGACATCACCTGTGACTCCGACGGCAAGATCGACCACTTCACCGACATCCGCGAGGACAAGCAGACGCTCGAGCTGCACACGTTCGACGGCGAGCCTTACTACATCGGCGCCTTCCTCGTCGGGGCCTACCAGGAGATCCTCGGCGACATGCACAACCTCTTCGGCGATACCCACGTCGTGCATGTCTCGCTGGACGACGATGGCCACGTCAACATCGACCAGGTCATCCCCGGCGACATGGTCAACGACGTGCTGCGCTACATGGACTTCAGCGTCCGTGAGCTGGCCGAGCAGATGCGCCGCGACACCGAGCGTGCCGTGAAAGGCCGGAAGGTCTCCATCGCGGAGGCGGCCCGCTTCATGCGCTACTACGAAGCCGGGCTCAAGGGCTACACCTACCTCGAAGACATGAGCGCGTGAGCCTTGGGGGCGGCATGGGGCGGCGCACGGTCTGGGCCGCCGCGAACGAAGGCCATTGGCGAGCCCGACACGTCGCGAACAGGCTGCATCTCAACTTGGGCTGGTGTTCGCAGGCCGGCGATCGCAACGCGGATGCCGACAACTTCCCGGTAGCATGAGCAGCACACAACAGACCCGATTAATCCGCGGTCACGGTGTACTCAAACGCGTAGTATCCGGGCTCGAGTTCGGGTCCGATGGCCAGGTTCAGGTCCGTGAAACTGCGACCCTTCTTCAGGGTGACGCCGGTGAACTCCTCGGCGAAGACGGTTTGCCCGCTGAGCGTCTTGACGGTGACCGTCAGGTTGACCCGCTTGGCATGATCCAGATTCATGATGACCAGCGGCAGCGATTTCAGGTCATCAGGCCCGTAGACGAGATCCACATTCCTGCTGCACGCCAACACGGGTTGAAAGGCCATCCCGATTGCATAGAAGCCCAACTTCGCATGATCGTAGTAGTCGATCAGCGGCTTCTGGTAGGTGCCGGTGTTTCCGCCGCCTTTGAGGGGGCACCATGTCATGCCATCATAATCGAGCCAGCGTTTCTTCTTGTAGGCTTCAAAGCCGCTGAACGCCTGCCATGCCTGGCTGAGGCGCCACTGTTCGGGTTCAAGGTAGACCCCGATGCTGCCCTGGTCATAGCGCCATTCGTAGGACATGACCTTGTATCCGGGCTTGCCCTGGCGTAGAGCCCAGTTGGGTTGGCCGATGCTCTCCTCGCTCTCGAAGTCGAAGAAAGCCCGGTGTTTGCTGTTCAGGTAATCATTCCTGAAATCGCCCATCGACCAGTTCTGCTCGCTCTCGTCGGCGTCGACATGCGGCCAGTTCTCGAGGCGGGTCCAGTCCCTGCCGTAGCCGATGATCCACTCCATGGAACCGCGCGTCAGCATGGGAGCGGTCCAGACCGGGGGAGCATCGGGCGTGCCGTCCGGGGCCAGCCGGCCGTCGTCGCTCCTCAAGCGGCCCATTCTGCCCAGGCTTGAAGTCGGGGCGATCAGCCGCGATGTGTCCGCCTGCCGGATCGCATCGTAGACTTTCTCGAACCATTCCATGCTCTCCTCGAAATCGAGAAACTTCGGATGATTCGCCGGTTGCCACATGACGACACTGGGATGGTTCCTGACTTGCCGCACGTACTTGGGCAGTCCCTCGAGGTCGAGTTGCCAGGGGCTTGCGGTGCGGACCCACGCGGTGGTCGCCCACTGGAACATGACGCCCAACTGGTCGCCGTACTCCGCGTAGCGCGGGTCGTTGATCGATAGCCACGGGCCATGGTGGTGGCTCATGCGGGCCGTGTTGGCGTTCATCGCCTTGAGCTGCATGAGGTCCTTGATGATGTACTGTCCCGGAGCGGAGCGCTGCCAGCGGGCGATGATGTCGATCGGGGCCCGCATGCCGAAGAGCAAGGCGCCGTTCATCATCGCCGGTTCACCGTTGATGCGGAAGGTGCCGCCTTCCTGGCTGACCGTGCGGATCCCCGTGGTGATGACCAAGTCGTCCTTGATGCGGCCCTTGCTGTCGAGGATCTCGGCGCGGAGCTTGTACAGGTTGGGGCTTTGCGGCGTCCACAGGTCCGCATCGTCGACCTTCATCGTGAAGACGAACTCATCTTCCTTGGCTTTTCGGAACTTGACCGGCCTGCTGACTTGTGCGACCGGTTCGTCGCTCTCAACGGGGAACCATTTGTAAAGCGTCAATCGCACTTGCCCGTCCGAGACCTGGGTTCTCTTGATCTCCCTTTCGCGCGACACGGGTGTGTGGGTCTTCTTGATCGTGACCGTGGCTGTGATCGTGGCGGGGTTGTCCGTGGTCTGCGTGACGGCGAAGAGGTCCTTGACATAGACATCGCTTGTGCAGTCGACGTGCATTCTGCCGGCGAACCAGCCGATGTGTTCGTCGGAGGAGGTGTGGCGCATGGTCTCGCGGACCTTGTAGGGGTCCACCTTGACAGCGATAAGATTCTCCTCGCCGAAATCGACATGGCGGGTGATGTCCACGGATATCGGATGGCGGTTGTGGGCAATGAACACGGGTCGGCCGTTGACCCATATCTCGCCTGACGGATCAAGGCACTCGGCATTGAGCTCGACCCGCTCGGACTCGGGGATCACGACCTTCTTCCGCAGGTAGAGCGTTTCCTGCTTGTATCGCTCGCCACCGTGGGCGTGGGGCAGCTCGACCGTGTCCCACTTGCTGTCGTCGTAATCGGGTTCTGGCCAGCCGGCGATGCTGGGAGGGACTTCGAACGTGTCGTCGATGAACGTGTCGATCAGGAACGGCACATCGCGCGAATGCAGGTCCTTCTTGCCATCCTTGTAGTCCTTGGCAAAGCCGATCCCGTAGAGATTGTCTATCTGCAGGGGGGCATCCGAAACCACCGCAAGCTGCGATACCGATCGCGTGTTGTTTTCGAATGGGACGAAGTCCTTCACGAGGGTGCCGTTGAGGTACAGGTTGTATCGTTGACTGGCAAGGTCCAGCTCGGCCTTGATCTTCGCCCATCCCGGCTCGACGTTGATCTGTTGCGAATCGATGACGGCGGCATCGCCGATGCTGATCCGGAACGTCCAATCGGGCTTGACCCGCATCTCCCATTCGATGCGCATCCGCCAGTCCTGCTGCGGGAAATCGAGAGCAACCCGCCGATCGGGCTCAATGTGAAGCGACCCGTCGGCGATCGCGGCGCCGGGCAGGTTAACATAATAGCGGTGTCGGCGTTCAACCGCTTCCACTTTGCCGGCCTTGTGGCCACAGGCCTTCAAATCACTGAAGACGATCCGCTGACGGACCGAAGGCGTGGGCTGTGGCTTGATGCGCCTGAGCCTTTGTTGTGCTTGATCGAGGCTGACCACCTTCTTGTCCAGCGCGGGGTCATTGAAGAACTGCTGGGCATAGGCCGCATAGTGCCGCAGGTATTCGAGTCTCTGATCCGTGTCGAAGAGCGCGTTGGCTCCGCCGATGAAGCCGTTGGGGCCATTGCCGGCCCCGTCGCGGGTGACGTAGCGAAGCTCGAATGACTGCGAGATGGGCTCGGCGTGCAGGGCGTGGCCGGCAGTGAGCATGGTGACTGCCAGCATGAGGCGATGCGGCCATCGCGCCGGGCCGGCGCACTTGTGACTTTTCATCTGGTTACCTGCAACCTTCGTGGTGTGTTGACCGAACAATGAGCCGACCCGTGAACGTGCGACTTGCGGGTCCCGCCCCCGGACCCTGAACCCAAGCCTGAGTCGATGAGCCGGCAAGCCATCGGATACAAGTCGCCCACCCTCCGAACCGGCATCAGACTCGTCCCATTCACCATATAGGATCTCCGTGGCGGTGCTTCTGGAACCGGCGGCATACTTCAGAGGCCGTCCCAAGCCGTGCACAACAGCATGCCACCCGAGGCCGCGCGGGTCAAGATCGCAAGCGGGCAAGCTGACTGTGTACTCCCGCGGCGCGCTAAGACCAGGTTGAGCCGCCCGATAGCCGGGCGTGCACGCGTACGTCGCGGTTACGGGTGGCCTACGGCTCTCGGGGCGTATCGGAGACGGTAGACGCGGTTGCCGCCGTCGTCGCTGATCAGCAGCGACCCGTCGGGTGCAACGACGACGTCGACGGGCCGGCCGCGAACCTCGCCGCCGTCGAGGAAGTTGATATAGGTGAGCATGCCGTAAGGTCGGCCGCGGTCGAAGAGGATGCGGGCGAGGCCGTAGCCGATCTTGTTCTCGCGGTTCCACGAGCCGTGCATCGTGACGAACGCGTCGCCGACGTGGTCGTCGGGGAACTGGTCGCCGGTGTAGAAGCACATGGCGTTGCAAGCCGAATGCGCCGGCATCTTCCACTCGGGCACGACGGTCCGGTCGGCAAGGTCGATGATGTCGTCGCGATCGGTGTATTCGTACCGCGGCAGCTTGTCGCCGACGATGAACGGGTGGCCGTAGAACCCGCCCTCGACGTAGCGGTTCATCTCGTCGGGCGGGTTGTAGTCGGTGATGGGCTGCTTGCCGCGTCGGTCGCCCACGGGCTTGCCGAACCAGTCCGAACCGTGATCCATGCCCCAGACCTCGTTCGTGCCGGGTCGGGTCACGAGCTTCTCGGTGTTGCGGATGCCGGCGACGAACAGCCGCTTGTCCGAGCCGTCGAGCTTGTAGCTCCAGATCTTCTGGCGGTCGGTGTCGGTCTGATCGGTGATGTTGCCCGAGTCGCCGATGGAGGTATAGAGGCGGCCGTCGTTGATGAGGATGCTGCGCCACCAGTGCCCTCCGCGACTGGGCAGGTCGTCGAGGACGGTGACCACACGGTCGGCCCGGCCGTCGTTGTCGGTGTCGCGGGCGCGGTGGATCGCGCCGGTCTGGGTGAACCACAGCTCGCCGTCGTGCCAGGCCATGCCGTGGCAGGACTTGTGGTCGGTGATGAACGGTTGCGACCAGTCGTACCACCCGTCGCCGTCGGGGTCGCGCAGGGCGGTGATGCGGCCACGTCCGGGCTGACTGACGTAGAGCGTGCCGTCGGGCGCGAGGCACATGAACCTTGCGTTGGGCACCTCGGCGGCGACGGTGAGCTCAAAGCCGTCTCGCACGGTGACCCCGGGCGGGACGTCGGGTCGCTGGGCGTGGGCGGCTGCGGGCCAGGCCGACGCCAGTGCGACGGCCACGATACCGATCGAGGTGGTGCGGCTCATGCGGCCAGTGTAGGCGGGCGGGCTAGCGATTGCGGCGCGTGCGGAGGCGTGAGCCGAGGCGACGGGGCGGCGGGCCCTGGGGTACGACGCCGCCGGGGAACTTGTCCGGGTCGGGCTCGGGCGCGGGCTTGGCGGCGTACTTCGACGCGGTGGTCATGCCCGGATCGGTGGCGCGGGTCGGGTCGCCGTGTGCCTCGCTCTTGCCTTCGGGGGGCTTGCTCTCCTCGAAATCGGGGTACTCCAGGCGTTCGAGCAGCACGCCGGTCAGCTTCTCGACCTCGGTGAGCAGTTGTCCCTGTTCGGGCTCGACGAAGGCCCAGGCGACGCCCGATCGCCCGGCGCGGGCGGTGCGGCCGATCCGGTGGACATAGATCTCCGGGTCCTCGGGCAGGTCGAAGTTGATGATGTGGGTGATGCCCTGGACGTCGAGCCCGCGAGCGGCGAGGTCCGAGGCGACGAGCACCTCGAGATTGCCATCGCGTAGCCGCTTCATGATGCGGTTACGCTTGCCCTGGTTGAGGTCGGCGTGGATCTCGAACGCCTCGATGCCGTGGTCGGTGAGGTACCGGGTGACCTCACGGACGGTCACCTTCATGCGACAGAACACGACGGTCAGCGCCGGATCCTCATGGGTGAGCAGGTGCATCAGCATCCGCTTCTTGTCACGTTTGACGACCGGGACGTACTTCTGGTCGACCTGGCTGACGGTGAGGCTCTTGGCGACGGTGACGATCTTTTCCGCGTCGTCGTGCATGAATCGCCGGGCGAGCTTCTCGATCTCGTCGCTGATGGTGGCCGACACGAACACGGTCTGGTGGGGCTGCTTGATCTTGGAGAGGATCTTGCGGATGTCTTCGCGGAAGCCGATGTCGAGCATGCGGTCGACCTCGTCGAGCACGACCCAGCGGAGCTTATCGAAGGGCAGGGCCTTGCGCTGGTGCATGTCCATGACGCGGCCGGGGGTGCCGACGACGATCTGGGCGCCGGCCTGCAGGGCGTTTCGCTGCTTGTGGGCCGAGGCGCCGCCGGTGACGGGTGTGGCCTTGATCGGGGTGTGCTTGCCGAGTTCGTTGATCTCGTGAACGATCTGGATGGCCAGCTCGCGCGTGGGCGCGAGGACCAGGGCCTGGGCGCCGGTATCCTTGTCGGCGTTGTTGAGGATCGGCAGGGCGAACGCGGCGGTCTTGCCCGTGCCGGTCTTCGCCTGGCCCAGCAGGTCCTTGTCGGCCAGCATGGGCTGGATCAGCTTCGCCTGGATGTGGGTGGGGTACTGGAAGCCCGCTTCCTCGAGCCCCTTGAGCAGCGAGCTGCGCAGACCGAGGTCGGCGAAGCTCATGCTTTCGTCAAAGACGTCCTGCATAATGGGTGCGGCCGGCCAAAGCGTCCGGGGACGCGGGCTCTGGCCGAGGGCGTGTGAGCTGCGGCGGGGCAACTCAGGCGCTGTCGGCCAAAGCGCTGGGGGGGCTCGGGGCCTGGTCCCCGTCGGCTCGTCCGGCGGCTGCCTCCTGTGTGATGGGTGGAAAAATCTGTGCCGCACGCAAACGATGCGTCGATGCACTGTATAGGCTCACCCCACCGGGGGCAAACGCGACCTCGGCCGACACGCCCACTGACCCCGTGGATCGTCGCATGACACCGACCAACTGGCTCGAGATCGACCTGCACGCCCTGGCGGCCAACCTCCGCACGATCCGCGGGGCGATCGACCCGGATTGCCGCCTCTGCGCGGTCGTGAAGGCCAACGCCTACGGTCTGGGCGCGATCCCGGTCGCCCGGCGGTTGAGCGACGAGGGCGTGCACCTGCTGGCGGTGTACAGCGCCGATGAGGCGCGGGAGCTTGCCGCGGCCGGCATCGCCACGCCCGTCGTCATCCTCATGCCGATCCGCGAACTCGACCGCACGGACCTGCTCTATCGCGCCGCCGTCGCGGGCCGGCTCCAGCTCACGGTCCATGGCGCCGAGCAGCTCGACCGGGTGCAAGCGATCGGTCGTCAGTTCGGCACGCCCATCGGCGTTCACGTGGAGCTCGACAGCGGCATGTCCCGCGGCGGCATGGCCCTCGACGAGGCCGAGCACACCATTCAGCACATTCATGCCATGCGGTATGTGAAGCTGGCCGGGCTGTTCACACACCCCGCGTGCGCCTCGACGGACATCGCCATGACCAACCGCCAGATGCATGTCATGGATCAGCTCATCGAGCGGTGCGGCGGGGCGATCGGCCCGGACGTGCTGGTGCACTTGGCGAACACCCACGCCACCCTCCGCGACCGCAAGTACCACCGCGCGATGCTCCGCGTCGGGCTCGGGCTGTACGGCTACGGCGAAGCGGACATGGCCGGGTCCATGACGTCCGGCATCGCCCACCTGAAGCCGACCGTGCGATGGATGAGCCGCATCGTCCACACGCACACCGTTCCCAGCGGCACGCCGGTCGGTTACGGCGCGACCTTCACGACCTACCGCGAGTCGCGGCTGGGCATCGTGCCGGTCGGCTATTCCCACGGATACCCGCGGGCGTTGAGCAACAAGGCGGTGGTGCGCGTGGGCGATGAGCTTGCCCCCGCCGAGGTCCGCGGCGCGATCAGCATGGACCAGCACGTGATCGACCTGACCGAGATCCCCGACGCTGACGTCGGCACGCCGGTCGAGGTTTACGCCCGCGACCCGGAGTCGCCCAATGCATTGCCGGTCCTGGCGGAGGAGGCACGCAGCAGTTGCTACGAGCTTCTGACGCGCCTGAGCCCGCGGGTGCATCGGCAATACCAGCATGGCGACGCCCAGCGCCTTGCCGGTTCGGCGGCCGCGTCAACCCCGGGGAAACGGTAGCCTTCGCCGCCCTGTCTCAGGTCAGCTTGTCCAGCATCACGGTCGCGAGCGACAGCACGAAGAAGAACCCGCACATGTCGGTGATGGTGGTGAGGATGGGGCCGGACACCATCGCCGGATCGAGCCGCGCCATCCGCAGCAGCAGCGGCAGCGACCCGCCGAGGCAGACCGCGACGAGCGTGTTGCCGGCGAGGGCCGAGCCCACGACCAGCCCGATGTAAGGATTGCCTTTCCAGATGAACGCGATCAGCCCCAACAGCAGCCCCAGCGCCAGGCCGTTGATGATGCCGACCGACGCTTCCTTGCCGACCACGCGCAGGACCTCCCGGGGTCGGACCAGGCCGAGCGTCAGCTCGCGCATGGAGATCGCGACCGCCTGGTTGCCGGAGCAGCCGCTCATGTCGCTGATCATGGGCAGGAAGACCGCCAGGGCGATCGCCGCTTCGAGCGTGTCGGTGTAGAAGGCGATGACGCTGGCCGCGACGAGGTTGAGCACGATGTTGATGCTCAGCCACGCCAGCCGACGCCCCGATCGCGAATACAGCCGCATGGAACGGAACTCCTCGCCGCCGACGATGCCGCTGAACTTGAGGAAGATGCTGGCCGACTGGCGATTGACCGCCTCGCTGACCGCGTCGGCGCGGACCACCCCGAGCAGGCGGTGGGTCCGGGGTTCGACGACGGGCATGCCCACGTAATGGCGCTCGTCGAACTCGCGCTTGAGCGCGTCGATGGTGGCGTCGGCCGCGACGGCGTGCGGGTCGCGGATCATGATCGACTCGATCGGCGCGTCGGGCTCCTGGAAGAGCAGGTCGCGCAACCGCAGCACGCCGGCCAGCCGCCCCTGCGTGTCCACCACGTACCCGTACTGCACGTCGTAGTCTGCGTAGGTCGCCCCGTGCCGCCGCAGGTCGTCGATCACGTCGGCTACCTCCAGCGAGTGGTAATAGGCCAGGTACTCGCGGATCATCAGCCCGCCGGCCGTGTCGGGGTCGTAGCTTGCCAGCTCGCGGACTTCCTCGGCCGCGGACTCGGGCAGGTGCTCGAGGATGGCGTCGGCCTGCCCTTCGTCCAACTCGGCGATCACGTCGGCCTGCACGTCCGAGGGCAGTTGGTCGACGATCGCCGCCGCCTGCGCCGGCTCCATGTCCAGCACGACGTCGATCGCCTGCGGGACGGTGACGACCTCGACGAGCTCGGCCGCGCGTTCCGGCGGCAGCAGCGTCCACAGCGCCGTCCGTTCGTCTTCCTCGAGCCGCGAGAATGCCCGGGCCTGCTCCCACGTTGGCAGGCCGTCGAGCGCCTCGACCAGCCCGCCCGTGTCGCCGGACTCCATCAGCTCGCGCAGACGCAGCCATGGCTGGGGGTCTTGTTCGGTTTCGTTGTGATCCGGGCCCGCATCGATCGTGGAAATGGGTTCAGTCATGTCGGCATGGTATGACGCCAAGCGACGGTGGATCAGCATCCGCGGTGAAAACGGGCGCCAATGCCGCTGTTTCCCGGATGCCACGTTGTCATCGGATTGCCGAGCGGAGCATGAGCGTCTTCATCTCGCGGACCGCTTCGCGTAGACCGATGAACACGGCGCGGCTGACGATGGCGTGGCCGATGTGCAGCTCGCGTACGCCGGGCAGTGCGGCGATGGGGCAGACGTTGACATAGTTCAGGGCGTGGCCCGCATTGAAGCGCATGCCAGCGTCGATGATGCGGCGGCCGGTGTCGGCGACCTTCTCCAGTTCCGCGGCGACCGCGGGGGCCTGGGCGTCGCGGCCGTGCGCGTAGAAGGCGTGGGCGTAGCGCCCGGTGTGCACCTCGCAGACGGTGAAGCCCGCGTCGTGGGCCGCGGCCACCTGGCGGGGGTCGGCGTCGATGAACGCCGAGACGATCAGCCCCGCGTCGCGCAGCCGGCCGACCACCTCCCGCATCCGCGACAACTGCCCGGCCACGTCGAGCCCGCCCTCGGTCGTGACCTCCATGCGGCCCTCGGGCACCAGCATGGCTAGCTGCGGTCTCAGGTGACAGGCGATATCGACCATCTCGTCCGTCGCGGCCATCTCGAGATTGAGCTTGATCTGGCACATCGACTGGACCCGCTCAACGTCGTGGTCCTGGATGTGGCGGCGGTCCTCGCGGAGGTGGACGGTGATGCCGTCGGCGCCGCCGAGCTGCGCCTCGGCGGCGGCCCAGACCGGGTCGGGCTCATACGTCCGCCGCGCCTGCCGCACCGTGGCCACGTGGTCGATGTTGACGCCCAGTTCAATCATGGCGGTGTCGTGACCCTTCCGATTCAAGTCCCGAGCCTGGCGGGTTCGCCCTGCGGCCGGGTCATCCATGCGACACGGCGTCGCGGCCTCAAGACTCAGCCCTTGTCCTCATACCGCGGGAACAGCACGCCCTTGGACACCGGGCCGCCCGGTTCGAGTTGGCCCCATTGGGCCCACTTCGCCAGGTCGCCGCCTTCCAGCGGGTAGTCGCACCCGAGCATCAGCCACAGCGACTGGATCTTGTCCGGCACGACCGCGGCCAGAGGCAGCGAGGCGATCCGCAGCGCCTCGGCGCAGGTGTACAGGATCGTCGCCAGTTGATCCCGCTTCGTTTCGTCCTTGGCGAGCTTGAACGGCTGGGTTTGCTCGATGTACGCGTCGATGCGCCGGATCAGGTCCATCGCCACGTCCACGGCCGCGTGCAGGGCAACGGCGTCAAACGCCTCATCCAGCCGCTCGACAAATCCCCCGCACGCGTGCCGGAGGTCCATGGCCATGCGATCCGGATGGCCCGCGTGGGGGACATGGCCGTCGAAGTAGCGAACGATCATGTTGGTCACGCGGGCGGCGCAGTTGCCCAGCGTGTTCGCCAGGTCCGCGTTGTAGACATCGACAAACTTGTCGTGGGCGAAGTCGGCGTCGGTGGACCCGAGCGGGCCCTGCGTGACGAGGTAGTACCGCAGCGCGTCCAGGCCGAACTCCGCCACGTACTCGTCGATCTTCTCCAGGTCGATGAAGTTGCCCAGGCTCTTGCTCATCTTCTGGCCCTCGGCGATCCAGAAGCTGTGGGCGTAGACCTGGTGGGGCAGGGGCTGGCCCAGGGCCATCAGCATGGCCGGCCAGATCACCGCGTGGAACCAGAGGATGTCCTTGGCGATAAGGTGGTGGTCGGCGGGCCAGAAATCGCGGCGGTCGTCCGTGTCGATCGTGGTAAGGTAGTTGAACAGCGCATCGATCCAGACATAGATGGTCTGTTCTTCGTGGCCGGGCATGCGGATGCCCCACCCGCCGGAGCCGGTGCGGCTGACGGGCACGTCGTTGAGCCCCTCGCGGATGCGCGCCAGCACCTCGTTCCGCCGCGCCTCGGGCTGCACGAACTCGGGGTGCGCCTCGATGTGCTCGCGCAGACGATCGGTGTACGCGCTGAGCTTGAAGAAGAAGTTCCGCTCGGCCTTGCGGACCAGCGGCTGAGCATTGATCGGGCTCTTGTACTCGTACTCCTTCGCCTTGTTCTCGGGGATGTACTCTTCCTGGCCGGCGTCGTACCAGCCTTCGTACTCGCCCTCGTAGACGTCGCCGGTGTCCATGAGCTGCTGGACGTACCGCGTGACCCGCTCGGTGTGCCGTGCTTGCGACGTGCGGATGAAGTCGTCGTGGGTCATGCCGAGCTTGGCGAAGGTCTGCTGGAACTGGGCGGCGTTGGCGTCGGCCCATTCCTGGGCGGTCTTGCCGACCTCCGCAGCCTTGTCCGAGACCTTGGCGGCGTGCTCGTCGGTGCCGGTCAGGAAGAACACCGCATCCCCGCGCAGCCGGTGATACCGCGCCAGGACGTCCGCCAGCGTCGTCGTGTAGACATGGCCGATATGCGGCCGATCGTTGACATAATAGATCGGCGTGGTGACGTAGAAGTTGCGACTCGGTTCGATCATAAGCTCGAAATTGTAACTGCCCGCGCGCATCGCTGCGAATGGGTCGTCCTCACGCCGGGCGCTACCATGCTCCATGCTTCGATGGGTCAGACGTATCGTCAGGGCGATCGGGGCGTGGCTCAACGCCGCGCCGCGATGCGGCGGGTGCGACCCGCCGGGGCAACGGCAGGAACCACGGTAGACCGTGCCTCGTCGGCCGCTTCCGCCCGGGTCATCCCGGGAGGCGGCAACAGAGCGCTAGGACCTGCCCGCGGCCTTGCGCAGGCCCGCGAGTTCCTGGCGGGTGAGCTTGCGCCACTCGCCCGACGCCAGGCCCTTGAGCTGCACCGGGCCTATCGCGATCCGCTTCAGCCGCTTCACCGGGTGCCCCAGCCGGGCCAGCATACGCCGGATCTCGCGATTGCGGCCCTCGCGCAGGGTGATCTCCAGCCGCGTGCGGTCCGTGTCGCGCTTGATCAAACGGACGCGAGAGGCGTGGGCGGTCGCGGCCTGGCCACTCTTGTCGGCGAGCACGATGCCGCGATGGAGTTTGTCGATGGCCTCGCCGTCGAGTTGGCCCTTGATCGTAACCCGATAGGTCTTGGCGACCTGGTTGCGGGGATGGGTCAGCTTCTGGGTCAGTTCGCCGTCGTTGGTCAGCAGCACCAGCCCGGTTGAGTCGCTATCGAGCCGGCCGACGCAGAACAGCCGCTCGTTGTGCGGGACCAGGTCGAACACACGCGGCCGGCCCTCGGGGTCGGCGTTCGTGCAGATCACCCGCCGCGGCTTGTTGACCATGAGATAGGTGAAGGTCCGTCGCCGCGGGCGGGCGACGGCGCGGCCGTCCAGTTCCACGCGGTCCGCGTGCGGATCGATCCACACGGGCATGTCGCGCGGCGTGATCGTCCGGCCGTTCACGCTGACCCGCCGCTCGGCGATCATCTGCTCACAGCCCCGCCGCGACCCGACGCCGGCGTGGGCCATGGCCACGTGGAGCCGCAGCCCACGCGACTCGTCTTTCAGTTCAGCGGGGACCTTCGCCATGTCGATAGATCGTACCAGCCCCCTTGCCGCGCAGCACGAGCGGTTAGAATGGCCTGATCGATGGGCGCCCGTAGCTCAGCCGGATAGAGCAGCGGCCTTCTAAGCCGCAGGTCGGAGGTTCGAATCCTCCCGGGCGTGCTTGCCGACGCGACGCCGGCGGTCGACGGCGCCGCTCCTCACGCCAACGGGTACTTCTGGTCGTAGGCGTCCTGGTCCATCAGCTCGTCGAGTTCGGCGGTGTCCGTCGGCTCGATCCTGAGCAGCCAACCTTCGCCCTGCGGGTCGTCGTTGAGGATCGACGGGTCGTCCTTCACCTTCTCGTTGACTTCGATGACCTTGCCGCTGACGCCGGAGTACAGGTCGCTGGTTGCCTTGACGGATTCCACCTCGCCGATGGGCTCGTTGGCCTTGAGTTCGGCGCCGACGTCGGGCAATTCAACAAAGGTGACGTCGGTCAGTTCATCGACGGCAAAGCGGGAGATGCCCAGCGTGACCACGCCGTTGTCGAGCAGGTGCCATTCGTGAGAGTCGAGATATTTCGGTTCGGCCATCTTGGAGGTCTCGCGTAAAGGGGGACGGATGCACAACAGACCGTAGCCTAGGGGCTGGCGGCTTGTGCGTCGAGTGGCTGGCCGGCGGCGGCTTGGGGTCGCTGCGGCAACACGCTGGTCAGGCCGATGTACCAATAGCCCGCGGCGAAGAGCACGAGGAAGGGCAGGCTGACGATGCCGTGTTCGCTCATCGCCGCCATGACACAGCAGAGGGTGAGGTAGCCGGCCATGACGAGTTCGGCGACGATGACCAGCCGCCGGGTCGGCAGCTTCACCGCGGCCACGGATTGCCGCCACGACCGATCGGTGCCGGTGGCGTTGAACTTGGGCGTCCGGACGAACGGGCTGTCGTGGCCGATGATCGCTTCGATGACGGCGCGGCTGTTGGTCAGCGCCATGCCCAGGCCGACGGCCATGAGCAGCGGCAACTCCGCCAGCGCCGACCAGAACGACCGCTTGCGCAGCCGCTGCGAGGCGATGAAGAACGTCGCGGCCGAGACGGTGGTCAACAGGAACAGCCCCACGCCGTACAGGAAGTGGGCCTCGTTGCCGGGCTCCAGCGGCGCGACGTTGACGTAGAACGCCGGGAAGAACAGCAGCATCATCACCACCATGCACACGTAGACGATCGGCGACGTCAGGTGCAGGAACGCTTCGAGCTTCATCCACCACGGCACCGGCGAGCCGAAGATGCGCGGCATGAGCTTGATCGCGCACTGCATCGAACCCTTGGTCCAGCGGTGCTGCTGGCTCTTGTAGGCGTGGATCTCCGGGGGCAGTTCAGCCGGGCACGCCACCCGCGGCAGGTAGACGAAGTGCCAGCCGGCCAATTGCGCCCGGTAGCTGAGATCGACGTCCTCGGTGAGGGTGTCGTGCTCCCAGCCGCCGGCGTCCTGGATGGCCTGCCGGCGCCAGACGCCGGCCGTCCCGTTGAAGTTCATCCATCGCCCCGTGCGGTTGCGGGCGGGGTGCTCGATCAGGAAATGGCTGTCGAGGTAGGTCGCCTGGCAACGCGTGAGTACCGACCAGTTGCGGTTGAGGTGCTCCCACCGCGTCTGCACCACGCCCACGCGTGGGTCGACGAAGTAGTGGACCGTGCGGCGGAGGATGTCGACCGGTGGCATGAAGTCGGCGTCGAAGATCGCGATGAATTCGCCCGTCGCCGAGGCCATGGCCGCGTCGAGGGCGCCGGCCTTGAATCCCGTGCGGTCGGTGCGGTGCAGGTACTCGATGTCGTGCCCCGCGGTGGCCATCCGCTCGCAGGCCTGCCGCGCGATGTCCATGGATTCGTCCGTGGAGTCGTCGAGCACCTGGACCTGCAGACGATCTGGCGGGTAATCGATCGCACAAGTCGCCTCGATGATGCGGCGGGCGACGTAGCGCTCGTTGTACATCGGCAACTGGATCGTCACCCGCGGCAGTTCCTTGAAACGCTCGTGCACCCGCGGCGGGCGGATGCGCGTGCGGTAGCACACCCACGTCAGCCAGTAGCGATGCAGGCCATACACGCAAACCGTCGCGATCATCAGCACATAGAGGACCGAGAGCGGCCAGCGCAGGTCCATGAGCCATGCCGGTGCGTCCGTTGCGGCGATGCTCGCCGGTATCAGCATGTGTAGCTATCCCTGTGGATCAAGATAAACCAACCGTTGGGGAGGGTGAGCGCAACGTGCACATGATGTCAGATGACCGCGCTGCCGCCGGGGTTACCCTCGGAACCGCCCGGTATTCTCACATCCCTGTGGACAAATGCAAGCCCGCCGGTCGGCCGTTTGTCGGCGCATGGGGCGGCCGCTACCTTCGTGCCATTACGCTGCGTCAACGACGGAACCCAGTGAAGGAGACGTGTCGATGTCGGAGACCACCGAGCAGGGCCACGCCGCCCACACCCAGCCCGCCGACAGCCAGCGGGGCCTCGAAGGGCCGATCAGCCGCCCGATCCACGTAACTTTCCTCGGGGCCGGGTCCAATTTCTGTTCGACCCTGTGCCGCGATGTGCTCATGACACCCGGCGCCGATCGCGGCGAGTTCCGGCTGGTCGACATCGACCCCCAGCGCCTGGCGATGATCCACCAGGTCGTCGAGCGGCTCATCGAGCAGACCGGCCGCGCTGAAGGCTGGTCCGTGCGGTCGTCCACCGATCGGCGAGAGGTGCTCGCCGGCACCGACTACGCGGTCTGCTGTGTCGAGGTCAGCGGCGTCGATTGTGTCGCTTGGGAGAACGACATCCCCTTGAAGTATGGGATCGATCAATGCATCGGGGACACGATCGGCCCCGGCGGACTGTTCAAGGCGCTGCGGACCGTGCCGGTCTTTCTCGACATCCTCCGCGACATGGCTGAGTTGTGCCCGGGGGCGCTGATGCTCAACTACACGAACCCGATGAACGTCATGTGTCTGGCCGCGGGGCGCGCCGTGCCGCAGGTCCCCGTCGTCGGGCTCTGCCACAGCGTGCAGGGCACGAGCCGGTACCTTGCCCGGCTGGCCGACGTCCCGTACGAACAGATGACCTGGCAGTGCGCCGGGATCAACCATCTGGCGTGGTTCACCAAGCTGGAGTACGACGGGCGCGACCTGTATGGGTCGGTCCTGTACGAACGGTTTGAGCGGGAGGTGGCGGACGGGATCGCCGAGGCCGAGGCCGGACGGGCCCGCTCCGACGCCCGCGATCACGGCGGGGCTGAGCCACGCACCTGGGAACACGAGGACCTTGTGCGCAAGGACATGTGCCTGCATTTCGGCGCGTTCATCACCGAGAGCTCCGGTCACCTGTCGGAGTATCTGCCGTACTATCGCAAGAGCGAGGACGGGCGGAAGCTGCTCCGCACCCGCTACCACGGCGGCAGCCGCTTCTACGCGACGAACTGGCCCAACTGGCGCAACGACGCCGATGCCCGCCGCCTGCGCTGGGTCAACGGCGAGGAGGGCATCCGGCTCGAGCGGTCGTGGGAGTACGGCTCCTGGATCATCGAAGCCCGCGAAAAGGACAGCCCCATTCGCATCCACGGCAACGTCATGAACAACCACGCCGGGACCGGGCAACTCATCACCAACCTGCCCGCGGACGGTTGCGTGGAGGTCGCCTGCCTCGTGGATCAGAACGGCGTCAACCCGACACGGCACGGATCGCTGCCGCCGCAGATGGCTCACATCTGCGCATCGAACATGGCGATGTTCGATCTAGCCGCGACCGCGTGCATCGAGCGTAGCAAGGAAGCGGCGATCCACGCGCTGATGCTGGACCCGCTTTCGGCGGCGGTATGCACGCCGCGGCAGATCCGCGCCATGACGCTGGAGATCTTCGAGGCCGAGGCTGACTTCCTGCCGGACTTCGCCTGATCGTCCGCCGTTAGTGGTCGCCGCCGTCGTCGTGGCCATCATGGTCATGGCCATCATGGTCATGGCCGGTGTGGTCATGACCGGGCGATGCGTCGTCGCCGGCCTTGGTCACCTTCAGCAGCTTGACCTCGAACACCAGCGCCTGATTGGGGCCGATCGGTCCACGGCCGGGGCCCTGCTCGCCGTACGCGAGGTCTGAGGGCACGTACAGGTTATACGTGGCGCCTTCCTTCATGAGCTGCAGCCCCTCGGTCCAGCCGGGGATCACGTTGCTCAGCGGGAACGTGGCCGGCTCGCCACGCTGCATGGAGCTGTCGAAGACCGTGCCGTCGGGCAGCGTCCCGCGGTAGTGGACGGTCACCTGGTCCGTGGCGCTGGGCGATTCGCCATCGCCTTCCTCGATGACCTCGTACTGCAGGCCGCTGCCGGTCACATTCACGCCTTCGCGCTTGCGGTTGTCGGCGAGGAACTGCGCCGACTCGGCCTTGTTGCGATCAGCCAGTGCCCGCTGCATCCGCTGCTGGAGCTCCATGACGACGGCACGCATCTGGTTCGGGGTCAGCTCGGCGTCAGCACCGCCCATGCCGTCGACCAGGCCCTCTATGATCAGCTCCTTGTCGAGCGAGATGGTGTTGCCGGCAAAGTTGCGGCCGACGTTGTAACCGATGGTGTAGCTGACACGCTGCTCGAAGGTTTGCAGGTCGCTGGGCACGTTGGCATCCGACGTGGCGGGTTGGTTGGCGTCCTCCTGGGCCGGGGCGGCGTTGAATGCCAGCAGGAGGGCGGCGGTCGCGATCACATAGCGCATAACAGACTCCAATTCTCGATGTTGCGGGTTTCCAAGTCGTCGATAACGGACGGGGCATCCTAACACAGACGCCCGGTGCTGTGGGCGGAGGGCGCAGCCGCTTTCCCACAGGCCTCGGTCACCATACGCACGGCGATGCACAGGGTTCGCCACTGGATGGCCGCCCCGGGGCTCGTTAGGCTGGGCTGGCGATGAACCAGGATTCCCAATCGCCGCGACTGATTGTCACGATCGACGGCCCGGCCGGCGCCGGGAAGAGCACCATGGCCCGCTTGCTGGCTCAGCAGCTCGACATTGCCTTCCTCGATACCGGGGCGATGTACCGGGCCGTCGCCGCGGCCGCGCTCGATTCGGGCGTCGATCCGGCCGAAGAGCCGGTCGTGGGGGAGCTGGCCGCAAACCTCCATATGCGATTCAAGTGGGACGAAGACCCGCCTCGCCTGCTCGTCGATGGCCGTGATATCACGCATCGCCTGCGCGATCCCGACGTGACCTATGCCGTCAGCGATGTCGCGGCCAACGGCGGGGTGCGGCAGGAGTTGGTCAAGGCGCAGCGCCGCATCGGCCGCGAGCACCGGCGTCTGGTCACCGAGGGCCGTGATCAGGGCTCGGTCGTCTTCCCCGATGCGACCGTGAAGTTCTACCTCGACGCCTCGCCGGAAGTTCGCGCCCACCGCCGCGCTCTGCAATTGCGCCAAGACGGCAAGGAGGCCGACGAGCGCAAACTCATCGAGCAGATGCGCTACCGCGACGAGCGGGATCGCTCGCGGGCCGACGGGCCGCTGGTCTGCCCCGACGATGCCATCGTCATCGACACCTCGGCCATGACCATGGATCAGGTCGTGGCCCGACTCCATGACGACGTCAACGCGCATCGCGGAGACGGGCGGGCATGATACTGCGCCGGTACCGCACGCGCAACCCCGGTGCGCCCCTTGTCAAGCTCTGGTGGTGGGACGGGGTGTGTAAGCCGCTGTCGTGGCTGTTCGTGCGGCTGGCGTATGGGCATCGCTGGTGGGCGGCGCACAACATGCCCGACCACGGGCCGGTGTTGTTGCTGTGCAACCATCAGTCCTACCTTGACCTGATCGTGCTCGGCGTGGGGCTGCATCGACACTTCCACTCCATGGCGAAGAAGCCGCTGTTCGCCAATCCGCTGTTCGGCTGGCTGATCCGCTCGCTCAACGCGTTTCCGGTGGACCAGGACCGCAGCGACACGCGGAGCGTCCGCAAGGCGATCGACCTGCTTCGTCAAGGCCATCTCGTGCTGGTTTTTCCTGAAGGCAGCCGCTCGCCCGACGGATTGATGCAGGACTTGGCGCCGGGGATCATGCTGCTCATCCGCCGCGCCAGGCCGACGGTCGTGCCCATGGCGGTGGACGGCGTGTTCGACGCGTGGCCGATCCACAGCAAGGGCCCATGGGGGCCGGCGCGGACTGGCGCGATCTATGGCGAGCCGATCCCCGCTGAAGACCTGCTGGCGATGAACGCGGACGCGGCGGCGGGCCTGTTGCGCGGGCGGATCGACGCGCTGAGGCTGGAGGTGCGGCGCAAGCTCCGGCAGGCCAGCGGGGAGCGGTTCCCCCGGCCGGGACCCGGCGACCTGTGTTCGCTGTAACGTTGGACCATCGCGGCCCGTCCAACCTAAAGTCCATCAACCCGCCACACAGGAACCCGCCATGATCGAGCAACCCAAGTACTACGATATCCGAAGCGACTTCTGGCGAAGTTGTTTTGAGCAGGCCGCCGGCTATGACGACTATCTGGCCGACTCGCCGCAGGACAAGGCGGAGCGCTGGCGCGAGATGGCGGGCAAGATTCCCGCCTTGACCGACGCCCAGGTCCAGCGGGTCTCGGGGCACAAGCGGACGCTGAACGTGCTCATGGTCTCGGGCGTGTGGTGCGGTGATTGCGTGCGGCAGGGCCCGATGCTCAAGACCATCGCCGACGCCGCGGGCGCGACGCTCAAGGGTATCGACCGCGACGCCAACATCGACCTGCGGGACGAGGTCCGCGTCCTCGGCGCCATGCGCGTCCCCGTGGTCGTCTTCCTCACAGAGGACTTCCACGAGGTGGGCCGCTTCGGCGATCGGCTGTTGACGGTCTACCGCAGGAAGATGGAGAACGAGATCGGTGCGGCGTGTGCCGTGCCGTACGCGAACACGCCCGAGGACCAGCTCGCCGCCGAGCAGGGCGAATGGGTCGACATCTTCGAGCGGATGCTGATCATGACGCGGCTGTGCCCGCCACTGCGGCAGAAGTACGGCGACTGATGGCCGGCCCGGTTTCTGGTAAAACATCGTTGCCCGCACCACCTGAGCACCTGCAAGGGAGTCGATGTCATGCCACAGGCTGCTAAGCCCGTCTGCCTCGGTCTGGAGCCGTCGTTTGGATTCGGTGATCGGATCGGCCTGGCGACGCCCGGCCACGTCGCGGCGATGACCCGCGCCGCCGGACCGATCAAGCCGATCTTCCCCCAGCAATCCATTCGCGAAATGACCCGCACGCAGCGCACGCCGCGGCAGGTCATGGACGATGCGCTCGGCGGGATGGCCGCGGCCGGCTGGTCCGATGTCACCGGCGCCGACGCCGACCACCTCAAGACCAACGAAGACGTCGATCGCACGTTTGAGGTCGGCTTCACCTTCTTCACGATCGACCCGTCCGACGAGGTCGACGAGAAGGCCGACGGATACGACGAGCCGACGCTGCGCGAGAAGTTCGCCGCGGTCCGTGACGCCGCGCCGTGGTATGACAACTACCTCGGCCGAAGCGTAACACTTGCGACGGGCACGACCGTCACCTTCGACGAGCAGGCGTGCATGCGGTGCGCCGTGAAGTACGGCCCGGCGCTGCGGAAGGCCATCACGCTCGCCGAGTACATCAAACAGGTCCATGACGCGGCCGGGCGCGACTATGAAATCGAACTCAGCGTCGATGAGACCGACCAGCCGACCACCTGCGCCGAGCACTGGATCATTGCCGAGCAATGCCTGGCCGGTGGGATGAAGCTGGTCAGCCTCGCCCCGCGCTTCATCGGCGAACTGGAGAAGGGCGTCGACTACATCGGCGACGTCGATGCGCTCGAAGCGTCGATGAAGGATCACGCGGCTATCGCCAACGAGCTCGGCCCCTACAAGCTCAGCCTGCACTCGGGCTCGGACAAGCTGTCGATGTACCCGGCGTTCGCCCGTGCGACCGGCGGCCGGCTGCACGTCAAGACGGCCGGCACCAGCTACCTCGAAGCGCTGCGCGTCGTGGCGATTCATGAGCCGACGCTGTTCCGCCGCATCATCGACTTCGGTCGCGAGCGGTACGACACCGACCGTGCGACCTACCACGTCCACGCGGAAGTCGCGACGACGCCCGCCCCGGCGGATGTCCCCGACGACGTCGAGCTGCAGAAGATCTATCTCGAACGATGGGACGATATCCCTGAGGACAAGATCGTCGGCTTCACCGAAGCAGGCCGGCAGATTCTGCACTGCACGTTCGGCTCAACGCTGACCGACGCCGCACTCGGCAAGGCCGTCCGAGACGTCCTCGAATCGCATACGGACACGTACACCGAGGTGCTCGCCGAGCACTTCGCCCGCCATCTTCAAGCCCTCAACGCGGGCATGTGATCATCGTCGATTCGTCAAGACGCCGATCATGTGAGGGGCGTACCGCGCTGCGGCATGGCCGGGTCAGCGAATCAACCACTGGATGCTGAACAGTTCATCGGGGTCGGTCCAGACGTGCTCGACCGCCCAGCCGGCGCGTTGCGCGAGCTCGGCGAAGCCCGCCAGGTCGTACTTGTAAGAACACTCGGTGTGGATCGTTTCCCCGGCGTCGAAGTTCATCGTCGCGCCCGCAACTTGCAGTGTCTGCTCGATCTTGCTGACGAGGTGCATCTCGACACGGTGATGGGCCGCGCTGAACACCGCCCGATGCTCGAACGAATCCACGTCGATCTCGGCGTCGAGCTCGCGGTTGATCCGGTGCAGGATGTTGAGGTTAAAGGCGGCGGTGACGCCGGCCGCGTCGTCGTAGGCGGCTTCGAGCGTCGCGGGATCCTTGATCAGGTCGACGCCAAGCAGCATGCCTCCGCCCGCGCCGACCAGCCGCGCCGACCGCGCGAGGAACGCCTGCGCCTCATGCGGGTGGAAGTTGCCGATGGTCGAACCCGGGAAGTAGACGACCTCGCGCCGTGGTGCCGGGTCGAGCGGCGGCAGGTGAAGCCGCTTGGTGTAGTCGGCGCACACCGGCACGACGGCGAGGCCCGGGAAGGCGTGGCGCAACGACTCGGCGCTCTGCCGCAGAATCTCACGCGAAATCTCGATGGGGATGTACGCGGCCGGATCGTGCAGGTGCTCCAGGAGCAGCCGGCTCTTGGTGCTCGAGCCCGAGCCATACTCGATGATCGCGGCTTGCGGGCCGACCGTGTCCGCCATGGCCCCGACGTGGTCGCGCATGATGGCCAGCTCGGTCCGCGTCGGGTAGTACTCGGGCGCGGCGCAGATTTGCTCGAACAACTGCGATCCGCGCTCGTCGTAGAGCAGCTTGCATGGCAACGTCTTGCGTGCGGCCGTCAGCCCCTCGAGCACCGCCGCACGCACCTCCGCGGTCTCGGGAGACAGGTCGATCATCTGGTCTGCTTGTGTCATTCTGCGTTGTCCGCCAATCGGATGGCGCTGAACTGCCAGCGCGTCTCGGGTCCAAAGAAGTTGCGATAGGTCCGCCGGATGTGCGACGCCGAAGTCGCGCACGACCCGCCGCGGAGCACGAATTGGTTGCACATGAACTTGCCGTTGTATTCACCGAGGGCGCCGGGCTCGGCGGCATAACCGGGATACGGCTCGTACTGGCTGCGGGTCCATTCCCAGCCGTCGCCGTACATCCTGATCGGCCGGTCGGTCGGTGTAGCCGCGCCGAAGCCCGCGGGGTGCAAGCGCTCGGTCTCGACGAAGTTGCCCGCGGTCGGGTCGAGCTCGGCCGCCGCCACCTCCCATTCAAACTCCGTCGGCAGCCGCTTGCCCGCCCACCGCGCGTACGCGTCGGTTTCGAACAGGCTCACGTGCGTCACCGGCTCGTCGGGCATCACGCGCTGCATCCCCGCCAGCGAGAACTGCCACCACTCGCCGTGGCGCCGCTCCCAGTACAGCGGATGTCGCCAGCCCTCGGCGTTGACGGTCGCCCAGCCCAAGTCCAGCCAGAGCTCGTGCCGCGCGTAGCCCCCGTCGTCGATGAACTGCATGTACTCGCCGTTGGTGACCGGCCGCGACGCGATGCGGAACGGCTGCAGGTACGCCTGATGCCGCGGGCTTTCGTTGTCGTAGGCGAATCCCGCGCCGTCGTGGCCGATCGTGTACAGGCCGGCCTCGAAGTCGAACCACCGCAGCGCGGGAGCCGGGCCGAGCGCCCGATGCTCGCGCTCGCGGTACACCGGCCGCAGCGGGTTGTGGCTCAGCAGGTGCTTGATGTCCGTAAGGATCAGCTCCTGGTGCTGCTGCTCGTGATGCAGGCCGATGGTGATCAATGGCCCGAGCTTGGCGAGCTGGTCGTCGGACATGTCGCCCATGAACCGGATCATGTCGCGGTCGACCTGCTTGCGATAGGCGTGGACCTGCTGCATGCCGGGTCGCGTCAGCACACCACGGTTCGGCCGGGCGACGCGATCGCCCACCGCGTTGTAGTAGCTGTTGAACAGGTAGGCGAACTGTGGGTGGTATCGTTTGTAGCCCGCGGCGTGCGGCGCGAGCACAAACTCCTCGAAAAACCATGTCGTGTGCGCCATGTGCCACTTGGTCGGCGACGCCTGGGTCATGGACTGCGCCTGGGCGTCTTCGGGGGTCAGCGGCTCGGCGAGCCACTCGGTCATCCGCCGCACCCGCCCGAACTGCTCGGTGAGACCCGTTGTGCCAGGTGCCCCGCGATCGGTCGACCGGGCTGTATCGGTTTGCGTTGTCATGTTGAACCGCCCCTGTAGACGTGGTTCGTCCCGTATCCGCTACCGCACGCCCTCCGGCATATGGTAGGCCGGGAGGTCCGCCGACCGAGCCAATGTCGTGAAGGTTTTGCGGCGGCCCCGGCCCGGGGCGCGGCGGTCGTCGGCTGGCGAGGCCGTGGGCCAGGTTCTGCTACAATACACGATTCGCACAACCCGACCGACCTCCCCTATGAACATACGCAACTTTTCCATCATCGCTCATATCGACCACGGCAAGAGCACGCTCGCCGACCGCATGCTCCTCGCCGCCGGGGCGATCACCCAGCGCGAGTTCCGCGAGCAACTGCTCGACGACATGGACCTCGAGCGTGAGCGCGGCATCACGATCAAGGCCTCGGCCGTCACGATCCAGTTCGAGCACAACGGCCAGCCGTTCATGCTGAACCTGATCGACACGCCCGGGCACGTCGACTTCAACTACGAGGTCAGCCGGGCCCTGACGGCTTGCGAGGGGGCGATCCTCGTCGTCGACGCCGCCCAGGGCGTCGAGGCCCAGACCGTCGCCAACACCTACCTCGCCGTGGACCACGACCTCGAACTCATCCCCGTGCTGAACAAGATCGACCTGCCGGCGGCGCGCCCGGAGGAGGTCGCCATGGAGGTCGAGAACGTGCTCGGCCTGCCCGCCGAGGACTGCATCTTCTGCTCGGCGAAGACCGGCGCGGGGGTGCCCGAACTGCTCCATGCCATCTGCGAGAAACTGCCCGGGCCCGGTGGCAGCGTCGATGCGCCCACCCAGGCCCTGGTCTTCGATTCGGTCTACGACGACTACCGCGGCGTGATCACCTACATCCGCATCATGAACGGCCGCCTGAAGGTCGGCGATCCGATCCTCATGATGAAGCAGCAGCGGACCTACACGGTGACGGGCCTGGGCAAGATGACCCCGTGCGAGCACAAGGTCAAGACCCTCGAGGCCGGCGAGGTCGGCTTCCTCTATGCCTCGATCAAGAGCCTGGACGAGGTGAGCATCGGGGACACGATCACGTTGGACAAGGCCCGCGCCGCCGCGGCGCTGCCCGGCTATCGCGAGCCCCAGCGCATGGTGTTCTGCGACTTCTATCCGACCGGGTCGAGCAATTTCGACGACCTGCGCGGCGCGATCGAGAAGCTGCGACTGAACGACGCGTCGTTCACCTTTCAGCCCGAGAGCAACGAGGCGCTGGGGTTCGGATTCCGCTGCGGGTTCCTCGGGCTGCTGCACATGGAGATCGTGCAGGAGCGGCTGGAGCGCGAGGGCGGTGTCGAGATCGTCCAGACCGCCCCGACGGTCACCTACGAGATCCTGAAGACCGACGGCGAGGTCGTCGAGATCCACAACCCCGCCGAACTGCCCGATCCGTCCTGGATCGCTGAGATCCGCGAGCCGATCGTGAAGCTGGAGATCATCACGCCCAACGAGGCGATCGGCGACATCATGAAGCTGTGCGAGGGCCGCCGCGGCAATTACATCAAGCAGCAGTTCCTCTCGGATACGCGGCAGATGCTCGAGTACGAGCTGCCGCTCGGCGAGATCATCTTCGACTTCTTCGACAAGCTCAAGAGCTGCACACGCGGGTACGGCACGATGGACTACGAACTGACCGGCTACCGGGCTGATCGGCTGGTCAAGGTCAACATCCTCATCAACGGCAAGTCGATCGAGGCGATGAGCTTCATCTGCCATCGCGACAAGGCCGACCAGAGAGGCCGAACCATGCTCCGCAAGCTCAAGGAGCATATCGAGCGACACCAGTTCGAGATACCCCTGCAGTGTTCGATCGGCGGCAAGGTCATCGCCCGCGAAACCATCAAGAGCATGGGCAAGAATGTGACCGCCAAGTGCTACGGCGGTGACGTCACGCGAAAACGCAAGCTGCTCGAAAAGCAGAAAGAGGGCAAGAAGCGCATGAAGCGCGTCGGCTCCGTCGACATCCCCCAGCAAGCGTTCATGGCCGTCATGGAGCCGGAGGAGTAGGGGGGGCGGCCGGCGCAACACGGGTGTTGTGCGGCAACGCGATCAATCGCGTCGCTGCTTGGGGAGCGTGGCGCTTGTTGCTCACTTCGTGCGATCGATCGCGGACTTAG
>CAYWKS010000023.1:0-9462 GCA_964458935.1 uncultured Planctomycetaceae bacterium
GGAGGCGTTCGACGCCGGCGTCCACAAGATCCGCCTCAACCCCGGCAACATCTCCGAGAAGAAGCTGGTCACCGAGGTCATCCAAGCGTGCAAGGCCAGGGGCCTGCCCATCCGCGTCGGCGTCAACGAAGGCTCCATCGTCGAACGCCGGGACAAGCAGAAGCGGATGAAGGAGCTCGGCGGCGTCTTCTCTGACAACAAGCACGGCCACTTCCTGGCCATCATGATCACCAAGCTCGAGGAATACCTCGACATCTTCTACGAGCAGGACTTCTACGACATCGTCATCAGCGCCAAGAGCCCCGACCCGACGCTGGGCATCGACGCGTACTCCGAGAGCAGCAAGCGGTTCGAACATCCGCTGCACCTGGGCGTGACGCACGCCGGCCCCCGGGAGACCGCGATCATCCGCTCGGTCGTGCCGCTGGGGCACCTGCTGGCGTCGGGCATCGGGGACACGATCCGCATCTCCTACGCCTCGGACCCGGCCGAGGAGGTCACCGACGGGCTGGAGATGCTCTACTGCCTCGGGCTGCGGGAGCGCAAGGGGGTGGACCTGATCGCCTGCCCGACCTGCGGGCGGATACAGGTCGACCTGTTCACGCTCGTGCAGGACATCCGCGAGAAGCTGGCCAGCGAGATCGAGCTGCCGATCAAGGTCGCGGTGATGGGGTGCATCGTGAACGGCCCCGGCGAGGCCGAGGGCGCGGACGTGGCGATCTTCGCCGGCGACCGCCGCGGGATCATCTACGTGCAGGGCGAGAAGGTGGCCAACGTGCCGGAAGAGCAGATCCTCGACGCGCTGCTGGACGAATGCCGCAAGTTCGAGGCACGCGTCAAGGCCGGCGAAGTCAAGCTCGGCGAGAAGGTGGTGGAGATCGCCCCGCCCGACCCGATCGGCGAACTCGGCTCCGGGTTCGACAAGATCGCCGCCGGCCAGGTCGAGAAGATGACCGACCTGACGGTGGGAGGCCGTTAAGACGACCCCACGAACACCCGATTGCCCCCTTGGGGGCCTGCCGCTACCATCGCCGCGACCCGGCGGACGGTGCGTGGCGTGCTTGGCATCATCGGAGGTGGTTCGTGACGAAGAAGGTTCTGGTCAGCGGCTGCTTCGACCTGCTCCACAGCGGGCATATCGCGTTCTTCAAGCAGGCGGCCAAGTACGGCGACCTGCACGTGGCGCTCGGCGCCGACCGGACCGTGTACGACTTGAAGGGCCGGCCCCCCGTGACCAGCCAGGACGAGCGGCTGTTCATGGTCCAGTCCGTGTCCGCGGTCAAGGAGGCGTTCGTCTCCTCGGGTTCGGGTTACCTGGACTTCGAGAAGGAGATGCGCAGCCTCAAGCCGGACTTCTTCGTCGTCAACGAAGAAGGCAACACGCCCGAGAAGCAACAGTTGTGCGAGGAACTGGGCGTGGAGTACGTCGTCCTCGCGCGGGAGCCGGAGGAGGGCCTGGCCGCCCGGTCCACCACGGCGTTGCGGAAGGTGCACGAGATGCCCTTCCGGATCGACCTGTGCGGCGGCTGGCTGGACCAGCCGTTCGTCTCCGAGCACCACCCCGGGCCGGTCGTGACGATGAGCCTCGAGCCGACCATCGAGTTCAACGAGCGCAGCGGCATGGCGTCGAGCACGCACCGCGCGGCGCTGGACCTGTGGGGACCGCGGCTGCCCGCCGGCGACCCCGAGAAGCTCGCCCGCATCCTCTTCGCCTACGACAACCCGCCCGGCACCCAGGAGGTCTCCGGGTCGCAGGACGCGATCGGGATCGTCTACCCCGGCCTGGCCAAGAGCAACTACCAGGGGGCCTACTGGCCGGCCAGCATCGATCGGCTCCATGACGAGGCGGCGCTGCAGTTTGTCGAGCAGTCGATCTACTTCGTGCCGCTCGGCCCGCGCAAGCCCGGTTACAACGTGCTGCACGACACCGACATCAATCGCGACAACGCCGCTCGCCTCGCCGACGCCGCCGAACGCACCTGGCAGGCGATCAGGGACATGGACCGCGCGGCGCTCGGCCAGGCCGTCCGCGACGGCTTCGAGGCCCAGGTCGCCATGTTCCCCAACATGTCCAACGACATGGTGACGGACCTGATCGACCGCCACCGCGACCACGCCCTGGGCTGGAAGCTCTCGGGCGCCGGCGGCGGCGGGTACCTCGTGCTCGTCAGCGACAAGCCCATCGTCCGCGCCGTCCGCGTCAAGGCCCGACGCCCGTAGGCCCGGCGTCACCCGCCGGCCCGCCCGCTTCGGTCCGCCGGACCCCCGCGCTACGGCGATCCGACCGGGGCGGCTCGCAGACTCAGATCAGTTTCTTCAGGTCCAACCCGCGCCACTGGTGTTCGCGGATGGCATTGATGACCTGCTCGGCGAGCTCGACGGCGGCCAGGCCCGCCTCCCCGGCGACCGCGGGCTGATCGGCGCCCTCGATCGCGTTGAGGAAGTTGGTCAGCTCGGCCCGCAGGGGCTCCTCGTCGTTGATCGTCAGTTCCTCGATCGCCACAAGGTCGTGGTAATCCAGGTCGGACAGGTCGTGGCCGGCGGCGATCTGCTGGCGGACCTCGAGCAGTTGCTCGATGTTGCCGGTGCGGCGGATGGCCCGGCCGGTCTTCGTCGCGTAGTCCAGGCTGACGTAGCCGGTCTCGCTGAAAACCCGCAGCTTCCGCTCGGTCTTGAGCGCCAGCCGCGAGGCGGTGAGCTTGGCGACACAGCCGTCCTCGAAGATGATCCGCGCGTCGGCGATGTCCTCGTTGTCCGAGAGCACGCTCACGCCGCACGCATCGACCCGGGCGACCTTCGAGCGGGCCAGCATCTGGATGATGTCCAGGTCGTGGATCATCATGTCGAACACCACACCCACGTCGACCGAGCGGAAGGTCATCGGGCTCACCCGGTCGCACTCGATGAAGCGGGGCGTGATGTCCCAGTCGCTGATGGCGCGGACGGCGGGGTTGAACCGCTCGGTGTGCCCGACCTGCAAGAGGGTCTGGTGCTCACGCGCCAGCTCGACCAGGCGGTGGGCGACCGCGGCGGACTGGGCCAGCGGCTTCTCCACGAGGCAACCGATCCCCGCCGGCAGCAGCTTGGACGCGACCGGCTCGTGATCCAGCGTGGGCACCGCGACGGACACCGCACGCACCTGCGGGTACCGGCTGAGCAGTTCGTCGACGGTGTGCAGGTGGTCGCAGCCATGCCGGTCGGCCGCTGCGCCGCCCCGGTCCTCGTCGGCATCGACCACCGCAAGCAGCTTCGCCTGAGGCAGCTCGTGGTAGACCCGCGCGTGGTGGCGGCCCATGCGACCGACGCCGATCACGGCGACGGGGGTCGGCTCATGCTCTGATTGTGGGTTGGACATGGAGGCCGTATGGTCGATGACGGCGTCGCGGTCGTCAAGGCGACGACGCCGCCATCCACGCCCCGCTATGATGCACCGGAGGTCCCATGCATGTAACGTTTTCGATCATCGGGCAATGGCCGGCCGAACCCAATGACGCGACGGGCCCGGGGGCCATGCCGTTCTGGGAGGCATTCGGTGGGCCGATCATCCTGATGGCGGGGCTGGCCGCGGTCGGGGCCATTGTCGTGGCGCTGCTGCGGCGGCGTCGGCAGTCGCTGCAATCCTTCGCCGGGCGGCACGGGCTGCAGCCCCGCGACCTGGCCAATCCCGGCGAGGTCTGGGAGCAACTGGAGTCGTTGCTCGGTCGGTCGGCATTGTTCAAGGCCGGCTACGTCGTCAAGGTCGACGCCTGGTACCACGGCCGCGTCGATGGCTTCGAAGCCCACGTGGTGGACTTCCGCGAGTACGGCGTGCTGGGCAATCGCCGCGAGACCGAGGCCCAGGCCTACTACGGCGACGAGCGTTACGCCGACCAGGGCGAGACCTTCCTTGTCTTTCGGGGCGAGCGTTTGTCCGACCTGCCGCGGTTCATGATCGTGCCCAACCACCCATTGCTGCGGGCGATGGGCCCGAAGCATGACGTGGTGCTGACCTCGGACGACCGGTTCAACAAGGTCAACCGGATCACCAGCCCCGAGCAGGACGCCGAGGCCACCGAGCAGATGATGACCGAGCGACTGATCGACGTGCTGGCCCGCAACCGCACGATGTCGGTCGAGTCGACGGAGGACGTGCTGGTGTTCTGTCGCTACTCCACGCGTCTGGGCGCCGAAGGGGCCGAGCAGTTGCTGGCGCGGGCCCGCCAGGTCATGAGCGAGCTGGGCGTTGGCCGGGCCTGACCGCGCCGGCGCGGAAGGCGATCACTTGTCGGGGCGGGGCGAATCGTCGACCATGTGGGCTTCATGCCACTGACGCTCTACCGTTACATCCTGAGCGAACTGGCGAAGCTGCTGCTGCTGTCGACCGGCGTGCTGGTGACGGTCATGGCGGTGGGCTTCGTCATCCTCAAGACGGCCAGCGAGGGCTCGCCCGACGCGGTGGGGCTGGCCAAGCTGATGCTGTACGTCGTGCCGGTCATGCTGCCGTACGCCCTGCCGGTGACCGCGGCGTTCAGCGCGACGCTGGTCTACTTCCGCATGTCACAGGACAACGAGATCACCGCGTGCGCGATGACCGGGGTGAGCTACCGGTCGCTGCTGACGCCGGTGCTGTTGCTGGGCCTGGCGACGACGCTGGCGCTGTTCTTCCTGAGCAACTACGTCATCCCCGGGTTCTGGGCCAAGGTCGAGTACACCGCGCAGCGCGACATCGCCCGCATGGTCGTCGATCAGCTCCAGCGGAAGGACGTGGTCGAGTTCGGCGACTCGGTGCTCTACGCCGACTACGCCGACGAGGCGGAGCTCCGCCGGCCGGCCGACCTGTCGGCCGGTGAGCCCTGGCCGTACCAGCGGATCGAGCTGCGGCACGCCGCCTGGGGCCAGATCAACCGCCGGACCGGTCGACTCGAGGCGGACTACACCGGCGAGTTGGCCGTCGCCGACTTCTACCGCCACACCGACGGACAGACTTACATCACGGTCCGTTTCGAGAACGCCACGGTCCGCCATCCCGCGTCGGGCACGCTGGTGAACGTCGCCAGCCAGAGCTTCCCCGCCCAGCGCATCCCCAGCTTCTTCCAGGTCAAGCCCCGCTTCCTCGCGCTGGACCGGCTGCACCGCATCGACGAGCACCCCGAGGAGCACGAGGACGTGGCCGAGCAGGTGCAGGCGCTGCGGCAGGCGATCATCGCCGACGCGCTGCTTGATCACATGGTCGCGGTGCTGCGGGGCGAGGTGGGCGGCGGCGTGCTTCGGCTCGACGGCCCGCAGAACGAGCGCTACCGCTTGACCGCGCCCATCGCCGTCCGCGACGGCGATCAGCTCCGGCTCGCCGCCGAGGGCGATGACACGATCACCGTCCGCGTCTCGCGCGGGCTCGAGGTGACGCAGACGCTCCGCGCCACCCGCGGCAAGCTGGACCTGGAGTTGGCCCGCGCCGCCGATGCGCCGAGGCTCGAGATCAAGCTGGAAGAGAACGTCACCGTCCGCGACCCCCGCCTGCCCGCGCCCAACGAACGGTCGGCGGTGTACCTGCCGCTGCTGCGGCCCGAGCGGCAGATGACCGCGCGCTGGCGCCGGATGAGCGCGGCCGATCTCACCGCCGCCGTCCAACCCGACGCCCCGGCCGGCGTCCACGCCGCCTACCTCCGACTGACCGACGAGATCGAGTCGCTCCGCCGCGAGATCGCCATCGCGGTCAACGAGCGCGGCGCCCTGTCGGTCTGCGCCCTGATGGTCATGCTGCTCGGGGCGGTGATGAGCATGAACCTCCGCCACCAGACCCCGCTGGTCATCTTCTTCTGGTGCTTCCTGCCCGCGGTGCTGGGCATCTTCATCATCTCCGGCGGCGGCAAGAACATCGCCGGGAGCAACCCGTTCGGCCTGGGCACGTGGTTCACGGGCGTGATGATCTGGAGCGGCAACCTGTTCCTGCTGGCCGTGGTCTGGTCGGTCTACCACCGCCTCGCGCGCCATTGAGACAGCCATGAAGATCCTTGATCGCTACATCATCCGCCAGTTCCTCGTCAACTACTGCGTGCTGCTGGCGGTGCTGATGCTGCTGATCATCATGCTCGACCTGATCTTCAACCTCGACGAGTTCGTACAGGTGACCGAGCGGATGCCCGAAGCCGCCGCGGCGGAGAAGTTCACCGCGGTGGTCGCGGCGATCTTCCGCTTCTACTGGCCGAAGGTGTTCCTGTTCTTCATCTACGCGGCGGGCGTGCTGCCGATCGGCGCGGCGGGGTTCACGCTCGCCGGGTTCATCCGCAACCGCGAGCTGACGGCGATCCTCGCCGGGGGCGTATCGATGTACCGCGTGGCGCTGCCGCTGCTGCTGGTCGGTTGCGTGCTGAGCTGCCTCACGCTCGTCGACTACGAGCTGATCATCCCACGGCTGCGCGAGCGGCTGATCGTCGAGCACCACCAGGTCAAGCACGGCGGCGTCAAGCCGTTCCGCCTCGAATTCGTCCCCGACCTTGGGCCCGACGCCGACGGCGACGGGCTGCCCGAGCACAGCAAGCTGTTCAGCGCCGCGGCGTTCGACACCCGGGCCGGCACGATGAGCCGCGTGTCGATCCTCGTCCGCGACGCGACCGGCCGGGCCGTCCGGCGCATCGTCGCCGCCCAGGCCGCCTGGGACGGGTCGCGGCAGGGCTGGGAGCTGATCGACGGCTACGCGCTGGACCGCGCCGCGTCGCGATCGGCGATCGCCGCCCAGGTCGATCCCCGGCCGGTCGACTTCATCCAGAGCAACCTCGACCCGACCATGGTCATGCTCCACCGCAACGCGCGTTTGCGGCAGTTGCTCAGCGTCGCGGAGCTCAACCGCCTCATGGCCAGCGAGGCGGCACTGGTCGACGCCGGTGAACTGCGGCGGATCCTTCACGGGCGTTTCGCCATGATCGTGACCAACGTGCTGATCCTCGCGATCGGGCTGCCGTTCTTCCTGGTGCGCGGGCCGGCCAACCTGCTCCGCCAGTCGGTCCTCGCGGCACCGCTGTGCCTGGGCGCCTGGGCGGGCGGGTTCATCATCATGCAGGTCGGCAGCGGGTTCGACCATCCGGCCGCCAACGCCATGAGCGCCTGGCTGGCGACGCTGATCTACCTGCCGGTGGCGCTGTTCATGATGGACCGCGTGGAGACATGACCGCCGATCCGCCCCACGACCCGACCGCGCATCGCCGGGCCACCTGGCGCCGGGCGCTGTGGGCGGGCTTGCCCGTCGCCGCCTTCACCGTCCTGTCCGTTTCCCGGATCGACCTGTACGTCGCCCAGACGGTCGACGCGCTGCGGTCGGCGGAGAAGCAGACCGTCGAGTACGTGACACAGCTCGGCGAGGCGGAGGTCTGGCTCTACATCACGATCCCCGGCGCGATCCTGCTCTGGGCGATCCAACGCCGCGCCTGGTCGATGCGGCTGGCCTTCATCGCGGCGTCCATCGGCGTCGCCGGCCTGGGCGTCAACCTCCTGAAGATCCTCTGCGGCCGCTACCGGCCCGGCGAGTGGTTCGAGCACCGCCAATACGGGTTTGAGCCGTTCACCGTCGGCTACGACCAGAACAGCTTCCCGTCGGGCCACGCCATGGTCGCCGGCGCCGTCGCCGCAACCCTGTGCATCCTCTTCCCCCGGGCGTGGCGGGTCTGGGTCCTCGCCGGGGTCATCGTCGCCTCCACCCGGCTGTTCACCGGCTCGCACTACCTGTCGGACGTGGTGGCCGGCCTGTACCTCGGGACCCTGACGACCCTGGCGATGCGCGACCTGTTCCGCGACCGCGGCCTGCTCGATCATCCGCCCGATGCCCCAGCGGGCTCCACGAGCAAGACCTCGATCGGATCGCCGCCGGATGAGTAGTCGATGATCGGCTTGGCGTACCGCGTCCGCACGGGCGCCGGCCCGTGGGCCTGTTGCACCTGCTCCAGCCGCTCGCGCGAGATGACCAGCAAACCATCGCCGCCTCGCCGCGCCCAAGCGCCGATCTCGTCGCGATCGAGCCTCACGATGGGCCGGCCGACCGGGCGATCGACGTAGAAGAACAGCGACGGCTCGTCGTAGTCGTGCATGTGGAGCGGCTCGCCGGCGAGGCCCTGCCGTTCGATGAACCCGGCCAGGTCCCTGGACACCTTCAGCCGATCCTCCACGCCCGGCAGCACCAGCACCACGCTCATCAGCACGACCACCGGCGTGCCGTACATCAGCAACCGCGTCGTCAGCGCCACCCTTTCGCGCAACTGGTAGACCACGCCGGCGGCACCGATGACCACGAGCGCGACCGCGACGGGCGCCACACCGGCCAACAACGACGCGTCATCGACGAGCAGCGGCGCCCCCGCGATCGCGCCCAGCACGAGTACCGCCACGGGGATGAAGAACCAGATGCCCCCGCGCAGCCAGTCGCGGTCCTGGTCGTTCATGCGTTCGTTCAACCGCAGCGCGACACCCGCCGCGGTCGCGATCGCCAGCGGCGGGAGGATCGGCAGCAGGTAATGCGGCAGCTTCGTCGCCGCCAGCGACACGCACACGAACCACGGCAACGCCCAGCCCCAGAGGATCGCCCGCTCGCGCTCGCCGCCCAGTCGCTTGCCGAGCATCGCTCGCACCGCGCCGGGCAGGTGCAACACCCACGGGAACATGCACGCGATCAGGAACGGCACGTACAGCGGGAGCATCACGATGTATTCGAGCAGGTTCGAGCTGCCGTGGCCCTCCATGCCGGTCGACATCCGCTCGACCACGTGCTTCTTGAAGCCCATCTCGTACAGCGCCCCGCCGGTCGCGATGTCGGTCGGCAACGCCCACGCGACCAGCGCCCCGATCGACAGCACCGCGCCCAGGGCGAAGCCCAGCCACCATCGGCCGCCCAGCCGAAACCCCCGCCGCCCGAGGATCGCCGCCGTGATGATCGTCAGCACCGGCACGGGCAGCACCAACGGGCCCTTGAGCAGCATGACGCTGATCATCGCCAGCCCGACCACGGGCAGGTGCCACCACGCCCGGGCGCGGTAGACGCGATCGATCATGCAGAACACCGCGAGCGTGGTGAACATGACCAGCGCCGCGTCGATCAGCGCTGCCGCCCCGACGTAGATCGTCAGCCCGCACGTGGCGAAGATGCCCATGCTCCACAGCCCGACCGCGGGGCCGAACATCCGCCGGCCGCACAGCCACGTCAGCAACCCCGCGCCGATCGTGCACAGGATCGACACCATCCGCACCGCCACGGTCGTCGGGCCCATTACGCCGACCATCGGCGCCATCATCCAGTAGATCATGGGCGGCTTGCGCAGCCGCGGCGCATCGTTGACGTGGGGCACCAGCCAGTCCCCGCCCTCCCACATCTCCACCGCCGCCCGGGCGTACCGTGGCTCGTCGCGATCCCACAACTCCGTGCCCGCCGCGAGCACGAAGTACACCCCGAACATCAGGATCGCCATGAGGATGACGGCCCACCGCTCGCCGCGGCCCACG
>CAYWKS010000023.1:9562-48354 GCA_964458935.1 uncultured Planctomycetaceae bacterium
GGCCCACGTGCTGTTGATCGTCACTGTTCACGCAGTTCGCTCTCCACTTCGCGGCTGTGCAGGGCGCTGGGATCGGCGCGGTGCAGCCAGACCAATGCCATCGTACCGAACACCATGAGCACCGCGGCTTCGGCCGCCCGGTCGACCAGCCCGATCGTGACCAGGTCGACGGGCGTCGAGCCGCCGAACAGCAGCCCGATCAGCCACTCCCGCATCCCCAGCCCGTTCGCCGGCAGGATGGTCGCGAAGGTGTGGACCACGGCCATGAGCGTCGCGGACTCGGCGTCGACCGGCTTATCCATGATCCGGCAAACCAGCCACCAACGCACGCCGGTCATGAAGATCGTCCCCATCGCCAGCACGATCCACACGCACAGGTGTGCGGCCGTCCACGTGAACGAGTGCACCAGCGATGCGTCGGCCTCGCCATCGCCGCGCCGGGGTAACAGGTGCCGCACGACCACCGCCCCGACCAGCGCGGCGGCAGCGATGCCGGCGATGGCGAGGACCGGCCACCACGGATCGAACCCGCGTCGCAGGATCGTCGCCGCCGCGGTCACCCCCTGCGCCGCGAACAGCGAACCGGCCAGCATCATGTGGATCAGCACCGAGGCGCGGTACGAGACGCCGTGGCGATGCTTGAGGTAGGCGATCCGCCCGAACAGGCCCGCCTTGATCGGCGTGTAGTTGAGCAGCGCACTGGCCCCCAGCAGCCCGAGCATCGCCGAGAGGCTCAGCGGCCGCGCCGGGTCAACATAGGGCTTGTTCACCAGCCAGAACATCAGCCCGTTCACCCCGATCGAGCTGATCAGCACCGAGACGGCCAGCAGCGCCAACCACAGCGGATCGGCGCGGAGCAGCGGCCGGAAGTTGCCGTGGCGGCTGGCGTACAAGATCGACGCGCCCAGCAGGCCCAGCGCCACGGCGAAACCCAGCCACCGCAGCCATCGCTTGCCGGTCGTCGACGCCCCAGCGGGGCCCGGGTTGGTGGGATGCGATCCGCTCATGGATGGTTCGGGCTGGCCCCACTCACCGCCACGATCTCACAGACCCAGGTCCGAACGCGTGAACAGTGCGTCGAAGCTGTAGCCGGCCGCCTCGATCGCCTCGCGAGCGCCTTCCTCCCGATCGATCGTGGCGAGGATGACGGCGACGACGGCCTGCTGGGCTTCGATGGTCTTGGCCGCCTCGAGCACCTGGCCGCCGCTGGTGCAGACATCTTCGATGATCGCCACGCGATCGCCGGGCAGCACCACGCCTTCGAGTTGCTTGGCGGTCCCATAATCCTTGCGTGCGTTACGGATGAACAGGCACGGCTTGCCGCTGGCGATGGACGCGGCGCTGACCAGCGGGATCCCGCCGAGTTCGGCGCCGGCGAGGCGATCGACCGCATCGGGCAGCCGCGTGGCGAAGGCCTCGCCCAGCGCCGCCAGCACGTCGGGCTGCGTGCTGAACAGGTACTTGTCGATGTAATAGTCGCTGACGCGGCCGCTGCGCAGCGTGAATTGCCCGCGCAGCACCGCGGTTTCCAGGATGCGTTGAGCCAGTTGGTCGGTTTCCATGGCGCGCAGGATATCAGATCGGCCTTCGCCGGCGGCGGTGCATGCGGCGAGGCACGGCCGCGCCGTGTGCCCGGCGATTGGGCTATCGCGTGGTATGAAACGTCGCATGACGGACTTTTCAGCGTCGATTTCGCAGAATTAAGTCGACAAAACCGCGTCATGTTGTATAGTTCGCCTGTAACGAGGGGGAAAACAGACTACAAAGAGTGAGGGTGTGCGGCAGGCCTGCCGTATTGGCGCGGTTGTTGCGGTTGCTCTGGTTGTTAAGGAGCGTGCAATCGCGTGCCGATGATTCCTGTAGTGTTCGCCTTGGAGGGCGGAAAGGAGTTACGCATGGAGGCCGTTATGCCCGCCATCGAGCCGATCGACCACCGGGACCAGCGTGAGCATCCGCGCATCGGTCTGCCCGTCGGATACGCCTTGGCCGTGTTCCGGGCGCCCGGCATGGATTCCGAGCCCCGCGAAGGCCACATTTACGACCTTTCCGCCGGCGGGATGCGGTGCGAACTGGACGAGCCACTCGACCTCGACGAACCGGTCGAGGTGCAACTGCAGTTGCCCGCGGGCGACCGCTTGCTGGTCATGGCCGCGCACGGCAGCGCGGTGCGGTACCACGACGAGCCAACCGACGGCCCCGGCCCGATCCGCATGGGGCTGCGCTTCGTGCAGGTCGACCAGCCCGAACTGCTTGAGGAATACCTCGAGATGCTTGGCTCGGTCTGCCCCGCCGACTGAACCCCGCCGCCCGCCGGCCCCATCTGCTTTGCCATCCCGGCCACCGCGGCGCGTGCTCCCAGCATCAGCGCGATGGTTTTCTGTTGCCGCATGCGGCGCTGTGGCGAATAATGATGTTGGTGGACTGACCTTCTGATGCGAAAGGAGGTAACGCCCGACCTACACATCGTCTCAGCGGGCCCCTTCGGGGCCGAGCCGATCGGACCGATCCGTTGCACTGCCATTATTCATCTGTTGTTCTTATCCACGGGTTCGATCGGTTTTTCATTGCGCGGCGAATGCGTGGCAATCGATGCCGGGCAAGCGTTGGTGGAGCCGGTTGACCAGCCGCTCCAACTCGGCGGCGTCGACGGGGCGGACGTTATCTTCGGCGGGTCGCCGCGCCACCGTGTACAACTGCACCTCCGCGATGCGGCATCCTGAGGCGATCAGCTCGTCCAGCCGATCGAGGTACGCATCGAACTCGGCGTCGGTGTCGTGCGGGACATCCTCGGCGTGCAACCACATGGTCTGAATGATCAGCGGTCGCTCGCGGCCGGCGGCGGCGATGTTGGCCAGCACGTGGTCGAGGTGGATGCCGCGGCCGGGTCGGTCGATCGCCTGGAAGTACGCTTCGGTGCCGGCGTCGAGCTTGGCCCAGACCTCGCCGTCGTTGGCGTCGAGCTCGGCGAGCCCCTCCTGCACCGTTGGCCGATCCAGCAGCGTGGCGTTGGTGATCAGAACCAGCCGGGTCGTGCTGAGTGCGTGGCGGTGCTTGAGGGCGGCGGCCATCCGCACGGCCGACGCGAACCTCGGGCACGCGGTCGGTTCGCCGTCGCCGGAGAAGGCGATGTCGTTGAACCGTCGCATGGCCAAAGGTGTGTCGGCGAACCGTGCGTCGGACCAGATCGCCCCGCTGGTGACGATCTCGATCATCGCGTGCAGCTCGCTTCGGACCTGGTCGAGGTCGACGTCGCGGCGCCGGGGCGGCCGGGTGCGATCGACCTGGCAGTAGACGCAGTCGAAGTTGCACGCGGTATCGACATTGAGGTTGATCCCCACGCTGAGGCCCCGGCTTCGGCGGCTGATGACCGGATACACGTAGTCGAACTGCCGCCAATGCCGATCGTGCTCGGCGATGAGGCGTCGTCGTGCGTCGGCGCGGGCGCGATGTGAGCTGGGCGGATACATCGCGGGCATTGTAGCCAGAATGCGTCGGTGTCCCCGCGCGGCGCCGGTTGTGGGCCCGGGCCGACGCCGCCGCGCAGCCGGCGCGACCGGCACAACCGGCCATCGCTCGCAACCCCTGATATACAAGCGGGTTGGACGTTGCGGCGGACGCGTGGCACGCCCCGGGCACCGCCCCTGCACCGTTCCTTGCCACACAGGTGTAGAGCAAGGAGAGCGATCATGTATACGTCCAGCCTCATGTCCACACAGGCCTCGGTCTCGGTCGCCTGGCCCGCCGCCTCGAGCGGCGCCGCGGCGACCGGCGGAGCGACCGGCCAGACCGCGGCCCAGGGCGGCGCCGCCTCGTCCGCCTTCGCATCGGAGCTGAGCATCACCCAGCAGTCGTCGACGGTCAGCATGGCCTTCGACACCGCCGGCTCGCTGCTGTCGGGCTCGGGTCTCAGCGACAGCCTCCAGGCCAACGAGACACTGAAGATGATCGTGGCCATGCTTGTGCTGACGTACCTGCTCGGCAACGAGGACCAGCAGAGCGGCGCGATGGACACGCTCAGCCAACTGCTCGGCCAGGAATCCGAACAACTCAGCCTGAGCATCAGCTCGACCAGCATGAGCACGTCGATGCAGATCGGCGGCGGCGGCGAATCCGCGGGCACATACGATGCGACCGGCTCGACCGGCGGCGGCTCGGGCTCGACCGGCGGCAGCGTCGACGTGATGGCGTGAGGCGGCCGCGGGGTGCGACCGAGGCGCGTGGCGGTTGTATGCTGACGGGCGATGCGCACCGAAGAGCTTGATTTCGAGTTGCCCGAGCACCTGATCGCGTCGGAGCCGGCCGCCCGGCGTGACGCGGCGCGGTTGCTGGTCACCCATGAACCGGCGGGGGTGGACGCCCGGCCACGGGACCGGCACGTGTACGCGTTGCCGGGCCTGCTGCGTGCGGGCGATGTGCTGGTGCTCAACGACACGCGTGTGCTGCCGGCGCGGTTCTTCGGCGAGCGGGCCGCGACGGGCGGTCGTGTGGAAGGTCTGTTCGTTGAACTGGACGCGTGGGGCCGGTGGATCGTGCTGCTGGAGTCGCGGGGTCGGCTGCAGCCGGGCGAGTCGATCGCGCTGGACGCTGAGCACGCGCTGGTGCTGGTCGAGCGTCGCGCGGACGCCGCGTGGGTGGCGGAGCGTCGTGGGCCGCTGGACGTGGAGGCGCTGCTGGACCGCGTGGGCCTGACGCCGCTGCCGCCGTACATCCGCCGGGCGCGCGGGGCGCGGACCGACGACGAGGCGGAGCGTGACGCGGCCGACCGCGAGCGGTACCAGACGGTGTACGCCGGGGAAGCGGGCGCGGTGGCGGCGCCGACGGCGGGGTTGCACTTCACACCGGGATTGTTGGACGAGCTGGCCGCGGCGGGCGTGCAGATCGCGCGGCTGACGCTGCACGTGGGGCTGGGCACGTTCGCGCCGGTCCGCACGGACGAACTGGCCGAGCACCCGATGCACCGCGAGCGGTACAGCGTGCCGGCCGCGACGCTCGAAGCGCTGCGGCGGGCGCGGGCCGAGGGTCGACGGATCATCCCGGTGGGCACGACGAGCGTGCGGGCGCTGGAGTCGTTGCCGGTGGAGCTGCCCACCGCCACGTATCGCGGGTCGACGGACCTGCTGATCGAGCCGGGCTTCGCGTTCCGCTTTACCGATGGGCTGCTGACCAATTTCCACCTTCCGAGGAGCACGCTGCTGGCGCTGGTTGCCGCACGGGTGGGGCTGGATCGCCTACGGTCGCTGTACCGCCATGCCATCGCCGCGGGGTATCGGTTCTACAGCTACGGCGACGCGATGCTGATCCTGCCACGCGACCGCGCGACCGATTGACCCGGCCACGGCCCGGGGCCGCGTTAACGCTGCGTCATGCGGCAAACGACCGTCGGTTGCGCCGGGTGGTATCGCGTGTCCGCCCACCGCCTTGCCCCACGGCGGACAGGCAACGTAAATCTGTGTTTTGCAGTGTTTTGCGCTGCGCAAGGGCGCGAGTCCGCCCATGACCGGGCGGACAGCGGCGCGGCGGACACGGGCGGCGTAGCGTCGGCATGCGGCGTATCGCCAAGCGCATGGGTCCTCCATTGATGGCCCGCGGTGGCCGACGTTGCGCAACGCGGCGTCGCCGGATGGGTCGCGTACAGCTTTAAGTAGCCGTGCCGACGCAAGATGTAATTTTTTCAGAGGATCGGCGCAACGGCCGATCCGCCTGCCACGGCTGTGCGCGGGCATCCCGGGGCAAGTGAACTGAACGATGGGTCATAAACTCATCGACCCCGATGCACACCCGAGGTATCGGCAAGGCAGAGTCGGATCAGGGGCCTGGGCGAAGCCCATCCATCGATGGTGCCTGGCGTTGGCGTCCGGGCCGAGGCGACGAGCGGGCTTGACAGCGGCGTGAACATGTCCGGTTGGCCCGCGGTGCGACTGGCATGGCTTGTTGCGCCGGTTGAACCGAACCCGTCTCGAGCGTGAGGCGGGTTCGTTGCCGCTTGAGGTGTGGGGGCGTAACTTGTATGCGGTAGATCGGCGGCGACCTGAGTTGCGTCGGCGGCGGTGACGCGAGGCGGGTACATGGAGCGCGACGATGAATGCAGGCATGGTGACGGCGGCGGTCGTGGTGGCTTGTGTGGCGGTGCTGGCCGCGGGGGGCGAGGGCGGATCGTGGGAGGCGGTCCGCGAGGAGGCGCGGCGCCTGGGCAAGCCGGCGTGGCGGTCGATGCTGACGTACGTCGCGGCGTTGCACGAGAAGTCCACGCATCCGCCGGAGCACCCGTTCGATCGGCCATGGGAGGAGATCGGGCCGGGCTACGTCTTCGGCCGGGCGTTCGGGCATTGGGACATCGTGCACCAGGTCATGGACACGCTGCCGACGTATCCGGAGCACGCGCTGAACCAGTTGCTGAACAACCTCCAGAACCAGCAACCGTCGGGCTTTGTGCCGGGATCGATCTGGATGCCCGGGGGCATGAGCGGCCGGAAGAAGGTCGGATGGAGCGGCAGCGGGCAGGGCCATCCGCCGGTCTGGGTCGCGGCCGTGGGCGATCACCTCGAGCGCACCGGCGACACCGAGCACCTGGGGCGGTTCTACGAGGCGTTGGTGAAGCAGATCGCATGGTTTGAAGGCCATCGCAAGGCCGAGGGCGAAGGCTTTTACTACACCGACATCACGCTGAAGAAGTGGGAGAGCGGGGTCGACGAGGGCGTGCGTTTCGACGACAGCCCGGACGCGGCGCTGGCGTGCATCGACGCGACGTGTCACGTGTACTGGCTGTACGAGCACGCGGCGGCGTGGGCGCGGGAGCTCGGCGAGGACGCGGGGCCTTATGAGCAGCGCGCCCGGGAGCTGCGCGGGTTCATCCGGACCGATCTCTACGCCCGGGACGAGGGGATGTTTTACGATGTGTGGGCGATGCGCGACGAGGCGCTGCGGCACCTGTGCTTCGAGTCGATGTGGCCGATCGTGACCGGCGCGGCGACCGAGGCACAGGCGAACCGCTACATCGACGAGTATCTGCTGAATCCGCGGGTGTTTTTCACGGAGCACCCTATCGCCACGGTCGGCCGGACGGACCGGAAGTTTGAGCTTCGGATGTGGCGGGGGCCGGCGTGGAACAGCATGACTTACTGGGCGATGCGGGGTTGCCTGAACTACGGCCGCGCGGACGCCGCCATCAAGCTCGGCGAGAGGGCGCTGGACAACGCCGCGAAGCAGTTCGAGCGTACGGGCACGATCTGGGAGTTCTATCACCCCGAAGGCGGCCGGCCCGAGGACGTCCGGCGCAAGGGCCGAAGGCCCGACGAACCATGCGCGGACTACCTCGGCCACAATCCGTTGATCGCGATCGCTCGGATGTATGACCGTCTCACGCACGAGTGACGGGCCGGGGGCGGCGGCCTGGGATGACGGGGTTCAGCCGCGTTGCCGGGCTTCCCACGCGGCTTTCTTCTGGCGCTTCTCGGCGAGCCGCGCGGTGGCGGCCTCCTTGATGGCGTTGAGCCGCTGGATCAGACCCTTGACCGTCTCGATCTTTTCGAGGGGTGGATCGGCCTGGCTGGCGAGCCGGCCGAGCTTGGCCGTGACGTGGTCGAGCTCCTGATCGAGGGATTCGATCTTGGCTTCGAGCTTTTCGATGTTCATGCAGGCGATCTTGGCCAGGGCGGGCGAGGGCTCGCCGAGCAGCATGGGGTAGTCCGGCCGCCCGGCGCCCCGGGCGTTGCCGTCGCGTCGCGGGCCCCGACCGCCGCCATGACCACCCCCGGCGTGCGGTGGGCCACCGCGACCCCGGGGGGGCCGACTCCCACTCGCGCCGCGCGCCCGCGGCGGACGGTTGCTCGGCCGGCCCGAACGATTGGGGCGATTGTCTTCGCTCATACTCCTGACTCCTCCGCCATATGCTTTGAAGGACGACCCATGTTCCCCGTCTTCACAGTGTAACTCAGCGGGCGTTGTCCTGCAGGGCCCGCGGGCGTCCAGCCGGGTGCATCGCCCCGCCCCGGCTCGCATGGGGCGCGCGTGCTGGGTGATATGCCCATCTCGACAGCGATCGCGCCGGAATGCCGGCGCTGCGCGGCGCGCGGGCCGACGGTCCCTCAACGCCGGTCGGGCGGCGCGAGGTCCGCCGGGCGGATGCGTTCGATGAAGCGAATGAGTTCATCGAGCGATCGCACGCCGCGGGTCTCGAATTCGTTGGTGGCCATCAGCCAATAGGTGAAATGGTCGGTGGGCGTGGTGACTAGGTAGCGGCTGTGGTCGTCGCGGGCCTGATCGGCGATCTGGTCGGGGTGGTAGAGCAGGGCGAGGCCGAGGGCGACGGGCTTGTCGTAGCGTTCGCCGGTGTAAGTGGGGTGTTCGCCCCAGGAGACCAGCGCGTGGCCGAGGCATTGGGTGCGGACGGTTTCGGGGCGGCCGAGGCCGGTGGCGAAGCGGAGCTTCGCGCCGTCGCGTGTCCGCACGTCCACGCGGAAGAAGCGATGATGGTCGTAAGCGGTGATGGTCTGAGTGACGCTGACGGAGCGACCCTGGAAGGGGATGTCGTCGACGGCGATGGTCATTCGAGCCGGGTCCTCGGTCAAGGTGACCGAGCGTTGCCGTGGGGAGGCGAGCAGCCGTGCGGCCTGGCCGTCCCAGAGCCGCAGGCCGCCGAGCCCGACGCCTTCACCGACGAGGTGCTTATCGAACCCGAAGTCGTGGAAGGCGGGCTTGTCGGTATCGGGGTACCAGCCGCCGCGGTGGATTTCCAGCCGGGGCCGGCGCTTGGTGTAGGCGTCGACGCCCAGCCGCTCGTGGAAGAACACGCGGAGGCCCGACCATCGGTTCTCGATGATCGGGCCGGTATGCGAGAGCGTCTGGGCGAAGGTGTGGCCTTCCATGTCCTCGTCGAGCGTGCGGTCGACGGTGTAGGTGACCCGGTCGACGGGCTGGTCGGGCTGGTCCGTGAAGCGGAGGTAGACGTGCGTGGCGTCGCCGCCGTCCGCGGCGCCGGGCAGCGATTCGGCCGCGGCGTTCATCTCGTCGATCACCGCGCGGTTGCGGCGCACGATCGCCTCCGGGGAGCCGGCCTGCTTCCAGTCCAGGAAGTTGTCGATGGTGTAGGCGCGGGCGGCCCAGTCGGCGCAGCGGTCGTTGAGCGCCACGTGCAGCTTCAGTCGGTCGAACAGTTGCTGGAAGTCGATCACCGACCGGTTGAGCTCGTGGAGCACGCGGCGGCGGGGCTCGGTCGGCACGGGGGTGTCGGCGTAGATCTCGGTGAGCGGCCGGCCGTACCCGCCGTTGTCGCGCTCGAACCGCAGGCCCATGGCGTGCGCGGTCGTGGGGGCGATGTCGATGTGCTCGGCGTAAGGCAGGCGTCGGCCTCGGGCGACGCCGGGGCCGGTGATGACCAGCGGCGTGGTCCAGCCGCCCTCGTGCTCGGGGTGGTGGCCCCCTTCCAGGGCGTTGCCGTGGTCGCCGAACACCAGCAGCAGCGTATCCTCGAACAGGCCCTCGGCCTCGAGGAAGGCGACGAAGTCGCCGAGGATGGCGTCGGCCTCGCGGACCTTGCGGACGTAGGGCGAGCCGTCGGCGTAGAGCTTGCCCGCCCAGGCGGGCGGGTCGTCGCGGCGGGTGGCGCCGCGGACCTGCCAGCCCGCCACACCGGGGGCCTGCAGGTGCACCCGGGCGTACGCCAACTCCCGGTGCTTGAGCAAGGCCTTGACCACCTCGACGGCGGCGCGGTCGTCGTAGTCGGTGTCGCCGGCCCGCGGGGCCTCGGCGGTGAACTGGAACGTGTGCCCGCGCGCGATGTCGCTGTAGTCCCAGCTCGAGCTGTGCACCGTGTCCAGCCCGGCCGACTCGAACAGCTCCTGCACGAACGGCAGTCCCGGCTCGATGAAGACCGTGCCGGTCTGCATCACCGGGTTGGGGATCGAGCTGTCGTGCAATTGCTTCCACGCGCCGCTGTGCGGGTGGGCGGGTAGGATCAGCTCCGCCCGGTCGAAGCAGGCGCCGCGGTCGGCCAGCGCGTTGAGGTGCTCCAGTTCGAGCACGCGTGGCGCGTCGGCCCGCAGGCCGTCGATGATGAACCAGATCACCCGCCGGGGCGCGGGCCGATCCTCCGCGGCCGGCGCCGCCGCGGCCAACAGCGGCACCGCCAACAGGCCGACGAGGGTCCACAAGACGGCGTGGCGTCGAGTCTTGAACATCCGGTCATTCATGGCGGGCGCGTCCGATCAGTTGATGTAGAAGCCGGCGATCTGCTTGTTGGTGTTGAGCGTGATGGTGAACGTGAGGGCGGGGTTGTCGGCGGTCTGGACGATGACGTTGTAGGCGTGGAGGTATTCGGGCAGCCGGGCGGGGTGGGTCCGGCGTGCGACGACGCGCTGGAACGGCCCGGCGTCGCGGAGGATCGGCCCGAGCGCCGCGGCGAGCCGGTCACGCGGCAGCGCGGCGGCCATGTCCTCATCGAATCGCTCGACGATCGCGCCGAACTCGCCGGCGAACGCCTCACGGATGATCTGCTCCACCGTCGGGCCGTACCGCTCCCACCCGGGCGGATCGATCGGCCCGGCAGGGTCGCGCGGCGACGGGCTCGGCACTTCGGCGTCGGCCACCGTCGTGCCGGCGGCGGCGCTATCGGCGGCGGCATCGGCGTCGACTTCGGCTTCGACTTCGATGGCATCGTCTGCGGTGGGCCCCGCGCCCGGCGGCGCGGGCGCCGGGGCGTTGGGCTCAGCGTCCGCGGCATCGGGTTCGACCGCTGCGTCGTCGATGTCCAACCGGTCGATCGACACGTCGACCGCGCCCAGGGCGAGGTCACCCGGGGGTTGCGGCGCGGGCGATGGGGGCGGCGGGGCCGGGTCGTTGGGCGGCGGCTCGCCCGCCGGCTCGCCCGTCACGACCGCGCGGGCGTTGAGTTGGCTGATCTCGCGGCGGAGCCGGGTCAGGTCCTCGTGCAGCAGCGCGACGGCGAAGACCATCATCACGAGCACGAGGACGAGCAGCAGGCTGGGCAGGTGTTGGTTCATGGGAACGCTGGGGGCATGTTGACGCGGCGAAACGGGTGAGTCAATCGCGCGGCGAGGGTATGGTAGCGGGATGAAGCTGCGAGGACCGTGCCGCGGGCTGTGGGGCGTGCCCTGGTTCGGCCGCCGCGCCCCATCGCTCGGGGCGCGCGGCGAGCGGGCGGCGGCGCGCCACCTCCGCCGCGCCGGCTACCGCATCCTCGCGCGGAACGTCCGCGGCCGCCTCGGCGAGATCGACCTGGTCGCCTACGACCGGGCGCGGGGCATGATCGCCGTGGTCGAGGTGAAGACCACCACGGGCGACGACCCCCCGCCGGAGGTCCACGTCGACCATCGCAAGCGGCGGAAGCTGACGGCGCTGGCGATGGAGTTGCTCCAGCGCCGCGGGTGGGACGGGCGGCCGATCCGCTTCGACATCGTGGCGGTCGTCTGGCCCGACGGGGCCCGGCAACCGGCGTGCATCCGCCACCACGACGGCGCGTTCGAGGCGCAGTGGTAGCGGCGGCGCCGCGCCCTCGGTCAGTCCTCGCGACAGTACGGGATGCGGTAGGTCACCAGCAGGTCGCCCGTCTCGGGGTCGAGCGTGTCGGTGCGCTCGATGATGCCCTGGGGGTCGGGCTTGAGGATGGCGCCGTCGGCCCGCGTGACCGGCCGGGCCAGCTCGTCGGGCGTCTGCTCCCACTCCAGTTGCTGGACGGTGTTGAACGCCGACGCCGGCACGCGGTAGGTCGTGCCGTAGTAGGTCACGGCCGGGTCGCCGGTGGGGTTGTGCATGCCGCGATCGGACGGCTGGTAGAAGACGGTCGGGGCCAAGGCGGGTCTCCTTCCGTGGAGCGGGGTGTCATCATCGCAGGTCGTACAGCGAGTCGTCGGGGCTGAGCCAGCCGTTGCCGTGGCCGACGAGCGGGAGGTTGAACGGCTCGGAGGTGTTCAGGTGGCGTTCGCGGTGGGCCGAGGCGCGGCCGTCGGCCCAGCCGACGTTGGTCGCGCCGAGGTGGCGGTAGCCCTGGGTGCCGGCGGCGCGGCCGCTGAACGACGCGTCGCCCCGCTCCCCGTCGCCGAACGGCGCGCGCATCATCTTGTTCGCCCCGCTGACGTACTCGCCGTCGCCGAACACCGCGGTCATGGCCGGTTGGCTCACCCCCGCCAGCCGCGGCGGCTCCGACGGGACCTCCCACGTGCCCTTGCCGAGGTAGCTGGTGTTGTAGTTGTAACCGGTGTACCGGTCGAGCGCGTTGGCCCGGCCGTGGAAGGTCGGGCACTGCTGGACCTTCAGCTCTTCCGAACCGCCATACGCCCACAGCCGCCCCGGTCCCGTGGAGCCGTCGGGATGGGTCGTCGTGTCCCAGGCGATGTACCGGCCGTCGTCGGCGAGCGTGTACGCCGCGGGCCACAGGCCCCGGTGGGCGGTCGTGTAGTTGAGCGCGGCCTGGACCATCTGACGCTCGTTGGACAGGCACTGCACCGCCCGCACCGACTGGCGGGCGCGATTCAGCACCGGCGTCAGCACCGCCATCAGCATGCTGATCACCGCGAGCACGACGAGCAGTTCGACGAGCGTGAAGCCGCGGCCGGGTTGTCGCTGTGCACGGTCCATGGGTCGGCAAAGCCCCGCGTCGGGTCGCCCCGGCGCGGAGCGCGAGGGTCTAGCAATACGGTCGCCAACGACGCCGCAGCGCGATCAGCGAACCGACGGCCAGCAGGGCCACCGAGGTCGGCTCCGGCACGGGCGCCACGTCGGCGAACGCGTCGATCTCACCGCCGGCGCCCTGAACCTGGACGTACTGGATCCAGTCGAACCCCGACTCGAGCAGGTCGAACCCCGCCCCGCCGCCCGAGCCGTCGTACAGGTCGATCGCGTCGGCGGCCGACAGGCCCCCGGCCGCGATCGTGTCGAACAACGCCGGATCGACCGGGCGGGTGAAGTCCATCGGCTCGTCGGTCCAGGCGGCCGCGTCGCGGTCCCACATGAACCCCTGCGTGGGGAACATCGCATCGGCGAACGGGCCGTCGGTGTATTCGTGCCACCGCCACGTCTGCGGGTCGGACTCGACCTCCCCCGCGAGACCCTGGAAGCCCGGGCTGACCGATACCGTGACCGGTTCAACAAAAGGCCCGCCGGTGATGTCAAGCGTGTTCATGTTCGTCGCGTCGGTCACGATGCCACCCGCCTGGAAGAACTCGTTGCCGAACACCAGCAGGTCGATCCCGAACGGGTTCATCGGATCGTCCTCGACCGCGTGGTCGAACTTGACGATGACCGAGCTGTCGGCGTTGCCCAGGGTGGTCAGGACCTTGGTCGCCTGATCCGCGGCGAGGTTGGTTGCGGCCTGGACGATCTTGGTCCGGCTGAGGCCGCCGGGGGTAAACGGCAGGAACGGTTGCTCATAGAACCTTGCGGTGGGCTCGCCGAGCATCGCGTTGGGGTCGTCGTAGGGCGCGCCGCCGAACGGGCCGCTCGCCGCGACCACCTCGGTGGCGTAAGGGCTGGTCGCGCCGACCGCCGGACCGCCCGCCGCCGCACCGACGAGCGTCAGCACCGCGACCACCGCGTGCGTGATCCGCCAATGGCTGAGGGATGTCATAAGGTGTGATCTCCGTGTAAGGGGTCAGGTCACCGGTCATGCACAGGGCGCGGCGGCGTCAACGCCGGCGGCGCAGCACGACCAGACCGCCCAGGCCCAGCAGGGCCAACGACGCCGGCTCGGGCACGTTGCCGGGTTCGGCGCCGCCGAAGCCCCAGCCGTCCCACGACCCGTCGAACAGCTCGTGACCGGCGAACCCCAAACCGGAGAAGCCCCACGACCCGCCGTCGTAGGGATTGCCGAGCACCGTCCCGAAGTCCGGGTTGGCAACCGGGTTGAAATCCGGCGGCGGGAAGTTGAACTCGCTGTTGTCGATGTTGACGAAGTAGCCCCAGAAGTTGACCAGCCAGCCTTCACTGTAGCTGTCATCGGCGTCGGCGGGGGCGCCCGAGTCGTTGCTGCCGGGCACGAGGGTGAACCCGTCGCCATCGCGGTCGTAGCCGATGCCGTAGACGGTGTTCGCGCCGCCGGTGGTGTCGCCGCCGGTGTTGGCCGCGTCGGTGTCGCCTTCGAAGAGCAAGAGGTTGGGGTCATCGTCGGCGACGGCGCGGAACATGTCAGCGCCGGTCGCCGAGCCCGACCACCGGTAGCCGTAGACGATCGGCGCCTGACCGTCGTGCCAGTCGACGACCAGGGCTGACTCGTTGTCCCCCTCGCCGACCCAGTAGTCGATGTCATTGAAGTCGAAGGCCTCGGCGGATTGAGCCGCGGCCGCAAGCAGAACACACCCGACAAACAGATCCATGCGCATCGCACCATCTCCTTGTCCCGAATCGCGCGGGACGTTTCGACCCCTTTGGGAACACAACAACACCCGTGTCTCGCGGGAGACCGGGTGGCGAATTCTGTCTCAAAGGGTCAGAGGAAAGACAGCGCCTGCGCCCGGTGCGTCCCTATACCGCGAGGACACACAATCGGTGTACGAGGCAGGTCTTCCGGCTCAGGGCGTGGTGTCCGGCCGCCTTCCCGCCCGCCGCGTTGCACGGCGAGCAGTGGCCTGTGGCCGGACGCCTGGGCTGGCTGCTGAAGCCAGTCCCGCCCATTACGGCGGCGCGTCCGCGGTGGATTTCCCGTAAACGCATCTCTCAATTGCGTTTACAAAGGCACCACACTTCCCTTTTCACCCGGCTTGCGTTGTTAGCCGCAACGAAGCCGAGCACCTTGTACGGTTGGCGACGATAACCCAGCCCGCCCGGCGATGCAAGAAAGAAAATCCCCCACGTTCGATTTAGCCCGGCGGCGCGACTTGTTACTCCGCCACCATTCGACAGTTAAGTAAGACCTCGCCCTCGCGCAATTCCACGGCGATGACCTCGACGACACGCCCGTCGCCCAGCGGCACGGCCAGCCGCGGCGAGCGCACCGGCTCGGTCAGTTCCGCGACCACCGCCAGCGCGGCCGGCGGCAGCGCCAGCGTGCCGACCCGCGTGCCGGTTAACGCCAGCTCGACGGGGCGGGTCCGGGCCTTGGGCTCGTAGATCGCGCTGACGATGCGGCGGCCGCCGGCGGTGTCGAACGCCCCGGCGAGGATCAGTCGACCCGGGGCGAACGCCACCATGACCGCGCCCAGTTGCGAGGGCAGGTCGAGGTGCTGATTGGCGGCCCAGCGTCGGCCCCGCGCCGCCAGCCACTCGTTCACCCGTCGCTGATCGATCGCGATCGACCAGGTCGAACCGACCGGCCGGTGTTGCGTGAACTGCGTCGCCATCCAGCGTTCGAACTGCTCGGCGGTCGCGGCGATCTGCTCCCGGGGCGCGTTGACCGGTCGCCAGTAGCCGGGCGTGGCGAAGGACCGCTGGCGAACCCACAGCCAGGCGCCGCCGAGCAGCAGCGCGACGAGGACGACGGCGGTCGCGGCGATCCCCAGCGCTTTGCGGCGGCGCGTCATGCCAAACGCCGGATGATCAGCGTGTCGTTCTGGCCGCCGAACCCGAAGCTGTTGGACAGCGCCACATCGACCCGGGCCTCCCGCGCCGCGTTGGGCACGTAGTCCAGGTTGCACTCGGGGTCGGGGTCGATGTAGTTGATGGTCGGGGGGAGCTTGCCGTCGCGGATGGCCAGCACGCAGGCGATCAGCTCGACGCTGCCCGCCGCGGCGATGAGGTGGCCGATCATGCTCTTGATGCTGCTGACCGGGGTCTTGGCGTCGTCGCCGAAGACGGCCTTGATCGCGCGGGTCTCGTTCTTGTCGTTCTCGTCGGTGCTCGTGCCGTGCGCCGAGATATAATCGATCTGGCCGGGCTCGAGCCGGGCTTCGGTCAGCGCCTGCCGCATGGCGGCGATCGGCCCGCGGGCCTCGGGGTGCATGTCGGTGATGCGGAACGCGTCGGCACTCGACCCGTAGCCGATCACCTCGGCCAGCGGCGTCGCGCCGCGCGCCTCGGCGTGATCGAGGCTCTCGACGATGACCATGCCCGCGCCCTCGCCGAGCACGAACCCGTCGCGGGTGCGGTTGAACGGCCGGCTGGCCGTGGCGATGTCGTCGTTGCGATTGCTCAGCGCGGTCAGGCGATTGAACCCCGTCACGCCGAACGGGTGGATCATGGTGTGCGACCCGCCGCAGACCATGACGTCGGCGGCGCCGCGGCGGATGATCTCGACCGCCTCGCCGATCGCCTGGGTGCTGGCGGCGCAGGCGGTGAGGCAGTTGTAGCCCGGCCCGCGGGCGCCCAGCTCCACGGCGAGGTGGTACAGCGGGCGGTTGGGCTCCTGCTCCACCTCACGCCACAGCCCGAGCTTCTGCTTCGCCGCCTCGGCCCAGCGGACCGCGTCGACCTCGCCGGCGGCCGCGTCCCAGCCGTGAAGGTTCGACGCCACGTAGTTGTCGAAGTCCAGCGACCCCTCGCCCGACCCGAGGTAGATGCCCACGCGCTCCAGGTCGACGTCGGCGCCGTCGAGCCCGGCCATCGCCCAGGCCTGACGCGCCGCGCCCAGCGCGAAGGCGCTGTTCGACCCGCAGTGCTCGTGAACCTCGACGTGCTTCACGAACGGCCGCCAGTCGTAGTCGCTCACCTCCGCGCTGAAGGTCGTGGGGAACGTCGACGCGTCGAACTGCCGCGTGGGCGCCACGGCGCTCTCGCCGGCCAGCATCTTCGCCCAGACGCTCTCCAGGTCGTGGCCCAGCGGCGTAACCCAGCCCAGGCCCGTCAGCACGACGCGGGTGTGGTTGCTCTTCATCACCATGCTGTTCCATGCTCCGCCATCAGTTCCGCCAGTGCCTTCTTCAAGACGGGCGGGTTGTCGTCGGGCCGATCGCGTATGGGTGCCGGCGGCTCGACGGGTTGGGTCATCATGCGTTCAGCTTACGCCTTTCCGACGACCAGGGCGACGTTCTGGCCGCCGAGGCTGGTCGAGTAGACGAGCACGTGGCGCAGCGCCGCGTCGCGGGACGGCGCGGTGGCCGCGCCGTGCAGGCGGTCGATCGGCAGGTCGCAGTTGATGACGGCGGGCAGGGTCTGCTCGTGGAGCATCTTCGCGGCGACGGCGAGCTCGACCCCGCCGGCGCCCGCGCCGCAGTTGCCGATGTAGGGCTTGGCCGACCAGATCGCCAGCTCGGCGGCGCGATCGCCGAAGACGCTTCGCAGCGCGGCGGCCTCGGCCTTGTCGTAGGCGGCGATCCCGGTGCCGCCGGCGACGACCGCGTCGATCGCGCCGGGGTCGAGATCGGCCAGGCGCAGCGCCTGCCGGATCGCCGAGGCGATGTCGCGGCCGTCGGGTTCGGGTTCGAGCCCGTCGCTGGCGGCGTTCTGCGACATGCTCGAGCCGAACCCCACGAGGCGGGCGTAGGCGCGGGCGCGGCGGGCGGAGGCGGTGTCCAGCGCTTCGATGGTGACGATGCCGCCGCCTTCGCCGAGCGCCGTGCCCGACGCCTCGGTGTCGAACGGCCGGACCGCCGTCGCCGGGTCGTCGTTGCCCTGGGCGGTGAGCCGGCCGGTCAACTGCTGTCGGTAGAAGGCCATGAGGTTGATCTTGCTCTCGGCCCCACCGCAGAAGCACAGGTCGGCCTTGCCCCGCTCGATGACGCGGACGCTCTCGGCGATGCTCAGGCCCCCCGATGCCTCGCCGCAGGTGATCGTGTTGCTCGGGCCCTGCGTGTCGTGAATGATCGTCACGTGGCAGGCGAGCATGTTGGGCAGGTACTTCAGCAGCCACAGCGGCGTGAGGTTCATCATGCCCTCGCGGCCCCAGTGGTGCAGGTCGAACGCCCCGCCGTCGCCCCGGCTCTCGACCAGCGCGCCGGTCAGCTCGTTGAGCTCGGCGGCGATGAGCCCGGCGCCGATGTGCGCCCCGCATCGCTCGCCGGCGTAGGTCCGCTCGGCGTCGGGGTCGGTGCCCGGGGTGGTGATCGCCGCGTCGCGGACCGCGGCGTCGGCGGCGCCGACGGCCAGCTCGATGTCCCGCGCCATGACCTTGGTCGCCTTGCGGTAGCTCTTGGGGACGATCTTGTTGACCTTGAAGTCCCGGACCTCACCGGCGATCTGCGACTCGAACCCGGCCGGGTCGAACGCCTCGATCCGCCGCAACGCCGATTCACCGGCGCAGATCGCCCGCCACAGCGGGTCGAATCCGATCCCCGCCGCGGTGACCGCACCCAGTCCCGTGACCACCACCTGTCGCGCCATGGCCTGTGCGCCTTTCCAAAACGTTGAGTGTATGCCAGTTCGCCGGGATGCTCCACCGCGCGGCGGCCGATGGCGGGCGCAGCGCCGCTCCGCTAAAATGCGCCAGGCGTGGCAGCCCGCGCCGGGCGCCTGCGCCGCACCGAAGGGCGGGCCCGTCACCATCCTGCAGCATGTCGGCGGAGCGAAGTCATGAGCCTCAGCAACGACATCCTTGTCAATCACGTCAGCGACCTGTCGCTGCGCCCCCTGGTCAGTGTCGATGCGAAGGCCACGGTCCGGGACGCCTGCGCCCTGATGCGGGACGCGCGGCTGGGGGCGGCGATGATCCTCGACGACGCGGGGCGGCCCGTCGGCATGTTCAACGAGAAGCTGCTGATCCGCGTGCTCAACGACCGGCCCGCCGCCCTCGACGAGCCGGTCGAGGACCACATGACCCGCAACCTGCGGTGCGTGTGCGAGACCGATCCGATCGCCGAGTTGATCTCGGTGATGCAGGCATACAACCTGCGGTGGGTCTGCGTCCGCGACGCATCGGGCAAGGCGGTCGCCCTCACCGGCCTCCGCGGGGCGATGGAGTACATCATCGATCACTTCGCCGCCCACGTGCAGACGCACCCGCTGCGGTCGCGGCTGAGCATGGAGCAGCGCGAGGGCGCGTAGACCCGGACGAAGGAGCCCGATCATGGCGCGACGCGAACGCCGCAAGCCCGAGCCCGGCGAGTACGAAGACCCGCTGAGCATCTACGAACCGGCCGTCTACGACGACCCGTTCCTCCAGAGCCTCTGCGAAGACGCGGTCACCACGATCGAGCACCGGCCCTTCCTGTCCGTGCTCGCCGACCAGACCGTCCGCAAGACGATCGCCATGATGAACGACCACGACGGCGCGGCGGTCGTCGTGGTCGACGAGCAGGCCCGGCCCATCGGCATGTTCTCCGAGCGCGACGTGCTCGAGCGCATCGCCGACCACTTCGCCGACGTCGCCGATCGACCGGTCCGCGAGTACATGACGCCCGACCCGGTGGTGGTCTACGCCACCGACCCGCCGGCGCAGGTGCTCAACGTCATGGTCTCCGGCGGGTTCCGACACGTGCCCATCGTCGACGTGGACAACAAGCTCGTCGGCGTGATCGGCGCCCGCCGCGTCACCGCATACCTGAAGAAGTACTTCGCGGGCATGACCGGGGCTTGACCGCCGCGGCCTCTCCCACGCCGGTGCCGCCATGCCCGGACGCCTCGTGATCCTGACCGGCCCGTCATGCGCAGGCAAGAGCCCGCTGCACCGCGCCATGGCGCGCACGCATCCCCGGCTGCACGCGCAAATGAGGCCGGTCGTCCTCTACAACGACCGCGCACCCCGGCCCGGCGAGGCCGACGGCGTCGACTACCACTTTCGGCCCCGCAAGGACGTCGAGGCGCTGCGCGACGAGCCCGAGCGCTACGTCGTCCAGCAGGTCCGCAACGACCTGCTGGCGCTCGACCTGCAAGAGCTCCGCGACATGCTGCGAGGCGGCGACGCGCTGTTCGAGGGCAACCCCGCTTTCGGCGCCACGCTCATCGACCACCCGGCGCTCGCCGAGGTCGAGCGACTGAGCATCTTCATCGCACCCGTCACGCGCACGGAAATGCGCCGGCTTGTTGAGGCGGGCGACGCGCGCCACGCCATCACCGACCTGATGCGACAGAAGCTGACGCGTCGGACTCAGGCGCAGAAGGGCCAACTCGCGCGGGCTGATCTGGACGACATCGCCACGCGTGCCGCGGCGGCGTACGACGAACTGAAGCTCGCCTGCCGATGCGATCACGTCGTGCCCAACCACGATGGCGAGGACTCGGACCACTGGCGGGCCCGCGGCGAACCGGTCGGCGATGCGCGGCTTGCCCTGCAATCGGTGGTCGCGCTGATCCGCGGCGGCGACCCGCCCCGCGCCGAAAACTGGCCGGAGGGGTTGGTTGTGGGATGACGCTCAGAGCTTGCGGTCCAGCAGACGGTATTGCACGGCCTCGGCGACGTGGTCGGCCTTGATGTCGGGCTCGCCCTCAAGATCGGCGATCGTCCGAGACAGACGGCGGACCTTGTCGTAGGCTCGGGCGCTGAGGCCCATGTCCGTCATCGCGGCGCGGAGCAATTCCCTGCCCGGGCCGTCGAGCACGGCGAGCTGGTCGAGCATCCGCCCGGACAAGACGCTGTTGACCTTGAGCGGGCCGCCGTTGCGGTCGGCCTGGACGCGGCGGGCGGCATCGACCTGACGACGCATCTGGGCGGTGCTCGTGCCGTCGGGCGCGGCGGACAGTTGCCGATACGGCACGCGCGGCACCTCGACGTGGATGTCGATGCGATCGACCAGCGGGCCGCTGATCCGCGCCAGGTACTTTTCCATCTCGCGTTGGCCGGCCTCGTTGGTGGCGAAGTCGCCGCCGCGCGTCGGGTTCATCGCCGCCACGAGCATGAACCGCGCCGGGAATCGGATCGACGAATGGGCCCGGGCGATCGTGACCACGCCGTCTTCCAGGGGCTGGCGAAGTGTTTCGAGCACGGTGCGGCTGAACTCGGGCAACTCGTCGAGGAACAGCACGCCGTGGTGCGCCAGCGACACTTCGCCGGGACGCGGGATCGTGCCGCCACCGATCAGCGCCGGCGCCGAGGCGGTGTGGTGCGGCGAGCGGAACGGCCGGCGGGTGAGCAGGGCCTGGCCGGAGTTCAACTGTCCCGCGGCGGAGTAGATGCAGGTGGTCTGCAATGCTTCATCGCGGCTGAGCCGCGGCAGGATGCCGGGCAGCGCGCGGGCGCACATGGTCTTGCCCGTGCCCGCCGGGCCGATCATCAGCACGTTGTGCCCGCCGGCGGCCGCGATCGTCAGCGCGCGCTTGACGGTCTCCTGCCCGCGCACGTCGGCGAAGTCGACGTCGGGCGCCGCGTCGGCGATCCGCTGCTCGGCGTCGAGGGCGGCCTGGGGCTCGATGCGGTGCTGGTCGTTCAGGAACGCCACGACCGTCGCCAGCGAGTCGACCGGGTAGACCTCGATGTCACCGGCGGCCGCGGCGGCTTCCTGCGCGTTGGCCAGCGGCAGGATGACCCCGTCCAACTTCATCTTCCGCGCGAGCATCGCCATGGAGATCGCGCCCTTGATCGGCCGCACACGACCGTCCAGCGCCAGCTCGCCGGCGAACAGCAGCTTGCGATGACGCTGGGTCTCGATCGTCCGGTTGGCCAGCAGCAGCCCGACCGCGATCGGCAGGTCGTACACCGGCCCTTCCTTCTTCACGTCCGCCGGGGCGAGGTTGACCAGCAGCCGATTCAATGGAAACGGGTACCCCGAATTCACGATCGCCGACCGCACGCGCTCGATCGATTCCTTCACCCCCGCGTCGGGCAGTCCGACGATGGTCGTCTTCTGGATCCCCCGTTCGGCGAGGTCGATCTCGATCTCGCAGGCAATCGCATCGATCCCCTGGAGCACGAAGCTATGCACCTGCGCGAGCATGCCCAAGAGGATAGCCACGGGGCGGCGAAGCCACAAAACGCCGCGTCACGCCGGGCCGGCCACGGGTATACTCGCGGCATGGCCGAGCGGGTGGCGATGCTGACCTGGCGGCTGGCCGCAAGCTGGTGCGTGATGGTGATGACGCACGAGGCGGGTCATCTGCTGGGCGGGTGGATCGGGGGCGCGACGCTGGTCGATTTCGACCTGGCGCCGTGGGGGTTGCCCTACAGCATTCACCAGCCCGACCCGCGGCCGCTGCTGACGTTGTGGGCCGGGCCGATCGTCGGCGTCGCGCTGCCGGTCGCGGTCGCGCTGGCGGCGCACCGGGCGTGGGTGTGGTTCATCGCCGACTTCTGCGTGCTGGCCAACGGCGCCTACCTGGCGATCGCCTGGGTCGGGGGCGGTGATCGCCTGGATACACCGAGGCTGCTCGCGGCGGGCGCACCGGCCTTCGTCGTGGCGGTGTTCTGCGCCGCGACGATCGCGGTGGGTTACGTGCGATTCCGAAGCGATCTGCTCGGCGTGCTCAGCCGCCGAGGTGCTTGTCGATCGCGGTGGTGAGTTCGTCGGCGCCGGTGACGCCGACAAACTTCTCGACGACCTGGCCCTCCTTGAACAGCAGGAGCGTGGGGATGGCCTGGATCTCGTACTGATTGGGCGTCTTGGGATTCTCATCGACGTCGAGCTTGTAGAAGCCGACGCTGTCGCCATAGGCGCCGGCGAGCTGGCTGACGATGGGGGCCTGGGTCTTGCAAGGCCCGCACCAGGTGGCCCAGAAGTCGACGAGGACGGGCTTGTCGGCGTCGAGCACGTTGGCGCGGAAGGCGGCGTCGGTGACGGCGGGGACGTCGCCGTCGCCTTCGGCGGCGACGGGCTGCCCTTCAGCCGGCTGCAGCTCGGCGCCGGCCGCCGGGCCGCCCATGCCCATGTTCTGCTGCATCTGTTGCATACCGGTGATCATCGCCATCGGCACGTAGGTGGTCAGGCCGACCGCGGCGTCGTCGGCGGTCATGGCCATGCTGACCGGGGGCAACTCGGGCTGTTGGGGCATGGCGGCGCCGGGCCCGCCGAACATCATCGCCATCATGTTCATCATCAACTGGGCGAAGCCGCCGGCGTTGAGGTGGAACTCGGCGAAGCGCGACTCGGGCAGGGCCTGCCGCGACGCGGCGAGGGCGGCGCGGTTGGTCAGCTTGCCCGAACCATCGGACGCCTCGAGGGCCGTCTCGAGCATCTCGGTGTCACCGTTGGTGGTCATGACCAGCATGTTGTCCTTGGCGACGATGAGCGTGCTGAGCACGCCGTTGGGCCCGAACAGCGGCATGGGCATGGCGTTGGCCTCCTGGCCGAGGTCCATGTCCACGCGATCGACCTGCAGCCCGTCGACCTGGCCCTGGTTGTCGTGGTAGGACAGCTTCATGCCGGGCTGGCCGACCTCATCGGCGAACCCCGCGAGGGCCTTGGTGATGGTCTGGATGTAGCCCCGATAGTCGCCGCGGGCCTTGTCGGCGGACCCGGCGATCTCATACACCGTCGCGAAGCGGAGCAACTGCTGCTGCTGGTCGCCGGGCAGCCAGGCGAACTGGCAGTTGCGGTAGCTGTCGAGCATGTCCAGCGCCCCGATGTAGCCGTCGAGCACGGGCAGGATCGCGCTGTCTGCGGGCAGCTTGGGCATGAAATCATTGCGGGCGCCGTCGACCAGCGGGGAGAAATCGATGGCGTGCAGGTCCAGGGACATGGCCATCAGGTAGCCGGCGTCGGCCACGCGATCCAGGTTGGTGGTGTGGGCCGGGCCCTGCCCGGGCTCGGCGGGCCGGAACATCTTCGCCGGCGCGCTGTCGGGCTTGAACTGCACGACGAGGTCGGACATGACGCCCTTGTCGGTCATGCGCAGGCCGAGCACGGCGGCGCGGCTCTGCGTGAGGACCTGTTCGACTATCTGGCCGTACCCGTCGAGCGTGACCTTGGCGGCTTCGGCGCCACCCATGGCCTGGACCTGCGCGGGGGGCATGTTCTGCTGGGCGGTGGCGAGGCCCATCTTGACGACCGGGTCGAGGATCGGCCCGACGCGGAGCATGTTGACGTAGGCGAAGGCCTGGCTGTCGGTGATGACCGGCCGGGCGTGCTTGCCGGCGTTGTCCAGCAGGGCCGCGGGTTGCTTGGCGGCGGCCTGCCGCGCGACCGTCTGCGGGTGCTCGCCCAGCACCGCCCACTTGCCGGCCATCTTCATGTACAGCGATTCACCCGACCGCTTGAGCGTGACCGCTTCGAGCCCTTCGTGGTCCGGGGCGGCGGCCCGCTCGGTGAAGTTGCCGGCAAACGCGTCGGCATCCTTGACCGGGACCAGCACGTAAAAGCGGGGCTGGTTCATGTTCATCGTGATGACCGGCATGACCATGGCCGCCGCGCCATCGAAATCCACGCCCTGGTCCAGGCCGACCTCGTCCGTGATGAACGCCTTGAGGGGGTTCTGCGCGTTGGGGACCGGGGCCTGGATCGCCTGGAGGAAGTCGGCGGCATGCTTGTCAGCCCGGGCGAGGTTGGGGATGACCAGCGCGATCGCCGAGTCGCCGGGGACCTGGGCGAGGATCTCAGCCGGCCGGTTCTGCGCCCAGGCCGGCCCGGAGGCGAGCAGCAGCGTCAGACAGGCCAGCATCACACGGTGTCGCAGATGGAAGAACATGGAAGCCTCCGGCGTTGAATGGTGGCGGGTGTGTCGGTCGATCATCAGAATCAGTATTGTAACAAGTCGCGTAGCGAGGTCCGAACGCTCGGGCCGACGCTCTGGAGTGCTGTACGTCATGGCGACCCCGGTTGTGCGTATTTTAATCACTGCCGGCCCGACGCACGAGCCGATCGACGCCGTGCGGTACCTGGCGAACCGCTCGAGCGGGCGCTTGGGATTGGCGTTGGCGGAGGCGGCGACGGCGGCGGGGTGCGTGTCGACACTGTTGCTCGGGCCGACCCCCGCGGACCCGCCGGCGGGTATCACGGTGCATCGGTTCGAATCGACGGCGGATCTGCAGCGGCTGATCGGGGAGCACTGGCCGCATCATGACGTGCTGATCATGGCCGCCGCCGTGGCCGACTACCGCCGGCCGCACGGCGGCACGGGCAAGCTGCCGCGGCGTGGCGCGGGGCTGACGCTCGAGCTGGAAGCCACGCCCGACCTCGTCGCCGAGGCGGCGCGGGCGAAGCGGCCCGACCAGGCGGTGATCGGGTTCGCGCTCGAAGACCCGGCGACGCTGGCCGATCGCGCCCGACGCAAACTCACGCAAAAACACCTCGACGCCATCGTCGCGAACCCGCTGCGGACGATGGGCGCGGGCGACATCGACGCGACGATCTTCTCCCCCGACGCCGCGCCCGTGCAGCCGGGCGCCATGAGCAAGCCCGACTTCGCCCGCTGGCTGGTGCAATGGATCGTGTCCCGGCGCGGCGGTTGATGGCCACGGCGCGCTCGCTCATCGCTTACGCAGCGTCATGCCGTGGAAGGGCCGGCCCTCGCGGCGGTACTTGCGCTCGAAGTTGGTCCCGACGATCTCGCCATCGTCGGCGCCGCGCGGCCGCTCGAACGGCAAGCGCTCGAACATCGCCGCGACCCGCGAGACGTGATGCTCGATCCACGCGAAATAGTCGTCGTGGTCGGTGACGATGCGGACAAAACCGTCATCATCGAGCACGCGGCGCAGTTCGTGGAGGAACGGTTCGTTGATCAGCCGCCGCTTGTGATGGCGTTTCTTCGGCCAGGGGTCGGGGAAGTAGATGTGCACCTGTCGGAACGACGCATCGGGGCAGTGCCACGTGACGAACTCGCCGGCGTCGGCCCAGAGCATGCGCACGCCGGGCAGGCCGTGGCGGCGGATGCGATCGGCCGCGTGCAGCCAGAACGCGTGGGCGTACTCGATGCCGAGGTAATTGACGCCGGGGGTGCGGGCGGCCTGCTGGACGAGGAAGGTGCCCTTGCCCGAGCCGATCTCAAGTTCCAGCGGCAGATCGTGGCGGTCGTCGGGCCACCACCGCCGCAGGTCGAAGCGGGACTGCGCCGGGGTGTCGCCCAGCGGGGGCAGATCGTCACGGGTGCGGCCGACCGGTCCGGGCTCGAGCGGCCTGCCGCGGGAAAGACTCACACTCATCGATGCGCTCCGGGGTCGTCCGATGCGAGTCTAGCATCGATGTGCGCGGCGCGTCAGCCGCCGACCCACGTGCCGCGGGGTCCGGGATCAGTCGGAAGCCCGGGCCGATCCCCCTGAATCGGCTCGGCAGAACAGGACATAGAACACGCCGACGAGCAGCGGCCCCAGCGCCCCGGCGGTGACGACCAGCGCCAACGCCCCCGCCACGCCGTACACCATGGCGCACAGCCCGACGCAGACCGTCTCCAGGCCGATGAAGCCCAGCAGGTCGCGGCGGAAGGCGGGCCAGTTCATCACCGGCCGATTGATCTTCGCCAGCACCGCGACCAGCTTGCCGGACGATGGCCGGCGCGGCTCGGCGGCCGGCGGGGGCTCCGGGTCGGCGGCCTCGCCTTCCACGGTCGGCTCCGGCGCCATCTCCGGCAGTGCGTCGGCCGGGTCGTCGTCCGGCTCGGCCGTCGCGGTGACACGCTCCGTGAGCGCCTCGTCGTCATCCAACTCGGCGGCGACGGCCTCGAACTCGCCTTCGACCTCGTCCAACTCGTCCGCGGCCACGGTATGGCCGCCGGGCGATTCGGGCTCCTCGAACTCCGATTGGACATCCAGCTCGGACTCCAGCGGCCGATCGCTGGGCCGTATCGTCTCGTCATCACCGTCGTCGTCGTTCAACAGGTCGTCGATCGACTGCATGTCGCCTTCGACATCGTCGTCCGCAGCGGTCGCGTCGGCGGCATCCGGTGCGGGATCGGCGGCCTGGGGCCCGGACTCGGCCGCGACGGCGTCTGCGGCGGCCGGATCGGCCATCGTCGCTTCGACGCTCTCGAAGTCGCCCTCGACGCTGGCGTCGGCCTGCTCGCTGAGCATCTCGTCGATCTGGGCCAGCAGTTGCGAATCGTCGCCGTCATCCGACGCGTCCGAGGCGTCTGACGCATCGTCGGCGTTCGAGGCGTCCGAGGCATTGTCGGCATCCGGCGGCGAGGCATCCGCCTGTTCCAGGGGTGCGGCACGCGCCGCGTCGGCGTCCTCGGCCACGGCGTCCGCCTTGTCGAGGTCCGCCTGCGCCTCGTCGAGGATCTTCTGCACCTGGTCGGCGAACGCGCTGCCCGCCACGTCCTGGTCCGCGGCGCCCGAAGACGCTTCGCCCGCCGCCGGTGACGCGGGCGCATCGTCGGACGACGGGTCCGCGGCGTCCACCATCGCGTCCAGTTGCTGGTCCATCTCGGCCTGTTCGTGCTTGGCGCTCATGCGTTGGTGGGGTGACTTGCGTTAAACTCTCATCGCCCGATCGGTTCAGACGATCCCCTACGGCATCATCGGTCGGGGCCCGCACGCACTTGATGCCGGCGATGCCGAGGCCCGTGTCTTCATGGCCCTACGACGATTCTATGTATCGGACCTTGGGGGACCGACCGTGCAGTTGGGGCCCGACGAGGCCGCCCACGCCCGCAAGTCACTGCGGCTGGGCCGCGGTGATCGCGTCGAACTGTTCGACGGAGCCGGTCAAGTCGCCGCCGGCCTCATCGAAGCCCTCGAGCGCGAGATGACCGTACGGATCGAGCGGCGCACGGCGGTCGATCCCCCGCGGCCGCGGCTCGACCTCGCCGTGGCCGTGCCCAAGGGCCCGCGCGCCGACGACCTGGTGGAATCGCTCGTGCAACTGGGCGTGGATCAACTGACGCTGATCCGCACCGACCGCAGCGTCGTCGACCCGCGACAGGGCAAGCTCGACCGCCTGCAACGCATCGCGATCGAGGCGGCCAAGCAGTCCGGCCGGGCACACTTCATGACGCTACAGCCTACCACGGCCTTCGACAGCGTCGTCGCCGCCGCCGACCACGACTGCCGCCTGTTCGCCGACGCCCCGGACCTCGCGATCGCGGGCCCGTCGCCCGGTGACCCGTCCGACCGGGCGGTGCAAAATCTGCATCGGGGCGGCGACGAACCCGATGCCCGCACTAAACTGCGGGCGGCGGCGAGCGTGATCGTGCTCATCGGGCCCGAAGGCGGATGGACCGACGCCGAACGCGACTCGGCACGCGCAGCCGGGTTCGAGCCCTGGCGATTCGGGCCGCACGTGATGCGGATCGAGACCGCCGCCGCCGCCGCCGCCGCGATCGTCCGCCACGCGGCCCTGTAGACCGACGCACCCACGCATGCAACCAAGGAATCCTGCCATGACACGCAAGACACTCGCGCTGAGCCTAGGACTGGTCGCGCTGCTGAGCGGGCTGGGGGCGATGCCCCCCCGGGCCGCGGCGCTCGACGACGCCCACGCCGCCAAGGCCGAGGCCGCCATCGACAAGGCCATCGCCTACCTCCGCGAAGCCCAGAATGACCAAGGCGCGTGGACGCCCCGGCCCGGGCCGGCCGTCACCGGGCTCATCGTCGCCGGCATGCTCCGCTCGCCCGACGTCGACCGCGCCGACCCCACGATCGACCGAGCCCTGCGGTACATCCTCGACCACCAGCAGCCCGACGGCGGGTTCTACGACGCCTACCTCAAGAACTACAACACCTCGATCTGCCTGATGGCGCTCGGCCGGGTCGGCGATGACCCGCAAGTCCGCGCCGCCGTTGAGCAGGCCCACCGCTTCCTACGCGAACTGCAGTGGGACGAGACCAAGACCGGGCCCAGCGGGCAGCGCCTCACCCGCGACCACCCCTACTTCGGCGGGGCCGGCTACGGCGACTCCAAGCACGGCCGGCCCGACGGGTCCAATACCAACATCATGATCGCCGGGCTCTACGACAGCGGGTTCGACTGCACCGACCCGCTCGTCCAGAGGGCCGCCGTCTACGTCTCCCGACTCCAGGGCGCCCGGACTAACGACCTGCTCGCGGACAAGATCGTCAACGACGGCGGCATGATCTACGCCACCAGCATCGACGCCAACAACGTCGGCGTGCCGCAGACGCGCATCGACGACGCCCAGACCGAACGCCGCAAGCAGGGCGAGCCTTACACCACGCCGCTGGTGACCTACGGCTCGATGACCTACGCGGGCTACATGTCCTATCTCTATGCCCAGCTCGACCGGACGGACCCGCGTGTCGTCGCCGCCCGCGCGTGGATCAGCAGCCATTACACCGTCGACGAGAACCCCCGCATGGGCCAGAAGAGCTACTACTACTACATGCACTTCCTCGCGCGGGCCCTGCGGGCCAACGGCGAAAGGACCATCGCCACGTCCGACGGCAAGGCCCACGACTGGGCGAACGACGTCATCGACGCCCTCGTCCAGCGCCAGCGTGAAGACGGGTCCTGGTCCAACGAAGTCGACCGCTGGATGGAAGACGACCCGAACATCGCCACCGCGTACGCGCTGATCGCCCTGCAGGTCGCGCTGGGGCGGTGACGCGCCGCGATCCACGAGGCTCACCCGGCCAACCAACCACCCGCATTGGACTCATGCCGCCGAGGGCATATCATCTGCTCACGCGCCGATGCCCGCAGGGAAAGGATTGGCATGAGCCTCAAGCGTACGCCGTTTCACAAGTATCACGTCGAGCACCAAGCCAAGCTCGTGGACTTCGCCGGTTGGGAGATGCCGATCCACTTCGGGTCGATCATCGACGAGGTCGAGCAGGTGCGACGCCGGGCGGGGATCTTCGACGTCTCGCACATGGGCCGCATCGAGTTCAAGGGCCGCCACGCCCGCCGCTTCCTCGAACGCGTCCTGACCCGCAAGGTCAGCGACATGAAGGAGCGGACCTGCCGATACAGCCTGATCTGTGACGCGTCGGGCGGCGTGCTCGACGACGTGCTGGTCTACCGCTTCGAGGATCACTGGCTGCTGGTCGTCAACGCGTCGAACCGCGAGAAGCTCATCGAGCACTTCGACGCCGTCAAGGGCGAGCTCAACGTCAAGATCGACGACCAGACCGACAAGACCGCGATGGTCGCCGTGCAGGGCCCGGGCGTCATGGACTTCGTCTCCAACTTCTCCAAGGAGATCCCCACGCTCGGCAAGTATCACTTCACCGTGAAGAACCTGCTGATCGTGAAGCTCACCGTCTCGCGGACCGGGTACACCGGCGAAGACGGCGTGGAGATCATCCTGCCCGCCGGCGCCGTGGACATGGCGATGAAGCTGCTGTTCAAGGACGAGCCCGAGGGCGAAAAGAAGGTCGCGCCGTGCGGGCTGGGCGCCCGCGACGTGCTCCGCCTCGAAGCCGGCATGCCGCTCTACGGCCATGAGTTGCACGAAGGCATCGACCCGCTGAGCGCCGGGTTGCAGTTCGGCGTGTCGCTGGACAAGGACCAGGACGAGACCTGGGGCGAGCCGGAAAAGTTCATCGGCCAGGACGCGCTCAAGCAGATCGCCGCCGACGGACCCACGCACAAGCTCGTCAGCCTCAAGCTGACCGGCCGCCGCACGCCCCGCCAGGACATGGCGATCGTCCGCGATGGCCGCGCCGTCGGCCACGTCACCAGCGGCGCCCTGAGCCCCACGCTCGACTGCCCCATCGCCCTGGGCTACGTCGACGCGGCGTTCGCCCAAGTCGGCACGACGCTGCAACTGGACTTCGGCCGCCAGCAGGTCGACGCCGAGCTCGTCCAGCCGCCGTTCTACAAGCGCAGCCGATAACACCGGGGCTCAGCGTCCGACGGCGTCGAGCTGGGCTTCGCGAGCGCCGCGGGCTTCACCGGGCGCCTCGTCGCCGCGGCCGCGGTTGTGCATCCGGTGCACGCCCAGTTGCACGTAGTCCCGGCGGAACACCAGGTCGCCCGTCCACTCCAGCGCGATGCGGAAGCGTCGGCCCCACCCGGGCATCTTCATCAGGTACACGGTGCGCCAGAGCCACCACGCGAGAAACCCCGACAGCTTCAGCCCCATCACCTTGGCCACGGCGGTGCGGCAACCCAGCGCCGCCAGCGTGCCCTTGGTCGTGTACACGAACGGCCGCAACGGCTGATTCTCCAGGTGATGCGCGAGGTTGTCGGCGAGGGCGCGGCCCATCTGCGAGGCGTGCTGCGCCGTCGCCGGATACGGCTGGCCGTTCGGGTCGGGGTTGATCGCGCAGTCGCCGATCGCCCACACGTTGCTGCACGATTCGACCCGCAGGGTCTCATCGCACCGCACATACCCGCGCGGATCGGTCGGCAGGCCCAACGCCTGCGTGAGCGGTGTCGGCTGGATGCCCGCGGCCCAGATGCACGTGCCGGCGCTCAGCGTCGTGCCGTCGTCCAACTCGATGCGGTCTTCGCGGACCGCCTTGACCGTGTGGCCGAGCACCACGTTCACGCGACGGTTGCGGAGCTGCTCGGTCGCGTACGCCGCCAGCTCCTCGTCCAGCGTGGGCAGGATTCGACGCTCTTTCTCCACCAGGTGCACCCGGATCTCGCGGGGGTCGACGCGGGGATAATCCTTCGCGGCGTGCGAGAGGAACGCGTTGAACTCACCCGCCACCTCGACGCCGGTGTAGCTGCCGCCGACCACGGCGAAGTGCAGCAACCCCTCGCGTTCGGCCGGGTCGTCGATCGCGTTGGCGTGCTCGAGCATCGCGATCGCCCGGTCGCGGAGCGCCACCGCGTCGGCCAGGCTCTTCAGCTCGTGGCCGTGCTCGGCCAGCCCCTCCACCGGCGGCAGCATCGTCTCGCTGCCCAACGCGATCACCAGCTCGTCGTAGTCCAGCACCCGCTCGTGCTCCATCCCGGTCAGCCGCACCGTCACCCGGCGGTTGTTGACGTCGACGTCGGTCGCTTCGGCCATGACGAACTCGACGTGATCGCCGAGCATGGCCCGCAGCGAGACCACCGCGTGGCGTGGTTCGAGCTCGCCCGTGCCGGCCTCGACGAGCAGCGGGTAGAAGATGAAGTAGTTGTGTCGATTGACCAGCGTGATCCGCAGGTTCAACCGCCGCGCCCATCGCGCCAGCCTCTTGGCGCAGTACGCCCCGCCGAACCCGCCGCCGAGGATCACGACATGCCGCTGTTGTTCAGTCATCACGGGCATGCTACGCGCCCGGATGGCGGCAATTCACGACAGCGGGTGCTTCAGCGGCTCGGCCTCGTGCCAGTCATTTCGGGGCGGACAAGCCGGATTCAGGCACGATGACGCGCAGGGTCTGCGGCAGGATGGCCAGCTCGGCGGGGGTGTGGCCGGCCGGGTCGCCGTCGACCTGGATGGGGACGCGGCGGTCGTCGGCCGAGCGGAGGGTGACGTGCGTGGCCGAGCCGTGGTGCACGTCGGGCAGGTCGAGGTGACGAGCGCCGGCGGCGCGTTCAGCCCGACGCTGGCATGCCCGATGGCGATGGGCTGCGTCGACGCCGGCTGCGCCGAAGTCGGCACGACGCTGCAACTGGACTTCGGCCGTCAGCAGATCGACGCCGAAGTCGTCAAGCTGCCGTTCCACAAGCGGGGCGGTTGATCCGGGGCGAGCGTGGGGCGTCACTTGATCGGCTCATGCTCACCTTTGGGAAACCAGCGCAACTCAGCGGCCCGAGCGCCAAGCTGGGTCTTTGAGCAGCGCGTCGCCAGGGCCTTGTAGAATCGATCGGCGGCCAGCGGGTCTGCGTACTTGATCCACGACCCGGCGGCCCAAAGCCGCTGTGCCGTCGCCGGCGACTGATCCGGCATCAATTCGCAAGCCGACCACGCGTGCCCCACCGCTTCGTATGCATGATGGAACATGCGCCGCGGCTGGACGGCGTGTTTGTCGGCGCGGCGGCGCTCGTCGTTCGTGGGACCGAACAGCCGATCCACCGGGCGATACTCGTTGATCACGTGTCGTAACCGGTCGGTGCGTTGGTATTCCCATTGTGGCGTGGCCGTCCGGGCGATGTCGTAACCAAGTTCGTATCCGAGCAAGGCTGGGCCATGATGTTTTGCGATGAGCGCGGCGGTCCAGAATGCGTCGGCGCGGTCGGCGTCGGGCCGGGTGCGATCGTGGCCGCGCCGGATCGCCCCGATGTACTCGTCGAGAATCTGCTGCATGGAGGGGTTGAAGTACGGCCGGGCCTCGCGCCATTGCCCAAGCCGCGTCAGTCGGCGAGCAAGCAGCCGGCGCATGCGCGGCCGGGGATCACCTGGTGTGCCCTTCGTCGCTTCGCCGGTATCGTCGAGCGCGGTGGCGCTGATCTGTAAATGCTCGACATAGGCGTCAAGTTCCTCCACGGTGAGCACGCGTTCGGCAATGTAAGCCGCGTCATACCAGTATGCCCCGCTGCGCAACAGAGCGTCGAGAGCCTGCGTGTACTGTCCGCGTGCCAGCCACAGCGCGCCCAGCTCGCCGAGCGTCTCGGCGGGTGGAACGATCGCGTCGATACCGATTGAGCCACGGACATTCCATCGCGCATACCAGACCTGCTGCTGCGGAAAATCGCGACTGGCACGAGCGAGCAGGGGCGCAGCCTCGCTGAGTTTGCCGGCGCGCATCAGAAGCTTCGCCTTCAGCCAGAGCGTCACGGGGGCGTCGGCGTCCGCCATGTCGAGCCAGCGTTCGACGGCATCCAAACGCCCGGCGACATACGCCGCCCACGCCAGCCGTTCGCTGCCCGCGATGTTCTGCAAGCCAGCCGCCTCCAACGCACCGATCCAGCGACCGTAAAGGCTCTGCTCAATGTTCGTGACCCAGTTGCCAGGCTCGTTGCTGATCAGATATGCGGTGACCACGGCACGCGACAGGTCGTCACGCGCCAACGCGGTCAGGTCGACACGTTCGTTCTTGAGCGCCCGGTGAGCGGCCCAGCGCAGCGATGCGCTGGCACTGTTGTCACCGGCACGATGTTGAGTCATGTAGCACGTGATGGCGGCTTGGTAGTCGTTGCGATTGAGCGCGGCGCGTCCTTGCCAGCCCCAGCTCGCCGCGGCCAGGCCCAGCGGGTCGGGGTAGCCCGCCGCCGCGAGTGCGCGCGTTTTCTCGAACCACGCGCGTGCCTTGACGGGATCAGCGTCAACGTAGCTGCGGCCCAGCATGTAGACCGCCCAGACGCTACGGTAGCGCCGCTGGTCGGCCGGACGCTGCAGGACATTGCTCCAGAATTTGCGCGCTGCATCCATGTCGCCGCGGTGATACGCGAGCGCCCCGGTGAGATAGTCAGCAAACTCCCCGGGCAGGCCTGCCGGTACTTGCAGGGCCGCCAGCTTCCGCGTTGCAGCCTCGGCCAGGCCCTTCTCACGAACGGCGTCGCGCTGCGCGACGAGTTCAGCGAGTTCACGCCTCAGTTTCGCGTATGCATCGGTCACCTCGTTGTCCGGCTCAGTTTTCATCGCCTCGCGTAACTGCGCCTCAGCCGTCGTGGCGGTGGTGCGATACACCGCCGGGCGTTCGGCGCTAACTGCCCTGGAGTCGGGACGCGGTCCGGCGGTCAGCTGTTCGAGTTCTCGCGTGAAGTCCGCCACCGGTGCCGCGAGAATGGCCTCGTCACCGGCGAATCGCATCTGGACACGGTAAAACGGCCCGCAGGCAATCGCAGTGCCCGCGGCTATGAGCAAGGTGGCGGTGAAGGCGGTGGCGTTACTGTTGAGTTGATTCCCGAACATGGGTGGTGACCTCCGTGCCACGGTCGAATCGGATCCATCCGATGGGGTGCGTCTGCCCGGGTTTGACGACCGCCTGCTCGAGTCGTGCACTCGGCTCGAACACGCCCGCACCGAGGCGCGTTCGTCGCCATGTATAACCGCCCTGCCCGTCGACATCGAAGATCGACGCGTTGGCGTCGATCGCCTCGATGCTGACCGCCACGTCGAGCGGCGCATCGGCCTCGCCTCGGTTCGTCCACCAGACCGTCTGCAGCTCGGGCCCGGTCGTCATGCTCGTGGCAACCCGGCAGTCGCGCCGCGGCGGCCGGCCGGCCATCACCGCCCCGAGCGTGGGCCAGTGCCAGTTCAGCCAGTCACTCGCCGTCGGAAGCCGGAACCAGCACACGCTTTGAAGGTTCATCGGCCGATCACCCTCAATCGCTTCGATGATGCGGGCCAGCTTGTCCGGATCGGCACGCACCACACGCAACTGCGTCCCGGCCGGCCAGTTCGGCAGCGACTGCTCCGCCGACAGCCCCAGGTAACGGCCCTCGACGTCATATGCCAGCACGTAGCCGTACGTTGGCAGCGACAGGCGAAAAGGCACGCCTACGCGCGCCGCCTGCTCGACCCACGGCTGGACGCGATCGGCCGGACACAACGCCACGGGATCGCCAATGTGCTCCGGCTTGTTCAGCGAGTGGACCTGAAGCACGAACCCGTCGGTCGACCGGGCCAACGACGTGAACGCGCCACGGTCCAGCCACGTCGGCAACGCGGTGATGGTCAGCGGCAGAGCGGCGACTTCGGGCCGAATGGCGTCAAGCCATTGTTGATAGCCGGCGAGCTTCGCCGTGGCCGCATCGAAGTCGATCTGCAACTCGGCCGGTTCGAGTCCGGCAGCGCGGGCGTCGGCAATGACGGACTTGGCGAGTGCGGCCAGCGAGCGCCCGATCGCGTCCGACGCGTCGAACGGCCCGGCGTAAGCGTTGATGCGTATGGCCAACCCGATGGGCCTTGCGTGGGCCAGCAGCGACTCGTTTTGCAGATCGATCCGGACAACGTCCGGTCGGCCATCGCGCCAACTGACCTCGGCAGCGAGCACGACAAGTCGCTCAAATGCCTCGCCGTGCCGCTCGATCGCCTGCTCGACGAATCCGTTGTGCAGGCGTTGCCAGATGTAGGCCTGATGCGGAATCGGTCCATTGGCACGGGGGACCACTGGCGGCTGCAGCCATTGCCACGCGATGACTGACGCACCCAGTATCAGGCCAATCCCCACCAGAATGATCAGTACGCGGCGTTGCATGCAGGGTTTCCGTTCCCTTGCCGGCACTCAACCCGATGTCCGTCAGATGCTTTACTCCGGCACGATGACGCGCAGGGTCTGCGGCAGGATGGCCAGCTCGGCGGGGGTGTGGCCGGCCGGGTCGCCGTCGACCTGGATGGGGACGCGGCGGTCGTCGGCCGAGCGGAGGGTGACGTGCGTGGCCGAGCCGTGGTGCACGTCGGGCAGGTCGAGGTGACGAGCGCCGGCGGTGAGGTTGGCCATGTATCGCGCCATCGACACGAGGCCGGGCTTCTCGAACACGACGTAATCGAGCAGCCCGTCGTCGCAGGCCGCGCCGTTGACGAAGCGGAGGCGGCAGGCGTATTGGGGGATGTTGAACACCAGGGCGTGGGCCCCGCGGAAAGTGGCGCCGTCGGCGTCGAGCTCGACCGCCGGGTAGTCGTAGGCGGTGACGGCGTCGAAGATCGGCCGCGCGTAGCTGAGGCGGTTGACGCGGCGCGGCTCGGCGCCGTTCACCCGCCACTTCGCCACCCGCCGCACCACGTCGGCGTCGAGGCCGGCGCTGGCCATGATCGCGAACACCCGCTCGCCCGCCCGGCCGAGGTCGATCGTCCGCACCGACCCGCGGACGACCGCGTCGGCGACCTGGTCCACGCGGCGATAGCCGAACTGCCGCGCGAACAGGTTCTCGTTGCCGATCGGCATCATCGCCAGCGGCACGTCGCGGGTCTGGTTGATGACGTCGCTGACCGTGCCATCGCCGCCGGCGGCGACGATGCATCGGCACGTCCGAAGCCAGTCCGGGTCGCGGAGCACGGCGGTGCGTTCCAGCGGGTCCCAGAGCACGCGCGTGGCCAGCCCGCGGCGTCGCAGCGCCGCGTCGAGGTCTGCCACCCGCTCGCGGTTGCGACCCGAGCCGCTGTACGGATTGGCCACGATCGCCGTCCACGCCTCGGCGGGACCGGTCGGGCGTCGAACGACGCGCGGCATCGTCATGGTCGCGGAGCTGATCACGGGCTGTGCCACCTGCTGTGAGCGTGCCGGATGAGAGAGTTTACCAGAGTGAAGCGGCTGGGGCGCGGGGATCGAGCCCGGCCGGCGCCCCGGCGGGCGCTGGCAGTTGCCCGTTCGCCCGCCCCGGGTTTACGATGCGGCGGGCGGGTAGCGGCTGCAGCGCCAACAGGGAGGACGGCGGCATGGAAGACGAGCAGCGGATGATTCGGCTGGAGGAGCAGCTCATGCACGTCCAGCGCGAGGTCGCGGAGCTGAACGAGGTCATGAGCGGCCTCGCGGAGCAGGTCACGCGGCTTCGGAAGGAGCTGCGTGCGGTCGAGCACAACCTCCACGAGCACCTGAGCGACAGCGCCGAAGACGACGGCGGCGGTGACGACGTCCCGCCGCCGCACTACTGACGCGTGGCGGGCTTGCAATTCCCGGTCGGGTCGCGATGATGCGGGCTCACGCGGACCGGCGTGTTGTCCGCGCCGATCGCGCCGCCGCGCTGTCACAGGGGCCCGCCCGTGCTCTACTTCATCATCGCCGTGATCATCATCCTTGCCGTGGCGCTGGCGTTGTGGCTGATCCATTTCTGGAGCTACACGCTGGCAAAGCGTCGGGTGCTGCGGCGTCAGCGGTGGGACCTGAACATCTGCTGCGGGCTGACCGACGGCGGCGGGGTGAACGCCGACATCGTCCAGCACGCGGACTTGCCCAACTTCGTCGCGGTCAGCGACGTGACGGCACTGCCTTTCGTCGACAAGCAGTTCGAGACGGTGCTGTGCTCGCACACGCTGGAGCACGTGGACGACCCGGCGGCGATGCTGCGTGAGATGCGGCGCGTCGGCCGCCACGTCACGATCGTCCTGCCGCCGTTGTGGGACATCGCCGCGGCGCTGAACTTCGTCGAGCACCGGTGGGTGTTCCTCAGCTTCAAGAAAGAGCACGTCGATCGTCTGCCCCCGCATGTGCGCCTGCCCGGCGCCCGCTGGGTCCAGGAACGTTTCGGCCAGCCGATCAAGGCCTGATCGCCGCCCCGCCGGCCGTTCAGCCTTCCTCGGCCTTCACCGCGTCGGGGAAGTGCTTGCGCACCTTCTCGATCTTCGGCAGCGCGTACATCCGCACGTAGCCCTGCCGCGGGTTGCGCTCCACGAAGTCCTGGTGATACTCCTCGGCGACGTAGAACTCTTCGAGCGGCTCGAGCGTGGTCACGATCGGCTTGTCGTACACGCCCGCCTCGTTGAGCTGGGCGATGTACCGCTCGGCGAGCTGCTTCTCGTGCTGGTCGGCATAGAAGATCGCCGAGCGATACTGCGGGCCGACGTCCGGGCCCTGGCGGTTGAGCTGGGTCGGGTCGTGGGTGGCGAAGAATATCTGCATCAGCTTGCCGTAGGTGACCCGGGCGGGCTGGTAGGTGATGCGGATGGCTTCGGCGTGTTCGGTCCGCCCGGAAGCGACCTTGCGGTAGTCGGCGTCCTGCGCATCGCCGCCGGCGTAACCGCTGACGACCTCCTGCACGCCCTGGACCTGTTCGAAGACACCCTCGGTGCACCAGAAGCACCCGCCGGCGAAGACGGCATGCTGCATTTCGGCGTCGGCGTTGTTGGGGTCGGCGTCGTGGGCCGGCTCGGGGATCGCGGCGCGTGCCGCCCCGCCGTCCGGCGACGGGCTGCAAGCAAACCCGGCGAAGCTGAACATGATGATCATGACGAGTCCCGTGGTGGTGAGCGTGGTTTTCATGGCACCGTTTGGATGGTAGCCGGCGCGGCGCGGTCACATGCGGTTGTGACGCTTACCCGCTCGAGCCGGCGGCATCGGGACCCGCGGCGCGCCGCCGCCGCTCGGCCTCGGCTCGCTCTCGGCCGACCTGTTGCCAGCGCGGCTCGGCCTCGCAGCAGCAGATCGCGTCGTCGCACCACGTCACGTCGTCGTGGATCGTCCTGACCGGCGGGTTCTGTCGTGCATCGGTCATTGGGCACCTCGGCGGCATGCTAGGGCGCACCGATGCGTCGCGTGTCCGCCCCCCCTGTGCCCCCCGCCGGCCGGCGTTGACAAGTAACTGATACTGCTGGGGTTGCGTCGCGAACGCGGGTGTGTCCTCCCGTGGCCGGGCGGACAGAAGCAGCGCGATTCGATGCGGTGTACATGTTCATCGCTCTACAGGGACTTTATGCGCAGTTGCCGTAAGTCCTTGCGCGTGGCGCAGTTCGCGCCCGTG
>CAYWKS010000024.1:0-32240 GCA_964458935.1 uncultured Planctomycetaceae bacterium
AGCACGACGACCCCGAGTCGACGGATTCGAAGGCGGCGGCGCTGAGCCAGGTCATGCCGGACGATATCCTGGAGTTCGGGTTGATCCCGGAACTCGTCGGGCGTCTGCCGGTGATCACGCCGCTGATGCCGCTGGACACCGACGACCTGGTGCACATCCTGACCGAGCCGCGCAACGCGCTGGTGCGGCAGTACCAGCACTTCTTCTCGATGGAGGGCGCGGAGCTGGAGTTCACCGCCGACGCGCTGCAGGAGCTGGCGGAGAAGGCGTTGAAGCGGGAAACGGGCGCGCGGGCCCTGCGTTCGGTCATGGAAGAGGTCATGCTGGACCTGATGTATGACCTGCCGGACCACGACAACACCGACGTCCGTTACATGATCGACCGGCAAACCGTGCAGGGGCACAAGTCGCTGGCGGAACTGCGGACCGAGCCGGCGAAGAAGAAGGAATCGGCGTAGATCGCCCATCCGGGCCGACCCCATTCGGCGGACACCTCGACGACACAATTCGCGCGGGCCTTTTGTTAGTTTTTCGTTACGCGCGGGCGCGCTCGTGCGCACGGGCGCGGTCCGGGTCCGCCCCCCACCCCTCCCCCTGGCCACTATCGGCATAAGTTGTTGTATGAAAGCAGCTTGCAATGTACGCGGAGGGTTGTCCCCCCGTGGCCGGGCGGTCACGGTCAGCGCGGGCGGCGCGGGGCCGGCCGGTGCGGCGTGATCGTGTAAGTCCACGTCGGAGTGGCAGTTGGGCTGTCTGTGAGGCTGGCACATCGCGGACCGATCCTTGGGCGGGCCGAGAGGCACCGCGCACGAACGCGTCGCGGCGATCGGGCGTGCAGAACCCCGATCGCGGGCACGAAAACACCTCCTTCCCTAAAGGGGCGGCGCGGCGCGGGCGCGCGCCGCAACCCGTCGTTGAACCGGGAATTAACTGAAGAAGACGGGATTGCGCCGGCGGGGCGGGTCAGTTGAGGCTCATCACCATGACGCGAGAGGCGCCGCCCTGGTTGGCCTGGTCGACGGCCCTGACGGTCAGGGCGGCGGGCACATCGCGCTCGGTCTTGATGATCGCCGGGATATCGTCGAAATTGCCGATCTCGTTGCGGATGAGCTGGCGGAGTGCGCCGATCTGGGCGCGGTTGCCGTTGAACAGGACCTGGTTGGACCCGCGCAGCTCGATGATGACCTCGGGCTTGTCCTCATCGTCCGGGGGCTCGGCCTGCGCGGCGGAGGGCTTGTCCACGCCCAGACCCCATTCGTCGATAAAGGTCGTGGTGACGATGAAGAAGATCAGGAGGATGAACACACAGTCGATGAGCGGGGAGATGTCGATCGACGTCTCGGGCTCGGAGTCGGTGTGTCGGCGTCGCCTGGGCATGGTCCGGGTGCTCCGGGGTTGATGCGGCGGGCATTGTCGCCTGTCGTGGGCCCGGGGTCAACGGATCGGCCGGCATTGCCCGGCACGGCCGCAGAGCTTACCATAGCATGTTCCGAGAGCGCGGGGCGTAGCGCAGCTTGGTTAGCGCGCCTGACTGGGGGTCAGGAGGTCGGAGGTTCGAATCCTCTCGCCCCGATTGCCTTGAAGCGGCAATAGAGCAGGAGAGAGCAGACAGTAGACAGTAGAGAAGAGGCTGGCGCCTCGTGGACCCTTCCCGGTCTTCGTGCCAGTCAGTGTGAGAGAATCGGGTTGTGGTTACATGGTTGCTGAGCCGGAGGTTGGGGCGTAGCCCCGACCGGAGGATCAGCAACCATCATCGCCGTCGGGCACGCCCCGACGGTCACGTCGTCACACGTTGCCGCATACGCCGCCGGCGTCTGCCAGCCGATCCCGCCATGCAGGCGGTGGTGGTTGTAGCCGTTCTCCCACGGGGTGGCCCGCTGAGTGTACAGCGTATCGACCGAGGCCTGGTGTCACACGCGTTGGTGATTCGCGGCCGGTGGTGGTCAGTCGCGGGCGAGGTCGTTGAGGATGTCGAGGCCGCGTTGGAGCGTGTCGTCGTCGCAGGCGTAGCTGAGTCGAAAGTGGGTATCGCGTTCGCTGAAGACCGAGCCGGGGATGATGAGCAATTCGCGTTCGATGGCGCGTTCGACGAAGCGAGCGGCGGTCTGGCCGGCCGGAACCTTGGGGAAGGCGTAGAACGCGCCGCCGGGTGTGGTGAGTTCGAAGCGGTCGGCGAGGGCGTCGACGACGGTGTCGCGTTTGCGGCGGTAGGCGTGGATCTGGTCGGACATATCGAGGTCGAGCGCGGCGAGGCCGGCGTACTGGACCATCGACGGGGCGCAGACGAAGGTGTACTGCTGCAGCTTGGCCATCTGCTCGATGAGGGGCGCGGGCCCGACGGCGTAGCCGAGCCGCCAACCGGTCATGGCGTAGGACTTGCTGAACCCGCGCAGGATGAGCTGGGCGTCGCCGAAGGCGGCGGGCGAAGGGGCGCGGGGCCCGGCGTGCGTGTCGATTTTTTCGTAGCAGAACGCATCATAGATCTCGTCGCTGACGAGCAGGACGCGGCGGCGCTCGCAAAGGGCGGCGAGCTGTTGGAGTTGTTCGGGCGGCATGACGACGCCGGTCGGGTTGGAGGGGCTGGCCAGGAGCAGGAGCTTGGTGCGGTGGGAGATGAGCGGCTCGACGCGATCGGCGGAGAGCCGGAAGTCGGGGTAGGTGTCGACGAAGACGGGCGTGCCGCCGGCGAGCGTGACCAGGTGCTTGTACATGACGAAGTACGGGTCGGGGACGAGGACCTCGTCGCCGGGCTCGACGCAGGCGAGCAGCGCGAGGACGAGCGCGCCGCTGACGCCGGAGGTGATGATCGCGGCGGGCGCGGCGTCGCCGGACCAGCGGCCATCCCGGGCAAAGTCGGCGTTGAAGCGGCGCAGCGCTGACTCGCGGAGCTGGGCGATGCCCTGGGTCTGGGTGTACTTGTTGGCGCCGGCGTTGATGGCGTCGATGGCGGCGCGTCGGATGGGCTCGGGCACGTCGAAGTCGGGCTGGCCGATCGACAGGTTGACCGGTGCATCGATCTTCGCGGCGAGGTCGAAGACGCGGCGGATGCCGCTGGCGTCGATAGCGTGGGCGCGGTCGGCGATGAGGTCTCGGGGGTCGAACATGGCCGGGCAAGTGTAAAGCCCCCGGCGCCGGCCGCCAACCGGCGTCGGGTCGGCGGCGGCGCGCCCCAGAAAAAAAAGACGACGCCGCGCGGGGGCGGCGTCGTGTCGTGTGCGGTCGGTTGGGCGCGGGTTGGCCGGCGCGGCTTACTTCTTTTTCTCTTCCTCGGGGGCCTTCTTCTTCTTCTTGCCCGCGGCGACCTTCTTGTTGGTCACCTTGGGCAGGCCGAGCGGATCGCTCTGCTCGGGGTCGAATCGGTCGGCCTTCTTGAGGCGGTCGATGCGTTCGGCGCGGGTGAGCACGTTGCGGTGGCGGGTGAGGCCGCCGGAGACTTTAAGGCTTTGGTCGATGCTCATCGTGGTGTCCTGTCGAGGGTTCGGGTGGTCAGCCGTTGCCCGCCGCGGCTACCGGGTCGCCCGCGTACTTGACGGGGTAGACGTCGTGCCAGTCATGCCAGCCCTGGTGCTTGGCCTTCCACATGCGTCCGAGGGCCTGGAGCAAGCTCTTGAAGCGGGCACCCTGCTCGCCGTACGGCTTGGCGAAACCGCGCAGGGCGGTCAACTGCAGCCACGTATTGTTAACCGGGATGAGCGTGGCGTCAACCCCGTTGCGTTGGAGGAAGGCGACGGCCCGCTCGCCCTCGCGGCGGTGGGCGATGGGGATGGTCTCGAGGCAGAAGTAGTTGAGCCCGGGGACGCGTCCGTCGGGGCCGGGTGCGGCGGCCGGGCGGGCGGGGTCGGCGTCGGCGTCGGCGTCGGGCTGGTCGTCGTCCCGCTCGGACGTGTCGGTCCGCATCAACTGGGTGTTGATCTGCTGGGTCTGGAGTCGCTCCATGCGTTCGGTGGACCGGGTGGCGGCGAGGCCGGTGAGGTCGGCGCCGCGACGGCCCAGTTCGTAGGCGATCACGAGGCACGCGGCGAACAGGCCCGCGAGGGCCAGGACCATGCCGACGTTGAGGCGGACGCGGATCGGCCGCACCAGCCACGCCCGCCAAGCGCCCGAGTCGGCGTCCGTCGATTCGGCGTGTTTCGGGTCGGCGGCGTTGTTGCTGCGCCCCCAGTCGGGCACGCGCATCGAGCGCGATGACCCGTCTCGACCGTGGATGATCTCGTAGGGAGTCTTGCCAGGTGAGGTCATGTCTGCATCCTTGCATAGAGCCCGGCCACCGTGCTTTATGCTAGATCGCCGGCGGCGTCGGTCAAGCAGAATCTCGCCGCGAGGGGGTTCAGGCCAGCGCGATCACGCTGGCCGACGCCGTTTCCGACGTGTGCGTCAGGCTGATCAGCCATTGTCGCACGCCCATGAGTTGGGCCCGGCGGTGGGCCTCGCCGCCCAGCGCGACCCCGGGGGCGCCCGAGGGGGCGCGGCGGACTTCGATGTCCGTCCAGGCGATCCCGTCACGCCAGCCCGTGCCCAGCGCCTTGAGCACCGCCTCCTTCGCGGCGAACCGAGCGGCGTAGTGCTCGGCGCGGCGGCGGGCCTGGCGCTCGCAGTATTCCGATTCGGCGGGGGTGAAACACCGGTCCGTGAAACGCCGGCCGTGGCGGTCGAGCATGAGCCCGAACCGCCGCACCGATACCAGGTCAATGCCGTGAGCGATGCAGGTCACAGGTCGGTAGTCTCACGAGCAACGCCGGTCCCTGTCAACGGCTGGCCGCGCCATCGGTCGACGGTTCGCGATGCAAGCGCATAGAGAAAGGGCTGAAGCACCGGCCGCAACGCGCTCGGGAAAAGGTATGCGGTTGACGTCGGCTGAACGTGTTGCCCCATGGGGGCACGATCCAGCGAACTACGCACTTGGCGACCCTTTGCGCTGCCGGCTGGATAACTCCCTCTCAGCCCAGTGCATCCAGATTACCGCACGACCGGGGGCCACGCAAGGCCAATCGCTGTAAGTTGGCTTTGTGCGGCGGCATACAGACGCAACCCGTGCCGTCGCCGACCTTGCGGCCGGCCGGTCAGCCGTCTTCGCCGAAGACGTCCTGCCACGCCTGGGTGATGCCGCTGAGCTGCTGCACGCGACTGACCGGCTCGTCCAGCGTGCCGGTGATGCGAATGGTGACCAGTTCGTTGCGCAAGCCGTCGATCAGGTCGGTCACGGGCCCAAGGTCGAGCCCCGCGGGGTTGGAACTGGTCAAGGTCAGGTCCAGGGCGCCGGAGGTGTAGTCCATGCTGCCTTCACCGGCGAGCCGCATCGTCGGCGATTCGAGGGCGAGCCGCTCGAAGTGGATGCGGCCGTCCTGCATGTAGTAGCTGATCTGGGCCTTGTTGAACGATCGCGAGGTCGGCAGCGCGAGGTGGGTGACCTGCAACAAGCCCAGCGACAGGGGCAGGTCATAGAGCTCGGCGTCGCGGATCTGGATGTCGCCGCGGGCGCGGAGAGACTGGGGCTTGTCGGAGCGGCCCTCGATGCTGAACGCCGCCGAGAGCTTGCCGGACATGGCTTGGGCGGGGTCGGCGGGGGTCGACGGGGCGGGCGGATCGGTCGGGGCGGCGTCGGCCGCGATGCGCCGCCGGTCGCCGGCGGCCATGAACGTGGCCAGGTCCACCTCGCTGAGCGCGAGGTGAAAGCCGTACCCCCCCCGCTCCAGGTCGATCGACCCGCTGCCGCCGATGACGCCGTCGAACATCGCGCCACGCATGCGGGGCACGACGACCAGGCCCGAGTCGTCGGCCGAGACGAACCGCGCGGTGAAGTCGCTGACGCGGCGGTCGGCGAGCTTGAGCCGCTTGGCGTTGACGGCCAGGTCGAGCGTCGGCCAGGCGCGGCCGGCGTGGACGACGGCGTCGAGGTCGATCGTGCCGTTGAAGTCGGTGACGGGCAGGCCCAGGTTGCACGCGCCGTCGCGGAGCCGCGCCTCACCCCGGACCCGCAGGCGCGGCCGGCCCGGCGCCGCATCCGGCCGCACCGTCACCTCCGACAGCCGCACATCGTACGCCGCCTCGGCCTCCAGCGACTCGACGAGCTGCGCGATGGACTCGGGCAGCACGCCCAGCAGTTGCCGGGAGATCGACCCGCCCCGGGCGGTGACCGCCAGGTCCGCCCGCCGCGCCGGCTCCAGGCCGATCGCCCCGCTGACCGCGATGTTGCCGTCCTCGATCTCGGCCGAAACGCCGTCGAGCACCACGCGGTCGTCTCGAACGATCACGCGACCGGCCGTCTGGTCGAACGCGTATCGCTTGCCGGCGTAAGTCGCGGCGAACGAACCGGGCAGGACGGTCAACCGCAGCCGCTCCGGCGCGTCGGCGGTCGTGTCGTACGCCAGGTCGACGTCGAACCGCCCCGCCGGGTCGTACGATTCGATGAGGCGGCCCCATTGCGGATCGACGTCGATGAAGGGCCGCACCAGGTCGAGCAACGGATCGCTGAAGTCGAGCTCCTGGGCGCGGGCCTGCAGCGCGACCGTCAGGTCGTTGGGGTCGGTCCAGAGTGCCCGCCCGTCGAGCTGGATCGTCGAACGCCCGCGCCGCCCGGTGATCTGCTCGAGCTGGACGCCGTCGAGGGAGAGGTTGATGCGGCCGGCGACCTGCTCCAGCCCGAACGCCCCGCCGCCGGGCTGCATCCGCACGTCGGCCAGGTCGATCTTCAGGTCCATGTCGGGCTGATCGTCGGCGCCGCTGTAGATGTTGCCGGCGATGTGCATCCGCCCGGTCGGATGCAGCTTGCGGACCCACTGGTCCTGGGGCTGGGGCAGCGCGTCGAACAGCAGCTCATCGATCGGCACGTCCGAGGCCGTGATGTCGACGTCGGGTTGCACCTGCACGCCCTGGCGGTGGTCGAACCCGACCGAGCCGTCGAGCGTGGCCGCCCCGCCATGCAGTCCCTCGGCCTGGATGTCGCGCATGACCACGCGGCTGGGATCGATCCGCAGCCTCCCGCCGGTGACGCGGAGCGGATAGGGGAACAGGCTCAGCACGACGCTGGCCTCGTGGATATCGACTTCGGTGGTCGCGGTGGTGCGGGCCTCGGGCCCGGGGTCGCGACGGACGTGGACGACGGCGTTGGCCAGCCCGCCGAGCTCGAACGCCGGCTGGTCGAGCCGGTGACGGATCGCCTGCCGCTGTTGTTCGTAGCGTCGCCGGTCGGGGTCGTTGGGGTCGAACTCCGCGAGGGCGCGTCGCACCTGGGCCAGGGCCATCTCGTCGGCGTTGTACTCCGAGACGGTGATGAAGTGACCCTCGCGCCGCATCCGCTCGTACGACGGTTCGTGGAAGAACATCTCCAGGGCGGTGCGGTGCAGCGGGTCCATCGCGGCGTAAAGCGTCTGGTCGAGGGGGATGTTGACGGCGGTGACCGTCAGATCGATCGCCGGGAACTCGTTGGGCGGGCTGATGACCCCGTTGATCGTGGCCGACCCGCCCCCGGCGGTCAGCCCGGTCAGCGACAGGACCTTGATCCGGTCGGCGTTGAACTTCACCTTGCCGCGGCAGTTGTTCAGCTCGTAGGGGAAGCGGGCGTAGCGGCCCTTGCCCGAGAGGATCGTCGCGGTGCCGGTGTAGTCGATCGGGGCGTCGGCCCGGTCACGCCAGACCATCATCGAGACGCTGATGCGGCCCTCGGGGGTGAGCATGCGAAAGACTTCCTGCACGGCCGACGGCAACGCGTAGATGTAGCGGGGCTCGCGCGGCACCTCCAGCGCGCCGGTCTGAAGCGCCAAGCGGAACGGCCCCTCCGGGTCGTAGCCGCTGTACCCGTCCACACGGTACGACAGGCCCTCGATCGTGCCGACCAGCGCGTGGTCTTCGACGATGCGAAAGCCGTCCGCGGTGAACTCGAACATCCCGCTGACGCCGTTCATCCGGAAGCGGTAGTCGGCGTCGGTGAGTTGGGGCAGGGTCATCGCCACGTCGTCGAAGGTGACCTGGGCGGCCCAGCCGGACTCGGGGTCGAGCCGAAAACGCACGCCGCTGATCTGCCCGGTGGGTTCGAGGTCGTTCCACCACTGGCGTTGCGTGCGCGGCAGCAGGTTGCGGTAGCGTCCGGTGAAGCCCAGCCCGCCGATCTCCGCGTCGGCGGTGCCGGCGCGGACGTTGAAGCGGCCGACCACGCCCAGGCCGTGGTCCGCGATGTCGCCGTCGCGGGTCTCGGCGATCCGTATGACGAAGGCGTTGGCGGTCTGCGGATCCGGTTTGACCCGGCCGACCATGCCGATCTCGCCGAGGACGTCGAACCGCGTGCCGGCCGATTCGGCGTAGCGGAGGCGGGCGCCGCGGAAGTCGACGGCGGGCACGTGGACCCGTCCCTCGCCCGGCGGCGGGTTGAGCATCTGCACGTTGAAACGCCGATTCGGGTCGGCCGACGCCGAGACGTCCTCCGCGAGCGTGAACGTCGGGGCGTCGAGTGTCACCCGCTCGCAGACGACCCGGCCGAGCCACAGCGGACGCGGCCGGCAGTCGGCGACGATCCGCTCGGCGCGGAACACCTCGCCGCCGGGGCCGGCCCAGCCCGCGGCGCGGATGGTGACGCCGTGCATCGTGATCACGCCGTCGACCAGGTCGATCGAGGCACGCTCGACGCGGGCCTCGCCGCCGACCATGCCCGACAGCGTGCCGGCGGCCAGCACGCCCAGGCGCTGCGGCGACAGAACCCACCACCGCATCACCCCCACCAGCGCCAACACCACCAGCAGCACCGCCACCGTCGCGCGGACCCACCAGCGCGAACGGCGCGGACGCGGCGCCTCCGGCGAAGACGTGCGATGCTCTGCGGTGGGGTGGGGCTCGCTCAAACCGGCTCCCGTGGGGCGAACGCGGAATGACGCATTGTAGCCACCGGCGGTGGCCGACGGGGCCGGCTGATCCGTCGGGATCGCCGTCTCAGCAGATCGCGAAGCGTTGCGACGCGGGGTCCGGCCCGCCTTCGCACATGAGCCGGCCGTTCGCCGCCAGCCCGCGCATCAGGTGGTAGAGGGTTTCGGCGGCGCCGGCTTCACCGATGCGCTGGGCGAGGGCGTCGGCGGTCATCGGGCCCTCGGCCTCGCCGAGCGCCGCGAGCAGCCGGGTCTGCAGCGCCAGCACGCTCGCCGCGGCCTTCTTGCCCGCTTCCACGCCGGGCTGGTGGTAGGCGTTGATGTTGACCAGGCTCGCGTACAGCCCGACCGCCCGCTCGTACAACGCGATCAGCACCCCGACGTGAAACGCGTCGACCCGCGCGACGCCGATCGTCATCGATTCGCGGCCCGCTTCACGCAGCGCCTCGCGCGTGCCCAGCCGGAACCCGCGCAGGTAGTCGCCGCTGGTAGTGCCCGATTCGACCTCGATCGTTTCGCCGCCGTCTTCCGCGACGTCGATGAACGTGACGAAGAAGTTGTTCACGCCCTCGCGGAGTTGCTGGACGTAGGCGTGCTGATCGGTCGAGCCCTTGTTGCCGTAGACGGCGATGCCCTGTTCGACGACGTTGCCGTCGAGGTCCTCGCGCTTGCCCAGCGACTCCATGACCAGTTGCTGCAGGTAGCGGCTGAACAGCAGCAGCCGATCCTTGTACGGGAGGATCACCATGTCCTTCTCGCCGCGTCCGTTGGTGGCGTGGTGCCACATGAGCGCGAGCAAGGCGGCGGGGTTGGCGCGGAGGTCGTGCTGGCGGGTGACCCGGTCGCAGGCCGCGGCGCCGTCGAGCAGCGCGGCGATGTCCACGCCCTGCAACGCCGCGGGCAGCAGGCCCACCGCGCTGGTCTGGCTCGTGCGACCCCCGACCCAGTCCCACATCTCGAACCGCGCCAGCCAACCCTCGGCCTCGGCGGCCTGGTCGAGCTTGGAGCCGCCGCCGGTCACCGCGACCGCGTGCCGGGCAAAGCTCAGGCCACGCCGTTCGAACGCCGCCTTGGCCACCAGCATGCCGTTCCGCGTTTCCGGCGTGCCCCCGGACTTGCTGATCACGACCGCGAGCGTCGCGGGCAGGCGATCGCCGATCGCCGCCAGCGTGCGGTCCATGCCCCCGGGGTCGGTGTTGTCGAAGAACCACAGCCGCATCGCGTCTCCCCGCGGGTCGCCGAGCGCATCGGCGACGAACTGCGGGCCCAGCGCCGACCCGCCGATGCCGATCACCAGCAGGTCGGTGAATCGTTCGGACTGCGCGGGGCGGGTGCGGCCGGCGTGCACGTCCGCGGCGAACCGCTCGACCGCCCGCCGGGTCTGCGTGATCTGCTCGCCGATCGCCGGGTCCGGCGCCAGCTCGGGCGCGCGCAGCCAGTAATGGCCGACCATGCGGCCCTCGTCGGGATTGGCGATCGCCCCGGTCTCCAGCGCGCGCATCGCCTCGAAGGCCGCGTCCACCGGGCCGGCCATGCGCTCGAAGAACGCCGCATCGAAGTTCATCCGGCTGATGTCCAGGTCCAGCCCGATCGACAGGCAGCGACAAAGGTTCTGGCGGTAACGATCCCACAGGGCATTGGCTTGGGTCATGACGGTCGGCCTCGATGGCGGTTGGCGGTTCGTGGAGGTCGGCAACGCGGTCGTATACTCTACCGCGTTTGGCCTTGAACGCGAGCCGACAGTGAGCGACGAAGGGTTACGGTTTGCAGCGTTTGCGGCGGTGGGCGCGACGGCGCTGGTCGCCGGCTACGTCGCGCGCCAGCGGGGCATCCTGCCCGAGCGCTGGTCGCGGACGATCCACCTGCACACGGTCATCTGGATCTGGTCGAGCGTGACGCTGGTGATGTTCTGGGGCATCCGGATCGACGCGCAGCTCCTGACGCTGATGGCGATTCAGCCGCTGGTCATGCTGGTGTCGTGGGGCCTGGCGGGGTGGGCGGCGAGGCGGCTGCGGATGCCGCCGCGGCAGGCCGGCCCCCTCGCCCTCGCCTGCGCGATGAGCAACCAGGGCTTCACCCTTGGCGCCTACCTCTGCTACACGATCCTCGAGCCCGGCCACGTCGCCATGGGCTACGCGATCGCGTACGTGACCAGCATGCAGGTGTTCATGGTCATCATCTTGTACCCGGTGGCGCGCCATTACGAGCTGCTGGCGCGGCGCGCCGACCCGGCACAGGCCGCGACCGCCGAGCAACTGCCGCCCGTGCCGCGGCTCATCGCCCAGTCGTTCATCGACATCCGGGCCACGCCGCTCTACGCCGCGGTGACCGGCGCGGTGTTGTCGCTGACCACGGCCGGGCCGCCCGCGTGGGTCCGCACCAGTCCCGTCATCGACGTGGTGTGCTTCGTGGGCGCGGTCGGCTCTTACCTGGGGATCGGTCTGCGGCTGCGGGTGGGCGACTGGCGGCATCACGTCCGCGACCACGCCGTGGCCGCGATTATCAAGTTCGTCGCGATGCCGGCGGTGGTGTTCGGGCTGCTCGCGGCGCTGCCCGCGATCGGGTTGGGCGTCTCGCCGCTGGCCCGCGACGTGCTGCTGGTCAGTTCGTGCATGCCGTCGGCGATCGCTTGCGTGATCGTCTCGAACCTGTTTCACCTCGATGCGCGGCTGGCGTCGATCCTCTGGCTGGTCAACACCGCGGCGTTCTGCCTGCTTCCGCTGCCGATCCTGCTGTACGTGTTCTCGGCGTGACCGCGGGCGATGGCGGTGGCCGGAGGCGCAACAGATAACGGTGGCCCCCCCGCGGGGACCACCGTTACAGGTGCTCAGGACATCAAGTTATGTCGTGTCCGTGTTCGGCGTTTAGCCGAGCAACTGGAGCACGTTCTGAGGCGTCTGGTTGGCCAGGCCCAGGACGTTGGTCGCGGCGTTGACGAGGATCTGCGACCGGGTGAGGCTCGCCGTTTCAGCGGCGAAGTCGGTGTCGCGGATCTGGCTCTCGGCCGCGGCCGTGTTCTCCAGCGCCACGCCGAGCGAACGGATGCTCGCGCCGACGGTGTTCTTCTGGAACGCGCCGAGGCGGCCGCGAAGCGTGGAGACGTCCTTGATCGAGCTGCGGACGATCCGCTGGGCGGCTTCGAGGTCGCCGTTGACGACGTTGCTCGTCTGCCCCGACTTCAACAGGCTCAGCGACCCGTCGGTGCTGTTGCCGAGGTTGGCCGAGGTCAGCGACGGCAAGCCGATCGACACCTGGCCGGCCAGGTCGAGCTTGGGCGAGAGCTGGAACTTCGCCCCGCCGCCGGTGATGTAGAAGGTGTCGTTGCCCGGCGTGTTGAACGTCGAGGTCAGGTCGATCTCGACGTCGAGGTTGGACGACGAGATCTTGGCGTTCAGGCCGTTGGTGGTCGCCTGGGTGCCGTTGATGGTGACGTCGGCGTTTCGGCCGAAGTCCTTGATGGTGGTGCCGACGGCGGTGCCACCGCCCGCGGCGGCCTCGGCGCCGACGCCGATCGCGCCGCCGCCGTTGATGACCTTGACGCTGGTGAATTCGTCGCCGCCGAAACCGGTGGAATCGAGGGTGACGAAGTTACCGCTGGTCGTGGCGGAGACGCCGGTGACCTCGGAGAAGTTGTTGACCGCGGCGGCCATGGAGCCGATGGCCAGGCCGTCCACGAACGTGAACTCCTGCGAGCCCTTGGTGCCGGCGATCTCGAGGGTGACGGTGCTGGTGCCGCCGGCCGACAGGTCGAGGTTGGCGCCGCCGGCCGAGAGCGTGACCAGGCCGGTCTGCGCACTCTGCGTGACCTCGACGTTGACGGCGATGTTGCCGCCGTCGGGGATCTTGGCGGCGTTGACGTCGACGGAGAAGTTGTTGGTGTCAACGCTCGAGGTGGTGTACTCGAAGTTGCCGTTGAGCAGCTTGATGCCCTGGAAGCTGGTCGAGTTGGAGATACGATCGATCGTGGAAAGGATCGAGTCGATCTGCAACTGATTGGCTTCCTTTTCCTCGACGCTGAGGCCGGCGTCGTTGGCCGAGGTGTCGACGAGGCTCTCCAGCTCGGTGAGGAGGTTGGAGATCTCGGTCAGGCCGCCTTCGGCGACGTTGACGACCTGGTCGGCGCGCTCGCCGTTGCCGATGGCAGCGGTGATGGCCGCCTTCTCGGCGCGGAGGTTCTCGCTGGCGATCAGGCCGGCCGGATCGTCCTTGCCGCGGTTGATCCGGAGGCCCGTGCCCAGCCGCTCGAGGCTCTGCTGGAGCTGTTGGTTCTGCTGGCCAAGGATGCGCTGCGCCAGCATCGACGAAACATTGGTGTTGATCCTACTCATGGAAGTGTCCTCCCTGAACACCTGAGGCTGTCGGCGTCAATCGCCTTACGCAGCGAACTGTCGATCAGCCGTAGTCCTTTCCTGCCTTGCCGTTCACGCATGGGTCTCGCCTACGCGCCCTGCGTCGGTCTGTCGCGGAAGGGCGCCGGACCGTCCGGCGGACACCGCGAAGCCTTAACACGCGAACGCTCTTTCAGTGGCAGGCCCCCGGGCATCGGCCTGCTTGAGCATCCGCATGAGGTATCGGTTGTCCTGATTCGGCAGTTAAGGTGGGCTTTGAACAGACACCGAATTTTTCGTCCCGGTTATCGGAACACCACCCTGCCGAACGGACCCGACCCCTCGGGCTCCACCGTCGGCCCGCGCCCTTCGCCATCCCTGGCGCTGCGGCACGTGCCAACGGCTTAGCGAACATCGGCAAGGTGGATCACGACTTTAGCTCAGCGCGAAAAAAACCGGACCGCGCGGGCGGTCCGGTCCGGTAATCCTCTGCTTCGAGCGTCGCCAACGTGCCCGTCGGCTCCCCAGGCTTTCAGGCGGCCCCCTTACTGGAGCAACTGGAGCACGTTGCCGGCGTTGTTGTTCGCCGTCGACAGCACGCTCGTGCCCACGTTGGTCAGCAACTGTGCCCGGGTGAGCTTGCTGGTCTCGCGGGCGAAATCGGCGTCGCGGATCTGCGACTCGCTGGCCGTCACGTTCTCCAGGGCGATCTGCAGCGACTGGATGTTGGTCTGCAGCGTGTTCCGCTCGAAGGCGCCCAGTCGGCCACGGAGCACCGCGACCTGGGTGATCGCTTCCTCGATGATCTCGCTGGCCTCCCGGGACTTGCCCGCGACCAGCGAGCTGGACCCGCCGGAGACGATCGAGGAGAGGAACCCGTCGGCGGCGGTGCCGAGATGACCGGCGGCGATCGACCGGATCCCGAAGCTGATCTGCTGGGTGGTCTCGACGACCGGGCCGAGCTGATAGGTCGCCCCGCCCCCGGTGATGGTGAAGTTCCGGGTCGCGGCGGTCTGGGCGAACGCGTCGCTGAGCCGCATCTCCACGTCCAAGGCCGAGGAGTTGAGCGAGACCCGGGTGCCGTCGCCGAGGGCGAGGTTGCCGTTGACCAGGGCGAGGACGTCGACGCCGGTATCGCGGCGGGCGGCCGAGCCGGCCACGCCGCGCTGGGTGTAGGTGGTCAGGAAGTCGCCGCCGGTGGTGCCGGGGACCTTCTCGACGGAGACGAACGAGTCGGACCCGAATTCGGCGGTGCGGAAGATCAGCCCCGAGCCGAAGGTCGCCCCGGCCATGGAGGCCACGACGCCGGTGGAGTCGGAGACGCGATTGACCGCGAACAGCACGGCGCTGAGGTTGGTGCCGGAGACGAACTGGAAGATCTCCGCGCCCTCGTCGCCGGCGATCTCCATGGTGACCGAGCTGGTCAGCGTGGCCGCGCCGGTCGAGAGGTACAACCCGCCGCGTTCGGCGCTGGTGACGACCTCGACGCTGACGGGGAGGTTGCTGTTGGTGCCGAAGCTGGCGCCATGGATGTTGACGTCGCTGATCGCCGAGGCGGGCACGCCGGAGGTGATGTAATCGAGCGAGCCGTTGAGCAGGTTGAGCCCGGCGAAGCTCGTGGTGGCGGCGATGCGGTCGATCGAGGCGATGGCGTCGTCGATCTGGAGCTGGTTGGCCTCGATCTCCTCCTGGCTGAGGCCGCCGGTGTTGGCCGCCTCGACGACCAGGGCCTTGATGGAGGTCAGGAGGTTGGCGACCTCGGCGAGGGCGGCTTCGCCGGTGGCGATCACGTTGGTGGCGCGCTCGGCGTTGTCGATGGCCTGGCCGATGCCCTCGATCTCGCTCCGCAGTCGTTCGGAGACGATCAGGTCGGCCGGCCCGTCGGCGCCGCGGTTGATCCGCAGCCCGGTGCTCAATCGCTGCATGGCCACCTGCAGGTCGCTGTTGGACCGTTGCAGGTTGTGCTGCGCGATCATGGATGAGACGTTGGTGTTGATCCTAGCCATGGCAATCCTCCTTGATTGTGGCTAAGGCGAAAGAGGCAAGAGAGGTTTGGCCGGGAAATACAACCGACCCGGGGTGACCTGACGTTGTGGCCCGGTGGGGCCGATCTATGAATTCTGGGCGTTGTCGTTGCGGGGCGCCGACCCGCGGGACGACCGCCTCAGCTTTTCGTCGGCCTGGGCGAGGTCGTTGGGATCGACCTGCGTGGCCTCTCGGTTCTCCCGTTTGATCGCTTCGTAGACTTCCTTGCGGTGGACAGGCACGCTCGAGGGCGCGGTGATGCCCAGCCGCACCTTGTCCCCGCGGATATCGACGACGGTGATCTCGATGTCGTCGCCGATCATGATCGTTTCGTCGCGTTGACGAGACAGGACCAGCATGGTTCGGCTCCTTCCTTGGGCCTGGAACGTCGCCCGCACGGGGCGACCGCTGGATCATAGCCTCGGCGGGGCGGGCGACCGCGCCGGCCGGGGCTTCGAACAGGTTGTGGCGTTGTTTCGGGTCCATCCTTGTGTCACCACACGCCTGACGGTGTTCCGTGGTCGAGTGACTTGGCATATTCGGCCTCACGCGCTGGCGGCCTGCTGCGCCCCGCCCAGCTCCAACAGCGGCACCCGCGTGTTGAACCGGCGGTCGCTGAGGACGACCTGCTCGCCGCGACGCTCGGCCGTATGCACGACCAGCGGGCCCTGCAGGTTGCCCGTCAACACATTCCCACGCTTGTTCACGATCACGAACACCTGCGCCTCGTCGACGGCGCTGATGCCCAGTTCCTGCATCTGGTCGGCCTTCAGCGGGACCTCGTAACCCTGCACGAACAGCGCCGGGTCGGTCACCACGAACGCCAGGTCGGGCATGTCCACCGACTGCAACCAGTAGAAGTAACTGTCGTCGCCCGGCTGGATCAGCACGTACCGCTGATACTTCGGGAAGCCGAGCAGCCCCTTCGGGAAATCGATGACGCGCTCGTCGTCGACCTGCACCGAACCGAATCTGGACGTGTTGACGATCATGGCAACACTCCTGCTTTCTAACCGGCCATATCCTTCCTGGATCCGCCCTCGCGGGCTCGACATCCTGTCCACACGCCGCGGGGTTGGCCGTTCACCCGCGACGCGGCGGCGACACGCGTCACCGCAAGAAGTCCAAGAGACTCAAAGACAACACTTGCCTGCCGGCAAGATAAGTTCCTTCCAGTTGCTGCTGCAGCTGCACCAGCCGCGTCGCCAGCTCTTCGAGGTTGGCGTCCTGCAGGTCGCTCAGCAACGACTCGGTCTGAACCCCCTGCTCGTCGATGCGGGCGGCCTGCTGACTGACCTGGCGGCTGCGGACGCCCACGTCGGCCCGGGCGGTCGTCACGTGCTCGATGTCCGCGTTCAACAGCGTGCCCGCTTCGGTGATCAAGGCCTCGTCGTTGGTCAGCAGCCCTTCCTGGAGCATCTTCAGGTGGGTGAAGACGCTCTCGCTGCGGACCTGGGCGTTGTCCGCGCCGGTCGCGGTGGCGGCCGCGCCGTAATCGCCCGCTACGCCGAGGTGTTCGGCGGCGTGGGACCCGTTGAGCGCGGTGACGGTGAGGCTGTCCGGGCCGGCGGTGTTGTCGGTGATCAGCAGGCCGTTGCCGTCGGCGACCAGGCCGATGTCGAAATCGGCCGGCACGACCAGGCCCGCGGCGGCGGCGGCGGTCTGGACCGCGCCAATCACGTCCGCGACCGTCGCGGCGCCGCTGAGGTCTACGTCGATGTCCGTCCCGTCGTGGGTATGGATGCGCAGGTCGTTGCCCGAGACGGTCTCCACGCCGCGGCCGAAGTTGAACTCCACCAGTTCGGTGGTGGTATCGAGGGAGCGGAGGCCCAGGTCGGTCGCCGTCGTGCCGCCGGCGTTTTCGCCGATGCTCAGGGTCGTGCCGCTGACCTCGTTGACGAGGTTGAAGCCGGTGCCCGCACCATTGATCTCCAGCCGCACGCCCATCTCGGCCGATTCGACCGTGTTGATCATGTCCTGGATGGTGGTGGCGGCGGCGAAACTGACGACCTGCGTGGTGGCGCCGTTGGTGATCTTCAGGCCGCTGGCCAGGTCGACGGGGATACCCAGCGAGGCGACGGTGGTGCGCTCGGTGACGCGGGGGTTGACGTCGGCGCCGCTGACCGGGGGCCCGGGCGTTGCGGTGATGTCGATGCCCAGGTCCTGGGCCACGACGCCCGTGCCGATGTCGCTGATGGTGAGGTTGAACCCGGGGTTGGCGGTCAGCGCGAACCCGTTGCCGCCGATGGCCAGCGACCCGGCGGCGCCGAGCGTGTCATTGATCCGTGTCACGACATCGCCGAGCGTGTCGGCGGTGCTCAGGTCGACTTCGGTGACCGCGCCATTGATGTCCACGTTGACCGAGCCGGTCTGGACCCCCTTGCCGCGCGCGCCGTGGACATCGACCAGCCGCGTCGCGGCGGTGGCGTCGGGGTCGAGGTCCACCGAGCTGACCACCCGAGAGCTGAGGGCGTTGAACGCGTCGTGGCCGTTGCTGTTGATGCCGACCGAGTGCAGCAGGCCCAGGTCGGCCTGCATGTTGTCGCGGGGTCCGACGTAGCGGATGCCGCCGAACTGCTCGACGAACGGCGTGGTGTTCGAGGCGCTGCCGCCGAACAGGTGGATGCCCCGCTGGTCGCGGTTGGCGAGGTTGAGCAGGGAGTTGATCTGGGAGGCGACGACCTGGGCCTGGTTGGCGCGGGTTTCGGCGGTCGAGCCGATGCCCACCTGGCTGGAGGCGATGCTCTGGGCCTCGAGCAGCAGGTCGGTCGCGTCGCTGAGCGACTGGTCGGTGGTGTCGAGCAGGCCCTGGGCCTGGGTCAGGTTGCCCTGGCGCTGGGCATCGCGCGTCAGCACCCGCTGGAGCAGGTTGATCGAACTCACCGCGGCCGCGTCGTCGCTGGGCCGGGTCACCCGCTTGCCGCTGGAGATCTGCTCCTGCACCTTGAGCAGTTGCAGGTTGTTGTCCCGCACTTGCGACAGCATCAGGTTCGTCGAGTGCGACGCGCTGACGCGGACCAGGTTGGAGGGTATCGAACTCATAGCAACATCACCGGGTCAGGTCTAAACCATGCCGATCAAGGTCTCCATCAACTCGTCGACGACGCTGAGGAAGCGCGCCGAGCCCTGGTAAGCCCGCTGGTACGCCAGCAGGTTGATCGCTTCTTCATCGACGCTGACGCCGCTGACCGCCTCACGCTGCGCGGTCAGCGACTCGACGACCGTGCCCGAGGAGGACACGTTCTGGTCGGCTTCACTGGTGCGGACGGCGTAGTCCTCGATGTGCTGGGCCCAGAGCTGGGTCAGCGACAGCCCGCCGAGGTCGGCCAGGCCCCGCTCGCGGAGGTCGGCGATCGCCAGGGCCGCGTCGTTGCCGCCCGGGGTGTGGTCGGTTCGGGCAGCCACGAACGACGGGTCATCGTTCACGAGGCCGGTCGTGGCGATGTCGGTCGCGTCGCTGCCGGCGAAGAAGGTGTTGACCCCCAGCGCCGCCAGCGCGCCCGATGAGTCGTCGGAGAAGCTGAACTCGAAGTCGGCCGAGTCGCCGGTGATCTGCAGCCGCCCGTCGACCGTGACGGCGGAGCTGACGTTGGCGACGGCGTCGATGGCGGCGGACAGGTCGTTGAGCGACATGTCGGCGCCGCCGATGCCGTCGAGGTCCACGTCGATCTGCCGCGTGGTGCGCGTGCCGGTCGACTTCTGCGTGACGTGCAGTTGGAAGCTGCCGTGCTCGGGCACGAACGCGAGGCCGGCGTCGGCGTGGGTCAGCGCGGCGGCCGGGTCGTCGACCTGGACCTCGCCGATGAGCGACTCGTGCAGCGCCGAGCCCTGGCCGCCGCTGTGGATGCGATTGACCTGCTCGATCAATGCCCCGGCGAACTGGTCGAGCGTCTCGATCGCGGGCACCATATCCGCGGCGCGGATGTCGATGAGCGAGCCGATCGTCCCGCTGTCGGCCGAGAGGAACGTCCCGTCGTCTTTGAGGCGGAGCTCGATCTCCAGGGTGGACCCGCCGGTGGCGGTGGCGAACTGGGTCTTGATCCCGCGGCTCTGGCCGGCGAGCACCAGCGGCACGCCGTTGAGGAACACGTCGGTCGCGCCGGTGCTCTGCTCGACGGTCGAGACGTCCAGCAGTTTCGACAGCTCGTTGATGAGCTGGTCGCGCTCATCGCGGAGCGCGTTGGCCCCGCCGGCCCCGCCTTCGGCGAAGGCGACCTCGCTGTTGAGCCCGGCGATCTGATCGAGCAGCGAGTCGGCCTGCTTGACCTGGGCCCGGATCTGGTCGTCGAGTTGATTGCGGGCCTGGACGAGGTCGCCGCGGAGGCCCTGGACATACCCGCTGAGGCTGGCGCCTTCGCGGACCACCAGTGTTTGGAGCGAAGTCTCGGTAGGGTTGTTGGCCAGCTCGCTGAACGCGTCGAAGAACTGGTTCAGCCGCGACGACAGCCCGGTATCGGACAGGTCGTTGGTGATCGCTTCGAGCTGGGAGAGCAGGTCGTGCTTGGCGATGGCGGCCTGCTCGTCACCGATCGCGGCGCGGAGGCGGGACTCCAGCGCCGTATCGACGTTGCGGGCGATCTGCTGCAGTTTGACGCCGGTCCCGATGAAGATGCCCTGCTGGACCTCGACACCGCCGTTGGCCGCGAGCACGGCCGACTGGCGCGTGTAGCCGGGGTTGGAGGCGTTCGCCAGGTTGTTACCGGCGACCTCCAGCGCGGCCTGGTTGGCCGCGAGACCCGATCGTCCAATGCTCAGTGCGCTCGTCAACGACACGTTCTGGTTCCTCGTCTCATACGGTGGTAGAGAACGAACTGACAACGGCCGCGGCCGGGGTCACCCGACCACGACGCCCATACGTCCCGCCGCCCCCAACGGTCTGGACCACCATCTGCACCATTCCCTGCACGTGGCTGAGCAGCCCGTCCATCGCGCGGCGGGTCACCGCCGCCTCGCGGCGGACCTGTTCCATGACGCCCTTGAGCTGCTGGTGGAGCACGAGCAGGCGACCCCGCCGCGGCTCGGGCAGACGCTCGGCGAGTTCCGCCAGCCGCAGGGGCTCGGTCGCGCCGGGTTCGAACATCCGCGTCAGCTCGGCCACGCCCTGCTGCCGCGATGATTCGATCGCGCCGATCCGCTTGACGCATTCGTTCTCGCGCTCCGTGCACTCGCTGACCACCGCGGGCGCCGCGTGGCGCACCGCCTCGCGCTTCCGCCGCAGCAGCGTCAGCATCGTCTCGTGCGCCTCGAGCAGCTCGCGGAGTTGCCGTTCCAGGTTGTCCAGTTGCTTATCCACGGTTGTGCCGCTCCATCGATTGCATCCGTTTCACCACGGCGTCCACGAGGTCACCGCCCATCCGCCGGCCGAGCCCGTCGGCCAGTTGCGCGTGCAGCCGCTCGGCGAAGACGTCCTCGCCCCGGCCCCCGTGCATCAGCTCGGACTTGAACGGGTTGTCCTGGATCTCCTTGAGCAGCGGCATGAACAGGGCGATGCCGATGAGTTGTTCGGCCGATTCACGCGCCTCATCGGGCTTGTGCTGCGCATCGAGTTCCCGGGCGAACGACTGCGGCGGATCGCCCGGCGATGCGGATCGGTGCATGCCGCCCAAGCCGAACGCGTCACCCGGATTCATGATGTCGCTGATGCTGTTCATCATGTCGTATCAGTCCTGGAGCACGAGCTTGGCGTGGAGCTTGCCCGTGCGGTGGATCTCCTTGAGGATGGCGATGCGGTCTTCGGCGGGGACCTTGAGCTGGTTGAACGCCGCGAGCAGGTCGGCCAGCCGCGCCCCGCCCCGCCGCGCCGGGTCCAGACCGATGAACTCCTGCTCCTCGACCTCGGGGGTTTCCTCGGTGGGCTCGGCCTTGGGGGTGATGGTCGTGATGGTCAGGCCCTTGTGGCTGATCACCACGGGCGAGATCTCCACGTCGCCGGTCATGACGATCGTGCCGGTCCGCTCGTTGATCACCACCCGCGCCTCGGTCCGCACCAGGGTCGGGTCGAGCTGGATCTCCAGGACCTGCGCGATGAATGACGCGGGGTTGCGCTGCTCACGCTGGGGAACCTGGATGATGATGTTCTTCTGGTCGGCGGCCTGGGCGATCGGCGGGGAGTCGGGCGCCATCAGGTCGTTGATGAGCGTGGTGAGCGTGTTGGCCATCGGCCAGGTCGCGTTGGGCTGATCGAGCACCAGCGTGAGCCGGCCGAACGGGTCGATATTGCGGGCGGCGATGTTCTCGGTGAGGGTCGCGCCGTTGTCGATCTTGCCCACGGTCGGGGTCTGGTCGTCTTCGATGGTGACGCGGCCCTCGGCGAAGGCGAAGGTCGGCGAGCCCGGCAGCGGGCCGTACAGCGGCGTGAGGAACAGCCGCCCGCCCTCCAGCGAGTCGGCCGCCCCGACGCTGGCGATCTGCACGTCGACGTGGTCGCCCTCGCGGACGCCGCCGGCCGGGACCGTGGCGGTGATCGAAACGATCGCGACGTTCTCGGCGTCTTCGAGCTCGGCCGCGAGCACGTTGGGATCGATCAGCCGCTGCATCATGGCCGCCAGCGGCCGCATCGCCGGCAGGAAGTCCCCGCCGTCGCCGGTGCCGTTCAGCCCGACCACCAGGCCCATGCCCACCAGCTTGCTCGACTCCGAGCCCTTGATGCGGACCAGGTCCTGGACCTGGACGGCCCGGGCCCGGCCGGCGGGCGCGAAGACCAACGCGAACAACACCAGGGCGTGGGCCAGCCGGGCCCACGGGTGTTGCCGCTGCGAGCGTCCTGTCCCTGGCTGTCGGTGTCTCATGACCATCCGTGGTCCTCGTGTTCCATCGCCGCATGAATCCCTTGCGGCCGGCTGGGGTGCTAGAAGTTGAACAACACGTCGAGCACCTTGGTGAGCAGGCCCTTCTTGCTGGCCTTGCGGACCTCGCCCTCGTGCTGCTTGTTCACGCGCAGGTCGTACATCTGGGTGCTGAGGATGGTGTTGGCGGCGGTGACGTCCTCGGCGCGGCAGTAGCCGGTCACCTTGATCGTCATCTGCTCGTCGTCGTTGTCGATGGCGGTGCGCGCCTCCAGCGCGAGCGTGCCGTTGGGCTTGACGTCGATCACCCGCGCGGTCAGCCGCGTGATGACCTCGTCCCGGCGGGCGTAGTCGCCCTCGCCCTGGAACTCACGGTTGAAGTCCACCCCCACCGATGGGTTGCCCAGGCCCAGGTCGGCCGGCTGCACCCGCGTCTCCAGCAGTTGCATCAGGTCGATGAACGAGCTGACCTCGCCGTCCACCGTGACTTCCTTCTCGGTTTCGAGTTCACCTTCGACCGTCGCGCTCGACGCCTCCCGCACGATGATCGTGACCAGGTCATGCACGGCGAAGTGGCGCGGCTCGGGCAGCGACACCGCCGCGTAGCTCGCCCGCTGCATGTACGGATTGACGATCTGGCCCTGCTCGTTGCGGACCGGGCCCTGCGTGGGCATCAGGTACAGCGAGGAGCTATGGGCACCGGCCGACTGACCCGGGGCGCCGGCCGGCTGGGCCTGCGCCCACGCGGCGTTCAATGCGGTCATCACGATGGCGGTCACGGCGGCGTGCTTCACGCGTCACCTCCCGGCTGGGCGTTAGACGGGTCATGATCGGAACGGGCGTCGACGGCGAGCACCGCTTCCTGGGGCCCGCAGACTTCCACGTGGAACTGCTCGCGGGTGCGGACGTTGCGGACGACGATCACGTCGCCGACCGCCCCGGCGTCCTGGGCGCGGGCGACCGTGCGGATCACCAGCCCGCCGCTGAGCGCTCGGACCGTGATCAGCTCGCCGCGCTTGACGACGACCGGCGACTGCACGTCGGCCGGTTCGATGATCTGGCCCGGCCTCACCAGCCGGGCGGTCTGCTGGCCCACGAGCGCCGCGGCGTCGGCGACCGGGTCGATCCGCGAAGAATCGATCCAGTGCTCGGTCGAGGCCACGTCGCCGCGGGTGATGATCTGGCCTCGGTGAAGCGTCGTCGAAGCCACCGCCACCCGCCGCCGCACCGCCACGTCCACGACCAGCCGCTCGGTCGCCACAGGGCGGTTGTCCCGGTAGACCCGGAGGGTCATGGGGATGCGGCCGAGGGTGTTCGTGGCGTCGGGCTCGAGCTCGAAGCGTCGGCCGGTATCGCTCATGGACCACACTTCGCCGTCCTTGTCGTCGTAGTCGATCCGCAGGTCGCCCCCGGCAGCCCCGGTGGCTTGCTCCACCCATCGCCGCACGAAGGCGCGGACCGTGTTCGGCCGGGTCGAGGCGTTCTGGAGTTGGCCGACGGGGTTGGCCTGCGCGGTCGCGGGCCCGGTCGCCGCATCCGCCGCTTCCGTCGGGTCGGTGTGCGAGGCGTTCGCCGAGGTCGTCGAGTTGGCTTGCCGCGACACGCGGACCTGGCGCGGGCCGCGGAGGTTGACCCGGCCCCAGTGCACGCCGCGATCGCTCAGCGCCCGACGGATCGCCGGGGCGGTGAGCGTCAGCTTATCCCGGTTCTCGAAACGCGTCAGTTCCAGATCGGCCAGGGCCCGCGCCGCCTCGCCCGAGAGGTACGCCACGTCGTCCAGGGTCACCGCGTCGCCGCCGACGGTCGCCGTCGCCCGCAGCTCGATCACGTCGGCGCCGAGCGCCCAGGCGGGCCCGAGCAAGCAGCACAGGCTGATGAGCAGCCCGGCGGGCGTCGATCGGATTGTCGTCTGATGCGGTCTCATGCGTTACTCACGGGCGGATCAGATGCGTCGGAGGTTGGCCACGACCTGCAGCGCCTCGTCGGCGGACTGGATCACCTGGCTGTTCAACTCGAAGGCGCGCTGGGCCTCGATGAGGCTGACCAGCTCCTTGACGGGGTCGACGTTGGAGGCTTCGAGGAAGCTCTGGAGGATCGTGCCCACGCCGTCCTCGCCGGGCGTCGCCTCGATGGGCGGTCCCGATGCCTCGGACTCGACGAAGATGTTGTTGCCGATGGGCCGCAGGCCCTTGGGGTTGATGAACGTGTTGAGCGTGAACTCGCCGACGTTGCTGGGCGTGGGATTGCCGGGCTGGGTCACGAGCACCTGCCCGTCGGCGGTGATGTCGATGGCGGTGGCATCGGCGGGGATGCTGATGGGCGGCTCCAGCCGCGGGCCCTGGCTGTTGCCCAGGACGATCTCGCCGTCGCTGTTGACGAAGAAGTTGCCCGCGCGGGTGTAACCGATGCCGGTGCCCTCGTTCTCGAGGATGTCGACGGCGAAGAAGCCGGCGCCATCGATCATGACGTCGAGCGGCTGGCCGGTCTCGATCGGCGAGCCCTGCGTGAAGTCGAAGTCGGTGTTGGCCACGCGGACGCCCAGCCCGACGAACACGCCGGCCGGCCGCTCGTCGGCGTTGGCGTTCTCCACGCCGGGTTGCGCCTTGACCTGGTACAGCAGGTCTTCGAAGTTGACCCGCTGGCCCTTGAACGCGGTGGTGTTGACGTTGGCCAGGTTATTCGCGAGCACGTCGATCTGCGTGTTGATCGCGTTCATGCCCGTGGCTGCGGTATGTAAAGCTACGACTGCCATGGTGGATCAAGCACTCCTTGCTTCGGATCACCCGCTGACACGACCGAGGACGGTCGCCGCCTGCTCGTTCATCGTGTCGTGGAACCGCAACAACTGGGCGTTGTGATCGATCGATCGCGCCGAGCGGATCATCTGCACCATCTCGCGCACGGGATCGACGTTGGCCGACTCCAGCCAGCCCTGCATGATGTGCCCGGGGGCCTGGGGCGTTTCGGCCACCGCCTGCGTCGGCGCCGCGTACAGGCCCGCGCCCAGGTGCTTCAGGCGCCCGGGCTCGGCCACCGACGCCAGCTTCAACTGCGCCACCGGCGCGTCGTGCTGGCGGATCACGCCCGTCTCGTCGATGTCGATCGACGCGGACGGGTCCAGGTGAATCGGCTGCCCATCGACGCTGAGCACCGGGTGGCGGCCGATCGTCGTGACCAGTTGGCCGCCGCTGGTCAGGCTCAACCGCCCGTCGCGTGTGAGGCGGGTGTTGACCTGTCCGCCTTCGGACTGCCGGACGGCGAGGAACCCGTCGCCGGCGATCGCCAGGTCCAGGTCATTGTCGGTCTGCCGCAGCGCCCCGTCGCGGAAGTCGGTCTGCGTGGGTGCGACGAACAGCCCCCCGCCGATCCGATCCAGCAGGTCGTTGGTCAGGTCGAACGGCCCGGGATTCTCCTGGGACTCGGGCAGGCGCTGGCTGAACGCCGCGAGATCGCGCTTGAAGCCCGTCGTCGAGGCGTTCGCCAGGTTGTTGGCAATGACGTCCTGGCGATGCATGTTCGTCAGGACGCCCGAAGCGGAGAGGTACAGGCCGTAGTTCATCGGTCCACCTCCATGCGGACCGCCTCGTCGGAGGCGACGTACGGCGCTGTCAGGGCGGGCTCCGCCGCCCGGGGGGAGCTGCGGTGTTCATCAGGGTCGATCGCGGCGGCCTGGTGCAGCGCCGCGGCCTGCCTGCTCAAACGAAGCAACGCCGCGCCAAGATGCGCGTCGCCGCCTTGATTCAAACTGTCCAGCCATCTCGTTGCCGACACGTTGTGCCTCCTGCACCTGGCGTCGAACCGCGTGTACACAAATCCGTGCCCCAACCAACGCAACGCCTGTGCCGAACCGTCCGAAGCCGGTTATTGCCGCGATTCGCCGGGTTTTCCCGCCGCGCGACCTCCCCGCCGCGCCGTCCATCGCTTGCCGCGGGCGCAACTGTTGCCGACCGCATCGCAGGAGTTGCGCAGCGCCCGCCGCGGCGCGACGTCGCCGGCGGCTTGGACTAACATGTAGGCTCACCAGCAGGAGCCTTGCGTGCCCTTTGACCCCGTGGACAGCGTGCTGGACGACCTGGCCGACGGCCGCATGGTCGTGCTCCTCGACGACGAGCAACGCGAGAACGAAGGCGACCTCGTCTGCGCCGGGCAGTTCGTCACGCCCGACGTGGTCAACTTCATGCTGACCCACGGCCGCGGCATGCTGTTCGTCGCCGTCGCCGGCGAGGTGGCCGATCGATTGGACCTGCCGCCGCAGACCGCCCACAACACCACGCAACAGGGCACCGCATACACGATCAGCGTCGACGCGCACGCCCGGTTCGGCGTCACGACCGGCGTCAGCGCCGGCGACCGCGCCGCGACCGTCCACGTGCTCGCGGACCCGGCCTCGACGCCGGCCGACCTCGCCCGGCCCGGGCACATCCAGCCCGTCCGCGCCCGGACCGGCGGCGTGCTCGTCCGCACCGGACATACCGAGGGCATGATCGACCTGTGCGAGATGGCCGGGCTCCAGGGCGTGGCCCTGGGCATCGAGGTAATGAACGACGACGGGTCGATGGCGCGGCTGGACGACCTGCAGGCCCTGTGCGCCGCGCACCAGCTCAAGATGTGCAGCGTCGCCGACGTGATCGCCAAGCGCGTTCAGCGCGACAAGCTCATCGAACGCGTCGGCGAAGCGCCGTTCGCCACGGAATACGGGCAGTTCCGGCTCGTCGCCTACCGCAGCGCCGTCGACCCGCTGCCCCACGTGGCGCTGACCCTCGGCCGCGTGGGCGGCCAGACCGACATCGGCGACCCGGTCCTCGTCCGCATGCACAGCCAGAACCTGCTCGGGGATGTGTTCGGCGACATCGACCAGCCGAGCGGCCGAACCCTGCACGCGGCCATGCGGCGGATCAGCGACGCCGGCGAGGGCGCCATCGTCTACCTCCGCCAGGACGGCATGGGCACCGGCCTGCTCGCCCAGCTCCAGACGCTCGAAGACACCCACGCCTCGCACCGACGTCAACTGCGGTCGGCGATGAACAAGCTCGACTTTGGCGTCGGCTGCCAGATCCTTCGTGACCTGGGCATCCGGCGCCTGCGACTGATCACCAACCACCCGCGGCACCTGCACGGGCTGGACGGGTTTGGCCTGAGCATCGCAGAGCACGTCCCGGTCGAGCCGGCGGACTAATCCCCGGCTGCATACGGATCACGGGCCACCGCGTCGGGCGGCGGGGTCTTGGGCGCGGCCTTGGCTGGCGGTGACGGCTTGCCCGAAGCCAACGCACCCATCCGTGCGGCCGCCGTGCGACCCACACGCTCGGCCCGCTCGGCTCCCCACAGGGCGATTTGGCGGAAGAATCCCCGCCGATCAGTCGATATATCGTCCGGGCGGGTCGGTCGCGACTTGGGCGGCGGCTCGTGCATGGCAACTTGGCTCAAACGGTGCTCGGCACTATCCTAGGCAATGATCCCACAGGGAGTTGGCAGCCCCATGAACCGTATCGCATTCACCCTGGTCCTCGCCCTGGTCGCCGCAGGCGTGCTCGCCGTGGCCGGCTGCACGACCACCGCGTTCCCCTATAACCAGTCCATCGACCGCCACGCCTTCCCCTCGACGCCCAGCATGCCGGTGACCCTCCAGGTCATCGACGCCCTGACGGACGAGGAACTGCTGGTCATCGACGTGCCGGTCGGCAAGACGCTGGTCATCGACTTCGATACGCCCGGCAAGTGGACCGCGACCCAGACGGCCAGTTGGCCCGCCGACCGCGTGCAGTGGGTCTTCGTCGACCCGGGCACCCGGTTCAACAGCGGTTTCGACCATGAGATGGCGCTGCCCGGCAATCCGGTGTACATGAAGCCGATCTACCGCGACCCCGAACCGATCGGCAGCGGCGTCGCCCAGACCGGCCCGGGACAGGCGGCCGAGGCGCCGGCCGTGCCCATCCAACGCGATCCCGAGCCTGTCCGACCCGAGCCGCAAGACGACGCGGATGAGCCGCAGGCCGTCGAGCCGCAGCCCACAGCGGAACGCAGCCCGCCCGATTCGTCGACGACCCCGCCCGAGCCGTCGGAGGATACCGACGACCTGGGCGACGTGCTCGACTGACCGGCCGACCGCAACTCATCCGGGCTCAGCCACCTCATCGACCACCGCCGCGACGATCTGGGCCACGTCGACGCCTTCGCCGACGGCCGCGTAGTTGGTAACGATCCGGTGCGACAGCACCGCCGGGGCGAGCTGCCGTACGTCGTCGCAGGAGGGCGTGGGCCGACCCTCGATCGCGGCCAGGGCGCGAGCCCCGAGGACGAGGTACTGCCCGGCCCGGGGCCCGGCTCCCCACGCCACATACTCCCGCACCGCCTCCGGCGCCGACGCATCATCCGGCCGACTCGCTCGCGCCAGCATGACCGCGTAATGCAGGACGTGGTCGCTTACAGGCATGCGGCCGATCAGGTCGCCGGCCCGCGCCGCCTGGGCCTTGTCCACCACCGGCTCCTGCGCCACGGCGCGTCGGAAGTCCGGCGGGACGTCGGCGACGATACGCCGCTCCTCGTCGGCGTCGGGGTAGGCGATGTTGAGGCTGAGCATGAACCGGTCGAGCTGCGCCTCGGGCAGCGGATACGTGCCTTCCTGCTCGATGGGGTTCTGCGTGGCGACGACCACGAACGGGGCTTCCAGCGGCATCGTCCGCCCACCGGCGGTCACCTGCCGCTCGGCCATCGCCTCCAGCAGCGCCGCCTGGGTCCGCGGCGGCGTGCGGTTGATTTCGTCGGCCAGCACGAGGTTGGCGAAGACCGGCCCGGGCATGAACGCCATCTCCCGGCGACCGGTTGCCGCGTCCGCCTGCACCAGCTCCGAACCCACGACGTCCGAGGGCATCATGTCCGGGGTGAACTGGATGCGGCGGAACGACCAGCCCAGCGCCTCGGCGAGCGACCGCACGAGCATCGTCTTGGCCAGTCCCGGCACCCCGATCAGCAGCGTGTGCCCGCCCGCCAGCACGCCCACCGTCAGAAGCCGCACCGCCTGTTCCTGCCCGATCACGCGGCGGTGGATCTGCTCCCGCAGCGTATCGGCGAGTGTGTGAATCTGGTCAAACTCGCTAAGTTCGGCATCAGCCATAATCGATACCTTATCGACCAGCCCCGGTTTTCCACAACTTCGCCGCGAATGTTGCATACTTCTATCTTGCAACGGACGCTGCATGGCTTAAGTTAGTGTGCATTGGGGAAGTGGTTGTCAACGCGCTGCCCTTCGCAAGCGGACGGAGAAGGTGATGTCCGACTCGTTTGATCCTCAGCGCCCCGAAAGCAGCCCGTCGGACTCGCAGCCGCAGCGTGTGTGTGCATTGCCCCGCTGGCGGCTGCTTCTGCATGACGACGAAGTACACGATCGGCCTTACATGATCGACACGCTGATGCGGCACACCCCGCTCAGCCAGGCCGCCGCCACCCGACGCGTGATCCAGGCTCACGAGCGCGGGACGGCGTTGCTGCTTCAGACCCATCGCGAGCTCGCCGAGCTCTATTACGTCCAACTGTCCAAGCGGAACCTGATCGTGAGCATCGAGCAGGCCGACGCGTGAACCGGCTTCAGGCATTCGGTGATGCTCGCAAGCGAAGCGGCCCCGTCGTCGGGCGACGGAGCCGCTGATGCCGTATTAAGGATGACGTTCGGCCCGGTGGTTATTCGGGCAGTTCCAGGACGACGTAGCGGCTGACCCAGCCGCCCTGGCCGCGAGCCATCACGCTCAGCCTCACGGCCCGGGTCAGGTCGCGGTCGGCCAGCAGGTCGGCCAGTTGTTCCACCGACTCGATCTCCTGGTCCTGAACGGCGGTGATGACGACGCCGCGGCCGATGCCTTCGGCGGCTGCGACGCTGCCTCGCCGCACACGCTCGACCACCACGCCTTCCACGTCCTCGTCGAGGTCGAGCATGTTGCGGACCCGATCGGTCAGCGTGGACCCGGCCTCGATGCCGAGTTGGCGGAGCGGCTCGTAGCGATCGGCGTCCTCGGCGGCGTCGCCCCGGTCGCCGGGGCCTTCCCCGGACGCCGACGCGAGATCGGCCGGCAACTGCCCCAGCGTCACGGTCAGCTTCTCGCGATCACCGTTGCGGACGACGGTCAGCTTGACCTGCTCGTCGGGCCCGCGGTCGGCGATGGTCTGCCGCAGGTGGGCGGCGTTGTCCATCGGCTCGCCGTCGACTTCGGTGATCACGTCGCCGCGGCGGAGGCCGGCCTGGTCGGCGGGGCTGTCGGGCATGACCTGCTCGACGACCACACCCTTGTCCAGTTCGAAGGTTTCGAGCAAACGGGTGTCATCGGTGATCGCGACGCCGAGGTAACCGCGGGCGACCCGGCCGCTGTCGATCAACTGGGGAATGATCGACTTGAGCATACCGGCGGGGATGGCGAAGCCGATGCCCTGGTAGCCGCCGGTGCGGGTGGCGATGGCGGTGTTCATGCCGACGACCTCGCCGTAGATGTTGACCAGCGGCCCGCCGGAGTTGCCGGGATTGATCGCCGCGTCGGTCTGGATGAAGCTCTCGTACCCGGTGCGACCGAGGATGCCCAACTGCCGGCCGCTGCCGGAGACGATGCCCTGGCTCATCGAGAACTCGAACCGGAACGGCGAGCCGAACGCGAAGACGATCTCGCCTTGTTCGGGGTCGGCCTTGCTGACCGTCGCGGGGTGCAGGTGATTGGTCTCGACCTTGAGCACGGCGATGTCGGTGTTCTTGTCGGCGCCAATGACCTTCGCGGTGCGAACGGACTTGTCGAAGAAGCGGACCTCGATGGTGTCGGCGTTCCGCACGACGTGATAGTTGGTGATGATGTGACCGTCGCTGTCGTAGACCCAGCCGCTGCCGTCGCCGGCGCGGCGTTCGGCGTCGTACTGGCGATACTCATCCGACTCCTCGTCGGGCATCCGCCGCTGCAGGTCGGGGAAGCGGCGGAAGAACTGCTCGAAGCCCGGCGGCAGGTCGTTCATCGCCGCGCTGCGGTCGCCGGCCTTCTTCTTCACGGTGATGTGCACGACGCTGGGTTCGACGAGACTGGCGACCTCGCGGAACGACTCGCTGAGCTCGGCGAGGTTCTTGGCCTTGAGCTGCTCGCGGGTGGCCTGCATCTGGCCGGCTTCCTGCGCGTGGGCGATCTGGCGCATGATCGACGGCCCGCCCAGCAGGACGCCCAACGTCACCACGGCCAGCAATACCGCCGGCCCATAATTGCGAATCTGTGTCATGTCTTGTTGCTCCGTGAGTTCATGATTACCTGTTGCCATGATCGAGCATACGCATCCGGCCCCTCGCGAGTTCAACCCCGATCCGGCTCCTTTCGCAGCCGCCGGGGCAAGACCTGGCGCCGCCGTCAGCCCTGGCTCAGCCTTTCCGCCTCACCGGGGTCCATGTCGTACGGGTGGGCGGGCCCGGGGCCCTTGCCGGCTTGGACGTGCTGAACCCAGGTTCGGGCGGCTTGTTCGATCGCGTTGCCGACGTCGCCGAGCCGGGGGGCGAAGCGTGGTGTCCGCTCGCTCATACCCAGGATGTCCTGGACAACGACGACCTGTCCGTGGCAGGCCGGGCCCGCACCGCAGCCGATTACTGGGATGTCTACGGCGGCGACGACGGCGGCGGCGACCTCCGCGGGGGTCTGCTCGATGAGGATCATCGCCGCGCCGCGGGCCTGCATGAGCTGGGCCTCTTCGACGATGCGGCGGGCCTGGGCGGCGGTCCGCCCGGCGACCACGGCGGTTCGCACGCCGGCCGCCCGGACCGTCTGCGGCCGCCAGCCGATGTGCGCCACCACAGGGATGCCCGCACGGGCGATGCGATCGACGGTATCGCCGAATCGGCCGTCCACCTCGAGCTTGACCGCGTCGGCGCGGCCTTCTGTCAGGAATCGGCCGGCATGACGGACCGCCTCGGCGTCGTCGGCGTGGTAGGCCATGAACGGCATGTCGGCCATGACAAAGGCGTCCGGAGCGCCCCGCCGCACCGCCGCGGTCAGTTCGATGAGGAACGTCAGCGGCGTGTGGATCGAGCTGTCGTGGCCGAGTATGACCTGTCCGGCGGAATCGCCGACCAGCAGGACGTGGACGCCGGCCCGGGCGAGCCAGCGGGCGGTCGTCGCGTCGTAGCAGGTTAACGCGGCGAACTTCTCACCCCGCGCGGTCATCCGTCGCAGGGCCTTCAACGTTACCGGTGGTTCGGGGGCGGATTCGGTCATGACTCCATTGTAAGGCAAGGCGGGGGA
>CAYWKS010000024.1:32340-48079 GCA_964458935.1 uncultured Planctomycetaceae bacterium
GCGATGGACACGGCCCGGTTCATCCGCGCCACCCCCCATATACCTCCGGGCGTATCATGATACACATCACCTGTCAGATCCCGGTCTGTGCCGGCCGTGGCCGCATCGGAAAGGGCAATCGATGAATCGAAGCAAGTGTTGCTGCAGTGTGGGGATGGTCCTGCTGTGCGTCCTGCTGTTGGTGCACCGCGCGGGTGCGGACTCGGGCAGGGCCGCGGTCACCGGCGAACTGAAGGCGTGGCATCCCGTGACCATCACGTGGACCGGGCCGAATACGAGTGAGACGGCGTCGACCAATCCATTCCTCGACTACCGACTGAACGTGACGATGACCGGTCCGAGCGGGCGGCGCTACATAGTGCCGGGCCATTACGCGGCGGACGGCGACGCGGCCAACAGCGCCGCCGCGAGCGGCGATCGGTGGCGCTGCCGCTTCGCGCCGGATATCGCGGGCACGTGGACCTACCGGGTTACATTCCGGACCGGGTCGAAGGTCGCCATCGACCTCGCCGCGACGGCGGGTCGGTCGGCGGGTTTCTTCGATGGCGATACAGGCCAATTCACCGTCGATCCGACCGACAAGCAGGGCGTGGATTTCCGCGGCAAGGGCATGCTCCGCTACGTCGGCGAGCATTACCTGCGATTCGCCGAGACCGGCGAGTGGTTCATCAAGGCCGGCACGGACAGCCCCGAGAACTTCCTCGCTCACAGGGACATCGACAACACGCCGGACAAGCACCCCTACACGGCGCACGTGAGCCATTGGCGCGCCGGCGACCCCACCTGGCGACACGGCAAAGGCAAAGGCATCATCGGCGCCTTGAACTACCTCTCCTCGGTCGGGGTCAATTCGGTGTATGCGCTGACCATGAATGCGCCACAGGGAGATGGCAAGGACGTGTTCATGTGGATCGACACCCGCACTCACGATCGCTACGACACCAGCAAGCTGGACCAGTGGAATGTCGTAATGGAACACGCCAACGCCATGGGGGTCCAGATGCACCTGGTGCTCTGCGAGAGCGAGAACGACACGAATGTGCTGGGTTGGCCCCTGACGGACCAGTGGAAGCTGTACATTCGCGAGTTGGCCGCTCGTTTTTCGCACAACCCCGCGATTCAGTGGAACCTGGGCGAAGAGCACGTATTTACAACCGAGCAGATGCGCGCTTTGAGCGATTACATCCGTGCACAGGACCCGTACGCGCATCCCATCGTCTCGCATCACCGTTTTAGCGCCGAGAACCAGACGTACAACGGCATGCTCGGACACGATTCTTTCGAAGGCACCTCGTTGCACTTCCAATGGAAGGCGCGGAGCGTGTACGAGCGCACCCTGCACTGGCGCGGCAGGTCGGCGGAGCACGGCCGCAATTGGGTCGTCCAGCACGACGAGACCAATCCCCAGCGCATAGCGCGCGACCGCGAGAACGAGGCATTCCGCAAGCACGTGTTCTGGGCGAATCTGATGGCGGGCGGCGCGGGCGTCGAGTTCATCATGGAGGGGCTGTTGCGCAACGACGATTTCACGGCATACGCCGGGACATGGCGGTGGATGAAGGCGGGCAGCAGCTTCATGATGGACCTGCCGCTGTCAACGCTGACGCCGAGTGACGGGTTGATCGCGCCGCGGCGCGAGCTCGACCACGCCCTGACCGACGGGTGCGGGGTTTTCGTGGTGTACCAAGCCGATGGCGGGAGCACGAAGCTCGACCTGCGCGGACAGGACGGCCTGTATGCCGTCAGGTGGTTCGATCCACGAAACGGCGGTGCGCTGCAGACCGGCGCCGTCCGGACCCTCCGCGGCGGCGATTGGCGCAGCCTCGGCGAGGCCCCGAACGAACCTCAACGCGACTGGGTCGTGCTCGTCACACGTGTCGGCGCAGGCGCCGACGACGACCATGAGCGCAGATCAATCAAGTGACAGCCCCCGGACAGGGCCCGGGGGCGTTGCTGCGCATCGCTGCCTGTGAGCGCCTCGCGGCTGTAACGGTCTATTGATCCTGATCATCGCGGTCGATCTGGTCAGGCCCCGCGATGTTGTTACGCATCTCGGTGTCGGCCTGGATGTTCCGCAGACGGTAGTAGTCCATGATGCCCAGGTTGCCCTGGCGGAAGGCTTCGGCGATCGCCTTGGGGACCTCGGCCTCGGCGAGCACGACCAGGGCGCGGTTCTTCTGGACCTCGGCCTGGTACTCCTGCTCGGCGGCGACGGCGGCGGCGCGGCGCTTCTCGGCCTCGGCCTGGAAGCGGCGCTTGTCGGCCTCGGCCTGGTCGGCCTGGAGCTTGGCGCCGATGTTCTCGCCCACGTCGATGTCGGCGATATCGATCGAGAGAATCTCGAACGCCGTGCCCGCGTCGAGGCCCTTGTTGAGCACGGTCTTGGAGATGCCGTCGGGATTCTCGAGCACGGCCTTATGGGTCACGGCCGAGCCGATCGTCGTGACGATGCCTTCGCCGACGCGCGCGACAATGGTCTCTTCGGTCGCACCACCGACCAGCCGCATGATGTTGGCCCGGACGGTGACGCGGGCGCGGGCTTTGAGCTGGATGCCGTCCTGGGCGACGGCGTCGATGGTCGGTCGGCCCTGGTTGGGGTTGGGGCAGTCGATGACCTTGGGGTTCACCGAGGTTTGGACGGCGTCGAGGATATCGCGGCCGGCGAGGTCGATCGCACACGCCGAATCCCACGGCAGGTCGATCTTCGCGCGGTCGGCGGCGATCAGTGCACGCACCACGCGACGCACGTCGCCACCGGCCAGGTAGTGCGACTCGAGTTGGTTGGTGTTGATCTCGAGGCCGGCTTTGACGGCTTCGATGCGGCTCTGCACGATGACGTTCGGGTTGACCTTGCGGAATCGCATCCCGATCAGGTCGAGGATCGCGACGCGTGCGCCGCTGAGCAGGGCCTGGAACCACAGGCCGATGTATTGGATGAGCATCACGACGATCAGCAGCAGGATGATGCCGCCGACGATGGCGATGCCCCACATGACGACCTGACCGAGTTGAGCGAGCGTGAGTTGCATGGGTCGAACCCTCTTGGGTGCGTATGGCGTGAAGTCACATTATGGCCAAAGGCTCGGCGGGGGCAACCGGCCGGCCTGCGAGCCTATTCAACGGGACGGACCTTGACCTCGATGCCGTGGACGCCGACCACCTGGACGGTCGCGCCGGTCTCGATGATGCCGCGATCGGAGAGGCACTCGACCCGGCGTTCGCCGAAGCGGACCGTGCCCACGGGACGCAGTTCCGAGACGACGACGCCCTGTTGACCCGCCAAACTACTGTAGTCGTCATCCTGGCCTGAGGAGTAGTGGACATTTGCGTCAGCGGGCTGTTTGTCGGCGAGGATGAGTCGGCGGCCGATGAAGGTGTGCGGAAATACCTTGACCGCGACGGCGATGGCGATGGGGACGACGACGGCCGAGCAGAGCAGCCCGACCCAGCCAGCAGTGGTGCCGACGAAGAACAGGGCGACGTTGGTGGCGACCAGGCTGAAGAGGCTGAGCGTGCCGAGCAGCCCGCCGGAGGGGATGACGATCTCGAGCACGAACAGGATCAGCGCCGCCAGGGCGCATCCCAGTGCCCACGTCCACGCGGTATCCATGCTCAGGCCTCCTCCACGACAATGCGGTTGCCGCGGACCTGGGTGACGCGGACGCCGGACCCGGCCTCGATCCAGTTTCCGACGGTGACGACGTCGACGAACCGGTCGCCGAAGCGTGCCTCGCCGGCCGGTCGCAGGTCGTGCAGGGCGCGGCCGGTGTCACCGACCTTGACGATGTTGTTCTGTTGGGGCAAGGGGCCGGGGGCGTCGGCGAGGGCGGTCGACTCGCCGGAACTGAGCATGAGGCGATGGACCAGCGGGATCGACCCGAAGTAGCGGGTGAGCATGGCGATGCCGACGAGCGAGACGGCGAGCGAGACGACCAGGGACAACAGCGAGTTGAGCAGCGCGTCCCAGGTGCCCGGCAGCGTGGGCAGCACGCCGGGCCCGATCTCGTTGGGCACGGCCAGCAGCAGCAGGCCGACGAAGATGCAGATGATGCCGCTGACGCCGGCGACGCCGAACCCGGGGATGACGAACAGCTCGATCGCGAGCAGGCCGAATCCCGCGAAGATGAGCAGGATCTCCCACCATTCGGCGAGCCCGGCCAGATACGGCGCACCCAGGAGGATGGCGCCGGCGAGCAGCGCGATCAGCCCGGCGATGCCGATGCCCGGGGCCTGCATCTCCGAGTACAGCCCCATGAGCAGGATGATCGTGAGCAGTCCCTGCATGATCGGCGAGGTCAGGTACCCCACGAGCATCTCCGACCAGGTGCGCTGCAGACGCGTGACCTGGGCGGCGGCGGCGTCGAGGTGCTGCAGGAGCTCGTCCTGGTCGGCGACGGCGGCGGTGGCAAAGCCGTATTCCCGCGCCTCCTCGCCGAGCATGGTCAACAGCGAGCGCTCCTTGAGGACGCGCCGGTCGATGGTCCAGGCGCTCGCGGCGGGGGCGTTGGGGTCGGTTGTCGCTGCGGCCGCGTTGGGGTCTTCGCCCGATGCCGATGCGGGCTGCAGCGCATCACTTTCGCTCAGGCCGTACCGCGCCAATTGATCGGCGTAAACGTATTCGACCTCGTCGTTGGCGGCGTTGCGGATGCGATAGATGGCCGGACCGAGCGTGACCATCGCCTCGCACAGCGCCAGGGGGTAGCCGTTGGCCTGAGCCGAGTCGCGGAACTCGGCGAGGATGTAGCTGTCGATCTTGGCGCGTTCGGTCTCGCCGAGGTTCTGCATGCCCTGGGGCCCGACCATGATCGCGGCACAGTCGCCGATCTTGCTCCGCGGGGCCACGACGATCTCGTCGCAGCCGAGCGAGATGAGCGCCCCGGCGCTGATCGCCTCGGGATTGACCCAGGCGACGGTATGGGCGTCGCGGGTCTTCTTGATGAGGGAGCTGATGTCGATGGCGGCGGAGACCAGCCCGCCGGGTGTGTCAACGTCGAAGACGATGGCGGTCGCGCCGGCATCCCGGGCCTCGGCGACGCCGCGTTCGAGCACGCGGAAGGTCAAATCGGTGATCTTTCCCTGGATGGGGAGGATGTAGACGCGGCTGTGGCCGCGGGCCGGCGCAACCCCCGCGGTGCTCGGCGCATAGGCATCGCCGGTCGCGGCCGATTGGTTAGGATCGGCTGCGCCCAGCGTCGCCGCCAAGGCCAGCCCGGCCAGCAGCATCATGCCCCGTCTCACCATCGTGTTTGCCATCATCACCCACATTATACGGAAACGGCGGTTGAGCAAGCGGCCGGCCGAGCCTACATTCGCGACGATGCGAACGGTTGTCGCGATGGCATTGGGCGGGGCCGCGGGGGCGCTGTTGCGTTACGGCCTGAGCCACCTGATCCAGTCGCTGACCACGCGGAGCATCCCGCTCGGCACGTTCACCGTCAACATCGTGGGGTGCCTGCTGCTGGGGTTCTGTTTCATCTGGCTCGACCCCGGGCGGGCGTCGCCGCCGCTGCGGCTGGGCGTGCAGGTCGGCCTGCTGGGCGCGATGACCACGTTCAGCACGTACTCGCTGGAGACGTTCGGGCTGTTGGCCGAGCACCGCTACCCCCAGGCCGCCGCGTACGCGCTGGGGTCGGTCGCGGTCGGCCTGGCCGCCTGCTACGCGGGCATCGTGATCGGCCGCAGCCTCTTTCAGCCCTGACCCGTCCACGTCGGAGGTCCGCCCCATGAGCCACGAAGCGATCGACGCGCAGCGACTGACCCTCTACTGCACGGAGACCGACCGGCATGGCGGCCGGCCGCTGTACGAATGGCTGACCGACCAGGCGTTGGACCAGGCGCTGGCCGGGGTGACGGTGCACGGGGCCCGCAGCGGGTTCGGCCGCCACCGCCGCATGCACCACCAGCGGCTGCTGAGCATCTCCGACGACCTGCCCGTCATCGTCGAGTTGATCGACACGGCCGAGCGGATCGACGCCTATCTCGCGGCGGTGAGCGCGACGCTGGTCGGATATACTTTCACACGGGAGCCCGTGCAGTGGCACCGTCCGGAGTAGCGTTGGAGCCGTATCGTGCCTGCGAACCTAGCCATCGATCGCAATCCGCTCCGCATCTTCTGCCGCAAGTGGGCGGTGACGCAAGTGGCGCTGTCCGGGTCGGTGCTACGTGGCGATCTTGGTCCGGACAGTGACGCGGACGTGATGTTGAGCTTCGCGTCCGCGGCGTGTCCTTCGTTGCTCGACCTGAGCGACGAGGTGCAACGTGAAATGTGCGCGGTCTTCGGTCGCAAAGTCGATGTCACGACGCGAAGGGGCGTCGAGGAGTTTCACCATCCGTTCCGCCGAAGCGAGTTGCTTGCCGCCGCCGAGGTGATCGATGCCGCGTGACCCGGGCGCCATCTCAGACATGCTCGACGCGCCCGACCGGATCGGGCGCCACGTCAGCGGCATGGACTACGAGACGCTTCCCGACGACGCCCGCACGCACGATGCGGTGGCTCGTCGCATCGAGATACGCCGCGAATCCGCCAAGAGGCTTTGGCCATCGGTGCGCGATCGGCACCGGGCGAACCCGAGGCGTGACATCGCAGGGATGCGCGAACGCGTGATTCACGGTTACGATACGGTGCAGGTCGCGTTGGCGTGGGAGACGGCACCACGGGATGTACCGCGACTGCATCAATAGTTGATGCAGGTGATGGAGGCGCTCAACCGCGAGCAGCCGCCCCTGCGAGAGATTCGCCCCCCAGGGAATAATGGCGTCGGGTGCGACGCATCAAGCCAGCACGGATGCTACGCGAACTGCACATCTCGAACCTGGCGATCATCGAGGACGCCCACGTTGAGTTCGGCGAGGGGCTGAACTGTTTCACGGGGCAGACCGGAGCGGGCAAGAGCCTGATCCTCGGGTCGTTCGAGCTGCTGCTGGGCCTGCGGAAGGCGGGCGACCTGCTCCGCGACGGCGCGGACGAGGGCCGGGTCAGCGGCGTGTTCGACCTGCTCGACGCCGACCTGGTCGAGCAGGTCAAGGCGGCCGCCGACGTCGACCTCGACCCCGAGGACGGCGCGGCGCAACTGCTGATCACCCGCAAGCTTTTCGCGTCGGGCCGGACGTCGGTGTCGATCAATGGCCAGCCGGCCACGATCCATATGCTCCAGCGGATCGGCGAGCTGCTCGTGGACGTGCACGGCCAGCACGACCACCAGTTCCTGCTCAAGCCGGCCAACCAGCTCGCGGTGCTCGATCGCTTTGCCGAGGCTGAGGCGTTGCGCGAGCAGTACGCGGCTTTGCACCATGAGCATCGCGAGCTGGTGCAGCGGCGCGAGCAGTTGTCGGCGTCGGCGGCGCTGCGGCGTCAGCAGCTCGAGCTCTACGAGTTCCAGGCCAACGAGATCGACGAGGCCGAGCCGACTGAAGGCGAGTACGAAGAGCTGTCGGCGCGGCATCGCGTGCTGAGCAACCTCGAGCGCATCATGCAGCAAACCGGCCAGACGTACGCGGCGCTGTACGAGAGCGAGGGCGCGATCGTCGAGCGGCTGCAGGCCGTCGTCGCCGTCCTGCGCGAGCTGGCCGAGCTCGATGGGCAGATCGCGGCGATGGCCGAGGAGGCCCGCGCCGCGTTGTCGCAACTGCAGGACCTGGCGCTGTCGCTCAACCGCTACCACAACCGCCTCGACCTCGACCCCGCGGAACTCGGCGAGGTCGAGGCGCGGCTGAACACCCTCAACCGCCTCGTCGCCAAGTACGGCTCGGGCCGCGGCGGCACGATCGATGAGGTCATCGCCTTCCGCCGGCAGATCGGTGACCAGATCGACCAGCTCCGCCACGACAGCGACGACCAGGCGTCGATCGACGCGCAGCTCGCCCCGCTGGTCGAGCGGATGCAAACCGTCGGGCGGCAGTTGAGCGAGGCGCGTCGGGCCGCGGGCGAACGGCTCTGCCCGCTCGTCGAGAGCCAGCTCGCCGAGCTGGGCATGTCGGAAGCGAAGCTCGAGGTGCGCCTCGACACCGACACAGAGCGCGACTCGCCGACGGGGTTCGACCAGGTCGAGTTGCTGGTGCGGCCGAATCCCGGCCAGTCGCCCCGGCCGCTGCGGCAGATCGCCAGCGGCGGCGAGCTCAGCCGCATCATGCTGGCCGTCAAGAGCATCCTTGCCACGAGCGACCGGATCAGCGTGCTGGTGTTCGACGAGGTCGACGCCAACATCGGCGGGCGGATGGGCACGGTCATCGGGCGGAAGCTGCGCGGGCTGTCGCGGCACCACCAGGTCCTGTGCATCACGCACCTGCCGCAGATCGCCGCCTACGCCGACCGCCACCTGCGGATCGCCAAGGCGGTGCAGGCGAAGCAGACGCGGACCACGGTGACGCAACTCGATGCCCGGCCGCGGCTGGAGGAGCTGGCGGACATGCTGGCCGGTTCGCACCGCACGCAGACGACGCTGAAGCAGGCCGGCGAGCTGCTCGACGCCGCGGCGAGCGACGGGCCGGACGCCCCCGCCCCGCCGCCGCGCTCGCGCCGCTCGCCGCCGGACCGGCGTCAGGCTTCGCCGCGGTAGTCGGCGGCCGCCGGGGCTCGGGGCATTGCCGCGGGCTGATCGGCGAAGTAATCTCCGGCCATGCAGCTGCGGGCGTTCAGTCACAGCGATGTCGGGCGGGTGCGTCAGATCAATGAAGATGCGTGGCTTGTCGACGAAGGGCTGGGGCTCTTTGTCGTGGCCGACGGTGTGGGCGGCGCGGCCGCGGGCGAGATCGCCAGCCAGATGACCTGCCGGTCGATCCAGGGGACCGTCGCCGATGAGCAGGCGGCGGTACGCGCGTTCGCCGCCGAGCCGACCGATGCGCGCCGCCAGGCCGTCGTGGAACTGGTGCAGCGTGCGATCCACACCGCGTGCCGCCGCGTCTACGAGTCGGCGCAAGCGGATGAGCGCCGCCGCGGCATGGCCAGCACGGTCGCGCTGCTGTTGGTCGCCGGCGACCAGGCGATCGTCGCCCACGTCGGCGACAGCCGCGTATACCTCATCCGCGAGGGCAAGGCCCAACAACTCACCGAGGACCACTCGATCGTCGCCGAGCAGGTCAAACGCGGGCAGATGTCGCGGGCCGCCGCCGCCCGCAGCCCCATGCGGAGCGTGCTCAGCCGTGCGATCGGCCACCAGTCGTACGTCGAGGCCGACTGCCTGCACGTCGAACTGGTTACCGATGACCTGTTCGTGATCTGCAGCGACGGGCTGCACAGCTACATCGCGGCGGACGAGCTGGCGGCCGCCGCGGTTCGCGCCGGGCCCGACCGCCTCGTGACCGAGGCCGTGGCGGAGGCCAACGCCCGGGGCGGCGGCGACAACATCACCGCGCTGGCCGTCGCCATCGCCGCCGCCGGGCCCACCCGCGCCGTCAACCCGTTGCGGAAGCTCGACGCGCTGCGGTCGCTGGCGCTGTTCGAGCACCTGACCGACAAGGAACTGCACAAGGTGCTGGAGATCGTCGCCGTCAAGAGCTTCGACCCGGGCCGGCACGTTATCCGCGAGGGCGCCGGGGCCGCCACGCTGTACGTCGCCGTGGCCGGGGAGTTCCAGGTGGTCAAGCGGGGACAGGCCATCGCGACGCTGGGCCCGGGCGCGTCGTTCGGCGAGATGGCGCTGATCGACGCCGGCTCGCGGTCAGCCGACGTCGTCGCGACTCAATCGGCGCGGGTGCTGGCCATCCGACGTGACAGCTTCTTCGATCTGCTGCGGCAGGAACCGGAGTTGAGCGTGAAACTGCTGTGGAACTTCTGCCGCATCCTGAACGAGCGGCTGCGAGAAACCAGCGACGAGCTGAGCTACCTCAAGGGTTCGACCGCCGCCGACCCCGACAGCGAATTGCCGACCTTCCTCCAGGAATGACCCGTCGGCGTGCTGCACATTCGGCCACGGGCATGCTCGGGGGCCATGGTGCTCAGGACATTGTCAGGTCGACCGGCGTCTCCGGCGGCGGGGCGAAGGCGCTGGCCGCGGGCCGGTACTCCGACCAGTCGCTGACGCCGACGTCCGGGCCGCCATCCTCGTGCACCTTGAGGAAGCGGTAGACGTTGTCGCGCTGGGCGGGGACGAGACCGGCGTCGCGGATCAGCCGACAGATCATCGCCTCGTTAAGGCAATACGTCGTGCCCGCGGCGCTGACGACGTTCTCTTCCATCATGACGCTGCCCATGTCGTTGGCGCCGAAGAACAGCGCGAGCTGGCCGATCTTCGGTCCCATCGTGACCCATGATGCACCGATGGAGTGGATGTTGTCGAAGAACAGTCGGCTGAGCGCCTGCATGCGCAGGTACTCGGTGGCGCCGGCGAGGCGGAGCTGCCGCCCCGCAGCGGGGACCGCCGCGCCGCACGCCGCCTTGTCGTAAGGATCGACCTCGCCTCGGAGCACCCGGTCGGCCAGGTCGTCGCCGGCGAACGGTACGCCGGCTTCCGGGTCCCAGTGCGGCAGCCGGCCGAGCGGTGTGTTGTCCGGCTGGAAGGGCCAACTGATGAAGCTCACGTACCTGCCCGGCCGCATCTCCTTCATCGCCTGGTCCTGCGCGTCGCGGATCATCCGCATGTGCATGAGCCGGTCGGCGACGCCCTCGATATGGCCGAACATCATCGTGGCGCTGGTGAACATGCCCAGCGCCTGGGCGACGTGCATGACGTCGAGCCACTGCTCTCCGGTCGCCTTGGTCGTACCGATGCGGCGACGGACGTTCTCGGGCAGGATCTCCCCGCCGCCGCCGGGAAGCGAATCCATGCCCGCGGCGCGCAGCCGCTGCATGATCACCCCCAGCTTCTCGCGGAACACGTCGCGCGGCATCTCGTGGGCCCGGGTCGGGCCCGGCGTGGGGAAGCCGTCCAGCTCAAACACCGCGGCGAACTCGACGAACTCCGGCGGGCTGAACGCGTGCACGTGAAGCTCGGGGAACGCGTCCTTGATGCCGCCCAGCATGTCCTCGTAAAACGCCAGGGGCAGGTCGGGGTGCATGCCGCCCTGCAAGAGGACCTGCGTCCCGCCGATCTCGGTGCACTCGCGGACCTTCTCGTGCAACGCCTGGCGGTCGAGGGTGTAGCTGTCGGGGTCGTCGAGATCGCGCCGGAACGCGCAGAACGTGCACTTGGCCGAGCAGACATTGGTGTAGTTGATGTTGCGGTCGATGACGTAGGTGCGAATCTTGTTGCCGTGCATGCGGTCGGCGACGGCCGCCGCCCACTGGCCGAGGTCGTGCAGCGAGGCATGGCGATAAAGGCCCAATGCCTGGTCGACGGTCAGCCGGGCGACGCCCTGGACGACCGCGTCGATGTCGCAGATGTCGCGGATGCGTGTCATACCAAGCAAGTTTAGAGCCGGGGCGTCGAAGAGGAAAGAACCACCGAACCGGCTGTGTCGCAATGGGTTAGCCGACTGCGGGGTGAATCTGTGCCCTCGGGCGTAACGCGCCGGGCCTCCGAGCCGTATACAGCCATGACCAACGACCCACGGACGCCCCGGGCGTCCCAACCATGGAGCAATGACATGAAACGCCTGATGCTGGCCGCCTCGATCGTGTTTACTGTTGCCGCCGCGCCGACGGTCGGCCGCGCCGCGTCGCTCGAGCCGACCCGCGTGCCGGCCGACGTCCAGTACTTCGCCCACGTCGACGTCAAGGCCGCACTCAGCAGCACGCTCGGCCAGCTCGTCCTGGCCGACCTGCGGGCGCTCGGGCTCGATGAGAAGATCGACCACGTCAAGCAGTTCTTTGGGATCGATCCGTTGCAGGCGATCGAGGCGATGACGCTGTACGGCTACGGTCCCGGCGAGCAGAATGCCGTGCTCATCGTCGAGATGGGGTCCAACCTCGGCCGGCTGCCCGAGCTCGTCCGTGAAGCCGACGCCTACGAGCAGAAGTCCTACCGCGGTTTCACGATCCACAGTTGGAAGGAGACCAAGAAGGGACACGACCACCGGCAGCACTGCGCCGTCTACCCGTCGGGGGCGCAGGACATGACGCTGCTGGTCTTTGGTCATGACTACGATCGGGTCACGGCGGCGGTGGACTTGCTGGAGGGCCAGGGCCGCACGCTCGGCGATGTGTCGCGGGGCGTGCTGGCGTCGGCGCCCGGCCGCGGCAGCCACCTGTTCTTCGCCGGCGTGGACGTGCACGAGTTGGGCAAGCACCGCCGCCACCGCGCCGCGCAGACCGCGGTGATCGACATGGGCGAGCGGGACGGCCTGAGCTTCGCCGAGGCCCGGCTCACCACCGAGACCGCCGAGCAGGCCGCGCAGATGGCCCAGATGTTCACCGGGATGCTCGCGATGGCGCAACTCGCCGGCCCCAACGCCGACGCGCCGGTCGCCCGGCTCGCCCGGGGCGTCGTGGTCGACCACGACGGCCAGACCGTGACCGCCGAATTCACCTACGATGCCGCGGAGCTCTTCGCCGACCTCAAGGCGATGAAGGCCAACCACCACGGCCATGACCACGACCATCACCACGGCGACGCAGACGATTGAACGGCATCCGGAGCGAGCGAACATGACACGCGCCGCGGTCATGACCCACAATGCCCGGCAGCAACTCGGCGATGCCCAGCTCGCCGAGTTGTGCTGCGCCGGTGATGGTGGTGCATTCGCCATACTGGCCGAGCGGTATCGCCCGGCGCTGTGCCGGTTCCTCGCCCAGCGATTGCCCGAGACGATCGACCCGGAGGACCTCGCCCAGGACACGCTCGCCCGGGCATACGAACAGATCCACCGCTACGACGACCGCTGGCGGTTCAGCACGTGGCTGTTCACGATCGGCCGGCGGCTGGCGATCGACCAGATGCGTCGCGGGCGACTGGAGCGATCGGCCCCCCCGGCGGATGAGGCGGCGGGCGCGGGTCCAACGCCCCTGCGCGTGGTCGCCGACCGCGAGCAGCGGGCTAACCTCTGGCAGGCGGCGCGCGACCTGCTCACCGACGACCAGCACGAGGCGCTGTGGTTGCGGTACGGCCAGTCGATGCCGGTCGACGCGATCGCCAGGGCGATGGGCCGCAACGCCGTCAGCGTGCGCGTCCTGCTCTACCGGGCGCGGCGGAAGCTCGCGGCCGCCCCGCCGTTCCTCGACGCACTCGACCAGCCAGGAGACACGTGATGTGGTGCCTTTGGACACGTTGGCGGATCAACCGGGCGCTGGACGACCTCGAGCCGCTCGACGCACGCACGCAGCGGCACGTCGAGCGGTGCCCGCAGTGTGCGGCATTCTGGGGGCGCATGCAGGCGCTGGACCATCAACTGGTCGTGGACGCCGAGCGGATAACCGGGGCGGCGCCGCGCGGCCGCCGCTGCATGAGCGACCAGCCCCGCCGCAGCGTGTTGCACGTGGTCGGCGTGACCGCGGCGGCGGCGGCCCTGCTCCTTGCCGTGGGGCTGTTCGTGCTCAAGCCCGAAGGGCGGCATCAACCGGACCCGGCCAGCGCCAGGGCTTTGGACCTGACCGCGGATCGCCTGGTCACGACCGCCTTGGACGGCGTCCAGCGACCGCTGAGCAACGAGGCGCGGCGGATCGCTTCGGACGTGGAGGGTGCGATCACGCTCGTGGTCGGTCACTTCCCCGACGCGCGCGGCGTGCGGTACCGACCCGCCGACGCGACCTCCCCGTGACCGGCCGGCGAACTGCTACAATGCATGCTTTGAACCCGATTTGGAGCGGCGCGCGTTGGACCACTTTGCATACCGCAACGGGCAGTTGTTCTGCGAAGGCGTCAATATCGATGAGCTGGCCGGCACGGTCGGCACGCCGGCTTACGTCTACTCGCGGCAGACCATTGAACATCACTACAAGGCGATCGCCAGCGCCTTCGCGCCGCTCGATCCGCTGATCTGCTACTCGATCAAGAGCTGCGGCAACATCCACCTGCTCCGGCTGCTCGCGGGGCTGGGCAGCGGCATGGACGTCGTCTCCGGCGGCGAGCTCTACCGCGCCCGCCAGGCCGGCGTCGACCCGCGGCACATCGTCTACGCCGGCGTCGGCAAGACCGACCGTGAGATCGAGCTGGCCCTGGAGATGGGCATCGGCTGGTTCAACGTCGAGTCGGAAGCGGAGTTCGAGAACCTGGCGCGGATCGCCCACGAGATGGGCGCGACCACCCACGCGGCGCTCCGCGTCAACCCCGACGTCGACCCCCGGACCCACGCCAAGACCACGACCGGCACGAAGGAGACAAAGTTCGGGGTCGACATCGAACGCGCCCGCCGGTTCTTCGAGCGTTTCGGCGGGGACGCGCACGTTCGGCTCGACGCGATCCACCTGCACATCGGCTCGCCGGTCTACAGCGTGCAGCCCTACGTCGACGCCCTGACCAAGGCGCTGCAGCTCATCGATGACCTGCGGTCGTCCGGCCGCACGATCAATACGCTCGACATCGGCGGGGGCTACGGCGCGAACTACGAGACCGACCAGACACCGGCCTACGACCGCTACGCCGCCGAGATCGTGCCCATGCTCCGGCCGTTCGTCGCCGGCGGCGGGCGGGTCATCCTCGAACCCGGCCGCACCATCGCCTGCAACGCCGGCGTGCTCGTCACCCGCGTGCAGTACATCAAGATCGGCGGCCGCAAGAAGTTCGTCATCGTGGACGCCGGGTTCAACCACCTGCTGCGACCGGCCCTCTACGACGCGTTTCACTTCATCTGGCCGACCAACGTCGCGCCCAATCACGTGCCCGCCGCTCGGAAGCACGACATGCCCAACGAAGGGCTGGAAACCTGCGACGTGGTCGGTCCGGTGTGCGAGACCGGCGACGCGTTCGCGACGGAACGGCCCCTGCCGCCGGTCGCCCGCGAGGACCTGCTCGCCGTCTTCAGCGCCGGCGCTTACGGCATGGTCATGGCCAGCAACTACAACGCGTTCCCCAGGCCGTGCGAGGTGCTCGTCGACGGCGACGAGGCCCGACTCATCCGGCGCCGCGAAACCTACGACGACCTGGTCGGCCCGGAACTGGATATCGATGGGGTGTAGTGTCCCGCGACGTGGATACGCCATCGTGAAACGCCAGTTCCACGTGGTCATCGAGCGTGACGAACAGAGCTGATACGTTGGAAGCGTGCGCGATTCTTGCGGTCGCAATGTACAGGGCAAATCACCGGATGACTTGGTGCGACGCGTGACGGTGGACGTGTGAGCAAGCTGCCACCACTGCCTGCGCCGCGCCTCCGGCGAACCACGGTCGTTCCCGCGCACCGCGGTGCCGGTGGGGTCATCGAGCATGTGTGCCAGCATGTGCGCACCGGCTGATCGGTTCGTCGCGGAGTGCCTTGAGCGGCGGCCGCGGTTAAACTGCCCCACCATGGCACGACAGCGGATCGTCAGCGGCGAGGCGGGCGTGACCGACGACCAGGCGGTGAACCTGTCGCTGCGGCCCCAGACGCTCGACGAATACATCGGCCAGCCGCGACTGGTCGAGAAGCTCCGCATCGCGCTGGACGCGGCGCGACACCGAGGCCAGCCCATGGAGCACGTGCTGCTGCATGGCCCGCCGGGTCTGGGCAAGACCACCCTCGCGCACGTCATCGCCAACGAGATGGGCTCGAACCTGACCGTGACGTCGGGCCCGGCGCTGACCAAGGGCTCGGACCTCGTGGGCACGCTGACCAAGCTCCAGCCGCGCGACGTGCTGTTCATCGACGAGGTCCATCGCCTGCCCGTGGCGGTCGAGGAATACGTCTACTCGGCGATGGAGGATTTCAAGATCGACTTCGTGGTCGACTCGGG
>CAYWKS010000025.1:0-46961 GCA_964458935.1 uncultured Planctomycetaceae bacterium
TCAACCCGATCGGCCCGCGCGCCTGCTACGACGAGGGCAAGCGCTGCGCCGAGACGCTGTTCTTCGACTATCACCGCAAGCATCAGGTCAACATCCGCGTGGTGCGGATCTTCAACACCTATGGCCCGCGGATGCACCCGTACGACGGCCGGGTGGTGAGCAACTTCATCCTGCAGGCGCTGGCCGGCGAGGACATCACGATCTACGGCGACGGTTCGCAGACCCGCAGCTTCTGCTACGTCGACGACCTGATCAACGGGGTCCTGGCGATGATGGATGCGCCCGACGACGTGTCGGGCCCGATCAACATCGGCAACCCCAGCGAGTTCACGATCCGCGAGCTGGCCGAGCAGGTCATCGCGATGGTCGGGTCCGGGTCGCAGTTGAAGTTCATGCCGCTGCCGGCGGACGATCCGACGCAACGTCAACCGGACATCACCCAGGCGCGTCGGACGCTGGGCTGGGAGCCGAAGGTGGCGCTGGAGGAGGGGCTGTCCCGGACGATCGAGTACTTCCGGGCGTTGGACCTGTCGGGCTATCGCCGCCCGACGAAGCATTCGCTGCACTGACACGCGGGGGCGGCGGCGCAAAGGGCTGGGATGGTACACGCGGTCGAGGCGGACATGAGCGGGTGGGGCCGATGTCCGGTGCATCGCTGTCGGGTCAGCCGCCCGCACACGCACGCCGCCGTGGCCGACGCGCTCGACGCCCATCGCGCGGGGACGGTGATCAGCCGCGGGCTCGGCCGCAGCTACGGCGACCCGGCGTTGAATCCCGACGGCACGGTCATCGATCACACGGCGCTGGACCGGATGCTGGGCTTTGACGAGGCGACGGGGGTGCTGCACGCCGAGGCGGGCGTGAGCATCGCGCAGGTCATGGCGTCCCTGTTGCCGCGGGGCTGGTTCCTGCCGACGACCCCGGGCACCAAGTTCGTCACGCTCGGCGGGGCGGTCGCCGCCGACGTCCACGGCAAGAACCACCACCACGACGGGTCATTGGGGGCGTACGTCGAGGCGATCGAGCTGCTGAAGGCGGACGGCGCGGTCGCCTGGTGCAGCCCGACCGACAACAGCGAACTGTTCCGCGCGACCGTCGGGGGCATGGGCCTGACGGGCATCATGCTCAGCGTCCGCGTGCGGCTGACGCGGACGGCGTCGGCGTGGTGCACGGTCGACTACCGCCGGACGCGCGACCTCGACCAGACGCTGGAGCGGCTGGAGCGGACCAACGCCGACTACCGTTACTCGGTGGCCTGGGTCGACGCGCTGGCGTCGGGTGATCGGCTGGGCCGGGGCGTGCTGATGCTGGGCAACGACGCGTCGGTGGACGGTCTGTCGGGCGAGGCGCGGGCGAGGCCGCTGCACCTGCCGGTGTCACGCTGCCGGACGGTGCCCGTCGATATGCCGGGGTTCGTGCTGAACCCCTGGACGGTGGGTGCGTTCAACGAGCTGTATTACGCGCGGAACCCCGACCGCAGCGAGCGGGTGGACTACGGGCGGTTCTTCTACCCGCTGGACGGGATCGGCCGGTGGAACCGCGTGTACGGGCGGCGGGGGTTCGTGCAGTACCAGGTGCTGCTGCCGGAGCGGACGGCGCGTCGGGGCCTGGCGCGTGTGCTCGAGACGGTCGCGGCGGCGCGTCAGGCGTCGTTCCTCACGGTGCTCAAGAAGAGCGGCCCCGCCGGGCCGGGCATGCTCTCGTTCATGAAGCCCGGGTACACGCTGGCCCTGGACCTGCCGAACACCGGCGCGCGGTTGCGCCGCTGCGCCGCGGCGCTTGATCGGATCACGCTGGAGCACGGCGGGCGGCTGTACCTGGCCAAGGACGCGCTGACGGATGCGGCGACGTTCGCGGCGATGTACGATCAGCTCGGTGCCTTTCGGGCGGCCAAGCAGCGGGTCGATCCCGAGGCGCGGTTCAACTCCGCGCAGGCGCGGCGACTGGGTATCGTGGAGCCGACATGAGCGAACGCGTTGTCATCCTGGGCGCGACGTCGGGCATCGCCCGGGCGGTGGCGGGCCGGCTCGCGGGGCGCGGGGATCGGCTGGTGCTCGCCGGGCGGAACACGCCCGAACTGGAGCGGATCGCCGCAGACCTGCGCACCCGCCACGGCGTCGGGGTCGACCTCGAGCCGTTCGACGCCCTGGCCGGGCAGACGCACGCCGACCTGGCCCGGCGCTGCCTGGGCCGGTGCGACGGCGCGGTGGACGGGCTGGTGGTGTGCCAGGGGTACATGCCCGAGCAGGCCGCGGCCGAATCGGACGCGTTCGAAGCCCAGCGGACGCTGCGCGTGACGCTGGAGTCGGTGGTCACGGTGGTCGAGCCTGTGGCCGCGGCGATGGCCGATCGAGGGGCGGGGTGGATCGCGGTGATCAGCTCCGTTGCCGGCGACCGCGGGCGGCAGAGCAACTACATCTACGGCGCGGCGAAGGCGGGGCTGAACGCCTATTGCCAGGGGCTGCGCAACCGGCTTTTCCGCCGCGGCGTGCACGTGCTGACGATCAAGCCCGGCTTTGTGGCGACGGCGATGACGCAGGGGCTGGTCAACCCCGACTCCCCGCTGGTGGCGAGCCCGGACAAGGTCGCCGGGGACATCGTCCGGGCGATCGAGAAGCGGCGGAACGTGCTTTATACGCCGTGGTTCTGGCGGGGGATCATGCGGATCATCCGGTCGATACCCGAGCCGGTTTTCAAGCGGATGAAGCTGTGACACCTGGGTAAGCGGGGCAAGGCGGCCGGGCCGGCGCGGGGCATTTACCGTCGCAGGCGCGGGCTTAAGACGGTAAGCCACTTATCAGCAGATAGTTGCGAATCTCGGCGCGTAAGGCGGTTTTTTTCGGGCGGTCGGCGGATTTGGCGTTGCATGCCTTTCGGCCATGGGGTAGACTTATTCCGGCCTGAGAGACACACTTCACGCTGGTCGGTGGCGCGATCGGCAGGTGGTGACAGAAAGAGAGAGAACCCATGGCAACTATTCCTTCCCTGCAGGGCATGACGCGACCGCATGCGGCGCGTGATACACATGCGTATGACGTGGCAGTCGATCTGTCGCGGTATGAGGCGAATTATCGGCGTGGCCGGCCCTGGCTGGTCGTCGCGCTGTGGTACTGCGTGAACGCCATCGTGTTCAACAGCAGCCTTCTGCCCCTGCGTCGCTTCAAGCCGGCGCTGCTCCGGCTGTTCGGCGCGAAGGTCGGCAAGGGCGTGGTCGTCAAGCCCCGGGTCAACATCAAGTATCCGTGGAACGTGAGCATCGGCGATCACAGTTGGATCGGCGAAGGGTCCTGGCTGGACTCGCTGGGGCAGATCACCATCGGCCGCAACGTCTGCATCTCACAGGGCGTTTACCTGTGCACGGGCAGCCACGACTGGAGCCGGCCCGGGTTCGACCTGATCGTCAAGCCGATCGTGATCGAGGACGGCGTCTGGCTGGGCTGCCGGACGCAGGTCCTGGGCGGCGTGACGCTTTCCAGCCACGCGGTGCTGGCGGCCGGGTCGACGCTCAGCCAGGACGCCGAGGCGTTCATGATCTATCGCGGCAACCCCGCCAAGCCGGTCAAGGTCCGCCACCTGCACGATCAGCCCGAGGCGGCGAAGGCCGCGCCCGCCCAGCCGCGCCGCTTCCGCCTGGTCTTCCCCGATCACGCCACGGCGCGTCCGCAGACCGCGGCCGGCATGGCCATGGCCTCGACCGCGCGCTGAGCCGGGCCTGAGACATCACCTTCCTGAACTACACGCCACTCGCTCTGCTCGCAGGGCGAGTGGTTTTGTCTTACGCTGCGGTGCAGGTCCGCCGGGCGTCCGGCCGAAGTACGTAACGGAGCGCTGCTCATCGCCTCGAGTTGCCGATGACCCAGATCGACAGCCGATCCCCGACCACGCCGCGCCCGGGCCCGATCCGTTCGGCGTGGCAGGCGCTGCGGCCGCAACAGTGGGTGAAGAACGTCCTGGTGTTCGTGCCCATCATCGCCGGCCACCAGTGGCACGACGCTTGGCGGTGGAGCGCGGCGGTGCTGACGTTCGCGGCGTTCTGCCTGGTCGCCTCGCTGGGCTACGTGGTCAATGACCTGCTCGACCGCGAGTCGGACCGGGCGCACCCGCGCAAGGCGACGCGCCCGTTCGCCAGCGGCGCCCTGTCCGGGCGCGCGGGGGTGATCCTCGCCGCGGCGCTGCTGGCCGCGGCGGTGGCGCTGATGAGCCGGCTGCCCGTGACCGTGGCGGTCCTCGCCGCGACCTACCTGGCGACGGCGCTGGGATACTCGGCTTTGCTGAAGCGGATGGTCTTCGTGGACGTGCTGACGCTGGCGGGGCTCTTTACGCTGCGGCTGCTCGCGGGCAGCGCCGCGGCCCAGGTCCCGCCCAGCACCTGGCTGCTGGCGTTCTGCGTGTTCCTGTTCCTCAGCCTCGCCCTGATCAAGCGGTACGCGGAACTGCGTGAATCGGCGGCCAACCATTGCCCGGCCAACGTCCGCCGCGGTTATGTCGCCGATGACCTGCCGGTGCTGCTCACCGTCGGGGCGACCAGCGGGTACATCGCCGTGCTCATCGCGGCGCTTTACCTCAGCAGCGACGTCGTGACGCAGCTCTACGCGCACCCGCCGGTGCTCTGGGCCATCTGCCCCATGTTGCTGTACTGGATCACGCGGTTGTGGTTCTTTGCGCATCGCGGCCAGATCGATGATGACCCATTAACGTTTGCCAGCCGCGATTTCATCACGTACGTTGTGATAGGTATATGTGCCGTGGTGATGGCCGCCGCGTCGACGCCCTGGCCGATCGAGTTCTAGCGCCGCGCGGAGGCCGCCGTTCGCACACACGTCTGATCGCACTGATGCACGACATCGCCGTGATCATCCTGACCCGCAATGAACAGTTGCACCTGGAGCGGTGCATCCGGTCGCTGCCGGCCTGCGCCAGCCAGGTGTTCGTCGTCGACTGCGGTTCGGACGACGCGACCGTCGAGATCGCCCGGTCGCTGGGCGCGACCGTCGTGCATCACGATTGGGTCAACTACGCCAGCCAGTTGAACTGGGCGATCCGCAACTGCCCGATCACCGCCGACTGGGTCATGCGGCTCGACGCCGACGAATACCTCACGTCGGGGCTGGCCGAGGAACTGGACGCGCGGCTGGCCGACCTGGACGAGGGCGTGACCGGGGTGAACTTCCGCCGCTGCGTGCGGTTCATGGGCCGGTCGCTGCGGCACGGGTCGCTGTACCCGATCGTGCTGCTGAGGCTCTGGCGGCGCGGGTTCGGCCGGTGCGAGCAACGCTGGATGGACGAGCACATCATCCTCGACCGCGGCGAGACGGTCACCTTCGACCACGACCTGATCGACGAGAACCTCAAGTCGCTGACGTGGTGGATCGACAAGCACAACCGCTACGCGACGCGCGAAGCGATCGACGTGCTCATCGCCCGCTACCAGTTGACCGCGCAGGAGAAGCTGCGCTCCACCAGCCGCCACGCCTATCGCCAGCGCTGGCTCAAGCAGCGGGTCTACTACAAGATGCCCCCGACGCTGCGGACGTGGTCGTACTTCGTGTATCGCTACGTCGTGCGCGCCGGTTTCCTCGACGGCTACCCCGGGCTCGTGTTCCACACGATCCAGGGCCTGTGGTATCGGCTGCTGGTCGACGCGAAGGTCCGCGAGGTCGAGCGGCGGATGCAGCGCGAGGGGATCGACGCCTGCGAGGCGATCCGGCGGCTTCACGGGATCACGCTGCGGCCCGGCGAACAGCCCGCGTCCCCCGCGGTCCACGCCCGCGCCTGCTGACCCGCGCGCCGCCGCGTGCCGGGTCATTCGCGTCCAGCGGCGGCGGGCTGATCCGGCTCGCGCAGGTCGCGATGCTTGATGAACTGCGCGGGGTTGCCGCCGACGACCGTCCACGGCTCGATATCCTTGAACACCGCCGCCCGCGCGCCGACCACCGCGCCGCGCCCCACGACGACGCCCGGCGCGATGTAACTGCCGGCGCACAGCCACGCGTCGTCCTCGACCACGACCTGCTCGCCGATCACCGGCATGATCGTCACGGTGTAGTCGTGGCTGGTGCTGCAGAGGAACACGTCGCGGCTGATGGTGCAGCGTTCGCCGATCCGCACGCCGTGATGGCTGTAGCAGACCACCCCGCGGTCGAGGTAGCTCGCCTCGCCGATGTGCAGGCGCCAGGGCACGGGGACCTCGACGGCCTGGTGGACCCAGGCGGTGCGGCCGACCTTCGCCCCGAACAGCCGCAGCAGCATCTTGCGCCAGGCCCCGCACTGCCGCGGCGTCGGGCGAAACAGCACCGCCCACACCACGCCCCACGCGACCCGCCCGATCTTGTCGCGCAGGCTGTAGGGGTTCGGGCAATCCAGCGGCCGGGTGCGGGTCGGCCCCGCCGCGTCGGCCGCGCCGGCCGCGTCGGCCGCGTCGGGATGTCCGGGGCGGTCGGGCATGGTCAGGTCCCCATCTGGCGGTGCTTGATCAGCTTCGCCGGGTTGCCACCGACCACGGTCCACGGCTGCACGTCACGGATGACCACGGCTCGGGCGGCGGTGACGGCGCCTTCGCCGACCTTCACGCCCGGCCCGACGAACGCCTCGGCGCAGACCCAGGCGTGATCGCCGACGGTGATCGGCGCGTGGATCAGCGGCCGGGTCGGCGAGCTGATGTCGTGCGACGCGGTGCACAGGAACGCGCGCTGGCTCACCGTGACCTTGCTGCCGAGGCGGATCGGCGAGACGGTGTAGCAATCCACGCGGGGGGCCAGGCAAACGTAGTCACCCATCGCCAGGTTCCACGGCGCCCAGATCGTGCACGTGGGATCGACGCGGCAGCCGCGCCCGACCTTCGCGCCGAACGCCCGCAGCACCACCGCCCGCCAGGCGTTCAGACACCAGCCCGGCGTCCAGCGGCACAGCACCGCCCACGCCAGGCCCCAGGCCAGCCGGCGGAGCCTCGACCGCTTCGACAGCTTGTTGACGTACTTGTATTGCGCGAAGTCCAAGGCGAGCGGTTTCCTGTCGCGGTGCGGTCAGTGTCGCTGGAGCACGTGGTCCACGGGCAGCCGCGGGCTGCTGGCGGCCTTGAGGCCCTCGCCGATGGGATAGCCGAAGGCGATCATCATGATCAGCCGTTCGCGGCGATGGATGCCGCCCAGGTCCTTGATGCGGTTTTCGTGGGCGTTGCCGATGGCGAGGTTGAGCATGCACGCGCCCAGCCCGTGCGCGTGGCAGGCCAGCCCGAGCGACTGCGCCAGCAGCCCGCCGTCGACGTAGCCCTGGCTGCGCTGGCCGAACCCGCCCCACGCGGTCGTTTCGGAGGAGATGACGAAAAGGTTGTACACGCGTTCGTGGTACCCGCCGGCGCCGCCCTGCAGCAGGAGCAACCGCTCGATCGTCGCCTTGTCCTGGTAGCAGTGGACCCGAACGGACTGGCGGTTGCACTGCGACGGGGCGGACTGCGCCGTGGCGATCAGCGCGTTGAGCAGCTCGGCCGGGACGACCCGCGGCTCAAAGGCGCGGCAACTGAACCGCGACCGCAGGAACGCCACGCTCGACTCGGTGTCCACCAGCCGATCGCGATAGACGCTGATGTCGGTCTTGATCCCGCCGCGGGGCGCGACGCCCTCGAAGAGCCCGGGGTCGTCGGCGAACGCCTGCACCTGGTCGAGGAACGGGTCATGGACCCCCAGGTCGCGGTGCGCCCGGACGTAGTGCTGCAGCGCCCCCCGGGCCATCTCCAACGGGAAGGTGGAGAATGCCGGGTCGTACCGGCGGACCATGAACATGATCGACTCGATCTTCTGTCGGCCGAACAGCTCGCGGGGGTTGACCAGGGACAGGCCCTTCTCGATCGCGTGCGAGAGGATGACGATGCGGTAGAAGAATCGGCGGTCACGGTCTTCGAACGGCGAATAGGTGTTGTAGCGGACGGCCATGCCGAAGTCGCGGGCGTACTCGACGCCGAACCGAGCGAGTTTGATGAGCTTGCCTACCACGATGGTTGCCTGCGCCTCGGCTATGCGGTTGCGGGGTCGGGCGACGAGGCGATCGCGTCGGCCAGGAAACGCCGCGCCTGCTCACGCCAGCCACGGATGTTGGCGTCGACGGCCTGCCAGTCGGGCGCGGCGCCGGCGATCCGGTCCAGTTGGTCGCAATCATACTCAAAGACCATGCGGTCGGTCAGCGCCAGGCGCTCCAGCAGGGAGCGGGCCCGCTCGTTGTAGTCGGCCTTCTGCCCGCCGAGCGCCACGAAGACGAACGGCTTGCGGAAGATGATGCTGAACAGCGTGCCGTGGTAGCTGTTGGTGATCACGCGGTCGGCGGCCTTGATGTAGCCCAGCCATTCGAGCGGCCCCGGCGCCCCGGCGCCCTCGGCCGCCAGGGTGTCCGGCGAGACGACCGGCAGGCCCGCCTGCTCCGATAGATGCCGTTCCACGTCGGCGACGAGCTCGCGGCTCCGCAGCGTGTACGAGAACAGGTACGGCTCGCTGCGCCCGGGCAGCACCGCCTCCGGGTAGCCGTGGTCCACCAGCAGCGTCGGGTCGGGTGTCCAGGCCGGCTCACGCCCGGTCATCGCGCGGACCTCGTCGACGGCGCTGCGCTCGCGGACGGAGACGGCGTCGAGCCGCCCGATCATCGCGGCCGCCCGAGCCCGGAATCGTTCGGGCAGGCTGCGGCGGCCGAAGCTCGCGGCGTACGCGATGCGCCGCGTCCCGGCCGGCGCCCAATCCAGGAAATACGCCGGGTCGATCCCGAACTGGCGCGACGCGTTCCAGACCTGGTCCGACCCGCAGATGTAGGCGTCAGCCTCGGGCGGTTGGCGGCGGAGCTGGCCGTTCGAGCGGTACCGCGTCGGGCCGAACTGCAGGTGTTCGGCGTGGAAGCGCTGGAAGCGGGCGGTCTTGCCGCCGTCGCCGCGCAGGCGTTGCCGCAGGGCCCGGGCGTGCATGGCGGCGATGACCAGGTCCGCCTTGAGCCGCCACGCGTCGGTCGGCCACCACGGCGCGCCGCCGGTCGTGTGGTGCGCCGGTTGGTAGTCGATGAAGCGGGGCTCGTGGCCCAGGGACCGCAGGCACTGCTGCAGCCCCCACGCCTGCATCGCCGCGCCGTAGTTGGGCAGGTGATGAAACGTGATGATCCCGATTCTGGCCATGGTGGGTCAGCGCGTCGCCGCCTCGCCGGCGGAGGTTGCTTGGGGGGTCGGCTCGGCGTGGGCCAGCTCCAGCTCCTTGATCTTCAGCCCGATCAGCAGCTCGTAGGCGCTGATGAACAGGCAGAAGCGCAGGCCCGCCAGGCCGTCGAGGAACCCCAGCCGCAGCACGTACATGTACCCGAAGCGGAACAGCCACTTGGCCGGCAGCCTCGGGTAGATGTGGTACTTGATCCAGCGTCGGCGTTCGGCGGCGTCGCCGAAGAAGCGCGGCTTGATGGTGGCGTTAGCGGCATCGGCCTCGCGCTGCCGCACGATCTCCCGCGCCTCGAGCGTCGAGTAGCGGTTGTGCTTGGCCATCAGGTGCTCCAGGCCCCGACGGTCGTCGTGCTCGAGGTGGCCGTCGAGGTACCCGATCGGCCCGTCGACGATCATGTGCTCGTGGACCTCGCGCTCTTCGTAGCGGGCCTTGCCGCGCTTGAACAGCCGCGTGTTCCAGCTCGGGTAGTAGTCGCAGTGGCGGATCCGCTTGCCCAGGAAGATGAAGTAGCGGTTGATGCGGAACGCCGCCTCGTCGACCTCGTCGACGTCCCGCGACCCGACCCGCTCCAGCTCGCGGCGGAGGTCGGGCATCACCGCCTCGTCGCCGTCGAGCAGCAGCACCCAGTCCGACTCCAGCGGCAGGTTGTCGATCGCCCAGTTCTTTTGACGCGCGAAGCCCGGCCAGTCGCGCTGCACGACGTGCGCGCCCATCTCCTCGGCGAGCTCCCGGGTCCGGTCCGTCGAACCGGAATCCACCACGAACACCTTGCGGGCCCAGCCCTGGACCGAGCGCAGCGATCGGGGGAGGTTGGCCTGTTCGTTGACCACCGTGTAGATCACGTCGATGTTGAGCGGCTCGGGCATGTCACCATCGCTCCACGGCCCGGAGGGGGGCGGTCGGCCGGCACACGCCGCGTCGACCGACGAGCAGCCCGCGCAGCCCCGTCACGTTCTTCCGATAAAGGTCGGCCGCACGCATCAGGCGCTGACGATGCGGCCGGGCTCGGCTTGGACGCCACGCATGGCGCCGCGTGTATCCACGACCAGTGTCGCATGATCCGCGATCGCCTGCCAGTCGTACCACTTGTGGTCGGTGGCGATCAGCACGCAATCGTAGCTACCGAGTTTATCGACCGACCAGTCGATGCTCTTCATGCCCAGGTCGCCGTAATGCCGCATGTGGTGGGTCTGGGGCACGTGGGGGTCGTGGTATTCGACCGCGGCCCCGCGCCCCAGCAGCAGCTCGATCAGCTCGAAACTCGGGCTCTCCCGCACGTCGTCGACGTTGGGCTTGTAGGCCAGGCCCAGCACGAGCACCCGCGAGCCCTTCACGGGCTTGCCGCGGTCGTTCAGCGCCCCGGCCAGCCGATCGATCACGAACTCGGGCATGGCGTGGTTGACCTCGCCGGCGAGCTCGATGAACCGCGTGGGCAGGCCCACCTCCCGCGCCTTCCAGGTGAGGTAGAACGGGTCGATGGGGATGCAGTGGCCGCCGAGGCCCGGGCCGGGCGTGAACCGCTGGAACCCGAAGGGCTTGGTCGCCGCCGCGTCGATCACCTCCCACACGTCGATGTCCATCTTGGTCAGCAGCAGCTTCATCTCATTGACCAGGGCGATGTTGACCGCGCGGTAGATGTTCTCCAGCAGCTTGGCCGCCTCGGCGACCTCGGCGCTGCGGACGGGGATGACCTGCTCGATCGCGTGGCGATAGAGGTCGACGGCGAGCTCGCCGCTGGCGTCGTCGATCCCGCCGACGAGCTTGGGGATCGTCTGGGTGCGGAAGTTGGCGCTGCCGGGGTCCTCGCGTTCGGGCGAATAAGCGAGGAAGAAGTCGGCGCCGCATTGCAGGCCCGTCGCCGCCAGCCGCGGCAGCACGACCTCGCGGGTCGTCCCGGGGTAGGTCGTGGATTCGAGGACGATGAGCTGGCCGGGCCGGATGGTCCTGCCGATCGCGTCGGCGGTGCCCTCGACGTAGCTGAGGTCGGGCTCCATGTGCGCGCCCAGCGGCGTGGGCACGCAGATCAGCAGCACGTCCGCCTCGCCGAGGCGATCGAAGTCGGTCGTGCCTTCGAAGCGGTCGGAGGCGGCCATCTCGCGGACGAAGTCCTCGCCGAGGTGTTTGAGATAGCTCTCGCCGGCGGCCAGGGCTTCGATCTTCCGGGGGTCGACGTCGAACCCGATGACCGGGAACCCGACGTGGTGGAAGGCGCGAGCCAGCGGCAGGCCGACGTAGCCCATGCCGATGACGCCGATGCGGGCCTTGCGGTTGGCGATCAGGTCTTTCATGCGCGCTGCATCCTTGGATCGGGGGCGAAGGCCGGTATGGTAGACGAAGGCCGGGCGTTCAACCAGACCGCGCCGGGGGCGATGGCGGTGTCGTGGTGGCCGCCTGGCGATGCCATTACAATGCGCCGGCGGGAATCCGCGTGGGGTGCGTGTTGAGCCACATGAACGACCTTCGCATCGGACATCTCATTGAGAGCGTCTCGCCCCGCTCCGGTGGGCCTTCGCAGGTCGTGCTGTACCTCACGCAGGCGCAGTGCAGCCTGGGCGCCCGGCCGGCGATCTGCTGCGAGGACAAGCCCGCCGAGCGCGAGGGCAGCCACAGACTCATCGAACAGATCTGCACCGAGCATGAGCCTCAGATGGTCTGGCTGCCGCCGGGGCCCAACGTGGGCAGCCACAGCCTCGGCCTCGCCGCCCGCCGCCAGCTCGACCGCGTGCTCGAGCCGTTCGACGTGCTGCACCTGCACGGCATGTGGTCGGCGGTGGGCTGGCACGCCGCCCGCCGCGCCGCGCGGATGGCCAAGCCCTACGTCCTCCGCCCCGCAGGCATGCTCGAGCCGTGGAGCCTCAAGCACAAGGGCTGGAAGAAGCGGCTGGTGCTCGGCCCGCTGTACGGGCGGGTCTTCAACGCCGCCGGCGCCATCCACGTCACCGGCGAGAAGGAAGCCCGCGGCATGCAGTACCTGCCCTACGACATGCCCATCGCGCTGCTGCCCAACGGCGTGGCCATCCCCGACGCCGAACCCGACCCGCGACAACTGCTCCGCGACCGCTGGCCGGAGCTGGCCGAACACCGCATCGCGCTGTTCATCGGCCGGCTGCACCCGGTCAAGGGCCTGGACCACCTGATGCCCGCCTGGGCCGACGTCCAGGCCCGCCACCCCGATTGGCGACTGATCCTCGCCGGGCCGGACCAGGACGGCTACCAGGCACAACTGGAGCAGAAGATCGCCGAGCTGGGCGTCAGCCAGAGCGTGCGGTTCGTCGGCAGCATCTGGGGCCGCGAGAAGAATCAACTCGTGCAGTCGGCCGACCTGCTGGTCGCCCCGTCGCTCCAGGAGAATTTCGGGGTGTCGATCGCCGAGGCGCTGGCCGCGAGGATGCCCGCGATCACGACCGACCAGACCCCTTGGCGCGACCTGGAGGACCACCAATGCGGGTGGTTCATCCCGGTCGGCGACGAGCCGCTGGCCCGGGCGCTCGACGAGGCGATGGGCATGACCGCCGATCAGCGCGACCAGATGGGCCGCCGGGGCCGGGAACTGGTCGAAACCAAGTACGCCTGGCCGGCGATCGCCGACAAGACGCTCCAGCTTTATCGCTGGCTGACCGGGGCCGATCCCCGCCCGGACTTCATCGTCGCCGACTGAGCGATTGGCGTGGGGCGGCGGGATTCGGCTTGCCGCAAGCACCCGGGCGAGAATAAGATACATTGAGCCGCCGCTCGGGCCACACGCCCCGCGGCCGCCGCCCTGGAGGTGCCCGTCATGGATCGGAACGTCCCGACACGTCATCCCCGCCCGACCCGCCGCACCGGCTTCACCCTCGTGGAATTGCTCGTGGTCATGGCGGTCATCGCGCTGCTGCTGGCGATCCTGCTGCCCGCCCTCCAGCACGTCCGCAGCAACGCCAAGAAGGTCGCGTCCAAGACCCAGCTCGTCTCCATCAGCCAGGCCTGCGAGTCCTACGCCCAGACCTTCGGCGGGGCCTACCCCGGCTATCTGCACAACGACACCCACAGCGATGTCAACCCGCCCATCGGCAACGGCCCGGGCCTTCAGGACTTCACCGGCACCGAGAACCTGGTGATCAGCCTCATGGGTCGCGTCGTCCACTCGGGCTCGGCTGCCCGCCCCTTCACGATCAAGGATCGCTTCGGCAACAATGTCGTCGTCGATCTGGACGCCGTGGGGATCGGCCCGCAGTCGCGCAACGGCACGGCGTACGAACCTTTCTTCAGCCCCCAGCCCGGTGAGCTGCGCGCCGTCGATGGTACCCAGGGCGGCGATAACGACATGCCGGAGATCTGCGACCCGCAGACCGGCATGCCCGTGCTGTACATCCGCGCCGGGTCCAGCGGCGTTCGCCCGGCGAGTTGGCGCGGCGAGCCGTCGGGCGGCACCTACGACGGCGGCGTGGTCCAGGATTACACCCAGACCAACGACATCGAAGATGCCGAGGGCAACAAGTACGACCAGGCCGAAAAGTCGCTGCTCTGCCCGCAGAACCTCGGCGGCGGGTCGACCGGTAAGAGCCGCGCCGGCGACAACCTCGCGTGGATTGTCGTCAATCCCGGCCTGAGCGACCTGAGCGATGGTAGGGCCAACGACACCGACGACGACGTCGCCGGCGGGCGGTATGTGCTCATCTCCGCCGGGCCCGATGGCTACTACCTCTCCGAGGATCAGAACGAAGGCGACCCCACCATCGACAGCAAGGGCGACCTGCAGGATTTCGACGACCAGTTCGTGGTCGGCGGGTCGTGATCCGCGGGGCCGGGCCGCATTGCGGAAACGCCGGCGGGACACTAGCCTGACCGCGATGTCCTTCGCGGTGATCGATCGGTGAGCGTGACGCCCCTTTTCATCTTCTCGATGCCCCGGGCGGGGTCGACGCTGTTGCAGCGGATGCTGACGACCCGCCCGCAGATCGCCTCGACGGCCGAGCCGTGGGTCCTGCTGCCGCAGATGTACGCGCTGCGGCGGAACGGGGTCGTCGCCGAGTATGTGCATTCGCCCACGTACGCGGCGATCCAGGACTTCTGCGGCGCGATGCCCGACGGCCTCGCCGACTACCACCGGGCGCTGCGGCGATTCGTGCTCGAGTTGTACGACCGCGCCAGCCCCGACGGCACACGCTACTTCCTCGACAAGACACCGCGGTACAGCCTCGTCGCCGATCAGATCGTCGAGGTCCTGCCCGAGGCGAAGTTCGTTTTCCTCTGGCGCCACCCGCTGGCGACGGCGGCGTCGATGACCGAGACCTGGGGCGCGTTGCGGTTCCATCCGCTGTGCGTCCTCCGCAACGACCTGCGCCGGGGCGTGGACAACCTGGTCCGCACCAGCCGGGCGCTCGGCGAGCGGGCGTGCTGCGTGCGGTACGAGGACCTGCTCACGGAGCCCGAGGCGACGATGCGGCGGCTGGCCGATTACCTCGACATCGACTTTGCGCCCGAGATGATCGAGGGGTTCAGCAAGGTTGAGCTGACCGGGGCGATGGGCGACCCGACCGGTCGCAAGGCCTACCAGCAGCTCAGCCGCGCTCCCCTGGACAAATGGCGGAAGACGATGGCCAACCCGGTCCGCCGCCGCTGGTGCCTGCGATACCTCGACTGGCTGGGCGCCGAGCGGCTGGGGCACATGGGCTACGACCTGGACGCGCTGCGGGCGGAGGCGGCGACCATGCCCCTGAGCGGGCGCGGGCTCGCGCGGGACCTGGTCACGATGACGACCGGCTCCGTCCGCGAAAAAGCACGCGACATCCTCTTCGGTTTCGCCGGCGATCGGCGGTAGGCCTGACACTCAGTCGGCCGTCTCGTACCCCAGCTCGCGCATGAGCGGGCCCCACGCCCGCTCGATCAGGCGAATCGACTCGGGCGGCAGTTGGGTCTTGCCCGTCCCCTGCTTCGCTGCGCGGACGAACGACATATCCTTCCGCGCCCCGGCGCGGACGCTGGAGTTGGCCGGGATCGTGTGCTCCAGCGACCGCATCCGGTCGGCCGTGCTCAACTCCGCGACGCGCTGCAACTGCTCGTCGGTCCGCTCCAGCTTCAGCAAGCCCAGCAGGCGGCGGACCTGGGCGACGGTGTCCGCGAGCAGGTCCTCGTAGCGCAGGCAGACGAAGTCGTCGGTGTCCCGGCGGGCGCCCAGCCAACTGCCCACGTTCCCGCCCCAGGGCCCGTAGGGGTCAAGGCTGCCCGCCACGAAGTGCTCGACGAACGCCGGGATCGGGTGCTCGGGGTCGATGACCTGCCGCCGGACCATGTCGTGGTAGTAGGAGACCGCGATGTCCCGCGGATCGCGGACGACGAGGATGACGCGGTGATAACGGTGGTCGTACGCGCAGTGTGTTCGGAACATGCGCGGTTCGGGCATGCGGCGCAGGTGCGGCTCCTTCAAGTGCCGCACGTCGTTGAGGTTGACCACCCGCGCTTCGAGCTTTGCCCAGTCCATCGGGTCGTCGGGGTCGAACATCTGGCAGACCAGCCACTCGATCCAGTGGTTGCCGGATTTCGGGTAGGCGGTGAGCAGGATGTCGTCGCGGCGGACGCTGTTGCGCAGCGCCACGCCGTTCCAGCCCATCAGCAACCGTCCCGCGTAGTGCAGCCGCATCTTGATCGGCGGCAGCCGGGTCTCGTCGGTCTTGTAGAACATGGTCGAGAGGGGTCCTTATGAAGCGCGGGGGGTGGCGGGGGCGGCCGAACGCCCGCGGCGCGCAAACGCCCGCAGCCGTTCGACCAGTTCCCGGCTGGCGTCCGGGGCCACGAGCCGCGCCACGGCCACACAGACCGCCAGCATGATAACGGTTGAGACCAGGGCGTTGAACAGCGGTGAATAGCGGTGCAGGCTCAGCCACGTCGACGCCGCAAACGCGGGTATCGCCCCGGCGAAACCGGTGGCGCAGGCCGGCCCGAAGACCCGGCCCAGGTCGCCCCAGGCGCGCCCGTACGCCCGCAAGGCGAGGTAGGTCTGGCCGATCGCAAACACCGAGAAGTAGCCCGCGACCGCCATCGCCACGTTGACGGCGCTCTGCGTCGAGGCGACGGCCAACGCCAGCAACGCGAACAGCGGCGTGCACACCGCCTGGTACCGCAGCAGCGCGGTGAAGCGGCCCTGGGCGCGCAGCAGCGACCCGCTGGGCCCGGCCATCACCCGCAACGCCATCCCCACGCTGAGGATCTGCAGGATCGCCACCGACTCCAGCCACTGGGGCTGGAAGATCAGCCGCACCAGCGGGTCGGCCAGCACGCACTGCAGCAGCGAAGTCGGGATCCCCACCAGCGCCAGCGTCCGCGCCGCCCGGACGAACGCCCGCCGCTGACGCTGCGGGTCCTTGTCCAGCTTCGACAACGCCGGCAGCAGCACGTTGGTCAACTGGATCACCACCATGCCCATCGTCTGCATCGAGAGGTTGAACGCGAAGACGTACAGGCCCACGCGATCCTTGACCAGGAAGATCGAGAGGGAGGCGGTATCGACGCGGCCGCCCACGGTCCGCATGAGAAGCACCCCGTACAGCGACCCCACGTCCCTGACCAGGTACCGGATGCGTCGCCCGGCGCGGCGCAAGCGCACCTGCGGTCGCGCCAGCGCGTAGCAACCGGCGGTATGCACGAGTTGCGCCACGGGTATGGGGATGATGAAGCTGTAAGCGCCCATGTCGAGCGCGGCGAGCGCGACGGCCAGGCCCATGTTCACAACAGTCTTGACCATGCCGAGCACGGCGACCGCGCGGAATCGCATCTGCGAGTTCAGCTTCGCCATGGCCACGCTGTTGAGCGACCCGATCAGCGGCGCGATCGCGGCGATGCGGATCAGGTCGATCACCTCCGGCTCGTCGAAGAGGCGGGCCACCAGCGGGGCGGAGGCGAACATGGCCGCGCTCATGACCAGCCCGACAGCCAGGGCGACCCAGAACCCCGGCGCCGACCACAGCTCGAAGCGCTTGTGCCGCTTGACGAGGACCTCCTGCAGGCCGCCCTCGGCGGGCATCATGGCGATCGCGGCGACGGCCATCGTCATGCCGAACAACCCGAAGTCCTCGGGGAGCAGGAGCCAGGCCAGGGCGATCTGCGCCCCCATGCGGACGCCGCGAACACCGAAGGTCTGCAAGACCAGCCAGGCGAATCCGGAACTGGTTTTCTCGGTCAGGCTGTTGGTCATGGCAGTTTCGCGGGGCAGGGGCGGGCGTGTCGCGGCGGCGGGGCGATGCTATCGACTAGCCGTGGTGTTGGCCACCGCCCGTCAAGTCGCTCGCCCATTCGGACGACAGACGTCGTAGACCGCCGATGTGTCCGGCCGGCCGCACGTCCGCCGCTGGTGACCTCCGGCCCGTAGGACTATCATCTGCTGCCGGTGGCCAACACTTGAGCGGAGGGACTGAGCCTCGTCTTGCTGACGTTCATCGCATTCATCCTGGGCGCCCTTCGCCGTACCTATGTCTCACTGGTGGGCCAGCTACCCATCGCCGAGGGCTTGAACGTCCTCGTCGCCCCGGTGCTGCTGTTCAGCCGCAGTCGAATCCTGCGCATCAAGCCCATCCCGACGATCCTGATATTCGGAGCCGCTTACCTCGGATCGCAGGTCCTCAGCGATGTGGTCAACAGCACGCCGCGGACGGACTACCTGCGCGGCTGGGCGAACATCGGCATGATGCTCCTGAGCTTCGCGACCTTCGCGCTGGTCTTCCCGGGGGCCCTGGGCCGGCGGTACGGCATGTACCTGCTGGGGCTGGCCATCGGCGGCGCCGTCCTGGTCGCGCGGGGCCAGACCCTCGCCGGCGGCAGTGAGTTCGTCGGTACGGTCGGCGAGGAGTTCTGGAACATCCGGGTTCAGCCGTGGTCGGGCCCGGCGATGGTGCTGCTGCTGTGGTGGCTGTACAACCGCTCGCCCAAGTGGTGCGTGCTCGCGGCGATCGCGTACGCGATGGCCTCGGTGGTCGGCGGGGCTCGCGCGCACGCCTTGCCCTATCTCGGCGTCGCCGCGGCGATCATCGCCATCCAGATGGCCGCTCGCGGCGCGTTTCAACTGTCCCGGGCACAGATCGTCCGGTACGCGGTCATCGCCGGCCTGGTGCTGACGTTCGCCTTCCTCAGTTACGTCACGCTCGGGCTCCAGGGGCTGCTGGGTACCAAGACGCGGGCGCAGTTGGTTGTGCTTCGCCAGCCTTACAACCCGCTGCAGGTGATCCTGGTCGCGCGTGGTCACACGATCAGCGGGATCCTCGCCATCGCCGACAAGCCTTTGCTCGGCCACGGCTCGTGGGCCCGCGATCGAGGCAGCGACTACGAGGCGGGCATGCGCGATTTCATGCGTGAGTGGTTGCTGGTTCCCGGGGCGCCGATGGAGCCGCTCCAGGACCGCGACCCCGGCGAGGTCGTGCTGCTTCAGCCGGGCCACAGCCACATCCTCGCAGCATGGGTGTGGGGCGGCGCGATCGGCGGCGCATTCTGGATCGCGCAACTGGTGATCCTCACGAACTTATCGGTCTTCTTCATCCGCCGGCCCTGGTGCTCGATCATGCCCGTCGCTGTCTATGCCCTGGTCAGCGCGTACTGGAACATCATCTTCTCACCGTTCGGATTCGGTCGAAGCGAGTGGCCCGCGCTGGCGGCGCTGCTCATCCTCTACCGCTACCAGGTCCAGCAGTACGAGCAGATGTGGGCGCTGCAGGTCCGCCAGCAGCACCAGCAGGCCGCCGCCGGCGCCTTCTTCCGCCCCGCGCTGGCGCCCCAGCCATAGGTCAGCGGCGGCACAGCCCCTTCACCCGACCGGCTTGATCCAGAAACGGGTCTCGAAGATGCCGTCGGAGTTGGGGATGCTCCGCCAGTCGGCCAGCCGGTCGGCCAGCGACTCCCACAGCGGGCTCTTGAACTGGCGGCGCGGCATCGCCGGTGTCCGCGAGTAGCCCTCGAACTCGTTGGGGAAGTAGAAGTTCGCGTTGTCCAGCGCGAGCAGCCCGCCGGGCTTGAGCTTGGGCATCGCCGCCTCCATGCACCGGCCCCGCAGGCACCCGTCCACCAGCACCCAGTCCAGCGACTCATCCTCGAACTTGTCGATGACCCGGGCGTACGGATGGTTGGGGTCGTCTTCGGTATCCATCGGGTGCGCTTCGACGAAGTGCAGGTCGATGCGGTCGTCCATGCCATGGTCGGCGAACATCTTCTTCACCTTCTCGTACCACGCGCGATGGCCCTCGACGCTGGTGACGTGGGCGCAATGGCGGGCGAACCAGAGGGTGCTGCGGCCGGCGCCGTACTCGAAACCGCGATCCGTGGGCCGCAGCCACTGGTCGAAAGCGTAAACGGCGTTCTCGGTCAGCCAGGGCGCATCGGGGTGCTGGTTCTGGAAGCGCCACTGGACGAACCGCCGCCAGGCGTAGCGAGGGCGAAGTGTTCCTGGATTCATCGGGGCGGGCTCCTGGTCTGGGCGATTGGCTCGCACGGCCGCTGAACGCCGGGCACAGAGCGGTGCAAAAAGGTCCGGCAAAAGTTATGCTGATCGATAGTCGATTGCAAGCACGGACGCCACCCCCGCCGCCCCTGGAAACACGGCCCCCCATGTCTACCGCTCAGCCCGTCATCTCTGTGGTCATGCCTTCGTTCAACCAGGCGAAGTACATCGAGCAGTCGATCCGATCGGTGCTGGAACAAGGCTACCCCCACAAGCAATTGATCGTGATGGACGGGGGCAGCACCGACGGCGCCCGCGAGGTCATCGAGCGCTACGCCGACCACCTCCACGACTGGTACAGCGGCCCGGACAAGGGCCAGTCCGACGCGATCAACCGGGGTTTCGAGCGAGCCGGCGGCGACCTGCTGTGCTGGCTGAACTCCGACGACATCCTGCTGCCGGGCGCGCTGGCGGCGGTGGCGGACCTATGGCAGCGTCGCGGGCAGCCACGCTGGATCGCCGGCAACTGCGTCTGGAGCGATCCCGAGGGCCGCATCATCAATTGCGCCCGGGGCATGGGCTGGTCCGAAGCGCTGGCGCGGCGAGGGCTCGTGGGCGTCTCGGGCCCGACGTCGTTTTTTGCGCCGTCGCTGCTGGACGAGCTGGGCGCGATCGACGTGGACCTGCACTACGCGATGGACACGGAGCTGTGGATCCGGTTCGCCCGGGCGGGTGTGCGTTTTGCGCGGCTGGACCGGTACCTGTGGGTGCTGCGGCTTCACCCGGAGGCGAAGATGAGCGGGCACAATTTCGAGGACAGCCCGCGCGCCGCCGCCGACGCCGCCTGGCGCAGGGAAGCCGATGCGCAGTGGCGTTCGATCCTCGAGCGTCACGGGCTGACTCAGGCCGACGTGGCGAAAGCCGCGCGGCTGTCGCGTATGATGCGGCTGATGCGGGGCGCGACCCCGCGGGCCAGGCTCGACCTGATGCGGATACGCGGCAAGCACTGGCAGGAGGCGTTCGGCACGCACGCCGGCACGCTCCCCCAAGCCCCCGCCAACGACGGAGTTGCAGCCACCGTTGACTGACCTGATGACCGAACCCGGCCCGGCGAGCGCGGAGGCGGCCCTGCCGCCGGTCGTCTCGTGGTGGAATGTCTCGTGTCGCTCGACCATGCCCTTCATACGCGAGTTGGCCGAACTCGTCGATACGCCCGTGCACACGGTGCTGGAGACCGACGCAGGTTCCCGCGAGTTCATGGGCTGGGACATGGAAGACCCCGGGCGGACGTCCCTGAACGTCCTGCCGCAGAGCGGCTGGGCCGAGCAGATCGACGCACTGCTCCAGACCCACCGCGACGCGTTTCACCTGTTCGGCGGGTACCAGCGGCTTCCCAAGCTGCGGTACGCGATCGACGGGTGCATCCAGCGCAACATCGACTTCGCCATCCTCGCCGAAGCGCCGCTGAACATGAGCTACGGGCTGAAGGGCTGGCTCAAGGACCGCTACCTGGCGCACGTGCTGCCGCGTCAGGCCAGGCCGGTCATCGACCACGCCAGGGCGATCTTCTGTCTCTCGGGCAAGCGGTTCGGGCCGCTGGAACAGATTGGCTGGCCGATCGAGAAGATCGTGCCGTTTCTGTATGTCATGCCCGACCGGGGGTTGCAGGCGCGGCAGCAGCCCCATCCCGATGGCCGCGTACGCTTGTTCAACATGGGTCACCTCCTGCCTTTCAAGGGCGTGGACGTGATGGTCCGGGCTATGGCCGCGCTCAAACGCCACAACGATCGATTCATCTGCCACATCACGGGCGAGGGATCCGAGCGGCCTCGCCTTGAACAGATGACCCGCGACCTGGGGCTTGCCGACCACGTGCACTTCGTCGGATTTGTCAGCGAGGAACGCCTGGCGGAACTGATGGGCGACACGGACATCATGGTCTGCCCGGGCCTGGCCGAGCCCTGGGGCGTGCGGGTCAACGAGGCGATCCAGAGCGGCATGGCGGTGGTGACCAGTGACCGGCTGGGCGCGGCGGACCTGGTCGCGGCCAGCGGCGCGGGGCGGCTGTTCCGCACGGGCGACGTCGGCGAGTTGGCCGAATGCCTGTACGAGCTGATCGAGCGGCCGGCCGCGCTGCAGGAGGCCAAGCGACGCGCCCTGGCCTATCGCCCGCTGATCAGCCCCGCATCGGCGGGCCGGCATCTGCTGGAGTCGCTGCACTATCTGCTCGGCCATCGCGGCGACCGCCCGATCGCCCCGTGGGAGGCGGCGGCGGCCGTCGGATCGAGCGCATGAGCGCTTTTTTTGACAGGGTTTGGGGGCGTCAGTACCATCGCCGCGGCTCGACCGGCCTGGGGATGCCGGGGCCGCCCGCCAGGGTCGGGTCCATGGACTGACGACTTGCGTAAACGTTGGACTTCCCAAACTCTCAGGAGCGGGACATGTGCGGCATCGTCGGGTTTTGCAGCTTCCGGGGTGAACCGGTCGATGCCGCCGCTCTGGTGCGGATGACCAACGCGCAGCGGCACCGCGGCCCGGACGACCAGGGCCGGCGGCTGTTCAGCCTCGCCACCGAGCGATCGGTCGAGCACCTGCCCACGACCCCGCCCGCCGACGCCGCCGACTACCACGGCGCCGTCGGGTTCAACCGCCTGAGCATCCTCGACCTCTCGCCGGCGGGGCATCAACCGATGACGCTGCCCGACGACTCGGCGTTCATCGTCTACAACGGCGAGATCTACAACGCCTACGACTACCGCGAGGAACTCGAAGCCGACGGCGTCCGGCTCCGCGGCCACAGCGACACCGAGATCCTGCTGCACCTGTACCGCAAGTACGGCATGCCGGGCGTGCTCGACAAGCTCAACGGCATGTTCGCGTTCTGCATCGTCGACCTGCGCGAGCGGGCGATGTACCTGGCCCGCGACCGGATGGGCATCAAGCCGCTCTACTGGTCGGTGCAGAACGGCACGTTCTTTTTCTCCTCCGAGGTCAAGAGCTTCCTGTTCCACCCGCGGTTCGAGGCCGCGCTCGACACCGACCACGTCGACGAGTACCTGGCGTTCCGCTTCTGCGCGGAGGATCGTCACCTGCTCAAGCACGTGCGGCAGGTTCGGCCGGGCCACTGGCTCAAGGTCGACGGCGACGACGTGACCGAGCGTTGCTACTGGAGCATCCCCGATGAGCCGGTCGATCCGTCGATCACCTTCGAGGCGGCGACGCAGGAGTTGGACGAGCGGGTCGAGACCAGCGTGCGGCGGCGGCTGCTCAGCGACGTCAAGGTCGGCTGCCAGTTGTCGGGGGGGATCGACTCGTCGCTGATCACGGCGTATGCGCGGATGCACCTCAACGCGAACCTCGATACGTTCAGCGTGGTCTTCCAGGACCCGCGGTTCTCGGAGGAGCCGTGGATCACCCAGGCGGCCAACACCCTGCACGCCGACAGCCACCGCTACCCCCTGCACGACGACTATTTCCAGGAGCATTTCGAGCGGGCCACGTGGTTCATGGACCAGCCGTTCAACCTGCCCAATTCGATCGGGATCTATTTCCTGGCGCAGCGGGCGCGGTCGCTGGTGACGGTGCTGCTGAGCGGCGAGGGGGCGGACGAGTTGTTCGGCGGCTACCCGCGATTCTTCTTCGCGGCGGTGCGGCCGGGGCTGCTGCCGTACCTGCCGCTGCTGCAGCGTCTGCCGAAGTTCGGCCGGCCGTTCCGCAACGCCTTCGACGACCCGGCGATGTCGGACCCGGGGGAGTGGTTCGCGGCGAACACGACGTTCGTGAAGCCCGAACGCCTGCGACAGCTCCGGCCCGCGGCGCGGATCGCCGACCAGATCGCGCTCCGTCGGGCGCTGTACCACGACTCGGAGGGCGACAACGTCCGCAAGGCGCTGAAGTATGACATGCGCACCTACATGGTGGACCTGCTGATGCGGCAGGACCGGATGACGATGGCCCACTCGATGGAGAACCGCGTGCCGTTTCTCGATCATCACGTGGTCGAGTTCGTGCGGCGGCTGCCGGTGGAGCACCTCGTGCAGACGGCGCTGCGTCGGCGTGACACGATCATGCGGAACACGAAGGTGCTGCTGAAGGAAGCGGCGGCGCGGCACTTCCCGCGGGAGTTCGTCTACCGCCGCAAGCGCGGCTTCGACCTGCCGCTGAGCCGCTACTTCAAGGACCAACGCTTCGTGCAGTTGATGGAAGAGCGGCTGCTGCCGGGGATGAGGCGGCGCGGGCTTGTCGAGGCCGACCTGGTCGAACGGTGGTGGCGGACCAACGAGCAGCAGAGGCGGCAGACGTTCATGGCCAACGACGAGATGTGGGCGGTGGTGAGCCTCGAGTTGTGGGCCCAGCAGTTCGTCGACGATCAACACCCGGTTCACGTGGACGGTGGTGCGCCGCACCCGGCCGCCGCCTGAACGAACGCCACATGGGAGGCGCTGCATGTTTGTCCTCGCGATCACGCACGAGCCGCTCGCGCCGCCGCCGTCGGGCCTGGCGGTCGATCAGATCAGCGTCGGGCGGTGGACGGTCACCGCGGGCGTGGATGGCTGGCTGGCCCGCTGCGTCAAGGCCGACGGGTCGATCGAGGTCTTCGAGTCGCCGGTGGCTGACGCCGGTCGCGCGGCCGAGGTGAAGCTGTCGCACGTCCGGGTGGACGGCCACGCCGCGCGGGCGACACTGTGCAAGCCCGCGCTGTCGGGCCGACCGATCTATTACCACGTCAACGGCCGTGGCGAGCTGTACTGCGCGACGCACGTGGCGTTGCTGCGGGCGCTGGGGGTGCCGATCGCCGAGGCGACGGAGCTGGTCCCTGAGTTCTTCGCGTACCGGGCGATCACCCCGCCGCGGACGCTTTTCCGGGACATCCGGCAGATGCAGCCGGACACGAAGATCGAGGTCGAGCTCGCCGACGGGTCGTGCCGGGCGGGCTCGCCGACGGTGATGGGCTTCCCCGCGTCGGCCGAGCCGGGCCGGGCCGTCTCGATGACCGAGGCGCGGGACCGGACGCTCGCCGGGCTGAACGACAGCCTCGCGGCGTTCGCGGGCGAGCCCGAGCGGCTGGCGGTGCTGCTCAGCGGGGGGCTGGATTCGTCGATCCTGTACCGCCTCTGCGCCGATCATCACGGGCTGGGCGAGAGCTATTCGGCGGCGTTCGAGTTCGAACCGCGCGGCACGGAGCGGCGTTACGCGACGACCGCCGCCGAGGCCATGGGCAGCGACCACCACACGCACACCATCCCCGCCGCCGACTACATGCTCAGCACGCTGCACGCCTTTGACGAGGCCGAGGAGCCGCTGATCGTCGAGCACAGCGGCGCGTTCAGCAGCCTGTTCCGCGACGGGTTGCCCGGCGAGCGGCAGGTCATCATCCAGGGCCAGGGCGCCGACTGCTTCTTCGGCCTCAAGCACCACCGGCTGCTGCTGCTGCAGAACAAGCACTGGAACCTCTGGCGGGCGCTGTCCGTGCCCGGGGTGTACCACCTGCTGCGGGGGCTGAGCAGTCGGACCGGCCGCTTCCCGCTCATCGTCGAGATGGTCAACCGCTCGCGCGCCGGGAAGATGCCGCTGGAAGACCCGCGGCACCTGTTCTGGACCCTCGACAGCTACGGCGACGTGGGCTGGGTCCGCGAATACTTCAACGTGACCGCCGAGCAGTTGATCGCCAACCGCCTCGAAGCGCTCGAGCCCTACCGCGGGCTGAGCGTGTACGACCTGATCACGGTGATGGACCTGATCAGCGACGTGGCGCCGCTGCAGAACCTGTGGTCGAAGATCGGCGAGCGGCACGGCCGGGTGCTCTATTACGCGTTCAGTCACGACCCGGTGCTGCGGGCGGCGGCGGCGCTGGACTGGGCGAGCAAGATCGCCGAGCCCAAGGCGATCCTGCGGAACATCGCGCGGCAGATCGGCGTGCCCGACTTCATCTTCACGCGGGCCAAGAGCGGGTTCGGGCTGGCGCAGCGCGACTGGGCCGTGCCCGGCGGGCTCTTCCAGCCCCTGGTCGACCTCGCCGCCAAGGCCTTCGACCCCGAGCAGATCCGCGCCCACCAGTCGCTGGACCTCGCCAAGCGCGGCACCTTCTGGAACATGATCAACTACGCGATATGGAAGCGGCGGATGATCGACAACGAGTCGATGCCCGCCCTCGAGGGCGAACTCCGCGAGGCGATCGAACGCAACAACCGCGAGTCGCCCCAGCCTGCCGCGTCAACCGCCGGTTGAGCGGCTCGCCGCGTCGGCCTCGTGCTCGAACGTTCGCTTCGCCACGTCCGATACGTCGCTCATGACCCAACGGTACTTGCCGCTCGCGGCCGGCTCGATGTGATCGACCACCTCGACGACCACCTCCACCGCCTCGCCGAGCAGGTCCTTCATGTCGCTGATGATCTTCTGCCGCACCGCGTCGGGCAGTTCGTGCTTGACGATCAGGCTCACGACCACGCGGTCGATGGCCTGCTGATGGACCTGGTAGCGCTGAACGTGGTCGAGGTGGGGGTCGATCACGTGCGCCAGCGCCACGCCGTGGACGTACCCGCCCGTGGCGACGGGGATCAGGTCGACGGTGCGGCCGACGATGCTGTTGAGCGTGGCGTAGGGCAGGCCCGGCGGGGCATCGCCGCTGAGTTCGAGGATGTCGCCCAGGCGGTAGCGGATGAACGGGTAGGCGTGCGCCCGCAGGTTGGTGATGATCGCCTCGCCCGACACGCTGGTCTCGGCCCAGTGCAGGTCCTCGTTCAGCCGCATGTGCCCGTGCGGGTCGGGCTCGGCGATGCTGCCCAACTCGACCGACCCGTAGTGCTCGAGCACCGGGCACCCGAACGCCTCGGTCATCGCCTGCTTCTGGAAGGGGTAGACCTTCTCGCTGTCGGTGACGACGGCCCGGAGGGTGAAGCCCTCGAAGCGCCGGCCATGCTCGAGCATGTGCCTCGCCATCGCGTACAACGCCGAGACATAGCCGTGCATGTACTCGGGCTTGAACCGATCGATCTGGTCGAGGTATCCGGCGACGTTGCGGTCGGTCACCTCATAGGCGTTGACGGTGAGGGTGTTGTTGAGCCAGTCGCGGATCGCGAGCTTCCCCTTGACGATCGGGGTGCGGAGGCCGCCGGTGCTGAACTGCCAGCTACGGCCCCAGACGTAGGCGCGGCGCATGCCCGGCCGCAGCCCGTGCCGGCCCATCGCCCGCCACAGCACGCAGTAGTTGTAGTCCGTGACGGTCTTGTGCGTGCGGAAACGGAACGGCTCGCCGCTCGACCCGCTGGTCTTGGACGTGCCCATCTCGTCGAGCCGGTAGGCCGACGACTGAAAGCGGTCGATATCCTCGATGTAGTCGGCCTTGGTAAGAACCGGCAGGTCCTCCAGCCGCGCCGTGTCGCCCGGCTGGTACCCGGTCCGCTTGGCCCATTCACGGTAGAACGGCACGTGCGCGGCGGCGTGCGCGATCAGGTCCTGGAACAGCCTGTCGCGCAGCTCGAGCACCCGCTCGCGGCTGTAGCTGTCGATCTTGATGCAGTCGGCCCAGTAGCGGTCGAGGTAGGGGTGGGCCTTGCCGTCCTTGATCGCGGTGCGTCGATGCTTGCAGAACGCCGCCCATCGCGGCGGCAGCCCGGCGGCGGTCGGCATCGGATCGGTCATGGCACGCTCCCGATGGGCGGTTCAACGCCCGCGGCACACCACCCTCAGCCCTGCTGCATCGCGTCGGCGAGGATCGCGCTGGTGCTCGGACGCATGATCCGCGGGTCGACCTGCTCGCCGGCCTTGAGCATGCGGCGGACTTCCTTGCCGCTGATGAACACCGGCTTCTCGTCCGCGTGATTGCTCATCAGGTCCACGCGCCCCATCGACTCGTAAAACGCGGCGAACCCGACCTTCACCGGTCGAATCTTCAACTCGCCCGGCAGGGCGTCGAAGATCTCCTGCGCATCGAAGTCGCCCCAGATCGCCTCGCCGTCGTGGTACGGGGCGTCGGCGTGCTTGCGGCCGATGATGATGTGCGTGAACCCCATGTTCTGCCGGTAGATGCCGTGCATCACCGCCTCGCTCGGGCCGCCGTAGAACATCTTGATGTCCAGCCCCAGCAGCAGCACGCGGTCGGCGATCTTCCCGCCGACCTTCGCCCACAGCTCGGCGTCGGCGTCGCCTTCACCGAACTCGCCCGACTCGATCAGCTTCTCGTAAGTGTGCATCCGCACCGCCGCGCTCACGTCGTCGCTCTTGGTCTCGCCGAGCAGCGGGTTGAGCACGGCCGCGGCATTGTGGCCCTGGCGCAGCAGCTCCTCCAGGCCGTACAGCAACGCGTACTCGTGCGCCCGATGCAGGGGGTTGCGGGTCTGAAAGGCGACGACGGCGTCCCAGCCCTGTTCGCTGAGCATCTTGCGGATCTCGGCGGGGTGCTTGATGTGCTGGCCGAACTCGGGGTGCTCGTCCTGGCCGATGACCGTGAGCGTGCCGCCGACGAGATGGGTCTTGTCCGCGTCGTTCTTGAGCACCATGTCGCCGCCGGGGTGGTCGGTCCGCTCGGTGCCGTAGACGCTCTTGAGGTAGGCCGGCTTGTCCCATTCGAAGACGCTCTCGACGTCGAGCGTGGCGACGGGCTCGCCGTCGACATTGACCAGCGCGACCTTCTGGCCGGCGCCGACCTGCTTCGCGTCGTCGGCGGTCAGCGGGAACGCCAGCGGGATCGTCCAGGCGAGCTTCCTGCCGTTGACCTCGACGACCTTCTCCTCCAGCACCCGCTGGTAGACGTCCTGGTTCATGGGCCCGGTCAGCGGGCTCAGCGTCCCGTCGCCGATGCGGTAGACCGTGGCGAGGTCGGCGTTGCTGACGGTGATTTTCGGCAGGCTCGCGGCCTCGGCGCGAACGGCTGCGGGGTCCTCGGCGAGCCGGTTCACCAGCACGCCGCCATGCGGTTCGATCAGATCGGACATCTACCTGTACCTCGTGTTATCGGTGCTCGGATGCGTTGCGTCCCCGACAAGGGGGCAAGCATCCTATCCGAAGGTGTTGATCGACCACAAGGCGGGCCGGCTTGGGCCGCTCCGCCATCGCCGTGCGACGTTGCATCCGGCCCGCGGGCTCCGGCTCATGAACGCTTCACGTACCCGGCCAGTTCCGGGTCCCGTTCGGCCAGGGCGACGATGCAGCTCAGGTAGTCCGCCCGGTTGCCGATGTCGTACCGCGTGGCCCGCCAGAGATGGGCGACCATGCGGCCGTCGGCGGCCAGGCGGTTCATCGCATCGGTCAACTGGACCTCGCCGCCGTGGCCGACCCGGCCGCTCGCAAGATGCTCGAAGACCTCGGGCGTCAGGATGTAACGCCCGGCGATGGCGAGGTTGCTCGGGGCGGCGTCGGGCTCGGGCTTCTCCACCAGCCGATGCAACCGATAGCTACGCTCATCGCCCGGCATCGCATCGCCGTCGACGATGCCGTAGCGGTTGACGATCTCCCGGGGCACACGCCGCACGGCGACGACGCTGGCGCCGGTCCGCGCGTGGACGGCCATGATCTGCGCCAGGCCAGGGGGCTGATCCTCCTCGGGCTCGATGATCGTATCCCCGAGCAGGACGGCGAACGGCTCTTCGCCCACCGCGTCGCGGGCGCACAACACCGCGTCGCCGAGCCCGCGTTGCTCGGGCTGCTCCACGAACCGGACCCGCGCGGCCCGCGTCAGGCCATGCACCTTGTCGAGCAGTCGTTGCTTTCCGCCGGCGCGGAGGTGCGCTTCGAGCTGGGGGTTGTCCAGCAGGTGCGCCGCCAGCGACTCCTTGCCGCGTGAGGTGATGATGATCAGCTCATCGACGCCCGAGTCGAGCGCCTCGTCGACGACGTACTGGAGCACGGGCTTGTCGATGACCGGCAGCAGTTCCTTGGGCACGGCCTTCGTCGCCGGGAGCAGCCGCGTGCCGAACCCCGCGGCGGGGATCACCGCCTTCGTGACCGCGGTCACGGTGTCACCTGCGGCGTAAAGACGAAGGCGTCGACGGCCTTGTACGCATCGACCAGGCGTCGGTAGCGCTCGGGGTCGCCGTCGTACGTGCCGACGACCGCGCCGCCGCTGCCGGCGAACTTCACGCACGCGCCGAGCCGGCGGCCGGTCTCAACGAGTTGGCGGTTGCCATCGCTGATGTTCATGATCGAGGCCCGCAGGTCGAAGTTGGCGTCCATGAGCGGGCCGATCTCCCCGCCCCGGCCGGCGGCGATCAGGTCACGGGCCTGCTGCGCATAGCCGGCGAACTGGTCGATCGCGTCGAGCACCTTCTTCTCGCCGCGGTTGAACCGGCCGCGCAGATCGTTGTGCGGCACCTCCGTGCCCTCGGCGAGCAGCGGCCTCACCGCGGCGAACAGCGGGGGCAGTTGCGTCGCATCCAGCGGCTCGTACTCGCCGTACCCCCGCGATGCCAGCAACGCCCGGTTGAAATCCATGAACACCGAGCCCTCGTAGACCTGGATCACACGGTCCTGCAGCCCCGCGCCGATGCCCAGCTCATCCAGCTCCACGCTGAGCACCAGGTTGGGGAGCAGCGGCTTGTCCACCTCGACGCCGAAGAACGCGATCAGCGCCTTCATCGTGGCGGTAACGATCGCCGACGACCCGGCCAGGCCCACGCGGACGGGGATGTCGGTGTGATACTCGATGTTGAAGTTGCGGCCGGGCAGGGTGATGCCCCGCTCGCTGCAGTAGTCGTAGAACCGCTTGATGGCGGCCTTGATCAGCCGCACCCCGCCGTAGTAGCCGTTGCGCTGCACGTCGTTGACCAGGTCCTCAATGCTGTTGAACTCGCTGCGATCGGATTCGTGGGGCAGGATGTTCAGCCGCGGGGATTCGTAGAGCGTGACCCGCGCCGCGAAGTTGCGGCAGATCACGGAAATGGTCTTGCCGAAGTAGCCGTCGGACGGGTTGCCGATCAGGCCGACCCGGGCGTGTGCTTCAGTCTGGATCAACATGGGTCAGGTCCGTCTATCGTGCGGGTAACCGGTGGTTATATCGACCGCGCGGGCGTCGGGCTTGCCTGGGGGCCTACGGCGTCGGCATGGGCTGCAGCAGGGGCAGGCGTTCGACGCGGCGTTCGATCTCGTCGACGAGGCGGCGGTAGCCGGGGCCGTTGACGCCGCCGTACTCGCTCCGCAGCCGTTCGGCGGTCAGGCCCTCGGGCAGGTCGTCGCCCTCGGGTATGAGTTGGTCGGGGCCCCCGAGCTGTGCCAGGCGGCGCTGGATCAGGCGTGCGGCGGCCGGGTCGCGGACGGCCATCTCGCCCAGCCGCGTGCCGGCGCGGTCGGCCAGCAGGTCACGGAAGGAGAATCCGCTGCCGCCGTCGCCGGCGTCGATCTGCTCCTTCAGCTCACCCAGCAGATCGCTGACCTGGGTGTTGGCGGCCATCGCGATCAGCGCGCTGATCCAGTAGTGGCGGTTGAGGTCGACCCGGTCGTGAAGCCGCGCCCGGTTGGGGATCCAGTACTGGCGGAAGATGTGGGCATCGTCGTCGGCGATCCTGCCGTAGAGCTGCTGCACGCGCCGGTCGGCCAGCAGCGTCGCCAGGGCGTACACCGCGGCGCGATTCTCCCGACGGGGATCGCCGCCGGCGCTGGTGCGGAGCGCGGCGAGGTCGAACGCGGCGCGGACCAGCGGCGTCAGCGTGTCCCGCGTCTGCTTCACGTCGAAGCCCTGCGCCACCCGGTTCAACTCCGTGGCGTATCGCGCGGCAACGCCGTCGATCGTGGAGTCGGCGGGCCGGCCCGTCACGCGCTCCAACAGGTCGTCCGGCAGCGCCTCGGGCTTGTATGCCAGACGCACGTGGGCGGCGGTGACCTCGAACCGTTCGACGGCCCCGGCGAGCCGCCCGATCGTCGGGTCCTCCGCGAGCTTGCCGTTGAACCACGCGACCAACCGCCCCATCAACAGCCCCGGTGGCCGGACCTGGCCGATCGTGAGGTCAGCCACGTCGATCGCGAAAGTCTGGGGCTGGTGGACCAGGCGGCATCGGGCCTGGATGTTGGCCCAGCCGCGCTGCGGGGCGGCCGCCGTCGCGGCGACGTCAAACCAGCCGTCGCCGACCGGGCGGACCTCGGCGGCGGCCCGCGGGATCCCGGCGATCTGCATGGCCCAGTTGACCAGCAATTCGACCTCACTCGGCGAGAGCATCAGGGCGACGCGGCCGGTTGCCTCGCTCGCCGCGCGCGCCGCCTCGAGCTTGTCGATCAGCCGGCGCTTGGCGTCCGCATTGACCCGGTTGTCGGGCGCCAGCCGGGGCGTGTCCGCCAGCGCCAGGTGATACGCGTTGTACGCCCACCACGCCGGTCCCCCGATGACCGCCGCCAAGAGCAAGGCCGCGACCACGCACCCCACCCGGCCTCGCTGCCCGATCGCGCCGATCGCGACACCAACGACCACGGCCACGGTTGGCCCGAGCATCCACGTGGTCAGGTCCCACTCGAACAGGGCGAGCTGGCTGACCACCAGCGCCCCGGCGATCACGACAAACAGCAGGTTGCCCGGGGCGGCGTGCGGCGTGCCCCGCCGGCGAACCGCCGCGGCCAGCGCCAGGCCCAACGCCAGGCTCACCCCGACCCAGACCGCGGCCAAGACCAGGCGGGTCACCGTGACTTCGAGCACCCGCTGATAGTCGTGCAGCCACTGCGAGACGGTGCCCAGCGGCCGGCCGGATACATTCACGATCGCCGCGACGACCAGGATCGCCAGCAGCAGCAGCACCAGGGCGACCGGCCACCGGCGCAACGCGGCGTCGGCGGAGGATTCGGGCGGGCCGTAGCCCTCGCCATGCGTGTCGTGGGGCGTCATAACCGCGGCATTGTAACAACCGCGCGAGAGGGGGGGCCGGCCGGTCCGCGGGCCGGCGGTCAGCGCCGGTCGATCCCGCTGACGCCGTTGGACATCGAACGCGTGTAGCCCCGGGAGTAGCGGTCGTAGCGGGGGCCGGCGTAGCGGTAGGGCCGGCTGTCGCGGTAGGTCGAATGGCGCGGGCCGATCGCGCCGCCATGCTGCGCCCGCCGCCGCGTGTCCACCGCGGGCATGCCGATCTTGCGGTGCACGTGCTCGGGGGCCCGGATGATCAGTTGGCCGTTGTAGTAGGTGATGCGTGCGGCGTTGCCGCCGTTCTGGAACCAGAGGTCCGGCTCGATGTTGCTGCGGATGACCTGGGCGATCTGCTCGGCGCGCTCGGATCGGCTGAGCCGCGGCTCCTCATCCAACGGATCGTTGCCGAACACCCCGCCCCCGCCGGCGTCGGATTGGCTGTCCGAGACGATCTGGTTCAGGTCCAACTGCGGCGCCGTGTCGAAGTCCGGCGCCTCATGCAGCAGGTCGGCGATGTCGTAGACCTTCACGACCGGCTCGTCGGTCGCCTGCCGCCTGGTCAGGACCCGCACGTAAGCGGGATCGACCTCGATGATCACGTCGCGGCTGGTGAAGACCTCGCTGGCGAGCAACCGCAGCACCGTGATCGCCGGCACGGTCCGCAGTTGCAGCGTCACCGGGGTGTTGCGGTCATAGCCTTCCGCCTCGAGGCGGTTCCAACTGATCACGAGGTTAAAGCCCGCGGCCGCGCTGAGCCACTCGAAAGCCTGTTGCGCGCCGACGCCCTGGAAATCGACCTCGCCGATGATGGTGTTCAGCGCCGCCAGGGATTGATTCTGCGCGCCGGCGGGGGTCGCGGTCACGCCCACGGATGCGGCTAAAGCGATCGCGAGCAACGAGGTCTTCATGACGGGGCTCCTTGCAGCAGTCAGTCTATCGCCATTGGACGCCCCGGGCACGCGCAAGTTCCCGGGCCGGTGCCCCGCCGTGCGTGGCCCGGGGCCGACCCCGCGCCACGTCACGAAAAACCCCGACACGGAGCCGGGGTCGATGCACGCGTCCGAGTTATGGGGCGCCGGGCGTATTCAGGCGCCCACGGCGTAGCGGACGAAGCTGGAGATCTTCGCGCCGTCGGGCAGCAGATCGCCGACAGTGCTCTTGCCCTCCATGTCCTTGACGTACTGCTGGCCGAGCAGCGTGTTCTCGGCGACCCACTTGGCGTACTTGCCGACGGCGATCTTCTCGGCGATCTCCTCGGGCTTGCCGGACTGCATGGCCTCTTCCTTGGCCTCGGCCTTGGCCTGGTCGCGCTGGTCCTGGGGCAGGCCGTCCTCATCCACGGCGAGCGGCGTGGGCACGTGCGCGGCCACGTGCTGGCAGATGCCGGTCAGCGTCGCGTCGTCGACCGGGCCCTCGGCGGCGATCAGCACACCGAGCTTGCCGTTGTGGTGCACGTATGTGCCGACCTTTTCGCTGGTCAGCTTCGCGCCGCGCCGGTAGTTGATGTTCTCCTTGATCGTGATGCGCAGGTCGTCGACGATCTTGCTGATCGTCGCGTCCGCGGCGACCTCGCCGGTCGCCCCGGACGTCAGCGCGTGCTGGGCGATGACACCGGCGGCCTCGAGGAAGCTATCGTTGCGTGCGGCGAAGTCGGTTTCGCTGTTGAGTTCGACGATGGCGGCGGCGCCGTTATCGGCGGCGACCGCGACCACGCCCTCAGCGGCGGCGCGGTCCGACCGCTCATCCATCTTGCCCTTGAGCTTCTTGCGGAGCAGCTCGACCGCGCCCTCCACGTCGCCGCCGCTCTCGTTCAGAGCCTCCTTGCATTCCATCATGCCCAGGCCGGTCCGCTGGCGAAGGGCTTGGACATCTTTGGCGCTGATGGCCATCGTCAATCTCCTTGCATGTCGGATGTTGGATGCGGGCCCGGCGGCCCGCAGGGCTGTCGCCTGTCTTGCGGTCGGTTGCGGTCACGGGCCCGGTGGCCCCCCGGCCCACGCCCGCCACGATGCATCCCCGTTGGCTTCTACTTCGTCGCTTGGGCGTTTTCCACTTGCTCGGACGGGGTCTGCACCTCGGTGTCCGGCGGGTTGGTCTGGGACGCGTCGGCGGCCCGGTTGTTGTCGTCCGTGCCGGCGGCGTGGGCCTGGGCCTCATCGGCTGGCCCGGCGGTCGTGTCGGTCTGGCCGGCGGGCGTGTCGGTCGGCGTATCGGCGGACTGCTCGGCGGGGACGGCGGGTCGGGCCGGCTCATCGGCGCGGAACTGGGCGCGGCTGCTCCGCCGCGGGCCCCGGCCTTCGCCCTCGCCCTCGCCCTCGGTCCGCTCCTTCGCCCGGTCGACCTGGGCCCGGGCGGTCTTGCCCTCCTTCGCGCCGGCGGCCAGTTCCTTGACCACCAGGTCGATCGCGCGCATCGCGTCGTCGTTGCCGGGGATCGGGATGTCGACCATCTCCGGGTCGCCGTCGGTGTCGAGCAGGCAGACGGTCGGGATGCCCAGCGTGCGGGCTTCGCGGAGAGCGTTCATCTCGCGTCGGACGTCGACGACGACCAGCGCGCCCGGCAGGTTGTGCAGGGTGCGGATGCCGCCGAGGTTGCGGCTGATCTTCCGCCGCTCGCGGACGAGCTGGCTGGCCATCTTCTTCGAGTAGTTCTCCCACTCCTCGCTGTCCATGAGGGTCTCGAGTTCTTCGAGCCGCTTCAGGCGCGAGCGGATGGTGCGGAAGTTGGTGAGCATGCCGCCCAGCCACCGCTCGGTGACGTAGGGCATGCCGGCGTCGTCGCAGGCGGCCTCGATCGCCGGCCGCGCCTGACGCTTGGTCCCGACGAACAGGACCTCCTTGCCGTCGGCGACGGTGCGGGCGACGAACTTCTTGGCCAGCAGCAGGCCCTTGATCGTCTGCCGCACGTCGATGATGTGGATCCCGTTCTTCTTGCCGTAGATGTACGGCTGCATCTTGGGGTTCCACCCGGACGTACGATGTCCGTAGTGGATGCCCGCGTCGATCAGACCTTTGACCAGCGATGCCATAGGCTTGTGACTCTCCACCGCAAAAACGGTTCAGCGACACCGGCGAACCGACCGATCGGCTCATGCCCGCCATGCGTGTTCGCACGCCGGGCAGGTCCGTCCGCACCAGGGCGCTTGGTTCAACAAAATACGCTTCCCGTGCCGCTCGGGGCCTCCGCTCCGAGCCGACTCGAAAAGCATCATCCAGGAGAACCTCCCCAGCCTCGCCGATGACCACCATGGCGGGGCCGGTCCGGTCGCCGATCCTGACCGGAATCCCCAAGTATAACTTCTTGTGCGGCGGGGCTCAACCCACAAAAAATGCGGATCGGCGCCCCGACCCCGACCGCCGCCTGTTACACTCTCGCGCCCGGCCGCCGAGCGCCGCCGCACACCCCCGGAGACCGGACCTTGAACGCCACGCCCCCCGATCCCGACGCCCGCGCCATCCTGACCGGCTACTGCCCCGATCACGAGGGCCTGGTCGCCGCGATCACCCGCTGGCTGGCCGACCACGCCGGCAACATCCTCCACCTCGATCAGCATGTTGACGCCGCTTCGGGCGCGTTCTTCATCCGCGTCGAGTGGGACCTGAGCCGCTTCGACCTCGCTCCCGAGACCATCGCCGAGCGGTTCGAGGCCGACGTGGCCCGGTCGATCGACCTCGCCGCCGACATCACCTTCCCCAGCGACACCCCGCGGATGGCCGTGTTCGTCAGCAAGGAAGGCCACTGCCTCTGGGACATCCTCTCGCGGTACGAGTCGGGCGAGTGGAACGTGCACATCCCGCTGATCATCAGCAACCACCGGCGTTTTGCCGACGCCGCGGCGCAGTTCGACATCCCGTACTTCGAACTGCCCGTCACGAAAGACACCAAGCCCCAGGTCGAGCGGCGCCAGGCCGAGCTGCTTACCGAGCACGGCGTGGACTTCGTGGTGCTCGCCCGATACATGCAGATCATCTCGCCGCAGTTGCTGGCCGACTTCGCCCGGCCGATCATCAACATCCACCACTCGTTCCTGCCGGCGTTCGCCGGGGCCCGGCCGTACCACCAGGCGCACGAGCGCGGCGTAAAGATCATCGGCGCCACGGCGCACTACGTGACGGCCGAACTCGACGCCGGCCCCATCATCGAGCAGCAGACCACCCGCGTCAGCCACCGCGACGCGGTGACCGACATGGTCCGCCGCGGCAAGGACCTCGAGAAGCTCGTGCTCTCCCGCGCCATCGACCTGCACCTCAACCGGCAGGTCATCGTCCACGGCAACCGCACCATCGTCTTCGCCTGATCCGCGCCGCGGCCAAGCCGCGACCCGGTCGACCGCGCGAAGTTTTTCGTGCAATACGCCCGCCGCTCGTGCGTTGATCCGGCGACACGCGAAACGCCGGCCGGTCGCTCTCGCGTCAACGTGACCTCAAACCCCAATGCACGATTGTCCTGTATGAGGAGTCTGTACTCATGAACGCTTATCGTCCGCTTATCGTGTGCCTGCTGGGCACGTTCGCGCTGGCCCTGTCCCATGTGACGGCGTACGCGCAATCCGAGCCGCCGACGGCCGACCCCGCCGCGATCGCCGAGCGGTGCGTGACGCTGATCACCGACCGCGCCGATCGGGCCGTGGCGCACCTCGGCGACCACGCGACGCGCACGGTCGCGAAGATCGACGAGCTGGTCGAGGCCGGTCAGCCCCGCAAGGCCGTCGCGCTCGCCCGCCGGGCGGCCAAGCACATCAACCGCGACGCGGCCCGAGCCGCCAAGTCGATCGTGACCCCGACCCATCGTTGTGTGCACGTGCTTCGTGCGATGGGCGAGGTCGAACTCGCTGAGGAGGTGGCGGCCGCCGGCCGCGAGCAGGTCAACCGCGTCAACGACGCCCGCAGTCGGGCCATCGATGCGATCAAGCAGGCCCTGCCCAACGACGCCGGTGACGTGGAATAGCCCGCTAAGACGGCAACGGCCACCATGCAACCAGCGCACAGGTCACCGCTTGTCGGGCGGCCTGTGCGTTGGCTGCTTCGCTGATCCTGGTGCACGAACGGCGATCAACAGAATCGGGTCCAAAAATGTTTACAAAAGATTTGCCAATGCGGATGCCGTGATGCATATTCATAGCAATGGGTTGCCATCCCCAGCAGCCCAGACCCTTTCCGGACCCATGGAAGCGAGCGAGAGCGGCAGGCAACTGCGATGCGTCGATGCCGCAGGGCCGGCGTGAACACCCGTCGATTGGCCCAATCAGGGCAGGAGGCCGACCATGGCTCGTCATCTGACCGCAATTCTGGCCGCGTGCGTGGCGCTTGCCGCCGCACCGGCGCTGGCCGCCGCAGCCGGCGGCGGCGCACTCGCCGTCACCGCCATGCCTCAGCCGGTGGTCGCCGTCATGCTGGCCGCGGCCGGGGCCGCCATCCTGCGGCGTCACCGCTGACCCGCCGACTGCGCCTCATGCCCCTCACCCAGCCCGCCGGAGTCGCTGCGCGAACCGCGCTCATCGGCGTCTGCAGCGCACACAAAAACCGCCTGCGCGGCCTGTTTCGGGGTGAACGTAGGGAAACTTTACGCTGACCGGCAGCCGCTTCCTGTTTCGACTCGGGGCACTCTCTCTACGACTACATTTGCCTTTTCGTCCCGACGAGCGGTCTGCAGGGTCGTGTGCGCGATGGGTTGGTGTCTTCACCACACGGCCGGACACAGGCGGTCTATTGACTTGTCACATATTCAAGATATCACCCGGCGCACCGGTCGGCCACAGAATTCCGATAACCTGAACGAAATGTCGTTGCGGCATGTCCTGTAGGCTATCGCATATCGCAGGGCGCCCCGCGAGGATGCGACGCTGCGAACGCGTGGGAGGGTCTGCAATTCACATTGATCCGCTGCTTGTCCGATTAGACGCTACAGCACGCGATTGGGCCGCGTGAGGTGCCACGGAGATGGGTAATCGATGCCGACAAGCATACTTCCGGGGGCGACGCTGGTTGCCCGGATTCCGGTCCTGGACCTGAAGGGCGCGCTTTTTGGTTACCGGGTGGATCCGGTCACTGGCGAGCGAGACGAGCGTCAGTCGGTGACGGCGGGCGCGGCGTCGGCGGTGCAGGCCGTGCGCGCCCACGGCTTCGACGCACTCAGCGGCGGCAAGCTGCTGTTCCTGCCGGTAGCGGCCGAGCAGTTGGCGGGTTTGGCCGACGAGCCGTTCCCCGCCGACCGCACGGTCCTGGAACTGGCGGCCGAGGCGTGGGCCGAGCAGATCACGCCCGTCGACATCGCGCCGCTGATTGCGAGTGGCTACCGGTTCAGCGTGACCGACCCCGTCGTGGCCGGCGAAGGCTCGCGATGGAGCAAGGGTCTGAGCTTCGCGTCGTTCGACAGCATGGACCCTGATGCGCTGGCCGAGATGCAGATCGCCAAGGATACCTCGCCGCGCGTCCGCTGCATCGCTCGCGGGGTCAACGAGCTGTGGCAGGTTGTCGAGTCTCGCAACAGCCGCGCCGATCTTGTGCAGGGTTACCACTTCCTCAAGCCCCCGGCGCGGCGTGCGTGCGTATCGCTGCCGGTCGTTCGCTGCAACCAGCTCCAGCTCATCGCTGAGCTGGCCTGCACCGACGCAGAGTTGGCCGACGTGGCGGCGATCGTGCGGCGCGATCCGTCGCTGAGCCTGCAACTGGTCAAGCGGGTCAATTCCGCCGGGTTCGCCATCCGCCACGAGGTCCAGTCGCTGGACCACGCGGTGCGGCTGATCGGTCTGACGCCGCTGCGGCGGTGGGCGCTCCGCGAGGTCTTCGCCCAGGCCTGCGTCCACAAGCCCACCGAACTGGTCCGCACCTGCTTCGTCCGCGCCGCGTTCTGCGAGGCCGTCGCGGCACGCTGGCCCGGCGAGTGTCGGCCGTTTGACGGGTTTCTGGCCGGCCTGCTCTCGGCGGTCGAGTCGGCCTTCGACTGCACCGTCGAGCAGGTGCTCGACCACATCGAGCTGCCCGATGCGGTGGGGCTCGCCATCGGCCGTTACGCCGGGTTGGTCGGGTTGATGCTGCTGCTCGCCCTCGCCATCGAAGCCGACGACTGGACCGACATCACCGAGTACACCGAGGCGTTGGGCCTGGGCATCGACGACGTCGCGGCGGCCCAGGCGGCCGCCCTCCAGGTCGCCCGCGAGATGGACGGCTGAACCACGCCCGTCGATCCCAAACTACCGCACCAGCCCCGGACGAGCCGCGACGCCCCGCCGTTGCCCGGCGATGACGCGGCATGGCTCGGTCCCCCGCGGCGGCGAGCGCGATTCATGCGAGCGTCACCGTCAGCGTCTGCCCGGTCTCAAGCACGAGCGGCCGGTCGAAATCCACGCGGGCCTCGCCCTCGCGTACCCGGGCGGCGGCTTCGATGGGCCGGCCGTCGACTTCCGCGTGGACGGCCGCGCCGGTGATGCCCCCCAGGCAGCGCAGGCCGAACGTCTTCACCGTGACGCGGCCCCATCGCGGGGTGATGGAAGCGAGCTGATGATCGCCGCGGCGCTGCTGCGCGAAGCTGCCCCAGCCGGTCGCACAAGTGAACGCGGCCTTGAAGTCATCGGGCGTCAGGCGCGGGGCGAACTCGATGTGGCCCGACGGGCCGTGGCAGTTGAACCCGCAGACCGCCTGGTACACGCCATAGCTCGCCATCGCGCGCGCGTAGTGATCGGAACATTCGATCTCGTTGTAGGGGTTGCGCAGCCGCGCATCGTAACGGTCGTGGATCGCGCGGGCGATGGCAAGGCCATGCTGCAGGAGGTCCGGTTGGTCGTGGCCTTCCCAGACCATGTGTGCCGCGGCCTGGTATTCGAATCCGGTCATGCACTCGTTGAAGTACTGGTACTGCCAGTGCTTCTTCTTGACCGGGTCGACCTGCTCGCGCGGCCAGGAGCACATGATCAGGCCCGCGTCGCCGGCCTTCGCATACCACCGGCCTCGCGTGAAGTGCTCTCGGAACGGGCCCACGTCCGGCACGAAGTTGTACTTCCACAGCGACCGCAGCGCGGTCAGTTGCTTCTCGCGATCGAACAGCCGGCCGAGGTTCGTCCAGTGCGACCACGTCTGGCCGAAGACCTGGTCGATGTAGCAGCCCTTGCCCGCGGCGATCTCGTCGGCGTGATTCGGGTCCTCGATCTGGTAGAAATACTCGCCGTTGTAGAGCTTGAGGATGTTCGTTCCGCCGGCGTCGGCGACGGCCTTGCATCGGTCGGCGAATTCATCGTCGGCCATCTCGCGGGCCATCCGTTCGCCGGCGCGCATCGCCGCGATGTACAGCGAGCTGGTGAAGCTGATTTGCCCGTGCCACGCTGCGTCGAGCGTGTTGTGCTGGGCGCCGTCGAGGATGCCGTCGCGATCCGGGTCGTGCGCCAGCATGAACTCGATGGCCATCCTGACCTTCGGCCAGAGCTCGCGCAGCAGCGCATCATCGGCCGACATCTGGTGGTCGCGATAGATGCCGAGGATGCGCCCGCATTGGCCGTCGACCGCGGTGCGGTTGCCGGCGCCGCGCATCGTCCGAAAGCTGATCCCGCCGTCGTCGTTCATGCCGATGCCGAAGTCCACGCGGCGGCGGAGGTTGCGCTCGACCTCCGGGAACAGTCGACCCGGCGCCTGCGCGTAATGCCAGACGTGCGTGCACGTGCCGGGGCAGCAGTTCACGCCCTCCCACCCATAGAACCGCCCGTCCTCGAACAGGTAACACACCGTCGTCGCCAGCGTGGAGGTGTTGGCCATCGCCCGATCCAACAGCCAGTACGGCAGCGTCGAGTCGTACCACGTCTCGACCCAGCGATGGGTCTGTTCGTAGAGCGAATCGATGCTCGCCGCGACGTGCGCGGCGGCCGCCGCGGCGTCCTCGAAACGCCCCGTGTAATGCCGGCCCACCCGACCGACCTTATCCAGCTCGAGGTTGGGGAAGTGCCACGCCACGACAAACGCGACGGTCTTCGCCTGGCCCGGTTGGAGGCTGACCGTCTTGCCCAGCGCGCCGATCAAGGGTCGACCGTGCGGCCCGGTCATGGTGTCCGCTTCGCCGCCAGCGAACACGTCATCGCGACCCGCCGAGGCATTCGCCGCGTCCGCCCCGCCGACCGCGGCCACCGCGAAGGTGCCGTGGTCGTGCCGCCGGTCGACCGGATCGCTCTTGGGCGGCGTGTTGGTGAATACGATCTGATCCACGCCGATGTTGCCCCACCCGCCACGGGCGGTGTCGACGATCATCAGCCGCGCCTCGCGGCCGCGCAGGTCGTCCACGCGCATGAACGCCTGGTGCATCTTGTTGCTGTCGCGGCCGGTCTCCGAGCGGGCCACCTTGCCATCGACCCACAGCAGCACCGTCGTTTCCTCCGGCGCCCGGGCCAGCGCCTTGGCGTCGGCCAGCACGGCCAGCGTGTTCTCATCGTGGTGGGGCTTGTTCCCGCCGCCGATGCGAAAGCGGATGTAGTTTCGGTCGATCTTGAACGGCCCGCTGAGCAGCGTGCCCACCGCGCCGTCCTTCGCATCGACGTCATCGCCCGGCGCCTGCGCGTGCGAGTTCACCACCCGCCGACCGACCGCGTTCAAGGCGCCCTGGTAGTCCGGCACGTCGGCGATCGCCATCGGCCCCTCGCCAAACGCCTCGCCGGTCACGGTCCACCCGGCGTAGTCGGCCTTCTCAAAGTCCTCGAAGACCCTGTCCGGCTCGCTCGACGCATCGGCCTGCGGCGACTCGGCCGAGCACGCCAGCACCGTCACGTCCTCGCCATGCCGCACCGTGTTGCGCCGCGTCACGTCGCCTGTGTACAGGCACACGGGATTGTCGACCCATGCGCCGATCGCCGCCTCCACCGCCTGGTCCGACGTGTTGGTCAGCGTGTAGCGCATCACCGTCGCCGGGTAGGTCGAGTTGTCCAGGTCCAGCGGGATCGTCGGGCTGAACGCTTCGAGCTTCACGCCCACGGCGCACGCCGGGTCCTCGTACGTCACCAGCCCCATCGGGTAGCGGCCGTCAAACATCACGTTCGCGAAACCCTCGCGATCGAGCGAGCGGGTGTCGGTGGCGTCGCCGGTCGTGACGCGCAACTTGAACCCCTGATCGAAGGGTTGCAGTGGCTTGAATGGTTCAAGATAGGTCTCGCCATTGGCGCCGCGGCCCATGAAGCCGCGACTGTAGCTCTTGTTGAACACGTCCCACATCCACAGCCGGCCGTCGCCGCCGAGGTAGACCAGCCCCGCGCCGATCCCCCCGACCGGCATGCCGATGTAGGTCAGCTCCTCGTTGGCGTAGGTCTGCTTCCGCCCGCGCTCGAACAGCGACCGCACCCACGCCGGGTCGAGCTTCTTGTCCGCCGGGATCAGCCGGCGGTAGTCGTTGTCGTCGAAGGGCCCGGCGAACAACGGCATGGCGCTGTGCCCCAGCGTCGCACCGGCACACGCCGCCGCCGTCGCCTTGACGAATTCCCGTCGATCCATGCCCCGCGGCAGGCAGTCCCCGCCGCACCCGCATCCGTCCGCTTCTTTCGCCATCGTGTCACCTCGATGTGGCAGTGTCTCTTGCGGCCCAGCGACCCGCAACACGCCGCGGCATGCCGGCCGTGTCCCGACGCCGCGCGGGCTGTGCAGGGGACCTGCGCGACTATACAATATGAGCATAGTCACCGGGCGCTATCGCCGCTGCGAGGCCCGCCGGCTCGACGCTGGCTGCGATTCTTCACCGCGCCTCGTGTTCTGCAAGGAGCCGACCGATGAAGACCTTTCTCGCCGCATTGCTCATCGCCGCCTTCCCGGTGCTGGGCCAGGCCGCCTCCCCCGATCGACCCAACATCCTCTTCTGCATCGCCGACGACGCGTCGTTCGACAGCTTCGGGGCGTATGGCTGCGACTGGATCGACACGCCCGCGGTCGATCGACTGGCCCGCGAGGGCGTCAGGTTCACCCGCGCCTACAACTGCAACCCCAAGTGCGCCCCCGCCCGCGCCTGCCTCGTCACCGGCCGGTACAGTTGGCAGCTCAAGCAGGCGGCCAACCACTGGCCCCACTTCCCCGACGAGTTCGCGTTCTACCCGCACCTGCTCATGGACGCCGGTTACCACGTCGGCTTCACCGGCAAGGGCTGGGGCCCCGGCACCTACGACACCAAGCACAACCCCGCCGGCCCCTACTACGGCAATCGCAGGCTCAAGCCACCCTACCGCCACATCAGCAACAAGGACTACGCAGCCAACTTCGCCGACTTCCTCGACAGCAAACCCGACGACATGCCCTTCTGCTTCTGGCTCGGCACACACGAACCCCACCGCGCCTATGAAAAGGACGCCTACAAGAAGGCCGGGCATCGGCTCCAGGACGTCGACGTCCAGCCCTACTTCCCCGACAACGCGACCGTCCGCGGCGACCTGCTCGACTACGGCCTGGAGGTCGAGTGGTACGACACCCACATCGGCCGCGCCGTCCAGCACCTCGAAGACCGCGGCCTGATGGACAACACGCTCATCGTCGTCACCTCCGATCACGGCATGCCCTTCCCCCGCATCAAGGGCCAGATCTACGAAGAAGGCTTCCGCGTCCCGCTCGTCATGTATTGGAAGGGCGTGATCCAGCCCGGCCGCGTCGTCGACGACTTCGTCAACTTCCCCGACTTCGCGCCGACGTTCATGCAACTCGCCGGCCTCGACCCCCACCCCCAGATGACCGGCCGCAGCTTCCTCGATCTCATCCGCTCGACCGACTCCGGACGCATCGACCCGACCCGCGACCACGTCCTGCTCGGCAAGGAACGCCACGACACCGGCCGCGCCAGCGACGAGGGCGTCGACCTGACCTACCCCGTCCGCGCCATCCGCACCGAAGACTTCCTCTACGTCCGCAACTTCAAGCCCGACCGCTGGCCCGCGGGCAACCCGGAGTTCGGCCTGCGCAACTGCGACGACTCGCCCACCAAGAGCTACCTCACCGCACTCAAACCCGGCGACGACGAGTACCGCTTCTACGAACTCAGCTTCGGCAAACGCCCCGCCGAGGAACTGTACGACATGCGGACCGATCCGCACTGCATGACCAACCTCGCCGACAGCCCCGAGCACGCCGCGATCAAGAACAGGCTCCGCACGCAGATGCAGCAGGAGCTGACCACACAGGCCGACCCACGCATCCTCGGCAACGGCGACGTGTTCAACCACTACCGCTACGTCGGCAAGCCCTTCAACTACGAAACCGGCAAGGTCGGCCCCATGCCCCGCCGACGCTAGATACGCCACGCCCCCTCGCCCCACGCGATGAACCGCACGCACAACCCCATCGCCCCCCGGCCCGCCCACGCCGCCAACCGCAACCCACCCCCATCAATCCCCGCGCACTAGACAGCGGCCAACTAAACGCGCGGCAAATCGGTGCTAGAATCGTGAGACGGGGTGGGTGACGTGGGAAGCTTCTTCCTGGTGAAAAGTCAACAGAACTTGGAGCTTAACACTCAGCGGCCCTCCTTTTACCTGCCGCGGCTGCGTCAGCCCGGCGCATAGCATCTATCAGTTAATCACCAAAGGCAATCCGCGCTTTTCCCTTACCCTTTTGGATTCCAGCTGAATCTCCCCCGTCCAACAAGTCGATACACCTCACGCCGAGTTCTCCAAACGTGAATTCAGGCTTTGTTTCCGGCGAAGGTGATCTTAACGTTAGCTTACAAAAATGAAACTGCCCTTTACACCGACGTGGAAAAAGGTTGCCGACCAGAAGGCTGGTTTTAAGCAGTTCTACTACATCCATACTCACGATGTAGAGAAGGAGTGGAAAAATGGATTTGACCAGTTAAATGAGGGACGAAAGATGGCTGCGAGATTCTACTGGCTAATCTCAGAACTAAATAACGGCGGATTAGATCAGTATTTCTGGAACTCCAGCGGAGACTTTTTTACTGATTCGGTTGAGGATCTGAACCGTATAGGTCAGCATGATGCTGCGGCCATTCTAACTCGTGCCTCACGAAAATTATTCGGCGACGCCGAAGTGCCATCTGATACCAGCCTCCGGCGGGCTGCAATTCAGTCTTATTATGGGACACATCCATTTAACGACGATGATGACAGGGAAAGACTTGCAGTTCTAGAGGAGAAGGAAAATCTGGAGAAAGAAACCCGCCTACTAGATGAATTACAGAGGCCTATGGCTATCGCCCTTGTTGACTGGATGCGCCAGAATCATACAATGTTTTCACGACTACATGGAAAAGACGAAGAAAAGGACGAAGCAAAGGTGTCAGGTTGATTTACAGCGGGAAGAAAAGGTGTCAGGAACCTTTTTGTAGTATGTTCACAGCAAGAACGCGAATAAGGTTCCTGACACCTTTTCTTCTCCTAGATTAATTCGCTCGTCTCGTTGTTCTCCAACCCGGTGCCATCCGAGGCGTGGAGGACATATATGGAGACGGCTGGAGCAAACTATTGGCGATCGAGTTGTCCCGCATTTGGCCTGCCACAAGCCGCATGTTCCTGATGGCGGCATTGGTGACAATGCATGCATGGACGGCCCGGGTTCAAGCCGCCGACGCGAACGCGACAAGGCAAGCGATTGTCAAACTCGCCGTGCGCGCCGGTGAACTGCAGGGAATCACGTTGTCGCTCGTTCGCGATGACGCAAACCTGGAACGCGATAGCACCCCATCGGTGGGCCTCGTGGCGTTGTACTTGCTTCGCGTCAGTCTCCAGGGCCACACTGCGCAATACACCATGCTGCATCAGGACAGTCATCTGGCATTGCCCAACTGCCAGTTCATGCCTGATGGATTCTATTGGAGCGCCCAGGAGGTTGGGCGGCAGCGGACCTGGGTGTTTGCCAAGTACCCCCAGCCCAAACCTGTTGACCAGCCCAATGCTAAGTCACCCGAAGAACAGAAGCAACAGCCTTGGCCGCTGTTGGTCGATCAACCCGAGTGGCCCAAGATTCTGGCTCCAGTGGATTATGTCAGTATCATGGCAGGGGCGCGCGACGTCGGCGGCTACGACCTGGTCAGCGATAAGGGAAAACTGTCGGTATGGATTGCGGTCGATTCGGTCTTGTCAGAGTGGCGTTACACGCCAGGGAAGAAGATGCCGCGCCCGGGCAAGTTGGGCATTCCAAACATTGAATTCGATGACAACGGAATTCCTGTTGACATGGATAATTGGACCCGCGGCCGTCTGGTGAAAGGAAAGATTGAAGGTGGCTTCGTTGTGATCGAAGATGTCCACACGTTCCTTCTTTCCAGCGACGGACGTTTGTTTCGTAACATCGAAGGTCAATGGATTCAATTGGCGACGGTTTCCCCCGGCGAACTTGACGGCCCAGCTGAAGAAATCAAACCGCTGCAGTTGATCCTTGTCAGTCTCGATGACGAGGCAAAGTACGCACTGTTCGGATGGGACGGAGAAAAGGTCGCTGCCTTGGGCATGACAGACAAAGATGGCCAGCCGATGGGGCCTTTCTTGTCTGCCGATCAACTCGATACCAGCGTACCGCAAGCCGTCGATAGAATGATGGCATTGAGGTCTTCTGATGACCAGAAGCTCAAAGCATGGCTCAAACAGCGTGCTGCGGCGCTTCAG
>CAYWKS010000026.1:0-46305 GCA_964458935.1 uncultured Planctomycetaceae bacterium
GGGGGCGATCCCCCGCGCGTTGCAGTTGCCCGATTCTAGCGCGGGCGGCGCGTTGACCGGGGCCCAACAGCAACGCACGGCCGATGTTCGTGTGCTGGTCCCCGGGCGGCAACCACAGGGCTGATCCTGGAACTTCCAGGCATCATCTCCAAGATACAAGGGGTTAAGTCGTCACGGCGCAGTTGCGGGTTGGGATGCTCAGACCGGGGCACGCTCAAGGTCGGCCTGCGTGGGTGCGGGTCGGGTCCGCGCATCGTACCAACTGATCATTTGCCGCCTACCTGCCCGAAGTATCTGCGGCGCAGCCAGTCGGCTGGCACAGGGATGCGCAGCTCCACGCCGGCCTCGAGTCGACCCTCGGCATCGCGTTGCAGACGGGGGTTCGCCTGCTCGATCACGTCGGCCGGCGCCAGCGGGCCAAGGTAGTGCTCGGCGATCTGCCCCAGCGTATCGCCCGCCTGAACGGTGTAGAAAAGCTCCATCGGCCCGTCGCGCAACCCCCCGCCGACATAGCGCATACGATGCACAACGCGTTCGTGGATGCGGGCGACGTAGGCGCGATCGACGCCTTCATTGTCAGTCTGATCGGTCAGGTGGAACAGCGGTGCCCACTCAGCCGCCATCGGCCAAGCCCTACGGTGGACGGTCTCCGTCAGTTCACTGCGATCGGGATCATAGGTGAACTGATAACTCACCTGGCCGTCGTCACGCACGTGCCGGCTCGCGCCACCGACCAGGCCCTGCCGCGTGAGCAGGATGCGGGTGCCGTGCGGGCTGTGGTTAACGACATGGTACACGCGATGGAGATAATGGCCGGTGCCCCCGGGCACGTTCTCCTTGACCGCGGCGACGACCATCAGGTCAACCGATCCAGCCAGCCAGCCGTGCACGACCGTCGTCGCGTCGATGCCCGACCGGCTTTGCGTCCACTGGCCGTCGCGTTTGTGCAAGGTCTTGACGAACCGGCCGACGTCGACGATTCGGCCCCCTTCGAGTTCGAGTTGCACGATGCTTCGTTCTTCGATGATGCCATCCGACTCACCGACGCCTTCGGTTGTGCCAGCGAGCTTCTTCCCGACGCCGACGCGCGGCACGGGCCGATCGGTGTCGATCTTCCCGCATTCACGGATGTCGAAGCTCGGGTCCTCGGCCAGCACCACGCTGCCGACCAGCAAGCAACCCAACGCCATCCAGGCCATCCGCCCCGACATTGCCGACTCCTTTCGTGTTTGTCCGTCCCTGCCCGGATCAATATACAATCCCCGTCATGGTTCTCATAGAGGTTTCCACGCAGTCGCGCGATCAGTTCGTCGATATCACCGCGCTGAATGCCTGGCTCTGCGTCGATACGCTCACCTTCTCGACCATCGCCAGATGCGTCAGGAAGGCCTTGGCGTCTGCTTCGCTCGGCTCGCCCTCCGCCCGTCGCCCATGGCTGGCGAACAGCTCACAGCGAGATAGACTATGGAACCACTACTGGGGGCAGGTCACCGTGCAAACCTCTGGCAAGGTCAACATCACAGGGCTCGAGCAACCAGTCCTTGTCCGGCAAGTTGACGACCGGAAAGTGGAACTTTGTATCAACTACTCAATGACAATGGAATTGTCGAACCAAGCAATCGACAGCGACAAGGAATAGCCGCGCTCCGCGCGCCCATTTCTTGCGTGTCATTGCAGACGTTCGACAGATTGCCCCACAGATCGCGGCACAACGTTGGCGTTGAGTTGGGCGTTGTGCAACGTCAGGGGGCTGCCCGGGTCAGCGGCTGCTCCGGTTCACCCGAACGCTTGAAGGGGGGGATCGCAACGCGGCCCGGGTGTCGCCACGGGCCGGTCCAAACGGACGTGAATTGTTCACACCCCCACCATTTCATGGCGCTGTACGCTGTGCGGCGGGGTGAACGGCGATGTGTTGTTCCCGCGTTGGTTGGGCTGTCGATTCGCGGTCAACGGTCGTTCGCGGTTGCGTGGAATCGTCCTCGCAGCGCGGCGCTCTTGGCGATGTAGAACAGGACCGGGTACAGCAGCAGGGTGAGGATGAAGGTGGTGGCCAGGCCGCCGATCATGGGGGCGGCGAGGCGGCGCATGGTGTCGGCGCCGGCGCCCGAGGCCCAGAGCAGAGGCACGAGGCCGATCATGGTGGTCATGACGGTCATGGTTTTGGGGCGGACGCGCTGGACCGCGCCATCCTGGATGGCGAGCCAGAGGTCCGCCGGGCAGTTCATGCGACCGTCAGCCTCGAAGCGATCGAAGCTGTTCTCCAGGTACAGCAGCATGACCAGGCCGGTTTCGACGGCCAGTCCGGCCAGCGCGATGACGCCGACCCAGACGGCCAGTGAGAGGTTGTAGTCCAAGGCGTGGAGCAGCCAGACCGCGCCGACGAGCGAGAAAGGCAGGGAGAGTACGAGGATCGCCACGCGGAGCCAGCTCTTGGTCGCCATGTAGAGCAGCAGCAGGATGAGCACGCCGACGAGGGGCACGACGACGGCAAGGCGCCGGCGAGCCTGCTGCATGTACTCGTACTGGCCGGACCAGACGATCGAGTAACCGGCGGGCAACTCGACCTGCTCGGCCACAGCTTTCTGCGCGTTTTTGACGAAGGTTCCCACGTCGATGCCGGCGATGTCGACGAAGACCCAACTGGTCAATCGAGCGTTCTCGCTCTTGAGCCTGGGCGGGCCCTTGTGAACGCGGATATCGGCGAGCTGGGCGATGGGGACTTGCGCCCCAGAGGGGGTGGCGACGAGCGTCTGGCGCAGTGCATCGATGTTGTCGCGGAGTTCGCGGGGATAGCGTACGTTGACGGGGTAGCGTTCGAGGCCCTCGACGGTCCAGGTGACGTTCATGCCGCCGAGGGCGGACATGATGACATCCTGCACGTCGCCGACGGTCAGGCCGTACCGCGCGATCTGCTCGCGGTTGATATGGATGTCGAAGTAGTTGCCGCCGAGGTTTCGGTCGGCGTTGGCGCTGGTGGTGTAGTCCACGAGTCGGGGGTCGGTCTTCATCACGTTCTCGATCCGCAGGGACAAATCGGCGAGCGTGTCGAGGTCGGGCCCCATGAGCTTGATGCCGACGGGGGTCTTGATGCCGGTGGCGAGCATGTCGATGCGGGTCTTGATCGGCATGGTCCATGAGTTGGCCAGGCCGGGGAACTGGACGATGTCGTTGAGTCCGGGGACGCGGATCGGCACGCCGTCGGGGCGGGGCATGGTGTAGCCGTACTTCAGCTCTTCGATGTTGATGGTGCGGGTCTCGGGCCAGAGCCTGGCCGGCAGGCACGCGGCCCAGTCGGGCCAATCGTCATAGAAGCGAGGGACGCGGCGCGTGCGCCACCGGGACTTGTCACGATGCAGAATGATGGTGGTCTCGAGCATGTTCAACGGGGCGGGGTCGGTGGCGGTCTGGGCCCGACCGATCTTGCCGAAGACGGTGTCGACCTCGGGGAATCGTTCGATCAGCTTGTCGGTCTGCTGCAGCAGTTCGCGGGCCTTGGACATGCTCAGCCCCGGCTGCGTCGTCGTGGGCATGTACAGCAGGTCGCCTTCCTCCAGCGGCGGCATGAACTCGTTGCCGAGCTGGCGGAAGGGCATCCATGTGACCGCGACAATCAGCACGGCGGCGATCACGGTCAGCCAGCGGAACTGCATCACAAACACGAACAGCGGCTGATAGAGCTTCTGCAGCACGAGGCTGATGGGATTGCGCTGTTCGGAGTAGATCTTCTGCGGCAGGACAATCAGGCCCATGCCGATCACCCACGCACCGACGATCCACCATCGATAATCGTCCAGGCGCGGCAGCGGCGCAACCGCGATGACCACCGCCGGCAGGACGATCAGGCCCAGGTAGGTCGGCAGCTTCCTTCGCGCGGACCACGCCGCGGGCACCATGCGTTCGCTGATGAAGTAGACCATCAGGACGGGGATGATGGTGACGGCGAGGATCGCCGCGGCGGCCATGGCGAAGGTCTTGGTGTAGGCCAGGGGCCGGAAGAGCCGGCCGGACTGCTCGCCGAGGACGAAGATGGGCAGGAAGCTGACGGTGATGATGAGCAGGCTGAAGAACAGCGTGGGGCCGACTTCGGCCGCGGCTTCACCGATCAGACCGAGCCGTTCGCTCGCTTCCGGGGGTCGGCCGTGTTCGAGCTTGAATCGTTCGAGGTGCTTGTGGGCGTTTTCGACCATGACGATGGACGAGTCGACCATGACGCCGATGGAGATGGCGATGCCGCCGAGTGACATGATGTTGGCGTTGATGTCCAGGCCGTACATGACGGCCAGCGTGGCCAGCACACCGGTGGGCAGGACGAACGCGGCAACGAGCGCGCTGCGGGCGTGCAGCAGGAAGAAGACGATCACCAGCGAAACGACGATGATCTCTTCGATGAGGCTGTCGGAGACGGTGTGGACGGCGCGCTCGATCAGGTCGGAGCGGTCGTAGGCGATCCGCACGGCGACGCCCGGCGGCAGGCCGGGCTCGAGCTCGGTCAGTTTCTCGCGGGCGCGTCGGATGGTGTCCTGGGCGTTCTCGCCGAAGCGCATGACGACGATGCCGCCGACCACTTCGCCCTCGCCGTTCCACTCGGCGATGCCGCGGCGTATTTCCGGTCCCGTGCAAATCTCGGCGACGTCGGCGAGATACAGCGGGGCCCCGTCATCCGTGGTGGTCAGGGCGATCTTGCGAAGTTCGTCGAGCGCTCGTTCGCTGCGCAACTGCTCGATGGACCGGCCGGCTTCGCGGGCCTCGGTGATCTCGGTGTCGCTGAGACTGCCAAGGTAGCCCAGGCCGCGCACCATATACTCGGTCTCGCTCTGCTCGATGAGGCGACCGCCGACGTCGAGATTGCTGCGGCGAATCACCTGTTTGACCCGCTGCAGAGGGATGTCGTGGGCGAGCAGCTTGCGGGGGTCGACGACGACCTGGTACTGCTTGACGAATCCGCCGACGGGCGCGATCTCGCTGACGCCTTCCACGGCGGTGAGCTCGTAGCGGAGATACCAGTCCTGCAGGCCGCGCAAGTCCGACAGGTCCTGCTGCGGTCGGGCGAGTGGCTCGCCGGTCAGCGGGCAGGTGTCGCGATCGGGGAAGATGCGGTGGTGCTCCAGCCGGTGACGCGGTTCCGGGTCATCGGGCGCCTGGTCCTTCGACGCATACCACTCACCACTCGAGGGGTCGCGCCACAGGCCGTCGGGGTGGTCTGCGCAGTAGGGCCCGGTCGTGAGGATGTACTGGAAGATCCAGCCGACGCCGGTCGCATCGGGGCCGAGTTGCGGCTCAGCGCCGTCGGGCAGTCTCGACGCGACGGTGTTCAGTTGTTCGAGCACGCGGGAGCGGGCCCAGTACAGGTCGGTGCCGTCCTCGAAGAGGATGTAGACGAACGACGAGCCGAACATGCTGATGCCGCGCACCACCTTGGCATGGGGCACGGCGAGCATGGCGGTGGTCAGGGGGTAGGTGACCTGGTCCTCGACGATCTGCGGGGCCTGGCCGGGGTACTCGGTCCGGATGACGACCTGCACGTCGGACAGGTCGGGGATCGCGTCGATGGTGATGTGGCGTGCGGACCAGACACCGCCGGCGATGAGCAACGCCGTCAGCAGCAGCACCATTGCACGATTGTGCACACACCAGCGGATGAGCTTGGCAACCATGAACTATCGGCCTCCCCGTGTCTTGCCGAGCGTCCCGGCCGCCTCGTCGAGCTTGGTCAGGTACTCATCCGGGCTTGCCTGGAACGCGCTGATGCACGATTCGCAGCAGAACTTCACGGTGCGCCCCTGGTACTGGACGGTCACGGGCTTGCCCATGGAACCCAGCTTGGCGCCGCTGACCAGGCAGAAATCGATGGGATAGGCGTCGTCGTCAGTCGCTTGCGGCATCGCGGCGGGTTCGTCGGGTTGGGCCGGTTCTGCAGGCAAGGTGTCGCGTTCGCCGCCCGTCACGGGCAGCGCCTGGCGCTCATCGAAACACTCGAGCATGGAAGCGCCGAAGTAGGGGTTGCGGACATCGCCGGCCGCCTGGAGCCAGATCGTCCCGCCCTGGCCGCTGCGATACATCGGGCAGTGCAGCACCTGCACCTGGCGCTGGAAACTCGGCGGCACGCCCGTGGCCAGCAGCAGGGTTTCCAGCGATGTACTGACCTTGGCGAACTGGAGCCGGGCTTCGGGCAGGTCGTCGGTGTCCATGAGCTTGAACGCGTTGGACCGCGCGGTGGCGATCGCATCCTGGTGGGTGTGCCACAGGTGCGGGTCGGCGGGGACCTCGGTCTTGACCAGTTGATCGAGGGCCGTGGCCAGCTTCTGCGCGGGGTCGGCCACGCCCTGGGTTGTATCACTGGCCAGCGTGTGGCCGATCGCCAGGTATTGCTCGAGTGTGGCGTTCAGCGTCGCGGCCACATCGTCGGGCAGTGCATCGATGCTGGCCGTCCCGGCGACTTCGACGGCAACCTCCTGTTCGGCGGCGAGGTTGCCTGTGATCATCTTCGCCAGGGCCTCGCGCATCTTGGATTCCGAGTCGATGAGGAACTGGCCCGAGGTCACGACCATCTCACCGGGCTTGAGGCCGGAGATGACCTCCACCTTGCCATCGCCGGTCTGCACGCCGAGTCGCACATCGCGCGGCTCGAACTTGCCCTCGCCAAGACTGACGAACGCCACCCGCCGCTCACCGGTGTCGATCACGGCCGAGCGCGGCGCGAGCGTCTTCTCCGACGCCAGCGTGTTCTCCAGCGTCACATTCGCGAACATGCCGGGCTTGAGCGTGTTGTTAAGGTTGTCGAACTCGAGGCGCACCTGCACCTCGCGCGTCCTGGTCTCCAGGTACGGGTAGACGTAGATGACCTCGCCCTCGAAGGTCTGGCCCGGGATGTACGGCAGCGACATCGTCGCTTTCATGCCCTCTTCCACGTAAGGCAACTGGTACTCGTAGAGCGTGACCAGGACCCAGACCTTCGACAGGTCGGCGATGCGGAAGACCTGCATGCCGGGGTCGACCTTCATCCCCTCGTTGGCGTGCTTGGCGATGACCACGCCGGTGTGCGGGCTTTCGATGGTCATGGTCTTGCTTGGTGTGCCGGCTTGCTGCAACTGCTCGATCTGCTGGTCGGTGATGTCGAAGTATTCCAGCCGCGTCCGCGCCGCTTCGAGAAGCGTTCTTGAATCCGGCGTCGTGTCGCGGTTGCGCCAGGCAAGCAGATACTCCTCCTGTGCCGCGAACAGTTGCGGCGAGTACAACTCGAAGAGCGGCTCGCCCGCTTTCACCCGCGCTCCCACGAAATCCACGTGTAGCGTTTCGATCCAACCGGAGACCTTGATGTTCACGTCGCGCACTTCGCGCTCGTTGTAGTCGATCGTGCCGACGGTGCGGATCCGCCTGGTCAGCGGGCCGGTGACGATCGGCGCAATGCGCACGCCCATGTTCTGCACGACGACCGGGTCGATCGCGATCTCGCTCTCGAACTTCTCCGGGTCGATCGGCGTCAGGTCCATGTGGCAGATCGGACAGTCGCCGGGCGTGGGCTCGAAAACCTGCGGGTGCATGCCGCAGGTGTAGTACTGCAGCTCGCTGGAGTCCTCGGCGTCCGCTTCGTCACTTGGCGCCTGACCGAAGCCCAACCATTGACCGGCCGTGGACAGACCGGCACGCAACGGCCCGGCGAAGGCGACACCGACCAGGATCGCGATGACCGCGACGGCGATGATCACCACCAGCGTCTGCCACCGCACGGCTTTGGGGATGTTGTTTGCATCACTCATCGTCGTGGTCCTCCTCGTCGGGCGTGGCGGCGGGTTGCTCGCGTGCCACCTGAGCGCCGACCGCGCGCTCCAGGTCCGCGACCGCCTGTTCCATTTCCGCCAGGGCGCGATGCTGCATCAGTTCGAAGTTCAACAGCCTTCGCCAGTTGTCCATGAGCGTGAGAAAGTCCACGCTGCCGGCGCGGTAGCCGCTCTGCGACGCCTCGACGGTCTGTCGGGCCTGGGGCACGATCGTGTCGCGGAACAGCTCGGCCAGCTTCTGCTGTGCCTCGACTTTCAGGTACGCTTCCTGGACCTCGAAGGCGATGCGATTCTGCTCGGCGGTCAGGTCGGCCACGCCTTCGAGCATGCCCTGCAACGCTTCACGTTCGGCCGCCTCATGCTTCTCCGTCCAGATGGGCAGGTTCACACCGAATCCGAACCACCACTGATCGTCGCCGGTCGCCGAGGGAGCCAGTCCGTGGTCGTCCACCGCGTTGTAGTTGGCGCTGACGGTCAGGTCGGGCCAGCGGTTCAACCGGGCCAGCTTCTGCTTCTGCCGGTACTGCTCGATCCGTTCGTGGACTGCCGTGATGGCGGGGTTGTGGCGAGCTGCCGTGCTCAGCAGCTCACCCAGGCCCGCGCTGACCTGCTCGAGTTCGACAGCGGTCGGGTTGGGCAGCACCGCATCGACCGGCCGATCCATCAGTTGATTCAACATGCTCCGGGCGGTGGCCTGGCGCTGTTCAAGCGTGACCAGTTCGCTGTCGATGCCGCTCAACTCGGTCGAAGCCCGAAGCACGTCCGGCTGACTGCGGTTGCCAGCCTTGTACTCGGCCTCGGCGATCTGCCTGAACTGGTCGAGCAGCTTGCGGCTGCGACGGGTCTTCTCCAGCGCCCGCGTCGTGAAGTAGTAGCTCCAGTATGCCCGGCGGGTATCGGCCACGATGCGCAGCCGCGTTTGCCGCAGGTCCGCCAGCGCCATGGCCACGTCCTGCTCGGCGATCCTGCCGCGCGTGTCCAGCTTGCCGGGAAACGGCAGCTTCTGGCTCACACCGGTCATCAGGCCAACCTGCCCCGCCGCCGTCTCGGCCATGTCGCCGAAGGGGGCCACCTGAAACATCGGATCATCCAGCGAGGTGACCTGCGGCACGCGAGCGCCGAGCCGCTCCACCCGCCGCTTGGCGGCTCGGATGGAGGGATTGCGGTCCAGCGCCACGCGCACATACTGCTCGACTCCGCCGCCGCGAGCGAGGTCGGTCACATCGCCCACCGCATCCTCGCCCGACTCGCCGAGCCGCGCCCGCAGTGTGGCTCGGCTGTGCGTCACCCCGCCGTCGGTCAGCCGCCACTGATCCGGATCGCCGCCCCGCCACGTGCGGTACAGATCGTCGTCCAGCGGCGAGGCGCAGCCGGTCGCGAGCAGCGCGGCGGCCATCGCTGCAAGAGCCATGATGAAGTTCATGTGCGTCATGTCACTGGTCCCCGCTGGCGAAGTGCAACGTGCGACCCTCATGCACGATGCCGATCGGCTTGTCGACGTCGACCAGCGAGTCCCCCAGCGGATCGACCTTCAGCGGATAGGGATGGCCAGCATGTTCGCCCTTCTCGGCCTGCGCCTTGCGGTGATCGCCGTGGCCGTAGCCGTTGTCGGCCGCGAAGGCCTGGCCGGTGTGGAGCGCAACCGCGAACAGCCGTGCGGCATCGAACTTCCGGGTGAGTGACATGCTGGTGTCCTTACAATGTGCCCGCCGGTGGGGCAGAATCGTGGGTCATCGGAGGGCTCGCTCAGCCGGCAGGCGGCCGTCCCCTATTCCAAACGGATGCCCCGGGCCGGCGGGTTCCATGAAATGCGAGAATGCTGCCGCTCATGGCGATACCCACGTCACCGCTGACCAGGTCGGCCGAACGCCAACCCGCCGAGGATGACGATGAGCCAAGCCGGCATTGATGCCCCGGCGACGGGCGCCCCCGCGAGATCGTGGAAGCACAGCCTTCCATGCGCCGCGCGTAGGCAATGGCAAACCATTGAGCAACGCTCCGGCTTGTCGCCATCGCCCAAGCGGCGAGAATTGTGCGGATGCCATGGAACCCCGCGCCCCTTCCGACTCGTTCAGACAGGTGGACCGCATGACCGCACAACCCATCAGCGACGCCCAGGCCGAGCGGTTCAAGCGGCTGGCCTGGCCCCAGATGGCGGCTGTGCTGCGGACGGCCCAATGTCTGACCCGGCACCAGGCCGAGGCCGAGGACTTGGCCCAGGAGACCATGATCAAGGCCATGCGCGCGATGGACACCTACCATGACGGCACCAACATCCGGGCGTGGCTGCTGACGATCCTCCGCCGCACGCATATCGATCGGCTTCGCGCTCACAAGCCCCGGCCAAACGAGATGCCGCTCGATGAGACGATGATCGAGCCGGCGGACGACCCGAGCGAATCGGCCGGCACGTTCGACGAACAATGGACCGAGCCCGAGCAGTTGATGAATCGCTTCGAGGACGAGGCCGTCGCCGACGCGTTGCGGGCACTGCCCCACGACCTCCGGTGGACGCTGCTGCTGGTGGATGTGGAACAGTTGGAACAGGCCGATGCGGCCGATGTACTCGGCGTGGCGGTCGGCACGATCAAGAGCCGGGCCCACCGGGGCCGGGCCATGTTGCGGGATCACCTTCACCGGCGCGCCGTCCAACGCGGCTGGGTCCGTGAAGCGGAGGATCTGCGATGAACCACGAACACGACAATCGCGTGGACCAAGCCACCACTGCACGGCTTGCACAACTCGCCGCACGCCCCGTGGATACCGCGCGCCTGGAACATCACCTCCATCAAGTGATGGCGACGGAAGTTGGGTCTGCGGCCACAACGACGCCGATGGCGTGGCGACGCGGGTGGCGTCGGGTCACCAGCGCCGCGGCCGCGATCCTGATCGTCGTGACGATTGGGTGGCTGGCGCTGGACAGTGGCACGTCGTCCGCCGTGGCCGCCCCGACCGGGCTGGCTCAGTTGCACCGTGACGTGGCCGACGGCCGCATTCCGGACCTGAAAGTCTCCAGCGTGGCCGAAGCGAACCAGCTTCTGGCCGACCAGTCCAACGGCGTCGTCCCGGTTCCCGAACTACCGGGCATCATGATGTCCTGCTGCCTCCATCAGCACGCCGGCGCCACGCTGACCTGTGCGCTCATTGCAAGAGATGGCCAGTTGATCTCCGTCGCCATCGCCGATGGCGCGAAGCTCCACTCGCCGCACGGCAAGACCATCACACGCGGCGACCGACAGTTCATCGCCCATACCGCCAACGGCATCAACATGGTCATGGCCCGCGCGAGCGACCGTTGGCTGTGCGTGATGGGCGAGATCGACTTCGAGCAACTCGCCGACGTCGCGGCCCAGATCCAGTTGTGAATGGAAGCGGCCACCCCCCCATCCTTATGCCTTGCGTGCGCCTCGTGGGGCTGCCGAACGCGGACTCACCCACGCCGCGTATGACGTCGCATTCGCGAGCCGAACCGAACCGACCGATCGCCGCGTCAGAATGGGTGCTGTCCAAAGTCAGGATCTGACCGGGTGTCAGGGACCTCTTGTTGCCCTCAACGGCGTTGGAGCCCGCCCGGTGCAGCGCGCATGGAAAGGCCCGGCGCTTGGCCGGGCTCCGAGGCTGTTGGGTAGATGGGGTTCTTCGGTCAGCGACGCCGACGCAGCGCGACGAGCCCGCCGAGACCCAGCAGGGCTAACGACGCCGGCTCGGGAATCTGCGTGAGGACCACGTGATTGGGCGTGCCGTACGGCTGCCATGACGTCCCGCCATCGAAGCTGAACTCGAACCAGACATCGAAGAAGCTGTCGACCTCGAACTCTCCGCCGGGCAGTTGCGTCAACGCGAGTTGACCCGTCGAAGGGGTGTTGGGATCGATCCGCACCTGGTAGTTGATGCCACCGACGTTGCCGCTCAGGCTCATCGAGACCATCTCTGTTTGAAAAAGTCCGGTGGTGTCGCGGATTCCGGTGATCCTGACGGGTACATCATGATTCACCTCAACACCTCCGCCATTGTCGCCGAGTTTCACTTCGAAGAACACATCGAAGAACGAATCGACGACGAACTGGTCGCCGTCCACAATCTCCGCCAGATTAGCTGGGTTGCTCGTGCTCTCGGCGGTCAGTCCCAGCGAGAGGATCTCGGTGTCGTAATCCATCACCAGAGCGTGACGGGTGCGTTCGGACAACTCGTAGGTCGTGCCCGTGACGGGGTACAGTGGGCTGCTGGATTCAGCGGCGTCGGCGGTCAGCGTCGGCACGAGGCCGACAGCAAGGGCACCCAGAAGCATCGCGAGCGTTTGAGGCATGGTCATTGCGGGATCTCCATCCGAATACGAATGTGCGACGAACAAGGCCGATCGAGCGCAACGCGCGCTCGCTGAACACGTCCGATGGGCCAGTTGCTTGCGCGCACACACCTCATCATGCGGCGGGTCGCCACATGCTCAACCGCGCGACGTGTGGATACAGCATCCGACAGCCGGCCCAAGTTGTTCCCGCGTCTTCCCCGCTTGGTCGCTCTCGGATCGCAACGTGACGACGAGAACCGTCGCCGTTTCGACTGCCGCCTTCCCGTCGAGATGGTAAAGGCGGGTGAAGGGTACTACAAATTAAAAAGCCGCGAATCTCAGATCGCTGCGTCAGACGCCGGGCGAAGCGTCGCCGGGCCTGACCGCAATACAGGCCAACGCGAAGCCATCTGAAGGGCGAGTTCTTCGGCGTTTCGTTTGGCCCCGTGGCAGCGCCCGGCTGCACTTCAATCGGCAGAGTCCCATGTCGCCGCGACCCGGCGCAACCCTTGACCCGGCCAGAACCCCAACGGCAGACAGCGCATCTCAACGCGCACGAGAGAGAGCCCGGCGTGCGGCCGGGCTCACCGGTGTTGGCGTGGCACTGGAATCAGCGTCGGCGTCGCAGCGTCGCCGCCCCGCCGACCGCGAGCAGCGCGATCGACGTCGGCTCGGGGATGCCACTGGCGTTGATGTCGTCGAACGAGGCAATGATCTGCTGACCGTCTGGCGCATCATCTTCGAGTTGCGCAAACACCCCCGCGACGCCCGAGTCAAACATGTCATCCGTCGTCGTCATCTCCCCCAGCAGGTTGCCGTCGGGCGCATCGAACACCTGCCCGGTCAACACGTTGCCGGTGACGTCGAACACGAGGTACAGCGGCTGGTCGGTCGGCAAGTTGTCGGTATCCAGATCACCGTCGGTGTCGCTGGCGATGAGACTGGACAAGCCGTCGTCGTCGTCAGTGAACTTGAGGATGCCCCACACGCCGTCGAGCAGCGCATAACCGAAGGCATAGGCCCGGCCCTGCTCGCGGTCGGCCCGCAGCAACAGCCCGATGATCGTGTGGTTGCCCGGTTCTGGGGGGGCGAGGTTCACCCAGGCGGAGATCGTCGCGTCGGTGTAGACCTCGTCAACCGCACCGTAGGCCTGCTCGATGGTCTCTGGGTCGGGCAGCGTTACGCCGTTGGGGTCGCGCAACTCACCATACACCGAGCCGCTGTGCTCGATCGGCCATTCCGGTACGTCAAACTCATCATCGTCTGTCTCGATGACAAACAGTTCCCACTCTTGATCTGCGGTCCCACCGCCGAAGCTCTCACTCCAATCGGCCAGGACCGGCGTAGACAACAACAGCGCCGCGGCTACAGCCGCAAATCCAGCGTGGTACAGCATGGGGTGCAGTCTCTCTCTCAGGGTGTCCAGCCGTGGGGGTACTCCCCGCACGCATCAGCACAGAGTTATACCAAATAGAGGCGTCGGGACAACACATTTGTTGGTGTGTTTCAGATTAGCGTCAGTACATCAATTTGGGCGGTAGAACAAGGGTCGGGCGTCGCCCAGGGATCGGGAGTCTTTCTTGTTGACTGCGGGAGCCAGAACAGGTGTCAGGCATACTCCGTTGACAAGCTCCGATGGTGGGTTTGATCGGCCTGGCCGACGCTGACGGTGCGTTGGTCGAGCGGTATAGGTACACACCCTGCGGCAAGCGGGGGTGTGAGTGCGTCTAATGAAGTGGGCGGACCGGGCGCGGGCGCAAAGGGCTGGCCGGGGGATCAGCGGGTGCGCATGTCGAGGGTGACGGGCGCGGAGGCGACGGTGCGCCCCTCGGTCGGTTCGTACAGGCACACGAGGGACAGCCGGGGCACGCGGGGCGTGTCGTCGCCCCAGTCCAGGGGCAGGCGGTAGCAATGCCCGACGATGGTGCGGCCCCGGGCGCGCTGGAGTTGGGCGGCGGTGAATCGCCAGCGGTGTATGGGTGGGACGCTGAACAGGTCCGTGGTGGCGACGCGGCCGTCGTACAGTCGGAACTCCAGAGCGCCGTTGTCGAGGGTGACCGGCTCGGCGCGGTCGGCCTGGAAGAGGTACACGGTGACGGGCACGCCATCGGGCCCGCCCTGCTCATCCCAGTTGATGGGGGTGGGGGCGGCGAGCAGTTGGATGGCGTCGATGCGTTGTGCGGGTCCGGTGGTGGTGCGGGCCGGGGGCTGGGCGGTGTCGTGGTCGTGTGTGCGTGCCGGTTGCTGGCAGCCGGCGCAGGCCGCCACCGAGGCCGCCACCGCCGCGGCGGTCAGGGCCCGGACGAGGCGCATCCGGACGGGGTCATTCGGGCTGGTCGTCATCATCGGGGTTCTGGTCGGCGGGTTCGGGCTGGTCGGTCACGGTGAGGTCGATCACCTTGGTGCGAGCGGGCGGCTGGGCGGCGTTGGCCCCGGGGCCGCGGTTGAGCGGTTCGAGCACGCGGCGTTTGAAGGTGTCTTCGGGGTCGGGTTCGAGCAGCTCGATCTCGCTGATGGCCTCGTGGGTGTACATGTCGGCGTCGTCGAGGTCGCGGACCACGTGGGGCGTGAGGACGATCAGCAGTTCGGTGCGTTCGCGGCTGTCGGAGGTGCTGCGGAACAGGGCGCCGGCGAGCGGGATGTCGCCGAGCAGGGGCACCTTGTTCTCGCGGAGGCTGTCGGTGGTGTTGATCAGGCCGCCGATCACGATGGTGTGCCCGTCCTTGACGCTGATGGTGGTCTCGGCGGTGCGCTGGTTGAAGATGGTGGCGTTGACGGTTTCGCTGATGGGCACGGTGGAGTCGGCGATGGAGCTGATCTCGGGCCGGACATCCATCTGCACGAAGCCGTCCTCGTTGATGCGGGGGGTGACCTCGAGGATGACGCCGACGTCCTGGTACTGGATGGTGTTGATGGTGTCGCCGTTGTCGGTGATGCGGCTGTTGGTGATGAAGGGCACGCTCTGGCCGACGTTGATGCTGGCGGGCTGGTTGTCGGAGGCGAGGATCTGGGGTCGGCTGAGCACTTCGAGGCGTCCCTGGGATTGGAGTGCGCGGAACATGAAGCTCAGGTCACCGCCGGTGACGGTGGCGCTGAACCCGCCGAAGGTGGACTGCGCGGTGGACACACCGAAGTCGGTGCCGGTGACCAGGTCACCGAGGTCGCCGACCTCGGCGTCGAGCGTCCACTCGAAGCCCAGGTCGGTGTCGTCGTCGAGGGTGACCTCGGCGAGGAGCACCTGGATGAGCACCTGGGGCGGGGGCTGGTCGAGCTGCTGCACGATGGCGATGATCTGCTCGTAGTAGCGCGGGCTGGCGGAGACGAGCAGGGCGTTGGTGCGTTGCTCGGCGACGACGGCGACCTCGCGTTCGAGCAGCCGCTGGGCGGCGCCGATGCGGTCCTCGCCCAGCGTGTCGACGATGCGCTGGCGTTCCTGGTCGAGGAAGCTGCGGAGGGACGCCTCGATGTCGACGGCCTGGCTGTTGCGGAGCCGGTAGACGGTGGTCTTGCGCTGCTGGGCGGGGCTGGAGTCGAGCTCTTCGATGATGCGTCCGCAGAGCTCGACGTAGCCGCGTGTGCCGCCGATGAGCAGGCTGTTGGTGCGGCTGTCGACGGTGACGCTGAGGGCATACTGGTCGGCGGCGCCGACGGTGGCGCTGGGCTGGCCGGGGCGGGGCGCGGGGTCGGTGTCGCCCGCCTGGGCCGGGTCGACGAGGGTGTAGCTGACCGCGCGTTCGGAGGTGGTCTGGGGGCCGGCTTCGAGCCTGAACAGGTCGATGAGCACGTCGGCCATCTGCAGGGCGTCGGCGTTGGTCAGCCGGAAGACGCGCACCTCGGCCATGCGGGGCGCGGCCGAGTCCATGGTGTGGATGATCTGCTTGAGCAGCGGCATGTTCTCGGCGGGCGCGCGGACGATGAGGGTATTGGTGCGGCGGTCGGGCGTGATGAGGATCGCCTGCTGGAGGGCGCTGGCCACGAGCTTGTCGCCGTCGTCGCTCTGGGAGACGAACTGCAGCACGGTCTGGCGGTTGGGCGTGAGGTCGACCCCGCCCTGGGGCTGCTCGGTCAGCGCGTCCATGAGGAGCTGGCTGAGGCCTTCGGCGTCGGCGTTCTTGAGGGCGAGCACGCGGATCTCGGTGACCTTGGTCAGGGCCCGGGTGTCGAGCTTGCTGACGATATCGGCGGCGCGCTTGAGGTCGGCCTCGCCGCCCGTGACGATCAGGGCGTTCATCCGCTCGTCGATGCTGATGGCGACGCCCGGCTCGCCCTGCTGGTTCTGGAACAGGGTGCGGAGCGCCTGGGCGGCGGCCGCCACGTCGCCGTCGGCCATGGGGAAGACCTGCGTCGCGGTCTGGCCCTGCGGCTTGTCCAGCCGCTCGACCAGCGACGCGACGAGGGGCATGTCCGCGGGGCTGGCGCTGACGAGCAGGCTGTTGGTCTTGGCGTCGGCGATGACGGTGATCGGGTCGTTGGGCCCGTCGCGCTGCGGGCGGTTGGCGAACAGGCGGGCGAGCAGCGGCTCCAGCGACGCGGCCGTCGACTGTTCGAGGGTGAACACGCGGAACTGCCCGGCGGCGAAGCCCTCGCCCGAGTCGAGCCGCTCGAGCATCGCCTCGACCGCGCCGAACGCCTCGCGCGACCCGGTGACGATCAGGGTGTTGGTCCGCGCGTCGGCGGTGACGGTCGTCGGCAGGCTGCGCCCCGACGCGCCGGCGGCGATCTCGGCCTGCCGCTTGGCATCGAACATCCGGCTCAGCACCGGCGCCAGCCGCGCCGCGTCCGCGTGCTCCAGCGGGTACAGCCGCACGTCGCTCAGTGCGTCGGCGTCGTCCAGCCCGTCCACCTGCTCGATGATCTGGTTGATGACCGCGAAGTTCTCCTTGCTGGCCGAGACGATGAGCGTGTTGGTCCGCACGTCGGCGACGATGGAGACCAGCTCGCGGGCCCGGCGGAGCGGGTCGTTCTGTGCGCCGATGGTGCCGGGCTTGTACAGGCCCTGGCTGACCAGGCCCTGCAGCATCGTCGAGACGCGCTGGGCGTCGGCGTTCTTCAGGGTGTAAAGCTTCACGACGCCGGTCTCGGTGGGCGGCTCGACGTCCACCTTCGCCAGCAGCGCGCGGACCAGCGCGATGTTCTCGCGGCTCGCGGAGATGACCAGCGCGTTGGCCAGCGGATCGGTCGCCACGTCCACGCGGTCCTGGGGGTTGGGCGGCTCGCCCTGGGGCGTCATCGACACCAGCCGCGACGCAAACAGCCGCTGGATCGTCGGCCCGACCACGCCCGCGTCGTTGTGCTCCAGCGGGATCACCTCGATCACCACGGTCGGGTCCCGCCGCTCGACGTCGATCTGCTCCAGCAGGCCGTCGATGATCTTCGCGTCATCGGCGTTGGAGACGATCAGCAGGCTGTTGGTGCGGAGGTCCGGCAGCACGATCGGGCGTTGCCGCGCCACCTCCGGCGTGGCCGCCTGCGCGTACCGCTGGTTGAACAGGTTGGTCAGCGTGGCGGCGACGCTGCCGGCGTTGGCCTGGTCGAGCGCGACCAGCCTCACGCGGCCCTGCAGCGCGGGGTCGGCGGTGTCCAGCTTCTCGGCGAGCCGCCGGACCAGCTCGTAGCCGTCGGCGCCGCCGCCGACGATGATGGCGTTGGACCGGGGGTCGGCCGCGAGGATGACCCGCAGCGCTTCGGCGTCGGCGACGCCCAGCGCCTCCTGCCGCTCGACGCGGGCGTCGAGCATCCGCTGGAGGATGGGCGCGAGCGTGGCGGCGTCGGCGTTGTCGAGCGGCACCAGGCGGATGTCGCGCAGGGCCAGCTCCTGCTCGGTGTCGAGGCTCTTGAGCAGCGCATCGATCACCCCGAACGTCTTGTCGCTGGCCACGATGACCAGCGCGTTGGTGCGGGTGTCGACGGTGACGGTGGGGATGTCTTCGGCGCGGATGGCCGGATCGCCGGGGCGCTGACCGGCGTAGAGGTCGGTGATGACCTGCCGCACGCGGGAGGCCTCGGCGTGCTCGAGCGGGTAGACGCGCACGCCGCTGCGCTCGCGCGGGCCCGGCACGTCCATCGTCGCGACCACGTCGGCGATCAGCGGCATCACGTCCGCCCGGGCGGAGACGACGAGCATCTGCGTGGACGGGTCGGCCTGGATGGTCAGGGCCGGGCGGACCTTCGCGATGTCGCTGGTCTTGACGCCCTGGCCTTCGAGCACGGTGCGGAGCCGCGTGACCTGGGTGCGGACGCCCTCGGCCCCCGGGGCGGGCGCGCCCTCGGCGAAGACGGCCCGCAGCACCGAGGCCAGCCGGTCGGCGTCGGCGTGCTTGAGCGTGAACAGCCGCAGGTCCGTCGTCGCCTCGTCCTGCTCCCGGTCCAGGTCGTTGACGATCCGCTCGGCGAGCCGGATCGACTCGACCGTGCCGCTCACCACCAGCGTGTTGGTGCGCGGATCGATCGCGACGTTGAGCGGGCTGACCAGCGCCCTGCCGGTGGGCTGCGCGGGCGCGGCGCGGCCCTCGGTGGGTGTGCCGGGGGCGCCGGCGAGCGTGCGGCCCTGGCGGAAGACCTCACGCAGCGTCGCCGCCACCGACCCGGCGTCCGCGCGGGACAGGTGCATCAGCTTCACCCGCGCCTCGTCGGCCAGGGGCACGCGGTCCATCACCTCCACCAGCGCCGCCAGCGCGGTCAGGTTGTCCGGCGTCGAGGAGATCAGCAACTGGTTGGACCCGGCCTGCCCGGCCGCCAGCGGATCCGAGACGATCTTGATCGGCTTGGTCAGGTCGAGCTCGGGCAGCGGCCGGTCGTCACCGGCGCTGATCCGCAGCCGGCGCACCTGTTCCTGCAGGGCGCGCGCTTCGGGCGAGAGCCGGCCGCCGGGCTGCGGGGTGAGCATCTGGTTGAGCACCTGGGCCAGCCGCGCCGCGTCCGCCTTGGTCACGGTGACGATGCGGACGTCGGCCGACTCGAACGCCGGCGCCCGGTCGAGCGCATCGATCGCCTTGTCGATCTCGTCGAAGACCTGCTGCCGCGTGGTGATGATGATCGATCGGGTGCGGTCGTCCGCCTGGACGTTGACGATCTCCCCGGAGAGCGCCTGGACACTGGCGAGCATCTGTCGCAGCAGGGGCAGGACCTTGCTCGGCGTGGCGTGCTCGAGCTGGTACACGCGGAACTGGGGCTGGGCGGCGATCTGCTCGGCGTCGAGCTGCGTGATGAGCGCCGAGACTTCTTCGAGCTTGTTCCGCGGGGCCGCGACGACGACGGCCTGGCTGTTGGGCAGGGCCGTCACCGTCACGCGCTGCTCGGGCGGGGCCTGGTCGTTCGACGCCCGATAGGTCTGGCCGAGCGCCTGGGCGAGCCGCGTGTTGGTCGCGTGTTCGAGCTGAAAGACCTTGAGCTCGGGGCGGTTCTCGGCGGCGGACGCGTCGAGCGCGGCGGCGAGTTGCCGGATCGCCTGGAAGTCCTCTTCACCGGCTTCGATCAGGATGGCCCGCTGCTTGGCGAGCACGGTGGTCTCGACGCGGCCGCTGCCGCCCCCGCCCCCGCCCCCGGGGTTGGCGCGGGGGTTGGCGCGACCGCGACGCCCGCCGCCGACGGGCGCGGCGTCGGTGCCCCCGCCGAAGACCTCGCGGATCGCGCTGTCGACCTCGGCGGGGTCGGCGTGCTCGATGGGGATGATGCGGGGCGTGCCCCGGGCGGGCTTCATCCGCTCGACCTGCTGCACCCACTGGTTGACCTGCTCGTGCATCGACTTGCTCGTCACGAGGATCAGCGCGTTGGCGCGCTGGTCGGCGGCGACGGCGAGCGGGTCGAGCTGCTCCCCCCGGCCGATCGTGCGACGCTGCTGCTCGTACAGGTCGCGCACGGTCTGCGCCACCCCGCCGGCATCCGACGTCTCCAGCGGCACGATGTACACCCCCGTGGTCGCGCCGGTCGAGGCCTGGTCGAGCTGCATCGCCATCGTCATGAGCGTGTTCAACTCGTTCGCCGGGCCGTTGAAGACCAGCGCGTTGCTCGACTCCTCGGCGGACACGACGACGGGGCGGCTGTTGCGCTGACCGCGGGTGGCGTTGGCCGCCGCCGCGCCCAGCACCTGCGCCAGGTCACCCGCCCGCGCGTTCCGCAGCAGGATGAACTCGGTCCGCATGCCGCCGGCGTTCTCGGTGTCCAGCCGATCGATCAACGATCGCACCCGGTCGGCGTTCTCGGCGCTGGCGGTGACGATCAGGCTGTTGGAGTCCGGCTCGGCGACGACGGTGACCAGGTCGTCGGGCTCGACGCGCTGCCCCCGTCGGGGCGCGAACGCCTGGCTGACCGCCGCGGCGACGCTCGACGCCTGGGCGTGCTCCAGCGGCAGGATCATCGGCGCCGCGTCGCGGCCGACGCTGGTCGAGTCCACGTTCTGCGCCAGCTCCTTCACCCTGGCGAACGTGGCGTCGTCGGCGCGGACGAGCACCATCCTCGCCTTGGCGTCGGACTCGATCACGACCTGCTGCACCGCGCCGCCGGCGCCACGGGGCACGAACACGTTGCGGAGCACCCGCGCGACCGCGTCGGCGTCGGCATGGTTCAGCGGCACCATCCGCACCGGCATCGACTCGACCGCGGGCTTGTCCAGGTCCGCCAGCAGCGCCGCGATGCGCTCGTGCTCGTCGTCGGTGCCGCGGACGAGCAGGCTGTTGCTCGACCGGTCGGGGCTGATCCGCAGGCCCGCCGCGGGCGCGGCGCGGCCTCGGCCGCGACGGCCGCCGCCGGCCCCCTCGCCCATCGTCTCGGTCAGCGCGGTCGCCGCCTGGCGGGCCTCGGCGTGGGTCAGGCGATAGACCCGCACCGTCGCGCCCTCGTCCCCACGCGCCGCCGTCAGGTCCTCGATCACCCGGGCGACGAGCGGCTGGGTGTCCGACGAGGCCGAGACGATCAACCGGCCCGCCTCGACATCGGCGGTCACGATCACGGGCAGCTCGTTGGCCCGCGGCTCGGCGGCGAACACCTCCCGCAACGCCTCGACCATCGCGATCGGATCGCCCTGCTCGACCGGGTACAGCCGCACCACCGGTTCGCCGGCCGCCGCGGCCGACTGGTCCAGTTCGTGGATGATCGGCTCGAGGACCGCCATGACCTCGCCGGGCGCGGCGACCACGATGCTGTTGGCCTTCTCGTTGGCGCTGACGCCGACCAGGGTCTTCAGGTCGACCTGCTCCGTCCGGCCGTCCGTCACGACCTCGACGACCTGCTCGACCCGGCGGGCGCGGTCGCGCTGCGTGCGGCCGCGGGCCTCGTCGCTCGCCCCGGACTCCAGCAGTTCGTTGAGCGTTGCGACGACCTGCGCGGCATCGGCGTTCTGGAGCCGGAACACCCGCACCTCGCTGACCACGCGCGGCACCTGGTCGATCTGCGCGATCAACTGCTCGATCACGTCCAGGTGCGTCGACCGGGCGCGGACGAGGACGTTGCGGTTGCGCGCGTCGGCGACGACGCTGATGACCTGCTTGGGCGGGGCCGGCTGCTGCCGCTGGCGTTCGCGGCCGCCGTTCCGCCCCTCGCGATCCTCGCGCTGTTCGTCGCGGTCGGGCCGGGCCGGCTCGGGCGGCTTCTCGCGGGGGTTGAACAGCGCTTCGAGCATCGCCGCGACCGCGGACGGGTCGGCGTGCTCGAGCCTGAAGATCCGGAACTCGTCCTCGGCGGACTGCACGCCGTACGTGAAGTCAAAGACCAGCGATTCGATCGCGTCCAGGTCCTTCCGCGGGCCGGAGACGATCAGCGCGTTGACCTTTTCGTCGACGAGGATGGTCACCGGCTGAGGGCCGGCGAGCTCGGCCGGCCGCGGCGGATCGGCGGCGGTCGGACCGGCGTCGCCGCTGGCGTTGGGATCGTCGGGCGCGGGGGCAGGGTCATTGCCGTCGCCGGGCTGGGCGAACAGCGGCGACGGGTAGACCTCTATGACCTCGCCGCCGTCCTGGTCGTCGGCGCGGTCGCCCTGCTCGACGATCACCCGGGTGCCGGACATCTCGGGGTACAGGCGTTCGAGCACGTCGGCCATGCGTGAGGCCCGTGCGTTGGTCAGCGGGATCACGCGGACGTTGACCGCCGAGGTCGCCGCGGCCTTGTCGAGCTTGGCGATGATCGGCTCCATCTGTTCGAGATCGGCGTCGTTGGCGACGATGGTCACGGCGTTGACGAAGTAATCGGGCTGGATGACCGGTCGATCGGGCCCCTTGCGGTCGACGTAGAGCGCCTGGAGCGTCCCGGCGACCTCGAAGGCGTTGGCGTTCTCGAGCCACAGGTAGCGGACGTCCCGGTCCGGCGCGTCGGGGGCCTGGTCCAGCATCTCCAGCAACTGCTCGACGACCGCGAAGTGCGCCGGGGTGGTCGAGACGACGAGGCTGTTGGTGCGGGTGTCGGCGGCGACGCTGAAGGGGATGACCGGGGCGGCGCGGCCGCGTGCGCCGGCGCGGCGGGTCTGGGCCTGTTGCAGGGCGTCGCGGAACAGCTTCTCGACCGAGCCGGACAGCGTCGCGGCGTCGGCGTTGCTCAGGGGGTAGACCCGCATCTGCACCGACGAGCTGGTCGACTTCTCATCCAGCCGCGCGATCATCTCGACCACCTCGGCCACGCGGTCGGCCGGGCCCCGCACCAGCACGCTGTTGGAGTTGGTCTCGGCGGTGACGGTGACCGCGTCGGCGTCCTGCGCCGGGGCGCCGGGTCGGCCCCGGGCCGTCTGCGAGCGGGCCTCGACGACGGCGGTGACCGCGTCGGCCATGGTCACGGCCTGGGCGTTGGACAACTGCACGGACTGGATCACGATCTGCGAGCCGGCCTCCTCGCGGTCGAACGTGCGGATCAGCTCGTCCGCCATCGACAGCTTGCTCAGCGGCGCCTGCACGACGAGCGTGTTGGTCGCCTCGACCGCGGCGACCCGCACCGTCGCCGCGCCGGGGTCGAGACGACGCACCCAGCGGTTCCGCGGCGACCGGTCGTCGGCCTCGGCGAGCATCGACTGCAACACGTCGACGAGGTCGACGGCCTCGGCGAACCGGAGCTTGTACGTGCGGGTCTGCGTCGGGTCCGGCTGCGCCGACTCGACTTGCTCGATGACCTTGTCAATCTCCTCGAACTGGGCGGCGGCCGCGGCGACGATGAGCTGGTTGGCGGCGGCGTCGGCCTCGAAGCGCGGCGGCTCGGGGCCCGTCCGATCGCGCGTGGCGAACAGCCGCTGCAGCGAACCGGCCAGCTCCTCCGCCTTGCCCGATTCGAGCGCGTAGGTGCGGACCTCGCGGCCCTCGGCGGCCTCGGGCTGATCGAGGCTCTCGGCCAGCGACGCCAGCGCCTCGATCCGACCGCGCGGGGCGCTGATGACCAGCGTGCGGTCGCCCGGACCGGCGGTGATGATCACCCGGTCGGTCTCACCCGACGACGATCCGCCGCGACGCCACGGCGACCAGCGGTCACGCGACGACCCGCCCTCGGTTTGCAGTTGCGACAACACCGATGCGAGCTGGGCGCCCGAAGCGTGCTTCAGCGGCACGATCCGCGTCTCCCGCGACTGATCCAGCGTCGACTGATCCAGCGAACCGATCAGCTCCTCCAGCGCCGCCTGCTTCGCCACCGGGGCACGCAGCAGCAGCGAGTTGCTCGGCTCGTGCGCCCGGATGACCACGTCGCGGTCCGGCTCCATGCCGCGCAAGGCCTCGACCATGTCCTCCGCCTTGGCCGATTCGAGGTGGATCAGCCGCATCAGCGTCCCCGCGTCGTCCTCGGGCACGTCGACCGATTCGATGATCTGGCTGATCGCGTCCTGTTCGTCCTGCGGCGCATAGATCAGCAGCGTGTTGTCCCGGTCGGAGCTGGAGAAGATGACCTGTCGTTCGCTGCGGTCGCTCCAGTCGCGGCGGTCGTACATGTTGCGGAGGGTCCGCTCCAGATCGGCGGCGTCGGCGTGCTCGAGCTTGACCGTGCGGGTGACCGGCTGGGTGGTGGCGGCGACCGAGGCGTTGATCTGCTCGATGACCGCCTCGATCGACTCCCAGTCGTCGGCGCCGGCGGCGATGATCAGCGAGTTGGTGCCGCGGTCGGCCTCGATCTCCACGGCGCCGCCGGTCGTCTCGGGCAGCGTACGTGACAGGGACCGGGCCACTTCGCGGGCGTCGCCGGACTTGAGGCTGAACACGCGGACTTGCCGCTCCGCGCCGGGGGCGGGCTCGGTGTCCAGCGATTGCACGAGATCGGCGATCGCCTGCTGCTCGGCCTCGAGGGCGAAGACGATCAGGCTGTTGTCGACGTCGTTGGCGGTCACCGTGACCGGCCGCTCGTAGCGCGCGCGCCAGTCGCGGCGGTCGTACATCTGCTGGACGGTGCGGGCCAGCTCGCCGGCTCGGGCGTGCTCGAGCGCGACCCGCCGGGTCGCCGGCTGCCGGGCGTCGCCGACCGACTCGTTGAGCTGCGTCACGAGCTCGGAGACGGTGGGCCAGTCGGCCGGGGAGGCGGCGATGATCAGCGCGTTGGTGCTGCGGTCGGGCTGGATCTCGACGGGGGCGTCGGTCGTGCCCTCCAGGGCGCGCGACAGGGCCGATCCGACCTCGCGGGCGTCGCCCGACTCGAGCGCGAGGACGCGGACCTCGCGGCGGGCGGCGGCGTTGGGCTCGGCGTCGAGCGCGTCGAGCAGCCCGGCGATCTGCTGCTGTTCATCCTGCGGGGCGTAGATGAGCAGGTTGTTGTCCGCGCCGGCGGAGATCACCACCGGCCGCTCCCGCTGCACCAGCCAGTCCCGCCCGCGGTACATGGTCGTCAGCGTCTGTCGGGCCTCCTGGGCGTCGGCGTGGTCGAGCTTGATCGTGCGGGTGATCGGCTCGTTGGTCGCGGCCACCGAGGCGTTGATCTGCTCGATGACCTTCTCGATCTGAGGCCAATCCTCGGCCCCGGCGGCGACGATCAGGGCGTTGGCGCCACGGTCGGCTTCGATCTCGACGGCCCCCCGCGTGGTCTGCCCCAGCGTGCGTGACAGGGCGGAGGCGACCTGCCGCGCATCGCCGGACTTCAGGCTGAACACCCGGACCTCGCGCCGCGCCTCGCCGGTGCGCTCGACGTCCATCGAGGCGACCAGCTCGCCGATCGCCTGCTGCTCGGCCTGCATCGCGAACACGAGCAGGCTGTTGTCCGACTCCGATGCCGAGACCACCACCGGCCGCTCGTAGCGGGCCGACCAGTCACGCCGGTCGTACATGTTCTGCAGCGTGGGGGCGAGGTCGGCGGCCTTGGCGTGCTCCAGTTCCAGTCGCCGCGTCGCCGGCTGCCCGGCGTCCCCGACGGTCTCGTTCAGCTCCTCGACCAGTTGGGTGATGGTGGGCCAGTCGGCCCGGGCGGCGGCGATGATCAGGGCGTTGGTGCTGCGATCGGCCTGCACCTCGACCGGGGCCTGGGCGACGCCGTCGAGGGCCCGGCCGAGTGCGTTGGCCAGGGCGCGGGCGTCGCCGCTCTCCAGCGCCAGGATGCGCACTTCCCGCTGGGTGTCGACGCCGGTGTTGGCGTCCATCGTGTCGAGCAGTTCGGCGATCTGCTGCTGCTCTTCCTGCGGGGCGAACACGAGCAGGCTGTTGTCCGCGCCGGGGGAGATCACCACCGGCCTCTCGTAGCGGGCCCGCCAGTCGCGCCGGTCGTACATGTTGCGGAGGGTCTCGGCCAGCTCGCTGGCGCTGGTGTGCTGGACCTTGAGGATGCGCGCGGTCGGCTGGCCGGACGCCGTGACCGCGGTGTTGAGCTGCTCGATGACGCCGGTGACCTTGGGCCAGTCGCTCTCCAGGGCGCTGATGATCAGGCTGTTGGTGCCACGGTCGGGCTGCACGGACACCTCGCCGTCGGTGGCGCCGCGGAGCGCCTGGGTCAGGGACCGCGACACCTCCCAGGCGTCGCCGGCCTTGAGGCTGAACACCCGGACCTGGCGGGGCTCGGTCGCCGCCCCCGCGTCGAGCTGCTCGACCAGCCGCTCGACCTCGGCCATGTACTCGGCGTCCGCGGAGACGACCAGGGTGTTGGTGCGGCTGTCGGGGACAACGCTGAGGGTGTGCCGGACGCGGCCCCATTCGTCGCGGCGGCTGAGCGACTCGATGAGCACGCGGGCGAGCTGCTGCGCGTCGGCGGACTCGAGCGTGAACAGGCGGACCGCTGGCCCGTCCGCGCCGGCCCCGCCCTGGTTCAGCTCCGTCAGCAGCTTCTGGATCGTCGGCCAGTCGTCGGGCGGCGCGGCGATCATCAGGCTGTTGGACTGGCGGTCGGATTCGATGCGGACGCGTTGCGGCTCGCCCCGGCCGACCTGCTCGAAGAACAGGTTCGTCAACGCGCGGGCGACCTCGCGGGCCTCGCCCTGGTCGAGTTGGACCACGCGGAACTCGCGGGCCTCGGCCTGCGGCTGGTCGGTGTCGAGCTGCTCCAGCAACGCGGCGACGGTTTGCAGGTCCGCCGCGTCGCCGGAGACGATCAGGCTGTTGGTGCGGGCATCGGCCGAGACATTGATCGACGTGCTGGCGCGGCCGCGCTCGTCGCGCCGGGTCACGCTCTGGCGGACCACGCTGGCGAGCGTGCCGGCGTCGGCGGCCTGGAGTCGGAAGATGCGCACGCTCGCCGCCTGCTCGCTGGCCTGGTCGAGCTGCTCGATGAGCTTCGCCACCGACGCCATCTGGTCGACCGGTGCGGCCACGATCAGGCGATTGGTGGTCGCATCCGCGACGATGCGCGCCGCGTCCGGGAGCGGCCGGCCGCGGTTGTCTCGCTTGCCGGGCAGGGCGGCGGCGACCGTCTCGGCCAGGGCCTCGGCATTGGCGTTGTCCAGCGCGAAGACACGCATGTCGCCCTCGACCGGGCCCCGCGTGGCGTCGAGCTGGGCCACGAGCTGCTCGGCCATGGCCAGCCGATCCGTCGGGCCCATGATCACCACCGCGTTGGTGCGCTCGTCGGCGATCGCCTGAATGCTCTCTCCGGGGTCCGGGCCGACCCGCATCGGCTTCTTGGTCTTGGGGTTGAGCACCACCTGGCTCTTGCCGCCGAGCAGGTCGTTCACGATCTTAGCCACCGTCTGCGCGGACGCCTGCTCCAGGACGATCGTCGCCATCTGCATCTGGACCATCGCGCCGGTGTCCATCAACTCGAGCAGGTCGCGGACCCGGCGGATGTTGCCCAACTGATCGGTGATGACGATGCCCTTGCCGCGGGCCAGCGGCGTGATCGTCCCGAAGCTCGAGACCATCGGCACGAAGGTCTTGGCCGCGGCTTCGGCTTCGATGTAGTTCACCGGCAGGACGACCGTGACGATCTTGCTGTCGGGCTCGCGCTCGGCCTGGTCGAGCCCGCGCATGATCGGCAGCGGCAGCTTGCCCACGTCCTCGAGCTTCACCAGCCGCAGGAACCGCTCGGTCTCCATCAGCGTGTACCCCCGCATCGCCAGCAACAGGTTCAGCGTGTCCAGGGCTTGGGCGCGGGTGTACGGCTCGGAGTCGAAAAAGGTCAGTTCCCCGGGGATGTTCAGGTCACCCACGAGCGGCTTGCCGACGACCTGGCTGAACCGGCGGACGACTTGGGTATATGGCGTGCCGTCGAACTGGAAGCGGATGTCGGCCGTTGGCCCGTCGGCCGGCGACGCGGCCGATGCCGCGGACGCGGCGGGGGGCGATGCGGCGGCGGCGTTGGGGTCGTCCTGGCCGAACGCCCAGGCCCCGCACAACAGGGCGGCCAGACATCCGGTGATAAGGGGCAGGCATTTCATGATCATGCATCTCCTGGCCGATCGGCGGTCGATCCCTCGGCCGCACTGGTCTCATCGTTGTTGCGCAAGGACGGCGGCCATTGCGCCCGCTGAAGTCGGTAGCGCTGGTCGAGGGCGCGTCCGAGGTCCAACGCCCAGTAGTCGCCGCCGATCCTGATTATGACACGACTGTAGCTGAACAGTTCGGGCTGATCCGGGTACGGCATGCGCCGGTAATCCACCATGACGATTTTTCCGCCCGCGAGGGACTGGCCGACCTTGTACCGTTGAACCTGTCCCGAGGTGGTGTCTCGAACCAGCACGTCGACCTCGTCGCCCCACTGGGGCAGTCCCACGAGGCGGAAGCGCTCGGGCCCCGGGGCCGCCGGCGACGGGGCCGGCTCCGGCTGGGCGGTCTCCGCGGCGGGCGGCGACGGGCTGGGTCGCGGCGGCGGGCGCTGGATGTACGGCCGGAGCAGATCGCGCCGCGTGATCGCCGCGTACAACCGCCGATCGTCCGAGTTGAGCGGCAGGGCATTGGGGTCATCCTCGAACGCCGCGACCTCGGTGCGGCCCGTCACCGACTCGTCGAGCACCAGTGTCGTGCACCGCGCCCGCAGCGTCGAATCCAGCGACCGGCTGACCGGCGTGATCGAGATGTCGTCCACGCTCAGCAGGTACGGCTGGTGCTGGGCGAGGTAGAGCAGGTCGACGATCCGGCTGAGCCCCCCGCGGGCCCGAACGGTCCAGCCGATCTCCTGGTACGCGCCGCGCACCCGCCGACCGGCGACCGGCTTGAGCGACAGGTGCTCGTTGCTCAGGTTCGAGCGGTTGAGCATCTCGACAAGTCGAATGCGCAGCGCCTCGCTGACCCGCAGGGGATCGCCGCCGAGCGTGCGCCGGGCGTACGAGGCGAGACGGCGGCGCGCGGCGGACTGACGGCGCGACTCGATCTCCAGCTGGTTGAGCTCCTGCTGGAGCTGGGTGATGGCGGTGCGATCGTCCGCGGCGGGGCCGAGCACGTGCTGCTGCAGGATCAGCAACAACAGCAACAGCCCGGTCGCCCCGCCGATGACCATGATCATCAGGTGTTTGCGGCTCATCCGGACTTGCCCCCCCTGCCACGGCCATCGCGGCGGTGCCCGGGCGGGTCGACGATGAGTTGCCTCGATGCGTCGTCGGCGGGCCGCTGCACCGGCGGCAGTTCCGCCAGGTCGACGTCCAGCTTCTGGGGAGGGGCGATGCGGAGCGACTTGCGATAGACGAAGCCGTACGGATCATCCTCGATGCTTTCGGCGCCGGAGACAAAGGCGTAGCCGGCGTCGGCGAGGCGGCGGCCGAACGCCGTGACCACCGACGCCTCGCGTGCGCGGATGTCCACGACGAGTCCGGCGTCCGAGCTGAGGCGGAGCGTGTCGATGTAGGCCTGCTCGGCGGGCGGGGCGAGGGCGCTGACGTGGGCGAGCGGGTCCAGCCAGGCGCGGCTGTCTTCGACCCAGGCGTCGACGGCCAGGGCGCGTTTCAGGTCGGTCTGCGCGGTGCGGAGTCGGCCTTTGAGATCGGTGCGGGCCTGCTGCAGGCGGAGCAACTCCGACGCCGGTCCGTAGCGATAGGCGATCGCCCCGCCGATGACGCCGAGCAAGACGACAACGGCGGCCGCCGCGATCCGCGTGAAGCGCCGCTTCCGCGGGTCGGCGCGTCGGGCCGGTTGCTTGGGGTGCAGGAAGTCGAACGCCAGTTGCCGCGGGCGGGCCGCGCACAGGGCCAGGCCGATGACCGACACGTAGCCGGCGAACGCGTCCCGTCGCCGCGGCAGGCGGATCGCGTCGCCGGGGTCGATGACCGCGGCGCTGACGCCCAACTCGTGTTCGAGCACCTCGGCGACCGCGGACTCCACGCCCGTGCCGCCCGCGACGAGGATGCGGTCGATGACCTGCCCCCGCTGGACGGCCTGAAAGCTCTTGAGGCTGCGCGACGCCTCCATGGCCACGCCGACCACCGCGGTCGACCGGTCGGCATCGGTGACGGATTCGCCCATCGGCACGCGCACCGAACCGGCGCGGCTGAAGCCGACCGACTCGTCGAAGAACACGTCGACCTGCGTCTCGTCGGCGGTGACGGTGACGAGGACGACGCCCTGATCGGGTGTGGCGAGGCCGGCGGCGCGGACGGTCGCGAGGTTGGCGTAAGGCCGCAGGCTCAAGTGCAGCAGCTTGGCGCCGGCCGCGTCGGCGAGCTGCTGGTGATGCTCGACGGTGTGGCGGCGGACCGCCGCGGCCAGCACGTCCGAACCCAAGCCCGCCGCGTCGGGCGACTCGGCGTGGTAGTGGCTGTCGACGGTGAAGTCGATGACCGCGTCGTCGGCGCTGAACGGCAGGTCGCGCTGCACCTGGTACCGCACCATCCCGGCCAGCTCGTCGTGCGCGCTCCCGGCGGGCAGGCTCAGCGGTCGAAGCACCGCCTGCGACCGGGCGACGCTCATGACGATCGGCCGGCGCGACAACCGCATCTCGCCCAGCTTCTCACCGACGAAGCGGCCGAGCGCCGGGGCGTCCGTCGGTGACAGCGCCGGCGGCAGGTCGAACGACCCCAGCCGCACCACGCGCGGCTTGCGACCGGCGGCGTCGACGTCGGCGATGCGCAGGCGACAGGCGTCGTACTCGACCGCCACGAAGCGCGTTGTTCCCGATCGCTTGATCATGTCAGACTCAAGACCCGCGCCCGTACGATTGCGGGGGGCCGGTCACCGCGGCGGGCGCCGGGCCCAGCCGCGTAAGCTCCCGCAGCCGCAGCAGCCGGGGCGTTCGGCCGGCCGTGTCGATGACGCCTTCATACACGCACTGCGCCCCGCCGGCCGCGGCGTAGCCGACGATGCGCACGCGGTGCTGCCGCGACCGACTGGTGAGCCGCGGCGCGATCCGCTGGAACGTCTCGGCGTCGACCAGGGCCTGGTTGTAGACCCACGCGAGGGTCGCCTTCTCATCGGCCTCGAGCGCGCCGCGGGCGCCTTCGATGGAAGACGCCAGCGACGGGTCGATGCCGTCAACCGCCGCGAGCACCGCCGCGGGCGCGGTGTTGACGTTGACCAGGCCGGCCGTGCCGGGCGACCCGCCCGGGCCCCCCGAGCCGGCTTGCCGCGTGGTCAGCCGGTCCATCACCGTCACCAGTTCCGCACGCGTGAGGTCGGTGCGGATCACCGTGCCGCGCGGCCGGCCGGGGTGATCCCGCGTCAGCTCGTACTCGGCTTCGAGGAGGTCGGCCGGCTGCTCGAACCGATTGCCCTCGGCCAGGACAAGCTCGACAAACTCGAGGGTCTGATCAGACAGGCCGAGATCGTCGAGCCCGCGGTTGGCGTTGAGGTCGATCCGCGGCTCGCCGGTTGAATCGACGTCCGGGTCGCTGCTGTAGACGGTGAACAGGCCGACCAGGCCGCGGTCCAGTTCGCCGTCGCGGTCGTCGGGGGGGAAGCGGTCGTCGCCGTCCTGTTCGGCGGGGTCGAGCAGGTCGTTGAGGTTGGCGTCCTCGCCGTAGACGATGGCCGCGGTGAATCCGCGCACCATGAGCAGCTCTTCGACGCTGGTGAACGGAGCGTTGGCGATGCGGTAGGGTTCGGGCAGGGCGCCGTAGTAGTTCTGTTCCGCGCCCGCGGGGCGGGGGTTGTCGTCGCGGTCGCGATAATCCAGCAGGGCCGCGATCTGTTCGGGGGTCAGCCGATCCAGCGCGGACAGCGCCTGTTCATCGACGACGTTCAGGTTCAGCCGCGCGGCTTCATCGCCGAGGGCGTAGCGGACCTCGGTGGGCTCGTCCGGCGCGGCCGACCAGGCAGTGAAACACCACGGGTTCGTGCCGTCGTCATCGACCACCCGCCCGGCGAGTAGGTCCGGCTGGTCGTCGAGCAGCGCGGCGGGTTCGGTGGTCTGCAGCAGCGTCATGACATGGCGCAGGCCGCTGAGCGCGGTGTGGGCGGCCTGCTCGCGGTCGGTCCGCGCGGCGGCGGCGGCGGTGTCGGCGGTGGCGCGCACGAGCAGGCTGGCCGCCGCCATCGCCGCGACCGCGATCACCACCAGCACCACGACCAGCGCCACGCCGCCTCGGCTCATCGTTCGACTCCTGCGGCCAGGCCGAGCCGCGCGCCGCCGCCCGTGCCCGGGCTCGACGTCGGCAGCGCCACGACGCGCCGCATCGTCGGGTAGGGGTAGTCGATCGGCTCGATGCCCTCGGGCAAGGCCCGCTCGCCGAGGGTGATCTCCACGGCCCCGGGCAGGTCGCCGCCGCTCCACTGGGCCAGCCACTGGTCGCCCGACCAGTACCGCAGCCTGATGAAACGGATGTCCGTGTCCAGCAGCGCCGCGGTCCGGGCCAGCTCGACGTCCACGGTCGGCGGGGGCACGTACCGCTGCTCAACGCGCTCGAGGCCGACGATGTATGGCTCACCGGTCGATTCATCTTCTTCGTAGCGCAGCCGGTAGATGACCAGCATGACGTCGTGCTGTGGCGTGGCGGGCGCATCGGTCGGGTCGATCACGGCCCAGACGCCGCCGCCGGGCGCGGTGGCGCAGGCGAAGCTCAGTTGTCCGGCCGCGCCGTTCAGCGCCTGACCCTGGAGGCCGGTCGTTGCACACCGAAGTTCATCGGTGATCCGCTGCATGACGAGTTGTCGTGCGGTGTGCTGCTGCATGCGATCCATGAGCCGGCGACGCGCGTCGGACGTATGGTGGTAGAACGCGAACAGCCCGCCGAACAGCAACATCGCCAGCGCGATCGCGAGGATGATCTCGACGAGCGTGAACCCGCGGGGCGAGCGGATCAAAGGCCACCGCCTTCCGCGCCGATCTGCTCCAGCCACCGCGTCAGCCGGCCGGCGATGCGCCCGGACCCGTCGCGAACAACGACCCGCACGCGGTCCAGCCCGGTGGTGTTCTCGTCGCCGGCGGGCGCGATGCTCAGTTGCCACGTCCAGTCGATCGGGCCGAGCCCCTCCTCGAAGTGTTCCGGTCCGGCGTCGGTACGGTCGATCAGCCCGATCTGGACTTCGCTCATGACGGTGACGGCGAGGTCGGCGCCGGTGCCGCGGCGTTCGACACGTTGCGCGGCGGCGTTGGCGGCGCTCAGGCCGCTGAGCAGCACCGCCGACGCGCCCGCGAAGATCACCATCGCCAGCACGACCTCCAGCAGCACGGCCCCCCGCCGCGCATGGGCGGCCCGCCGGGACGACCTGGCCCACCGTCTGGACACGTCTCACTCCTTAGCCGATGGCGGCTCGTTCGGGCTCCGCGTCGAAGTCTGGACCCGCCCGGTCATGCCGTTCAGGCTCACCACGCCGACGCGCGGGTCCGAGGCGTCCCGCGAGACCACGTCCAACTCGACGAAGTCGCTCGAGCCGTCGGGATAGAATCGCACGGCGTCGAGCGGCGCGTCGGTCGCTGCCCGATCCTCCATCGCCCCGCCGTACGTCAACGTGCGGTGTGCGCTGACGCCAACCCGCTCGCACCGCGCGACTCGCACCAGGTCATTGGGCAGGTGGCTCGCCCAGGGGCAACCGTCGTAGGGCACCAGCGTGCCGGCGGTGTCGCCATTGGCTTCATCGACCGCCACACGCGGCTGGTGGTAGACCACCAGGTCACCGGTGCCGGGCTCGACCTGAAGTTCGACGATCGTGCCGGTGGCGGCCGCATCCGCCGCCGCGTAACGCAAGGTCGCGGCCAGGTGTTCCAGGCCGGTGGACAACTGGCGCCGGCCGGCCATGCCGCCGAGCCCCGCCACCGTCACGGTCAGCAACACCGCCAGCAGCGCCACCGCGAGCAACAGCTCGACAAGCGAGAAGCCCCGGGCGGGTCGCAAGGTCAGGCCGCGCGCCTCGCCCGGGCTACAGGGCGTCTTCGTTGTCCTGGACGCTGGAGATGTCGTCATCCGTGCCATCCTGTTCATCCGGGCCGTAAGACCAGACACGGAACGGCGCGGAGCTGTCCTCGCCGAGCCCGGTATCGAGCAGTTCATACTGGATCGGGTTGCCCCAGGGGTCGTTGGGGACCTGGCCGTCCTTGAGGTAGGGCCCGGCCCAGTTCTCCGCGTCGGCTTCCTCTTCGGGCGCTGAGACGAGCATCGTCAGACCTTCCTCGGCCGAGGGGTAGGTCTTCATATCGGTGTAGTACAGTTCGACGGCGCTCTTGGTCTGGTCGACCATGACGCGGGCGGCCTTGCGGGTGGCGTTGGCCTGAATGCGGGTGTAACCGACCACCGCGACCGTCCCGATCACCGCGAGCAGACCGATCACGATGAGCACTTCAACGAGAGTGAAGCCCGTACGACGGCGGGCATCCTGCCTGTTGATCATAACGACTCCTGACTGTTGCATTGCCTTACGGATCAAGCGTGTGACGTACGGGTGAGCATATCCCACAACCGGTCCCCTTGCGAGCCTTCACTGGGCCAGGGCCTCGGAGACCGACAGGATCGGCGCGAGCAGGCCGACGGCCACGAACCCGACCGCCGCGGCGATGAGCACGAGCACCATCGGCGCGATGAGCGAAACCGCCTGGTCGATGCGGCGGCTGGTGCGACGTTCGATGCGGTCGGCCACCTCCACCAGCACTTCGTCGAGCCGGTTGGCTTCCTCGGCCACGGCGATCATCTCCACGACCTCGGCGGGGAACAGCCGGCTGTCGCGCAAGGGCTCGGACAGGGGCTGGCCGGCGCGGACGTTCTCGGCCGCGTCGTCGATCGCCCCGGCCAGCAGGACGCTGCCCGCGGCGCCGCGTGCGATCTCCAGCGCCTGCAGGATGGGCACGCCGTTGTTCAGCATCGTCCCGAGCACGCGGCAGAACCGCGTCACGCCCACGAGCGTGACGACCGGGCCGAACACCGGCAGGCGCCGCCGGGCGCGGTCCCACCACTGCCGGCCGCCCTCGCTGCGGATCAGCGACCACGCGACGACCCCCAGCGCGCAACCCAGCACCACCAGCAGCAGGCCGTACTGACGCAGGCCGTCGCTGAGTGAGAAGATCAACTGCGTGAGGGCGGGCGGCTGGAAGTTGGCCAGCAGCGGCTTGTACCGGGGCACGAGGAAGACCAGCAGCATGGGCACACCGAACGCGCCCAGCGCCGCGATGAACGCCGGGTACGCCAGCGCCCCGGTCACGCGTGCGCGCAGCTCATCCTGCCGCTCGACGAACTCCGAGAGGCTCTGCAGCACGTCCTCGAGGAACCCGCCGCGCTCGCCGGCGCGGACCATGGCGCAGTGCACCTCGCTGAAAGCGCGCGGCCGCGCCGCCATCGCGTCGGCCAGCGACTGGCCCTCGGCCACGTCGTCACGGACCTCGGCAAGCAACTGGTTGAGCGCCGGCGTGCCGCTGATCCCCGACAGCACGCTCAGCGCACGCAGCAGCGAGACGCCGGACTTGAGCAGGTCAGCCATCTGACCATAGACCATGCCCACGCGCCGGGCGGGGATGCGTGACCCGCCGAGCGATCGGCCGGGCGCCGCCTGCGGCGCGACGCGGACGGGGAACAGGTTCCGCTCATCGAGCTGCCGCAGCGCCGCCGACTCGGTCTCGGCGGTGACCACGCCCTCGGCCCGCTGGCCGTCCGGCGTCCGCGCGATGTAAGCGAATGTGCCCATGGGTTGCGTCACACCTTGGTCGATCGCACGACCTCATCGGGCGTCGTCACGCCCTGCCGCACGCGTGTCCAGCCGTCCTCGCGTAAGAGGCGCAGCCCCTGGCCGCGGGCCGTCTTGGTGATCTGGCCGGCGCTGGCCCGGTCCATGATCAACTGCTGCACCGCGTCGGTGACGGTCATCAGCTCGTAGAGCCCGGTCCGGCCGAGGTACCCGGTGCGGCGGCAGGCGCGACAGCCGGCGCCGCGGGCCAACTCACCCACGCCTTGGAGGTCGAGGTCGTCGGGCAACTCCGCCGGGTCGGGCGTGTACATCGTCTTGCAGTGCGGGCAGACCGTCCGCACGAGCCGCTGCGCCATCGCGCCCATCAGCGTGCTGGACACGAGGAACGGTTCGACGCCCATGTCGACCAGCCGCGTCGCCGCCGAGCACGCGTCGTTGGTGTGCAGGGTGGAGAGCACGAGGTGGCCGGTCAGCGACGCCTGGATCGCGGCCTCGGCGGTCTCACGGTCACGGATCTCGCCGATCATCACCACGTCCGGGTCGTGGCGGAGGATCGCCCGCAGCCCGTGCGCGAAGGTCATCCCGATCTTCGGCGCGACCTGGATCTGGTTGATGCCATCCAGGTGGTACTCGACCGGGTCCTCGACGGTGAGGACCTTGATCTGGGCCCCGACGATCGCCTGCAGCGCCGCGTACAGCGTGGTGGTCTTGCCGCTGCCGGTCGGGCCGGTCACCAGCAGGATGCCGTGCGGCCGACCGATCAGTTCCCGGAAGGTGGCGAAGGTATCGTCGGCCATGCCCAGCTCGGGCAAGGTGAACAGCACCTGGGTCTTGTCGAGGATGCGCATCACCACGCCCTCGCCGAAGAGCATGGGGATCACCGAGACACGGACGTCCACGTCCCGCCGCCCCAGCCGCAGCTTGATCCGACCGTCCTGCGGCAGACGCTTCTCGGCGATGTTCATGTTGGCCATGATCTTGATGCGGCTGATGATCGCGGCCTGGAACCGGCGGATCTGAGGCGGCACCGGCGTTCGCTGCAACACGCCGTCCACCCGGTAACGGACGACCAGGTCGTTCTCGTACGGCTCGATGTGGATGTCGCTGGCGCGTTCGTTGACGGCCTCGACCAGCAGTTCATTGACCAGCTTGATGACGCTGGCTTCCTGCGCCATCTCCAGCAGGTCGTCGGTGTCGTCGCTGGTGGGGCTGAGCACTTGGACGCCGTCATCGTCGCCGGCCATCTGCTCGACGGTGTCGCCGCCGACGCCGTACTGCGACTTGATCACGGCGCTGATCTGCTCTTCGGTCGCGAGCACGGGCTGAACCTGCAGCCCGGTCAGCATCCGCACCTCGTCGAAGGCGTAGAGGTCGAACGGGTCGGCGGTCGCGACGGTGAGCGTTCCGTTGGCGCGACTGACCGGCACGAGCTTCTTGCGGTAGACCAGCCGGGCCGGCATCGACCGCAGCGTCTCGACGTCGATGTCCGTGGCGGTCAGGTCCAGCAGTGGCATCGCCAACTGCTCGCTCATGACCTTCAGCAGCACATCCTCGTCCACGTACCCCAGTTGCACCAGGGCCCGGTCGAGGCGGATCCCGCTGGTCTTCCGCAGGTCGACGGCCTCAGCCAGTTGCTCAGGCGTGATGAGGCCCTTTTCGAGAAGCAGTTCGGCAATACTCATGGCGTCTCGCGTAGCCAGCAGCGGCGGCCGCGGCGCACAGATCGCCGCCCGGTCCAATACTACATATTACTAAGGACGTACACGGGCCGGGGTTCGTGCAACGTGGATCGCACATTTTTCCCCGTTTCGCCGCGTTTGGCTGCACAGGTCCCCCATCCTCGGGGCTGCCGGGCTATACTTCGGCGCGAAGTGCGAGGATGCCGTGCCATGTCGCCAAAGACCCCACGCGCTGCGGTTTTGACCCTGCCGATCGTTTGGCTGGCGTTTGTGATGCCCGCCGTGCAGGCCCAGCCCCCGTCGCCGCCCGCCGTGGGAAGCACCGACCCGCCCGATCAGCTCGGAGACGCCATTGACCCCTGGAACCCCGGCGGCCAGCGCACCGCCTTCCTCGCCGCGGCCGGGGTCGACCTGGAACTGAACGAAGCCGAGTTCGGCGCTGATGCCAACGCGCCCGCCCCGCGGCGGTTCGCCCGCAGCTTCGACCGCTGGGCGGCGCTGTCGGGGTTCGACAAGAACACCAACGGCTCCATCGACTGGTTTGAAGCGCGGGCGTATCGCGAAGACCAGCGCCGGCGCGTCCTCGAGCACTGCGACGCCGACCGCAATCAACGGCTAACCGGCGCCGAGCGCGACAAGGCGTTGGCGCTGCTGGGCGGCGCACGGATCAAGGGCGACCCCGACCGAGCCGCGCCGAGCCGCAAGGATGACGACGCTGATCCGGCCGCCGCTGCATTGCACGACGAGACCGACGACGCCGGCGACGGGGCCCGCCAACCGGACTCGCGCGAGGATCGACTTGAACGCTGGCGACAGCGGATGCTCGAACAGTTCGACGCCGACGGCGATGGCCAGCTTGATCAAGCCGAGCGCCAGGTCGCCCTGGAGACGATGCGAGCTCGGGCGCGACAGTCACCGGGCGCAGCGTTCGGTCGAGCGTTCCGCGACTGGGCACAGGTGCAGTTCGACGTCGATGGCGACGGGACGCTCAACGACGCCGAGCGGCAGACCGCCCGCGATTTCGGTCGGGCATTCCGCGAGATCGGCCGCGATTGGCGCACGTCGGGCTACGACACCGACGGCGACGGCGCGCTGTCGCGCGACGAGCGCCGGGCCATGCGCCGCGATCGCCAACAGGCATGGCTGACCCTCCGCGGGCGTATGCAGGCCTGGGCCGACCGGGATGGTGATGACACGGTCAGCGACGAGGAACGCGACGCCTTCGCCCAACGCGTCGAGGAATCGGTCGCCCGCCGCATGGTGGGGTATGGCCGGGCGTACGACGCGGACTCCGACGGCGTGCTGGACGCCGATGAACGCCGGGCCATGATCGAGGGGCTCGACGCCGATTACGATCGCCGCGCCGGCGTGCACGACATCGACGGCGACGGTCGGCTCGACGCCTCGGAAGCGGCCGACGTCATGGAATCCTATTGGCGTGATCTGGGGATCCTCGATCCCGATCCGGGCCCCTAGCAAGGTGGCCGCCGCTTCGTCAACAAACCCGGGCCAGCCGCCTCCCCGCGTCGATGGCCCTGGCGTGGCAGCGAATCGCCCTCAGGCGCCACGTCAACTCCGATGAAGCAAGTGCGCTACGCCGCGTACGGTGCGCCGATGTTCCGGGGCGGCGGTCCGCAGCTCGATGCAGCGGCAGGTCCATCAGCGCTCGGGGTGGACGACGAAGCGGTGCGAGCCGGAGGCGACATGCGGTATGACCAGCCATTCGCCCTGGCGGCCGGCTTGCACGGGCGCGTCGTTCATCCGCACCCGCGTCCCGCGCGGCGCCGGCAGCATGACCTCGGCCGTGACATTGCACGGGATCGTCACGTCGAGCGTGAAGCGCTCACCTTCCCGCTGGTCGACCGAGACGTGGATCGGGCCGCGTATCGTGGGGACCCTGGCGGCGGCGTGGGCGAGCGAGCCGGGCTGAGGCTTGATTCGGACGCGGCCGAACCCCGGCTCGAGCGGGGTCACGCCCAGCAGCCTGCGCGGGATGAGGTTGGCCGGCGCCGCGCCCCACGCGTGGTTCCAGTCCTGGTTCTTCTTGAACTGGTTGCCCCACGCCTCCATGGAAATCGTCGAGCCCTGGCGGATCATGTTCCACCAGCTCCGGTCGGACCTGGAGGTCAGCAGCGACAGCGCATAGTCGTCGGCACCGGCATCGTAGAGTCCCTCGAGCAGGTATTGCGCGCCGTAGACGCTGCACGCCATCCCGCGCGACTTGATGAACCGGACCACCGCGTCGACGCGGTCTTCGGGGACGAGGCCCAGCGCCAGCGCGAACATGCTCGAGTGCAGCGCCGCGTGATCGGAGCCCAGGCCGTCGACATAGACGCCGCGGTCGGCGTCGAACAGCTTCGCATTAAATGTCTCGCGCACCCGGCGCGCGCGGTCGGTGAAGAACCGCGCGTCGTCGGGCTGATCCAGCACCCCGGCGATGCGACCCATCAACACCATCGCGCGGTAGTGGAAGGCGTTGACGACGGTGTTGACCTCGGGCATGGCGTGTCGATCCCGCTCGCCGCGCGGCCAGTCGACGATGTCGCGGACCTCCCCGCGGTGGATCGCCCGGAGCACCTCGCGCGGCGCGTGCTTCGTCGCGATCAGCCCGTCCGGCCGAGCCAGCGCGTGCAGCGTCTTCGCCTTCAGGTCGTCGTAGTACTTCGCAAGCGACTCGGCGTCGCCGGTGTGCATGTAGTCCGCCCACGCCATCAGCACCGAGTGCAGGATCCACTCGGTCGGCCAGGTCGGGTGCTCGATCAGGTACTCGTGCGAGTAGCGGGCCATGGTGAACTCGCGGTCCACGCTGTAATGGCATAGCTGATTGATGTATGCGTCGGCCTCGTAGGGCTTGCGCTCCCGGTCGCCGTCGACGTAGATGCCCAGGAAACTCGTCGCCTTGATCGAATACTTGCACAGGTCCCACACGGCGTTGAGCGTGTCGTCCGAGGAATTGAACGAGCTGGCGTCGTCGTCGAACGGGTAGTGGAGCATGACCTGGGTCACGGCGTCGCGCGACAGCGGCGCGGGGCACGCGTCGATCTCGACATAGCGGAAGGGCATGACCTCGCCGATGTGCCGGGGCGGGTCGATCCCCGGGGCGTACGGCCGCATCGATACATCGTATGTGTGCGTGCCCTGCCGGATGTCGAGCGCGAGCTTCTTGTAACGGCGGGTTCCGCCGGGCTTGCGGTTGACCCGGCCGCCGGCGGTGCGTTCCTCGCCGAGGTGGATCGCGATGGTCGCATCGCGCGGGCTGGTCAGGGTCAGCTTCAGCTTCCCGAACGCCGCCTTGCCGAAGTCGACGAACCAGTGATCGTCGTCGAGTCGGCGCACCGCAGCGGGCTTGACCTCGCTCGTCACGGGCAGGTAACGGTCATGCGGCGCGGCCCGGACGGGCGGCGGCAGATCGGCCGGCGCACCACCCTCCACCTCAGCACCGGCCGGGCTCGTTATGTTGAACCGCTGGGGCGCGGACCATCGCGGTTCGGCGCCGCCGGCAAGCGTCGTCCGCACCTTCCACCAGTAGCTGGCCCCGGGTTTGAGCGGCTTGCCGCCGTACTCAACGCTGATCGACCGCGCCGAGGCAACCTGGCCGGTATCCCACATGTCGCCGCGTTCGACGGCGAGCCACTCCGGTGAGCTGGCCACGAGGATGCGATAGCCTATCTGCCGATCGCCGCCGGTTGGCGAATTGACGATCCAGCCGAAGTCCGGGTTCGTGTCGGTGATGGTCGTCCGCTCGGGATGCGCCATCAGCTCGCACAGCAGCCCCGTCGGCTGGTTCACCGCGGCGCCGGCGAGCAACGGGCAAGCGAGCACCATCCCGGGCAACATCAGACGCGGCATCCACCGTTTCAGCACAACGTCAACTCCGGTCTCGAGCGAGACCCTGTGCAAGAGAAGTTCGCTACACCTGCCTCAGTGCACGCGAATTCGACTGACGGCCAGCCCCGGGTCGAGCAGGCCCACGCGCAGCGTCACGCTCTTCGCCGCATCCACGTCCAACTCGATCGAACCGACCGAATACCCACGCAGCACGTTCGCCGACCATGAACCGCGATGGCTGGGGTGATTTAAGTCGAGGATGTGCGGCTCGCCATCGTCGACCTGCACGACCGCGCGCAGGTGACGGTCTTCGTGGATCGCATGCGTGGGCACACAGTGAACCTCGATTCGCCGCGCGCCCTTGTGCAGCTCCAGTTCCACGCTCGCCGACGGTGCGTCATGCGCCTGGTCGGGGTCGAAGCCGGCGCCTGCGAAGTCCGCGCGGGACAGCGCCGCCCCGGCGGGGCCCAACCCGGCGATCAGGGCCAGGTCGTCATGGTGCCACGTGAGCTTGTCAGCGGGGATGGTGCGACCGGCGTCCGGGGGGGACGCGAGCTGGCCGTGTGACCCGAACTGAATCGCGCGGACCCGGGCGTTGGGCTCGCGCTGCGCGATGTGGATGGTGTTCCGCCCCTGCCGCAGCGGGTAGTCGCCGACCTTGAGCCAGCGCCACGATTCGCCGGTGACCTGGTTGTTCACGGTCCGGGTAAGCTCGTTGACGGTGACGTACCACGAGTCTTCGTTGCCCGAGGGCGTGCGTGCGAGGAAGTAGAGCGGCTGGTTGCCTTCGAGGTGCGAATCGAAGGTCAATCGCGCGCGCCCGCCCTCGCCGGGCTCAAGGTGGCCGGGCTTGGTGCCGACGAGGATGTCGCCGGCCTGCCGCGTCATGGGCCGATCCACTTCAAACTCCGAGGTCTCGAGCTTGACCGGGTTGGCCCGTGCCCGCACGGCCTGCGGGTCACTCACCAGCCCGGGCATCCTGAACACGCCCCGCCCGCGCGGCGCCATGTCCATCATGCCGTCCCACTTGCCGCCGGCGATCTGCTTGTTGTACCGCTCGGTCAGTTGCTCGATCGCCTCATGCGCGGCGCGCGACTTCGCGGCGAACTCGACCGCCTCGGGCTGGCCCATCGCGGCCAGCCGCTGATTCTCCCTGGCATACAAATGCTTCTCGTTCATCTTCGCCGCGCCGACGACCGGGTACAGCACGAGCTGGAAGTACGCGTCCCGCAGCCGCTCGGGCATGCGCGACTCCAGTTGCCGCGCCCGCTCCGCGATGTCGGCGTACGCTTCGAGCCGCGCCTCGGCCTCGGCCTGTGAATACCGCACGCGATCGACGTGCTCGGGCTTGCCCGCCGCCGCCAGCCGGTAGTACTCGGTCATGATCGACACGATCGGGTCGGCGTGGGCTTGGCCGAACGTCCGCGCCACCCAGTCGCCCAGCCACGCCATCGCCCCGCCCGGGGGCCAGGCGTCCACGTCCCACGCCAGGTCCATCGCGAACTCCAGCTCCTTCTCGGCCGGCTTGATGTCGCCGACGTTGAACACCCACAGCCGATCCGCCCCGTACTCGTGCGCCTTGGTCATCTCGTAAGAGACCAGCGCCGGCGAGGTCGAGCTGATCCACAGGTAATCGGCCGGCGCGCCCCAGTACGACAGGTGGTAGTACACGCCGCTGCGCCCGCCCCGCCGCTGCTCGGCCGGCGTCGACAGCTTGCGAATGTACCCGTGGTTGTCGTCGGCCCAGACGATCGTCACGTCCTCGGGTACGTCCAGCCCCGCCTGGTACAGGTGCAGCACCTCCTTGTACGGGCAGAAGATCTGCGGCACCGCCTCCACGTCCGGGTTGATGTGCTCGCGCAGCATCCGCCGCTGGTCACGCATGACCTCTTCGAGCAGCTTGATCTTGCCCGCCGTGTCGCCGCCGCCGGGCATGCCGCTGTCGTGGATCCCGCGCATCCCGATCGTGTACACCGCGTCGAGCCCCTTCGCTTCCCGGACGCGCTGTTCCCAGTAGGCACGCACCCGCTCCGCGTTGGTGTCGTACCGCCACGGCCCGAGGTCCACGCGTTCGCCGGCGGCGTTGCGTCGCCATTCAATGACGTTGTTGCGGAGCATCGGCTCGCAGTGGCTGGACCCGATGACGATGTCATAACGCTTCGCCATCTCCGGGTTGCCGTCGTAGTAGAAGAACGCGTTCGTGCACGGGTGCATCGCCGTCCAGATGAAGTTGCCACGCAGGCGAAGCAGCAGCTCGAAGATGTGGGCATAGGTGTTCGGCCCGATGTCCTCGATGTCGGTGTCGATGTGCCGCGCCGCCCAAGGCTGCAGCCCCCAGTCCTCGTCGTTGAGGAAGATGCCGCGGTACTTCACCGACGGCGGGCCGACGACCACGCGGTCGATCTGCACGCTCAGCTCACGCCGCCGCTCCGGCCGCACGTCCGCCCACCAGACCCAGGGCGAGACGCCCAGTCGCTCGGACAGTTCGAAGACGCCGAACGCCGTGCCCCGCGGGTCGCTGCCGGCGATGACCAGCGCCCGGTCCAGCCCGGCCGTGGGCTGCTCGACCGGGGCGATCACGAAGCTCTCCCACTGCCCCTTGATCCGCTTCACGTCGAGCTTGCCGCTGCCGGCCAGCCGATCGATCACGCCCGACTTGCCGAGCGTGCCGACGAGGATCGCCCGCCTTGCCCCGTCGGGCGTCCGGGCGTTGACGGCCGGCTTGACGTCGGTGATCCGCTCCACATCGGTCGCCAGGGCCTTGGCCGCGATGGCCACGACCTCGGCGTCGCGTGCGTCATGGACGATGGGCGTCGCCGCCCCGCCCCGCACGATGTCGAACGATGCTGACGCCGACGCCGCAAACTGCATCACCACGACCGTCGCCGTCGCCAGCCGCACGATTAACCCACCATTTCGACTCATCATGGACAAGACCTTCCCTGAATGCTGCTTCCGTGAACACGATCCGCAAATACACAAGACGGGCTGTACGGCAGCTTTGGCTCGCGCTGCGAGGGCTGTGAGGGCTGCGTCGACGCAGCGCCTGGCGATGGGCGGGCGTTAACCGGGGCCGCCGTAGCGGCCCGGCTAAGTGATAAATGCAATGGGTCGGACCGTCGTGGCGACGATTCGACCCACTTGGATGCGGACCCGGTTTCGCCGGGTCCGGCTTACCGCCTGCGGCGGGTGAGCAGGCCCAGGCCGCCGAGGCCCAGCAAAGCCAGCGTGGCCGGCTCGGGCACGATCTCGGGCGTCGTGCCCGTCAGGACCAGGTCATAGATGCCCAGGTCCGCTTCGCCGCCGGCGCTGCGAATGTCGAAGTAGTAAATGCCTCGCCCAAGGTCCAGGCTGACCGACGCGTCGACGTCGGCCGGCCCCTCGGCGAGGGCTTGTGCCACCATATCGCCGACTTCGTCGTACACAAACAGGTTCATCCCCAGCGAGGAAGCGTAGGGCTGGGGCGACGCGACTGCCTTGCGGGCTTCGGCGCTCAGGGTGAACTCGCCACCCGCCCAGGCCAGCTTAAACAGGTCCGCATCGGTAAACCGTTCCACGATGCCGGTATCCCGCCAACTGACGTTGATCAGCGATCCCGCCGGGCCATCGTCCTGCAACTCGACGCTGGTGGCCTGGGTCATGGTGTTGCCATGATCGTCGGCGCGGAAGCCGTCGCCGGCGTAGGCGTCGTCCAAAAAATCCTTATGCACCCTGGTGATGTTGCCGGCCACAAAGGCGATCTCGTCAAAGACCTCATTGGTCACGTTGATGTCGTCAGCCCAATGGGCGTAGACCGCGGTGCTGTACCAGGAGCCGCCCATGAACGGCGTGCGACCGTCCTCATCGGGCCCTCGGTACTTCCAAAGCAGTTCGCCCTCGCTATCAAACTCCGACTGGTGGTTGAGCCCGAGCACATGCCCCACCTCATGGCTGATCGTGGTCGCACGGCTGCTGGTGAGGACATACTGCGTGGCCTGGGCGCGTGCGGCGTTTCCGGTGTGGCCATACCCATTAAGGCTCGCTGCCGCCCCGACTTCGGAGGCCGTGATGACAATGTGAGCGGTAGGCTGTGTGGTCTTGTCGGGGGCGACCGTCGTGACATTCAGGTCAAACATCGCGAAGTGCGTCGAGACGTCGCGCCAGGCGTTGTAAATGTGCTGCTGCTCGGTGGCGTTGTAGGTGGTGTTGGCGTCATCGATGTCGAACGGGTCGCGGTAGGTCCCGCCCAGGGCCGGCCCCCCGTCGAAATCCATGTAGACCGTGCCGAACGCGTCCGGAGCGGAGTTGAGGATCGGCAGTCCATTCGCGTCGGTCTCAAACTCGGCATGAGCGACCGACAGGCCGCACAGAACACATGCCAAGCCGGCAATCGAGGCGAGGGAACGACGGAGAAAAAGCACATCTCTCATTGCAACATTCTCATCGTTGTTGACGGAAAAATCAAGCAAGAGGTCCGATTTAGCATGCGGGCAGTAGAGTTCACTTCAGGCGGGCCCTGCTCAGCTTGGGGGCGAGGGAAAAAAGTGGCCGGCGCCGTCGATTCGGGCGCCGACCACTTGGAGGAGGATCATGCTTCTCAGGAGGCCGCCTTACTTCTTGCGGCGGGGGATCAGGCACAGGCCGCCGAGGCCCAGCAGCGCCAGCGACGCCGGCTCGGGTATGACTTCCGTCCCGTTGACCGCGTCGTCGAAGGTCGAGGCGATGCGGAACTCGTCGTAGAACGTCTCTTCACCGTAGAAGCTCAACGTGTCGAAGAGCGACTGATCGAGATCGGCCATAATGGTCTGATCCGGGTTGGCGGTGCTCTCGTTGTTGAACTCGGTGAGGGAAATGGTGGCGCCCTCGCTAAACGGGACGAACTCGAGTTTGTCGTTTCCCGCATCGCTCCAGGTGATCCTAGCGACCATCAGGCGGGGGCGGCTATTGCTCTTAGGGCCAGCGCTATTGTTTATCGTGAAAGTGCCGCCGCCGTCGTCGGCCCAATACAGTGCGAAGTTGTCATTGTCGCCCTGCACGGCACCCATGCCGATGGCCTCGCCGGCGGCCTCGTCACCGTTGGCCTCCAGCGCGCCGGCGCCAATGGCCGCGACCGGAGCGGAATCGGCTCCCCCTTCCGTGAAGGTGAGGTAACTGAACCATGTCACTGCGCCGTCGGTAAACTTGCTGGTCACGAACGAATCCAGCGCGACATTGCCGAACTGGAAATCGGCAGCTTCAGAAGTGGCGCCGATGCCGGCATAGTTCCCAGTCTGGGTGAAGCCGGCGTTGTCGAAATCGCCGTCAGACCAATTCCCGATGCCGACGCCGGTTTCCAGGATCTTCACGTCCTGCGCGTCGTCCGTGCCGGAGGTCCAGCCGCCTTGCCCGTTGAGATTGGTTCCCGCCGTATA
>CAYWKS010000027.1:0-41865 GCA_964458935.1 uncultured Planctomycetaceae bacterium
CTGATCAACGCCGCACGGATTCGGTGCATCCGTGCATAAGGTCCATATAGGGGCGCGCCGACGCTTCGCTGCGCGCCGGGCCGTCGTTTGCGGGCGGAAAGGTGTGTGAACCGCGGCGTGGCGGGGGCGCGCGTGTGAAGCGGGTGTGTTTCGCTGCTAGGGTGTGGCGACCTGAGCGCAGCAGTGGAGGATCATCATGGCCCGGAACGTGCTTGGCGGAGAATTGCAGAAGTGTTCGACGGCTCCGATGACGGGGTGGTTCCGCGATGGCTGTTGCAACACGGGCGAGGGCGACCTGGGTGTTCACGTGGTTTGCGCGGTGATGGACGAGGCGTTCCTGGCGTTTACGGCGAGCCGGGGCAACGACCTGTCGACGCCGATCCCCGAGTTCGGGTTCGCGGGCCTGCAGCCGGGCGACCGATGGTGTTTGTGCGCGGCGCGGTGGGCGGAGGCGAAGGCGGCGGGGGTCGCCCCTCCGGTGGTGCTCGAAGCGACGCACATGGCGGCGTTGGAGCACGTCGACCTGGCGGACCTGGAGGCGCACGCGGTGAGCGGATGAGTAGGCAACGCGACCCGTCGCGTCGGTGTTGGGGTGGGTTGTTGTGCGGAGCGAGTCGGGGCAGCGCGACTGGTCGCGGCGGTTCGTGGGGTTACTTGGGCTGTTGGTGTTGTTGGATTCGGCGGGCGGTGTCGGCGTCGACGTAGTCGGAGTGGCAGGCGGGCTTGGCTGGGGGCGTGTCGGCTGAAGCCGAGTCGCCTTGTGCTGGCTGGTCTTGGTCCGACCCGTGTTGTCTGGTCTTGGTTGCGAGGCGGTGGATTTCTTCGGGCTTGAGATAGCCGCGTTGTTCGAGGATGGCGCGTTGCTCTTCGGTGAGCGCGGCCGAGCGGGCGGGCTTGCCGCGGTCGAACCCGTCGGCCTTGCCGGAGGCCCAGTCCTGGATCTCCTTGGAGATTCGGACGGAGCACCACTCGTGGCCGCACATCGCGCAGAAGTCGGTATCGACGTCGAGGTCCTCGTCGTGATAGGCGCGGGCGGTGTCGGGGTCGAAGCTGAGCTCGAAGTGGCGGTTCCAGTTGAGTGCGGCGCGTGCACGGGTGAGCTCATCGTCCCAGTCGCGGGCCTTGGGGATGCCCAGGGCGACGTCGGCGGCGTGTGCGGCGATCTTATAGGCGATGCAGCCCTGCTTGACGTCCTCGCGCTTGGGCAGGCCCAGGTGTTCCTTGGGGGTGACGTAGCAGAGCATGGCGGCGCCGTGGTAGGCGGCGGCGGTCGCGCCGATGCCGCTGGTGATGTGGTCGTAGCCGGGGAAGGTGTCGGTGACGAGCGGGCCGAGCACGTAGAACGGCGCGCCGTGGCAGAGCGCGCGTTCGAGCTTCATGTTGTACTCGATCTGGTCGAAGGGGACGTGGCCGGGCCCTTCGATCATGACCTGGACGCCCTGGCGCCAGGCGCGTTCGGTGAGTCGGCCGAGTTCCTGGAGTTCGGCCAACTGCAAGGGGTCGGTGGCGTCGGCGAGCCCGCCGGGGCGGCAACCGTCGCCGATGCTGAAGGTCACGTCGTAGGCGCGCATGACGGCGCAGATATCCTCCCACGCGGTGTTCATGGGGTTCTGGCGCTGGTGGTGGAGCATCCACTTGGCCAGCAGGGACCCGCCGCGGGAGACCAGCCCGATGAGCCGATCCTTCGCGAGGTGCAGGTCCTCGCGGAGCACGCCGGCGTGGATGGTCATGTAGTCCACGCCCTGCCGGGCCTGGTGGGCGACGGTGTCGAGGATGACGGCCTCGTCGAGGTCTTCGAGCTTGCGGCCGACGATCATCGAGTAGATCGGGACGGTTCCGATGGGCACGTGTGCGGCGTGGATGATGGCCTGCCGGCAGGCGTCGAGATCGCCGCCGGTGGACAGGTCCATGACGGTGTCGGCGCCCCAGCGTTCGGCCCAGCGGAGCTTCTCGACTTCGAGGTCGGTGTCGCTGGAGATGGGCGAGGCGCCCATGTTGGCGTTGATCTTGGTTCGGGCGGCGCGGCCGATGGCCATCGGGTCGAGCTGGTAGCCGAGGTGGACGCGGTTGGCGGGGACGACCATGCGACCGGCGGCGACCTCGTCGCGGACCTGCATGGCGGTGAGGTGGCCCTCGCGTTCGGCGACGCGCTGCATGGCGGGCGTGATGAAGCCCAGGCGGGCGTGTTCGAGCTGGGTGATGGGCGTGAACCCGCGGGGCGGGGTGACCTTGCGTTTGACGCCACGGGCGTCGGTGAAGATGACCGCTTCGAAGACCTCGCCGCAGGGGCAACCGCCGGAGCAGCCGGCGCCGGCGACGCTGGGGCCGCGCTCGGGCACGGGCGCGTCGAGTGCGAGGACCTGGACGGTCCAGCCGTCGGGCATAAAGTCCCAGGCCGTCTGGTCGGAGGGGGCGGGCATGCCGGGCGTGTCGGGCGAGCTGTAGGCGCGGGGCCCGCCGACGTCGGGTGCGTTGGCGAAGCTCCCGGGCGTGGTGGCGTGCGACGAGGCGGGGTTGCCGCCGACGGCGGGCAGCGGGTGGGTGGGGGTGTCTGGGGCTTCGGACGTGACGGGTGTGCTGGAGCGGATCATGGCGTGGTTCGCCTCCCTACGCCGGCGTTAACCGGATCAGGTCCCAGGGTGTGATCTCAGCCCGCCGCGCCGATTAATGCGGCGAGCACCCCTGGCGAACGAATCTGGTATTCACGATATGGAGCCCGCGGCGTCCGGGCAACCGGCGTAGCCGGGCGGCTGCGAACCGGACGCAGGCCGTCGCCAAGCGTCATCCGACCAGCCAGTCGAGGATGGCGGGGACCTGCTCGTCCCAGTATGCCCAACTGTGATCGCGGTCGGCGTGTTCGTGGTACTCGTGTTCGAGGCCGAGCTCGGTGAGGTGCTCATCGAAGCGTCGGCTGTGCAGGGCGAGGAAGTCGCTCTTGCCGCACGCGAGCCAGAGCCGCGGCCGGGGCGAGGAGTCGGCGGCGGCGGCGAGCTTCGCGGCGAGGTGGAACAGGTCGTTGTCGGAGGCGTGGATGGCGAGCTCGGAGCCGAAGATGTTGGCCAGTTCCTGCCGCTCGAAGTGGTCGGTGTGGTGCCGGTAGACGGCGGCGACGTCGAGGGCGCCGGAGAGCGAGGCGGCGGCGGCGAAGCGGTCGGGTCGGCGGAGGGCGAGCTTGATCGCGCCATAGCCGCCCATGCTTTGTCCGGCGAGGAAGTTGTCGTCGCGGGCGGCGCTGAGGGGGAACAGGTGGGCGGCGACGGCGGGCAGCTCGTCGGCGATGTAGGTCCAGTAGCGCAGGCCGCGTTGCATATCGGTGTAGAAGCTGCGGCCGACCGCGGGCATGACCACGGCGAGCCCGCGTGCGTCGTCGTCGCGGCCGGCGAGGTGGCGTTCGAGGTTGGTCATGCGGGTCCAGGCGGTGTGGTCGTCGCCCAGGCCGTGCATCAACCAGAGCACGCGATGGGGCGGGCGGGCACGTTCGGGGACGATCGCGGCCAACGTGGCGGTGTTGCCGAGGGTGCGGCTGAAGAAGCGGCATTCGATCAGGGCCATCGGGTGCTCCGGGCGGTCAAGTCAAAAAAGGCCCACCCGCGGGGGTGGGCCTGGATGAACCGTGTCGCTGGCCGCGCGCCGCGCCGCCTCACAGCAGCTCGATCGTCGGGAGCGTGCCGACCAGCGGCGTGACGTAGTCGATGAACTTGGCGTTGACGTTGTTGTTGCCGTGGAGGAACTCGGCGGGCATGACGCGGGTCTTGGCGGCGACGTCGGCGAGCTCGATCCGCTTGTAGTCGACCTGGTAGGGGTCGTTGCCGATCCGCTGGATGGCGACGGACCCGTCGATGTCGCCGCTGGTGGCGAGCCGGGCGGCGGTACGCCCGGCCTCGCGGGCCTCGGCCTGGTCGACGGGGCTGGCCATCCCCGCGAGGCTCCGCTGCAGGTACCCGAAGGTGTCGGCGCGGACGCGGGTCTTCTTGCCGAGGTAGTTCTTGATCTCCTGGGCCATGAAGTCGCCCAGCGCGCCCGACCCGGACAGTTGGACGTTGCCGTGCGCGTCGCGCTCGACGTGGTGGCCCTGCTGCTCGGCGAGCTTGGCGGCGATCGGGTTGCCGTCGGCGTCATGGATGCCCTCGCTGACGGCGATGACGCAGCGGCCCTGCTCGGTGTAGACGCGTTCGACGTCCTCGCAGAACTTCGCGGGATCGAAGACCATCTCCGGCAGGTAGATCAGGTGGGGGCCGTCCGCGGCGTCCTGTCGCGCCAGCACGGAGGCGGCGGTGAGCCAGCCGGCGTGCCGACCCATCACCACGTTGATCTTGATCCCGGGCAGGGCGCGGTTGTCGAGGTTGTCACCCATGAAGGCGCACGCCACGAACCGCGCCGCGCTGCCGTAACCCGGCGTGTGGTCGTTCTCGACCAGGTCGTTGTCGATCGTCTTGGGGATGTGGAAGGCGTGCAGCTCGTAGCCGGCGGTCTTCGCCTGTTCGTTGACGATGCGGCAGGTGTCGGACGAGTCGTTGCCGCCGGCGTAGAAGAAATACCGCACGTTGTGCTTCTCGAAGACCTCGAAGATCTTCTTGCAGTAGGCTTCGTCGGGCTTGTCGCGGCTGGAGCCCAGCGCCGAGGAGGGGGTGGCGGCCAGGCGATCCAGGCGGTCGGCCGGCAGGTCGGTCAGGTCGATGAAGTCCTCGTTGACGATCCCGCGGACCGCGTGGTGGGCGCCGAGGACCTTCTGGACCGCGTCGACCTTCTGCAATTCCTCGACACAGCCGACCAGCGACTGGTTGATCACGTGGGTGGGCCCGCCGGATTGTCCGATGACGGCGTTGCCGCGGGGCAGGTCAGCCATGACGATCACCTTTCAGGTTCAATGGGGTCACGTGGGGCCGCCCATGTTAGCCGCAGGTGCGTAAGTTTCAATGCCGAACGGACCGCGTGCCGCGGCGTGACCGGCGGTGGCCGGAGCCGGCCGGCGACGGGCCGCCGAGGCGCCGTTAGAATCGCGGCGATGTCGGAGCGTTCGCCGCACAGCCCGTCGGCCGGCCTGCCGGGCCACGTCCACCGCCGTGTGCAGATGGTGCTGCTGGGGCTGTGGGCGGGCTGGGAGGCGTACAACACGTACCGCGGCGTGCAGCTCGGCGGGCCCCTGGCGTTTCACCTGGCCCTGCCGGCGCTGGTCGGGTGGTTCATCGTGCGGTACTTCCAGCACCGGGGCGGGGCGCGGCCGTTCCGGCTGACCGTGATCGTCATCGACGCGATCGCGCTGACGGTGATCGGCGGGGCCGTGAACGCCTGGCTGATCCGCCGCCACGCCGATGCCGAACTGGTCAACATCGCGCTCAAGGCGATGCTGTCGCCGGCGATCGGGTGGGCGGCGGTGGCGCTGGGGTTGCGTGACCGGGAGCACGGGCCCGCGTGGGCGCTGGCCGTGCTCCCGGGCGCTTTCGTCGTCGCCCACAGCTTCCTCAACGCAGCTCGCGGGCTAGCTGCGCAATGAGCGCGTCATTCGCTTCGGGGAAGCGATAGTCGGCCAGGTCGGCTGGGCCGACCCAGCGGTGTGCCACGACGTGCAGGTTGCGTGGCTCGGGTGAATCGGCCGCCAACGCACAGCGGAACGGATGAAGCCGCACGTGCCCGTGGGCGTAGACGTGCTCGATGATCGGCAGCGGCTCGCCGACGCGGATCCGCACGCCCAGTTCCTCCATCAGCTCGCGCCGCAGCGCAGCGTCCAGCCCCTCGTGGGCGTCGACCTTGCCGCCGGGCAACTCCCAGTAGCCGGCGTAGACGACGTGCCCGGGGCGTTGGGTGATCAGCAGTTGCGCCCCGCCGTCGGCGCCGCGCCGCACCACCGCGGCGATGACGACGTCAACAACGCCATCGCCCGTGGCCGGGTCTCGCGCCTCACCCGATGTGGATAAATTATCGTAACTGCTCATAAAATATTCAATGGTAATGCTTTAGAAGAATATTGCAGTAACAGGTGGTGTGGCGGTCGTTTACGGCGCGCCCGGTGCGGGAACACAAGGTCCGAATCGCGTGGAAAAGATTATAAAATAATATTACATAGTCGTTTACATCTATAATGTGTTGAGGGTTGGTGCCGATTGACACTGTCTTGTGGGCGTCGATACGATTAGGGCGTCAAAGATACCGGCTTCTAGCCGTGGCGCCCCCCGTTGCGTGGTTCGGAGCAATCGCAACGGGGGTTTTTTCTTGCCGACGATCCATGGCTGCAGGTCGGTCCGAACGGTCGGCCTCGGGCACGATCGTGCACCGGGGTGCGGCGTGTTCTAGCAACGGCGCGCGCCCTCGGGAACGGGTTGGCCGAGCGGCGGCAGGGCCTGCTCCATCACGCCGCGGGCGCGGGGCCAGAGCACGACCGCCTCGACCAGCATCCACGCCTCCAGCACGAGCGTCGCCGCGGCGACGACGATCACGACCCAGTTGCGCTGGTCCTGGAAGAGCCAGCCGGGCTCACCGCCGGGGTTCTGCACGAACATCTGCCAGATCATCGCCCACGCGGGCATGATGAGCATGAAGATCATGGGCAGGACGATGAACGCGCTGGGCAGGCCGCGGCGGCGGAGCCAGAAGCCCACGACGAGGAACGCCAGGCCGGCCAGCAACTGGTTGGTGGCGCCGAACATGGGCCAGAGGATCATGCCGCCCGACCCGGCGGTATCCCATGTCCAGGCCTTTGCGGGCGCGGGCAGCGCCGCGATGACGAACGCCACGCCGACGGCGAAGACGGTCGCCGCGTGCTTGTTGGTCAGTACGCTGATCGGATTGGTGGTGAGCTTCGTGGGCTTGGATTCGCTGCGTTGGGGCCGGTCGCGCACGACGGTGCCGGCCAGTTCCTGCACGACGTACCGCTGCAGTCGGCAGGCGGTGTCGAGCGTGGTGCCGGCGAACGACGCGACCAGCACGCCCATCAGCGCCGTGGCCACGCCCGCCGGGATGCCCATGGCACGGAGGAAGTTGGCCGACCCGTCGACGAACGCGGCGACCTTCGCGCTCAACCCGCCCGCCGCGGCCCACGAGGTGTATCGCGCCTCGTACGCGGCCTCACCCACGAGGACCTGCTCGCCGCCCATGGCCTTGGCCCCGAGCCCCAGCCCCGCGACGCAGGCGAGGATGACCAGCGTGGCCAGGAACCCCTCGGTGAGCATCGACCCGTACCCGACGAACTGCGCGTCGGTCTCGCACTTGAGTTGCTTGCTCGACGTGCCGGAGGAGACCAGGCAGTGGAACCCGGAGATCGCGCCGCAGGCGATGGTGATGAACAGGAACGGGAAGATCAGCGGCGCCGCCTCGGGCCGCCACTGCACCGCGGGCGCGACGATCGACAGCTCGCCCCGTGGCGCGCCCGCGACCGGCGGCGCGCCGCCGGCGAACGCGGCGTACGCCAGCCCCGCCACGATCAGCCCCAGCGCCGTCAACAGTTGCAGCGAGTTGATGTAATCGCGCGGCTGCAGCAGCGTCCAGACCGGCAGCACGCTCGCCACGTAGCTGTAGATCAGCAGCACGACCACCCACTCGATGTTCGACCAGCCGGCCAGCGCGGCGTTGAACGCGTGCAGCGGGCCCCAGTCGCCGTAGACCACCGACAGGTACATCAGCGCCAGCGCGAGCATCGACGGCAGCGTGAGGTTGACGCCCTTGCGGTGCAGCCAAAGGCCGATCAGCACCGCCAGTGGAATCTGCACCAGACACGGGAAGATCGCCGTGGGGTACTCCCGAAACACCGCGGCGATGACCAGCCCGAAGATCGCGATCACAATCGTCAGCGCCAGGAACAACACGAACAGGAACAGCAGCCGCACGCGCTTGTTGAGGACGCGACCGGCGATGTCGCCGACGGTCTGCCCGCGGTTGCGGAGGCTGACGACCAGCGCGCCCAGGTCGTGGACCGCGCCGATGAAGATCGACCCGAGCAGGACCCACAGCAGCGCCGGGACCCAGCCCCAGATCACGGCGATGGCCGGCCCGACGATCGGGCCCGTGCCGGCGATCGACGTGAAGTGGTGGCCGAACACGATGCCGCGGCTGGTCGGCACGTAGTCGCGGTCATCGTTGAGCTGGACGCTGGGGACGTCGGCGTCGGGGTCGAGCCGGAAGACCTTCCGCGACACCCACCGGCCGTACGTGTGGTAGGCGACCAGAAAGGCCACAAACGACCCGGCAGCGATCAACAGCGTGGACATGATCGGCCAACCTCCGCGGCACCCGACGCACACGATCTTAACATAAGTGCGGCGGACCTTGCCCGCGGCGCGCGACCCGCATGAATTGTTTTGATTTTGCTTCGCCGCGCCGTTAGATTGCCATAATAGGGGCGGACACGATGCGGTTTTTCGCCCCTCACTTGCACTTCCACCGGGATCAAGTCGGGACGCCGGAGCAAGGGAGAGATGGTGTGTGTTGTTGTACGGAGGTGAGCATGGCTGACAGTGCCTGCGATACGTGGTGGCCGGGCGTCAAACACCGGACCCGGTGGCGATGGATGCCGAGCGCATTGGCGGCCGCGGCGCTGGTCTGCGCCGCGGCGTGGCCCGCCGACGCGTCGCTGGACCCCAACCAGGTGCTGCTGGTCTACAACTCGGCGAACGCCGACAGCCAGGCCGTCCGTGACCATTACGTGAACGCCCGGCCCGGGGTGCTGGAGTTCGACCTGAACGACCCGACGCTGGGCAACGGCAACATCGAGTACGCGGAGTTCGTGACGCAGGTCCGCGACCCGCTGCGGGCGCACCTTCAGGCCAACGGCCTGCAGTCGCAGGTCACGGCGATGACGCTGACCACGGGCATCCCCCACCGCATCCGCGATACCGACGCCCCCATCGTGGGCGACCAGCCCAACAACGCGATATCGGAGTTCTTCACGTCGCTCGACGCGACGTACGCCTCGGTCGACTCGGAGCTGACGCTGCTGTGGCAGCCGCTGGACGATGGCGAGAGCGGCGGCAGCCGCGATTCGTTGTCCGACAACCTCGTGCTCAACCCTTACCACAAGCAGACCGCCTCGATCGACAGCTTCGATCGCAGCGGCATCGCGGCGGGCAACAACGCCTATCAGTGGATGGAGCCGGCCTGGAAGATGCTGACCAACGGCCAGCCCGCCACCGGCGGGGACATCTACCTGGTGACGCGGCTGGACGGCAAGAACGTCGCCGACATCAACGCGAGCATCGACCGGGCCGCCAACATCGTCTACAACGCCAACACCGACTACGTCATCCTCGACGAGGACACGACCGGGCGAGACGACGTGTCATTCTTCGACGACCCCGACGAAGATACGCCCGGCTACGCGGGCGATGATTACGCCGAGGCGGCCGCGGCCCTCGCCGGGGTTTACAACGCCGTGCTTCACGAGACGACCAACACCTTCGTCGAGGGCGCGACCGGGTCGTCCGGGGCGAACAAGACCCAGCCGTTCGACGGGTCGGTCGCCGTGCTCTCGACGTTCGGCACGAACCACGGCCCCGGGTCGGGCGTGACCGAGGACTACGTCGATACGTTCGCCGGCCAGTTCGTCGACGGCGCCATCTTCAACTCGCTGGAGAGCTGGAACGGCCGCCGGCTCGGCAGCGTCGGCTCGGACAAGAGCCAGGAGCAGATCGCCGACTTCATCGCGGCCGGGGGCACGCTCGGCGTGGCCAACGTCTGGGAACCGTTCGCCGCCAGCGTGCCCGACACCGAGCTGCTGCTCGACAACTTCCTGAACAACGGCATGACCTGGGCGGAGGCCGCCTACTCGGCGATCCCGTGGCTGAGCTGGCAGCAGATCGTGATCGGCGACCCGCTGGCGACCGCGCGGGTGTTCGATGCGGCGCTCGGCGACGTCAACAAGGACAACGAGATCGACGCCGACGACATCGACCTGCTGTTCGACGCCATCGCCGACGACCCCGGCGATGGTCAGTTCGACCTCAACGGCGACGGCGCGATCGATCTGGACGACGTGCGGCTGCTGATCGGCCACGACACCGACGGCAGCGGCATCACCGGCGGCATCCTCGACACCTACTTCGGCGACGCGAACCTCGACGGCGCCGCCGACCTGACGGACCTGACGATCATCGGGATCAACTTCAACGAGGCCGGCGGCTGGGCGGACGGCGACTTCAACGGCGACGGGTGGATCAACCTCGCGGACCTGACGCTGCTGGGCAGCAACTTCAACCTAGGCACGGGGTCGCTGCCGGCGGTCGCCGCGGGCGACGTGGCGGTGCCCGAGCCGGGCAGCGCGGCGATGGTGGCGGCCTGCGCCGCGGGGCTGGTGGCGCGCCGCCGCCGCCGCGGCTGACTCGCGGCCGACGCCGGCGTCGGGTAAAATATCGGGCTAATTTCACCCGACGGAATCGCCCCCATCCATGCCCGACGACCTTTCCCCAACGCCCGAACACCCTCAGAACAACGGCCCCGAGACCCGCGACGAAGCCGGGAGCGGGCCGCCGGTTGTCGCCGGCCGCATCGCCGATATCGCCATCGAGCGCGAGCTGCAGGATTCGTACCTGACCTACGCGATGTCGACGATCATGGACCGGGCGCTGCCGGACGTGCGCGACGGGCTCAAGCCCAGCCAGCGCCGCATCCTCGTGGCGATGCACGACCTGAACCTCAGGCCCGGCAGCAAGCACCGCAAGTGCGCCAAGATCGCCGGCGACACCTCCGGCAACTACCACCCCCACGGCGAGTCGGTGGTCTACCCGACGCTGGTGGGGATGGCCCAGCCGTGGCGGATGCGGCACCAGTTGGTCGACCCCCAGGGCAACTTCGGGTCGATCGACGGCGACCCGCCGGCCGCGATGCGTTACACCGAATCCCGCCTCGCGGCGCCGGCGATGGAGATGCTCGCCGACCTCAAGCTCGACACCGTCGACTTCCAGGACAACTACGACAACACGCGGACCGAGCCGACCGTCCTGCCCGCGAAGTTCCCCAACCTGCTGGTCAACGGCGCGGTGGGCATCGCGGTGGGCATGGCCACGAGCATCCCGCCCCACAACCTCGGCGAGGTCTGCGACGCGCTGGTCGCGATGATCGACAACCCCCGGATCGACCTGCCGGAGCTGATGCAGATCATCCCAGGCCCCGACTTCCCGACGGGGGGCATCATCTGCGGCCGCAAGGGCATCGTCGACGGCTACCACACCGGCCGGGGCAAGCTCTCGGTCCGGGCCCGGACCCACGTCGAGACCGAGGACAAGCGCGGCCGGGCGCTCAACCGTCCCTGCATCGTCATCACCGAGATCCCCTACCAGATCCTCAAGACCACGATCATCGACCAGATCGTCGATTGCGTGAAGAACGAGCGGATCAAGGACATCGCCGACGTCAACGACTACTCGGGGCGGGACGGCATGCGGCTGGTCGTCGAGTGCAAGAAGGGCGCCGACCCGGAGGTGGTCCGCAACCAGTTGTTCCAGTACACGGCGCTGCAGTCGACGGTGAGCGTGATGAACATCGCGCTGGTCCACCGCCAGCCGCGGACGCTGAGCCTGCGTGAACTGCTGGCGTACTTCATCGACCACCGCAAGGAAGTGATCCGTCGTCGGACGCGGCACCTGCTCCGTGAGGCCCAGCAGAAGGCGCACCTCCGCGAGGGCCTGATCTACGCGGTCTGCGACATCGACGAGGTGATCAAGCTGATCCGCACGTCGAGCACGCGGGACGAGGCGATCGAGCGGCTGATGGCGCGGGGGTTCCGGATCCCCGAGGGCCACCGGTACGCGCCGCAGATCCCCGAGCGGCTGAAGCAGGCGGTCGCCGCGTCGCCCGGCGGCGAGGTCGCGCTGACGCGGGTGCAGGCCGAGGCGATCGGCCGCATGCAACTGATCTCGCTGGTCGGCCTGGAGATCGAGAAGCTGGTGGCCGAGTACACCGAACTGCTCGCCGAGATCGAGGGCTACGAGCTGATCCTCGCCGACGAGTCGCGGGTGCTGGACATCATCCGCGAGGACACGCTGGAGCTGAAGGACAAGTACGCCAACGAGCGCCGCACCGCGATCGAGGGCGAGGCGTCCGACCTGGACATGGCGGACCTGATCCCCGAGCAGGACGTGGTGGTCACGATCAGCCACGCCGGCTATATCAAGCGGCTGCCGATCGAGAGCTACCGCACGCAGGCCCGCGGCGGCCGCGGGGTCATCGGCGCCGACTTCCGCGACGAGGACTTCACCGAGCAACTGTTCGTCGCCTCGACGCACGAGGACCTGTTGTGCTTCACCAACACCGGCCGGGTGTTCAAGATCAAGGTGTTCGAGATCCCCGAGGCCCCGCGGACCAGCCGCGGGCGGGCGATCGTTAACATCCTCGACCTGAGGCCCGACGAGAGCGTGTGCGCGTTCCTGCCGATCAAGGACTTCGAGAAGTTCGGGGACTTCCTGGTGTTCGGCACGGCGCAGGGCCTGGTCAAGCGGACCAGCCTCAAGCTCTACCAGAACGTCCGCCGCTCGGGTCTGATCGCGGTCAACCTGCGTGAGGGCGACCGGCTGGTGGGCGTGCGGCTGACGACCGGGGCGGACCACATCCTGCTGTGCACGGCGCAGGGGATGGCGATCCGGTTCGACGAGTCGGACGCCCGCGCGATGGGCCGCACCGCCACCGGCGTCAAGGGCATCGACCTCCGCGACGGCGACAGCGTCGTGGCCATCGTCAAGGCCGACGACGACCGCGAGCTGCTGACGGTGACGGCGAACGGGTACGGCAAGCGGACGCCGATGCCCGAGTACCTGGTGAGGCCGGAGGGCGGCGAGCCGCACCCCCAGAGCCGCGGCGGCAAGGGCCGCGCCGACATCAAGACCCACGACCGCAACGGCGAGGTCGTCACGGCGATGTCGGTCGTCGAGGGCGACCAGATGATGCTCATCACCGAGCAGGGGATGATCGTCCGCAGCCGGGTCAGCGAGGTCCGCCAGACCAACCGCAACACCGCCGGCGTCCGCGTGATCAACCTCAAGGACGGCGACCGCCTCATGGCCGCGGCGCTGATCGCCGAGTCCGACGACGCGGCGCCCGAGGATGGGACCGAAACCCAACCGCCCGCACCCCAACCCTGAACCCGGCTGCCACCATGCCCATCGAACGCTGGTCCGACCAGATCGTGCTCGCCTCGCTCAAGCCCGAGCCCCAGTTCTCGGAGGACCTGAACGTGTTGCGGGACGAGCTGCGCGATCGCCCCGGCCACGTCGTCGTCGACTTCACCGCCATCTCGCAGTTGAACAGCTCCAACCTCGCGCAGTTGCTCCGCCTCCGCAAGCAGTGCATCGACCACGCGGTGCAGCTCAAGTGCGCCTCGATCAACGATCGGCTGTGGTCGGTGATGTCGGTCACCGGCCTGGACAAGATCTTCGAGTTCGCCGAGGACGTGCCGACCGCGCTGACCAGCATCCAGATGCACGACGCGTCGAAGCCCCCGTGACCGGGCCGCGGCTCACGAGGCCGGGTCGTCCCGCGGCGGCGACGGCGGTCGGAACCACACCACCCGCTCGCTGCCGAGGTCGATCTTGACGATCAGCCGCCGGCCCCCGCCGTGGCTCATGATCCGCGCCCGCTCGGCGTTCTCGAAATACTCCCACGTGTCCACGCCGGCGGCGGTGCGGCTGAAGTCGGTCGATTCGATGTGCGGGGCGCCGAACTGCTGCCGCACCTGCTCGCGGGTCATCCCCACGCGGACCGAACCCCGGGCGTCGCCGATCGCGCCGGTCCACGGCTCGACCTCGGGGAAGGGCCGGTGGGCCGACGTTTCGCCGTCCGCGACCGCGGGTTCGGACGCGCCGCCGGATTCGGTTTCCCGCTCCCCGTCCAGCGGCGGGCCCCACAGCACAAACCCGCCGGCGATGAGGGTGAGCAGGATCCCCATCGACAGCCAGAGGGTCATCGACGAGTCGCCGCGCTTCTTGCGGTGTCGCGCGGCGCGCGTGCCGGCGGCGTCGACCGAATCATCCCGATTGCCCTTGCGGCGGCTGCGTGCCATGTCTTCAGACCCCGTGCGTCAATGGCTGGAGCGGTATCATAAGCGGGCGGGGAACCCAACGGAACCAAGACAAACGCCCCGCCATGTGCGACGCCATGAACGGGGCGCGGGCTCGCGTGGCGCGTGGGGTTTATTCCTTGACTTCGTAGTCGGCGTCGATCACGTCGTCGTCGGTCTTGCCGCCCGCGGGGGCGTCGCCGGCCGGTTGCTCGGCGCCGGCGGCCCGTTGCTGCGACTCGTAGACGGCCTTGCCGAGCTCCATCGAGGTGGTCTGCAGGTGCTCGATGGCCTTGTTGAGCACGTCGGCGTCCTCGCCCTTCATGGCCTGCTCGACGCGGCTGATGGCCTGCTCGATATTGCCACGGGTCTCCTGGCTGACCTTGTCGCCGTGCTCCTCGAGCGCCTGCCGCGTGGAGTGGACGAGGGTGTCGGCCTGGTTGCGGGCGTCGACGAACTCGCGGCGTTTCTTGTCATCCTCGGCGTGGGCCTCGGCGTCCTTCTTCATCCGCTCGATCTCGTCATCGCTCAGGCCCGAGGCGCCCTTGATCTCGATCGACTGCTCCTTGGCGGTCTGCTTGTCCTTCGCCGAGACGTGGAGGATGCCGTTGGCGTCGATGTTGAAGGTCACGTCGATCTGCGGGGTGCCGCGCGCCGCCGGGGCGATCCCGGTCAGGTTGAACTGCCCGAGCGTGCGGTTGTCCTTGGCGAACTCGCGCTCGCCCTGCAGCACATGGACGGTGACCTCGGTCTGGTTGTCGGCGGCGGTGCTGAAGGTCTCGGTCTTGCTCGTGGGGATCGTGGTGTTGCGGGGGATGAGCGTGGTCATCACGCCGCCGAGCGTCTCGATGCCCAGGCTCAACGGGGTCACGTCCAGCAGGAGGATATCCGACTCCTTGCCTCGGGTGAGTTCGTTGGCGAGGATGCCGGCGCCGATCGCCACGACCTCGTCGGGGTTGATGCCCTTGTTGGGGTCGCGGCCGAAGATCTCCTTGGCCAGCTCCTGGACGGCGGGGATGCGGGTCGATCCGCCGACGAGCACGACCTCGTGGATGTCGGACGGGCTCATCTTCGCGTCGGCCAGCGCCGTCTCACAGGGCTTGCGGAGCCGGCCGATCAGGTCGCCGATCAGCGACTCCAACTTCGCCCGGGTCAGCGACTGCTGCAGGTGCTTGGGCCCGCTCTGATCGGCGGTGATGAACGGCAGGTTGACCGTGGTCTCCTTCTGGCTGGACAGCTCGATCTTGGCCTTCTCGGCGGCCTCCTTGAGCCGCTGCAGCGCCATCGGGTCCTCGCGGAGGTCGATGCCCTCGGTCTTCTTGAACTCGCTGGCGATGTGATCGATGAGCTTCTGGTCGATGTCGTCGCCGCCGAGGTGGGTGTCACCGTTGGTCGCGCGGACCTGGAAGGTGCCGACGTCGGGGTCGATCTCGAGGATGGAGATGTCGAACGTGCCGCCGCCGAAGTCGAACACGACCACGGTCTGCTCTTTCTTCTTGTCCAGCCCGTAGGCCAGCGCGGCGGCGGTCGGCTCGTTGATGATCCGCCTGACGTTGAGCCCGGCGATCTCGCCGGCTTCCTTGGTCGCCTGACGCTGGCTGTCGTTGAAGTAGGCCGGCACGGTCACCACCGCGTCGGTCACCTCTTCCCCGAGGTAGTCCTCGGCGGTCTTCTTCAGGTCCATCAGCACCTTGGCGCTGATCTCCTGGGGGGTGTACTGCTTGCCGTCGATCTCGACCTTCACCAGTTCCTTCTCGTCGCCGACGATCTCGTAGGGTACGATCTTCTCTTCGGCGTGGACCTCGTCGTGTCGCCGGCCCATGAAGCGTTTGATCGAGTAGACCGTGCGGTGGGGGTTGGTCACCTGCTGGTGCTTGGCGGTCTGGCCGACAAGCACCTCGCCCTTGTCGGTGTAGGCGACGACGGACGGCGTGAGCCGCGCGCCCGCGGAGTTGACCAGCACCTTGGGCTGGCCGCCTTCGACAAGCGCCACGACGCTGTTGGTCGTTCCCAGGTCAATACCGATTGGAGTAGCCATTTGCGATACCTCGAGTGTTCTTGCGTTCCGGGCGCCGCGTCCCTGGCCTCGCGGGTCGCGGCCCACGGCGCAGCATCAGCATACCGTATCCACCCGTGCACAACGCAACGCCGATGCCATCTTGCAATAACGCAAGATCATGCATTCAATAGACTTACATGTATGCTGCGGACGAGCGGCCTGCCACGATCCCTGCGGGCGGCGGCGGACCCTGCCAATCTGACACGCCGCCGGGCAGGCCGCGGCGACGCGACCGGCCGGCGACACAATCCGCCAGAACGTGAACGGCCCGGCACATGCCCCAGCTACACTGAATCAGGGTCGCGCAGGGATATGGTTCTCCGAACCATCGTCACGACAAGGAGACTGGACAATGGCTGATCCCAACCACACCCAGACCTGGCCGGACCTGGCCATCGGGCTGTACGACCGGCTGACCGGCCGCAACGCCGAGATCACCTATGCCTTTGACGACATGCACGTCAAGATCCCCAGCGGGACCGGGCCCTCGGCCGAGCACGCCGAGTGGGTGCTCAACGGCACGCTCCGCATCACGACGCGCGACGGGGCCGGCGGCCCAAAGTGATGCTGGCCGGTCGACTCGACGGTTCGGTCGACGGTCGGCCCATCACGCTCACCACCGAAGGAGCGACCGCCACGCTGGCGTTGGACAGCCTTTCGTCGGCGTGGCGAGCCCGGCGGAGCCTCGCGGCCGTCGGCCCGCTGCTGCGCCGAGCGCATGAGTTGTTCGGCATCCAGACCCGGGCACGTGTGCCGGGCCTCGGGACGATCCACGTCGCGCCACGCCGCGGGCTGCTTGGCCGGTTGATGGCCCGGGGCTTCTGAACGCCGCTCAGCTCAGGTGTCGGCGATAGACATCCGCCGCGGTGATGTGCAGGATGGCGTGGCGTTCGGCGAGCAGGCGTCGATCGACGTGGTACCCGCCGCCGATGACGCACGCCGCCGGCACCCCGCGCCGGGCGCACGCTTCTAGCACGAAGCGATCGCGCTCGGCCAGTCCGGCGTCGGTGAGCGCGAGGTGTCCGAGCGCGTCGTCGGCGTGCGGATCGACGCCCGCGTCGTAGAGCACCACGTCGGGATGCACCTCCGACAGCAGCGGTTCGAGCTGGCTTTGCAACACGCCCAGGTACGCCGCATCGGTCATGTGGGGCTCGAGCGGGACATCGCGATCGCTTCGCTGCTTGCGGAGCGGGAAATTGCTGCGGCAGTGCATTGAGAACGTGAACGCTTCGGGCCGATCGGCGAGCAGCGCGGCCGTGCCGTCGCCCTGGTGCACGTCGAGGTCGACGACCAGGACTTGCCGCACCAGTCCGCGGTCGAGCACGTCGGCGGCGGCGCACGCCAGGTCGTTGAAGATGCAGTAGCCGGCGCCGAAATCGGCGAAGGCGTGATGCGTCCCGCCGGCGGTGTTGCACGCCAGGCCGTGCTCCAGCGCCAGCTCGACCGTGCGGAGGGTGCCGGCCACGGCGATGCGCGAGCGACGGACGAGCTGCGACGACCACGGCAGGCCGATCCGCCGCATCGCCCGCGCCTCCAGCGTCCCCGCGCAGAACGCGCGGACATAGTCGGCCGTATGCATGCGATACAGCAGGGCGTCGGTCGGCTCGGGCGGCGCGTGGAACTGCGACGGGGCGGCGTGGCCCGCCTCCACCAGGTGCCGCCGCAACAGCGCGAACTTCGACATCGGGAACCGATGGCCCGGGGGCAGGGCCACGTCATAGCCGGGATGATGAACCAGGGGCAGCGCCACACGGTATGGTAACCCGTCGGCGACGGGTGGGCGGCGGTGATAGCGACCAGACGGCGTGGCACGGCCAATTGTGCCGCTGCGGGGCCCTGACCGCCGATAGTGCAGAATTGGAAGCGTGATTTGTCGTGAGGCGAACGATGGGATGGTTTCTGCCATCGGGCAAGAAGAGCAAGAAGCGAGGCCAGGGCAAGCCCAGCCGCAAGTGGGCGCAGAACGCCACGCGAGCGGCGGCGGGCCCTGCGAGCCGCTGGCGGTGGGCCCGCCGCGCGGCCGCGGTCGTCGCGGTGGCCGGCCTGGGCGTCGGGGCCTGGCTGGGCTATGCGCCGTTGCGGGACCATGTCGCCGCGCGAGCCGCGCATGCGACCGCCGGCGACCTGCGCGTGCGACTGAACAACGTTCCGCCGTGGATGCGTCCCGAACAGGTGCAGCGGATCGTCGATGAGGTGGCTTACCGGGCGGGGCCCGACCCGCTCGATCGGGCGGCGCTGGCCGACGCCGTGGCCTACCTCGAGCGCGAGGCGTGGGTGCGTGCGGTGAACAGCGTCCAGCGGCATGACCGCGGGGTGATCGATGTGCACGCGACCTGGCGGCACCCGGCGGCGCTCATCGGCGCTCGCGACGGGTTTCACCTCATCGACCCGGATGGGGTGCGGCTGCCGGGTGTGTACGGCTACGACCAGCTCGAAGCGCTGGGGCTGACGGCGATCACCGGCGTGGCCGCCGCCCCGCCGGCCCAGGGCGCGACCTGGCCCGGCAACGACGTGCAGGCGGGCCTGGCGCTGGCGAAGCTGCTGGCGGGTCGGCCCTTCGCCGACCAGGTCCGCGCGGTTGACGTGAGCAACTACGCCGGCCGGGCCGACGACGCCTATCCCCACATCTCGCTGATCACCCGGGACGGCATGGTCCGCTGGGGCCGCGCGCCCGGTGAGGCGGGCATCTACGAACCCGATGCCCCCCGCAAGCTCGCCATGATCCAGCGCGTCGCCGAACGGTACGGCGGGCGGATCGACGCCAACGGCCAGACCGTCGATGTCTACCTCGACACGCCGCTGATTCATCCCACCCGCCGGGCACGTTACACTTCGTCACCATGACGGCCGCCGCGGCCGGTCGGCGTCCCTGGCCCCTCGCATCGAATCGAGCAGCATGAACAGCCGGCATGCCCTACGCGCCTCGACCCGACCGGTCCTGCTGGGCTGGAGCCTGTGGCTGCTGGGCTCGTGGTCGGTCAACCTCGCGATCGAGAGCGGGGCGCTGGCGCCGACGGTGCGGTGGACGCTGCAATCGGCGCTGGCGGGCGCGATGGCGATCTGGCCGGCGTTTCGGCTGAGCCAGCCGCGCCCGCCTTACCCGACGGCGACCCTGCTGCTGGATTGGGCGAGCATCGTGCTGGTCTTCCAGGCGATGCCGCTGGCGCTGCACCTTCAAACACGAGACCTGCCGCCGGCCGTCGGCTGGGCATCGACCAACCTGGTGGTGATCGACGCGGTGTTCATCGTGGCGGCGTTGGCCGTTGCGGTATTCATCGAGTTCGGCTGGCGCGGGGGCGTGGCCCGGCGCGTCGCCGCGCAGGCCGCGGCGCTGGCCGCCTGGCTCGGACTGAGCGCCGGGGGGACGGGCGACTCGGCCGTGCAGATCGCGCTGGCCCCGGTTCAGGCGATGTGGTTGCTCAGCGAGCCGCGCCCGTTCGCCGGGGCGGACGCGGCGGCGATGACATGGGCACTGGCCGCCGCCGCCGCCGTGCTGTCCGTCACCTGGATCGGGCTGGCCCTGTCAGACCGAACGCGGCGACGCGGCGACGTCATCTGAGGCCCGGTCGACCCCGCACGCATCGTCGCACGGGCGGTGTCGCGACAACCGCGGCCGGACCCGCGCGAACACGCGATAGCCCAGGTCGGCGATCGGCTTGAACACCGGCCAACCCGTCCACGCAATCAGCCAGCCCAGGCCCAGCGCGCGGTACACGCGGCGGAAGACCGCCATGCCCTCGATCACCTCGCCTTGGGGTGTCAGGGCGTGGATGCGTTCGCGCACCTGCCGGGCGGTCAGGCCGTACCGCGACGGGTCAAAGTCCGGTGCGGTGATATCGAGAAACCCGAGTGGGATGTTGCGACGCGCGGCGCGCCGCCGCAGCAACCGGACCTCGCGGGAGCAGATCGGGCACATGCCGTCGTACAGCATGGTGAAGGGCGTTTCTGACATACGGCATGCTAGCCGGGCCGATGCAGACGTATTTGCCCCGTGCCCGAGTTTGCGCTAATAATTGCGATCATGGACTTCATCACACCCGAAGACAAAGTGCAATTGGAAGAGCGACTGGCTGAATGCGAGGCGAAGCGGCCGCAGATCGTCACCCGCATCGCCGAGGCCCGGGCGTTGGGCGACCTGAAGGAGAACGCCGAGTACCACGCCGCCCGCGAGGAGCAGGGCCTCAACGAGGCCGAGATCCGCCGCATCACCGAGCGCCTCAAGACCGCCAAGGTCGTCACCGACCAGGAGGTGCCGGAGGATATGGTCTTCCTCGGCGCGACGGTCAAGCTCATCGAGCTCGACGACGACGGCGATGAGGGCGACGAAGACCTTTACAAGCTGGTCGGCGAGTCGAGCGGGTCGTTCGACCTGGACGTGATCGAGGTGACCGCAAGCAGCCCGATGGGCGAGGCGATCATGAAGGCCCGCGTCGGCGAGACGGTCAAGGTCGACCTGCCGCGCGGCGTCAAGCGCTTCAAGGTCGCGGAGATCGTGTAACCGGGCCATCCACTCCCACGAAAAGCCCACGACCGCCCGCGAACGACCCGCGGGTCCTGGCGGCCTGGACGCGCGGTGGCCGCGGCCCTACTCTTCCTCTTCCTTCGGCTTGTACTGGGCGACGATCTGCTGCTGGACGTTGGGGGGGGTCGGCTCGTAGTGGCTGAATTCCATGCTGAAGCTGCCCATGCCGCCGGTCACGCTCTTGAGCTGTGACTGGTAGCTGCCGAGCTCGGCGAGGGGGGCCTGGGCGGCGATCACGCACATGCCGCCGGGGATCGACTGCTGGCCCTGGATGCGGCCGCGCTTGCCCGACAGGTCGCCGGCGATGTCGCCCATATTGTGCTCGGGCACGGTGATCTCGAGGTGGACGATCGGCTCCAGGACGACGGGCCGGGCGTTCTGCACCGCGTCGATGAACGCCCGCTTGCCCGCGGTCACGAACGCCACCTCCTTCGAGTCGACCGGGTGGTGCTTGCCGTCGTACACGCTGACGTGCACGTCCTGGAGCGGGTACCCGGCGATCGCGCCCTGGTCGAGCACCTGGCGGACGCCCTTCTCGATCGCGGGGATGAACGGCCCGGGGATCGCCCCGCCGAAGATGTCGTTGGAGAACTCGAAACCCGCGCCGCGCTCCATCGGCTCGACCCGCAGGTACACCTCGCCGAACTGACCCGCGCCGCCGGTCTGCTTCTTGTGGCGGTGGTGGCCCTCGGCCTTGACGGTGATCGTCTCGCGATAGGCGATCTTCGGCGGGTGGGTATCCACGTCCACCCCGTAACGCTCTTTCATCTTCTCCAGGCAGATGCGCAGGTGCAGCTCGCCCAGCCCCCGGATCACCGTCTCGTGCGTCGTCGCGTCCCGCTCGACCTGGAAGCACGGGTCTTCGGCATCCACCGCCGCCAGCGCCTTGGCGATCTTCTGCTCGTCGCCACGGCTCTTGGCCTCGATCGCCAGGCCCTGCATCGGCTTGGGGAAGTCGAGCGGCTTGAGGTGGATGTGGTCCTCGTCGTGCGAGTCGTGCAGCACCGCGTCGAAGTCCATCTCCTCGACCTTCGCCACCGCGCAGATGTCCCCGGGGATGCCCGCGTCGACCTCCACGTGCTCCTTGCCCTGGAGCTTGAAGAGGTGGCCGACCTTGAACGGCTTGCGGGCGTCGCCGATGAACAACTGGCTGTCCTTCGTGATCGTGCCCTGGTGGATGCGGAACACGCCCAGCCGACCCACGAACGGGTCGATCGTCACCTTGAACACGTGGGCGATGACGTGCTGATCGGGGTCGGCCTCGGCGTGGAACTCCTGGGCGTCGGCGTCGCCGGGCTCGCCCTTGATAAACGGACGCGGGTTGCCCTCCAGCGGGCTGGGCGCCAGCTTCACGATCAGTTCCAGCAGCTCGCTCACCCCCACGTCGTTCTTCGCGGATGTGAAGCAGATCGGCACGAGGTGGCCCTCACGCAGCGCCTTCTCGAAGACGTTGTGGATCTGCTCCTCCGTCAGCTCGCCGCCTTCGAGGTAGGTCATCGCGACCTGCTCGTCGACCTCGACGACCTGGTCGAGGATGGCGGTGTGCGCCGAGGCGACGTCGGAGAAGTCGGCCTCGCCGTCGGCCCGGGTGAACACGTCGATGACGCTCGCGCCCCCGCCCGCGGGCAGGTTGATGGGCAGGCACTCGGACCCGAACGTCTCGCGGACCTGCTCGACGAGACCCGGCAGATCGATGTTCTCCGCGTCGATGCGGTTGATGATGATCAGGCGGGGCAGTTGGCGATCGGCGGCGCGGTCCATCATGCGGCGGGTCATCATCTCGATGCCCTGCTGGGCGTTGATCACCACCGCCGCGGTCTCCACCGCCGGCAGCGCCGACAGGGCGCGGCCCATGAAATCCGGGTACCCCGGCGTGTCGATCAGGTTGATGTGCCGGCCCTGGTAGTCGCAGTGGACGACCGCCGAGCTGAGCGAGTGGCCGTGGTGTTTCTCCTCGGCCTCGAAGTCGCAGACGGTGTTCTGCTTCTCGACCTCGCCGACGTGACCGATGGTGCCCGCGGCGTGGAGCAGGTGCTCGACCAGGGTCGTCTTGCCCGCTCCGCCGTGCCCGAGCAAGGCGAGGTTGCGGATGTCGGCGGTGGTGTATGCGGCCATGATGTGGACCTCCTGCAATGCCCGAACTGCGTGCGCCACCGGGCGAAATGTGTGGGGAGGGGCCAGTATATAAACACACGCGAAATGGACGCAACCGTGCGCGAGCGCGGGGTGATCAGCCCGGCTCGGCCGGCCCGGCCCCCTCGGGCTGCGCCTCGCTGGTGAGCGTCTGCACCGCGCGCCGCACGAGGTCGGTGTAGTCCATCTGGGCCTTCTGGAAGCGGCTGACGTGGATGTTGCTCGCCAGCGCCGCCTGGTACGCCTGAAGCTTCTTCTTGTCGTCGACCTCGATGGGCTGGCCCTGCTGCTGCTTCTGCGCGAGTTGCGTGACGTGGCCGTTGAACTCGTTGAGCAGCCGCTCGGCGTCGGTGTCCTGTTGCAGCGCCTCGCTCGCGGCGGCGTACGCGCTCGTCGCCGGGTGCTCGGCGATCAACCGCCCCAACTCCTTCGCCTTCGCCTCGATCTGCGGGTCGGTCGTCGCCATGACAGGCTCCTGGTGTGGGGGGCAGTGTACCGTCGGGCGGCCCGGGTGCCCAACCGCCCCGCGCCGCGCCGGTCCCGTATAATCGGGCCACGGGCTTCGCCGGCAACGACCGACCTTCTATAGGACACTCATGCAATCCACTTACAAGCGCCGCATCCTCCGCCACCTCCGCAGCGACGCCTACGCCCCCCAGCGCGTCCGTGAACTGGCCGAGGACCTGGGCATCGACCGCGACCAGCACGCCGCCTTTCGCGAGGCCGTCCGCGAGCTCGCCGAGGACCAGCAGGTCGTCGTCGGGTCAGACGAGACGGTCGCCCTGCCCCCGCTCGGCCGCGAGGTCACCGGCGCCTTCAAGCTCCACGAACGCGGGTTCGGGTTCATCATCCCCGACACGCCCACGACCCACGGCGACCTGTTCGTCCCGCCGCCCGACACCGGCGGGGCGCTGACCGGCGACCGCGTCCGCGCCAAGGTCGTGCACGGCTCGGGCCGACGCGGCACACGCGGCAAGGTCACCGAGGTCATCCAGCGCCGCGCCACCAACTTCGTCGGCGCCCTCGACAAGCAGGGCTCGCACTGGGTCGTCTACCCCGACGGCAAGAGCCTCACCACGCCCATCATCACCCGCGACCCCGGTGCCAAGAACGCCAAGCGCGGCGACAAGGTCGTCATCGAGCTCACCGTCTTCCCCGAGAAGGGCCAGAGCCCCGAAGGCGTGATCACCGAGGTCCTGGGCGAATCGGGCAGGCCCGACGTCGAGACGGCCGGCGTGATCCGCGCGTTCGGGCTCAAGGAAGGGTTCGAGGACGCGGTCGTCCAGGAGGCCCGCGACGCCGCCCGCGACTACGACGACCACACCGACGCCTATCGGGGGCAGCGGCTGGACCTCACCCCGACGTTCACCGTCACGATCGATCCCCCCGACGCGCGCGACTTCGACGACGCGATCAGCCTCGAACGCACCGACACCGGCTGGCGGCTGGGGATCCACATCGCCGACGTGGCGACGTTCGTGAGGCCCGACGCCGAGCTCGACCGCGAGGCCTACGACCGCGGCAACAGCGTCTACCTGCCCCGGCTGGTGCTGCCCATGCTCCCCGAGCTGCTGAGCAACGGGATCTGCTCGCTGCAGCCGGGCGTGCCGCGGCTGACCAAGAGCGTGTTCATCGACTACGACGCCAACGCCAAGGTCACCGGCGCGACCTTCGCCAACGCGGTCATCCGATCGGACTTCCGCCTGACCTACCTCGAAGCGCAGGCGCTGATCGACGGCGACCCCGAGGCGGCGGCCCGGCAGAGCGTCGAGGCCAACGACTACACCGACGAGCTGATCCGGGCGCTGTCGAACATGAACGAGCTGGCGCGGGCGATCCGCGGGCGGCGTGAGAAAGACGGGATGATCAGCCTCGACCTGCCGGAGGTCGAGCTGGTGTTCGACGACGAGGGTCACGTCGTCGACGCCCACCCCGAGGACGACGCGTTCACGCACAAGCTCATCGAGGCGTTCATGGTCGAGGCCAACGAGGCGGTTGCCCGCGCCTTCGCCGACCTGGAGGTGCCGGTGATCCGCCGCGTCCACCCCGATCCCGAGACGAGCGACACGGACGAGCTGCGGCGTTTTGCGCGTGTGGCCGGTTACAACATCCCCGCCAACCCTTCGCGGAAGGAGCTGCAGAACCTGCTGGCGGCGACGCGGGGCAAGCCCGCGGCCAAGGCGATCCACCTGGCCGTGCTCAAGACCCTGACCAAGGCCGAGTACGCCCCGGCGTTGGTCGGGCACTTCGCCCTGGCCAGCGGCCACTACCTGCACTTCACCTCGCCGATCCGCCGGTACCCGGACCTGACGGCGCACCGGGCGCTGGAGGCGCTGCTGGAAGTGGCGGGCAACGATACGCGGCTGCCCGGCGGCGGCAAGGCCCGCAAGCGGATCGCCGACAAGCTCCGACGCGACCCGCGATGCCCCAACGAAGAGGCGCTGACCGAGGTGGGCCGGCACTGCTCGGCGACCGAGCGGAACGCCGAGGCCGCCGAACGCGAGCTCCGCGACTTCCTCGTCCTCCAGCTCATGGCCGAGAAGCACCTCGGCGACGACTTCGCCGGCACCGTCACCGGGGTGACCGGCTTCGGCATCTTCGTCCAGATCGACAAGTACCTCGTCGAGGGGCTGATCAAGACCGGCGAGCTGCCGGGCGCCCCGGCCGAGCAGTGGCGGCTGAACGAGCAGACCGGGTCCATGGTCGCCCAGCGGTCCGGCCGGTCCATCGCCATCGGCGACACCTTCACCGTCCGCATCGTCGCGGTCGACCTGGCCAAGCGGCAGATGGACCTTCAGATCATGGACAAGCAATCGGAGAAGCGCAAGGGCAAGACACGGAAGGAGCGGCCCCGCCGCGACGACACGCCGCAGCCGCAGAAACCCCGCAAGCCCCGCAAGGGTCGCACCGCGACGCAGGGCAAGAACAAGAGCCAGTCGCGGCGTCGGCGCTAGCCGCCGGGGGCGGCCGCGCGGAACCCGCCGCCGCGGCGGGCGGATAAGATACACGCATGACGCTTCTGCTGACCTATCTTGCGCTGGCGTTGGGGGTGTCGTTCCTGTGCTCGATGCTGGAGGCGACGCTGTTGAGCGTGCCGCGGTCGTACGTGGCGGTGCTGGTCGAGCAGGGCCAGGCCGCCGGCCGCAAGCTCGAGCGGATGAAGCGCGACATCGATCGGCCGCTCGCCGCGATCCTCACCCTCAACACGATCGCGCACACCGTCGGCGCCGCCGGCGTCGGGGCGCAGTCGGCGGCCGTCTTCGGCGACCCGTGGGTCGGGGCGGCCAGCGCCGTGCTGACGCTGTTGATCCTCGTGTTCAGCGAGATCATCCCCAAGCGGCTGGGCACGGTGTACGCCAAGGGTTTGGCCGGTTTCACGGCGTGGACGACGGGCGTGCTGATCACGGTGCTCATGCCGATCGTTGTGGCGCTGGAGTGGGTGAACCGGCTGGTGGGCGGGCGGCGGGAGCAGACGCGGCTGAGCCGGGCCGAGCTGCACAGCATCGCCGAGCTGGGCCGGGCCGAGGGCGCCGTCACCGCGGGCGAGTCGCACGTGATCCGCAACGTGCTGGCGTTGCGCGAGGTCGAGGTCCGCAGCATCATGACCCCGCGCAAGGTCGTCTTTGCGCTCGCCGAGGACCAGCCCGTCGCACAGGCCGTCGACGCCGACAACCCGATCCGCTTCGCACGCATCCCGATCCACAGCGGCGACCTCGACCACATCACCGGCCTGGTCGCGCGTTACGCGATCTACGAGGCCTACAGCGCCGGCCAGCGGCAGCGCCCCCTCAAGGACCTCGCCCGCCCGATCCACCCCATCCCCGAGCACGCCAGCGTCGCCCACGCCCTCGACCAGTTCCTCCAGCAGGACACCCAGTTGTTCCAGGTCGTCGACGAGTACGGCGGGACCGCGGGGATCGTCACGCTCGAAGACGCCATGGAGACGCTGCTCGGCGAGGAGATCGTCGACGAGACCGATGCGGTCGTGGACATGCAGGCGCTGGCGCGGCAGATGCTCCAGCGCCGCGACAAGCGGCAGGCCGCCCGCCGCACCCCCGACACGCCGAATGGCTGACGCCTTGCAGATTCGGCACACCCCGGCTCGCCCAACGTATGATGCACGGCATGACCACTCACGCGGCATGGCGATTGACCGAGCTGGCCAGCGGATACTGGCGGTCCGCGGCGATCGGCGCGGCCGCGCAACTGGGCATCTTCGATCAGGTGACCGACCCGCGCCCCGCCGACGCGGTCGCCGAGGCGCTCGGGCTCGACCCGGCGTACACGGCCGACCTGCTGGCGGCGCTGGCCGCGATGGGCCTGCTCACCGGGCACGGCGACGGCTACGTGCTCCACGACGGGGCGCGGCCGCTGCTCGACCCGGCGTCGAGCCAGTGCATGCTCCCGGCGCTGCGGCTGAACGGCGATCTGTACCGGTTGTGGGGCCGGCTCGCCGAATGCGTCCGCGACGGCAAGGCCGCGATCCCCGCCGGCGCGCACCTCGGCGGCGATGAGGCCCAGACCCGCCGATTCGTGCTCGGCATGCACAGCCGCGCCACGGCGCTCGGACCGGCCATCGTCGCCGGCGTTGACCTGACCGACTGCCGCTCGCTGCTGGATGTCGGTAGCGGTCCCGGCACGCTCGGTCGCATGCTCGCCGGGCTCTGGCCCGACGTGACCGTCACCCAACTCGACCTGCCCGGCGTGCTCGACGTGGCGCAGGAGCTGACCGAAGGCGACCCGGCCGCCGGCCGCATCCGCTTCCACCCCGCCGACTATCGCCGCGACGCGCTGCCCGGCGGGTTCGATGCGGTGCTGTACTGCGGCGCGCTGCACCAGGAAACCGCCGCGTCGGCCCGCGGCGTGCTCGCGGCGCTGGGTGACGCGGCCCAGCCGGGCGGCCGCGTGGTCGTCATCGATTTCATGCGGCCCGGCGCCCCCGACCCCACGAACACCGCGGCGCGCCACGCCCCGCACGCCGACTTCCCCGCGCTGTTCGCGCTGCAGATGAAGCTGTTCGATCCCGGCGCAGGCGTGTTCGGCGTGGACGAGGTGCGGGCGATGCTCGCCTCGGCGGGGCTGACGCACATTCAGGCACGCCGGCTCGAACCGACCGCCTACCAGCTCGTCGAAGCCCGGCGGTCGCCACCGTCAACCACGGAGCCACCCTCATGCGACCGATGAACCTGACTCTGACGGCGATGGCGATGTCGCTGTTCGCGGCAGCGGCGGTGACGGGCCAAACCCCCGACCGCCCCGCCGCCCGCGCCGACGCCCTCCGCGACCACGCACAGGCGGCCCAACGCCTCGGCGACGCGGCCCACCTCATGGTGCGGCCGGGCCTGGTCGCCGACCGCGAGGCCCGCACGGTCCGCCTCTGGGCCGCCGCCACCGCAATCCAGCACGACGAGCCCGTCGAGTTCTTCCTCATCACCGACGACAGCGGCAAGGCTTACGAGGCGCTGGCGGTCGCCTTCGTCGAGGGCGCCGACGTCGTCGAGGCGATGCGGTTCATCGGCATGGCCCCGGGCAAGCCGGTCGACTACGACGCGCTGCGGGCCTGGCCCAAGGGCGAGCGAGTAACCATGCATTTCGAATGGAAGCAGGACGGCGGCGAGGCCAGGTCCGCGCGGGCCGAGTCGCTGATCCACGACGAGGCGACCGGTCGGCCGCTCGATCCGACCGGGCTGATCTTCACCGGGTCGTACCGGCTGCCCGCGGGCGAGGGCGGCCAACGCCCGCTCGCCGCCGATGCCTACGGCGTCGGGCCGATCGCCTCGACGTACAACGAGCCGACGACGATCTTCGACGTGCCCCGCCGCTCCGCCCAGGGCGCGGTCTACGAGCGGTACACCCCCGCCGATGCCTTCACGCTCATGCCGTGGCAGCCGGTGCAGGTGGTGATCCGGCCCCAGCGGCCGGACGGACCGCCGCGCGTCGTGGAGATCACGATGGATGTGACGCTGGGCCGGCCCGACCCGACGGCCAAGCAACTGGGCGCGTTGCGGATCGGCCTGGTCGGCGCGTCCGGCGAACGGATCGCCGAGCCCGGCGACGTGGCCGCGGCCCTGGCGAAGCTGGCCGACCTGGCCGCCCACGAGCGCGATCCTTACGTGACGGTCCGGATCGGCGACGCCGTGCCGCTGGGGCTGGCCCACGGCCTGGCGCAGGTCTTTGCCGCCGCCGAGGGGCCGCAGGGCCTCCGCATCGAGCCCCCGCCCCCCGGCCACCTGTACTACCGCGCCTTCCTGCCGCCCCGGGACCTGCGCGAACGGTCCAAGCGGCTGTTCCACGCGTGGGAGTTGCGGCTGGCGCCCGCCGACGCCGACCCGCCACGCCTGACGCTCATCGAGACCTACGACAAACGCAACGACATGGGCTCGTTGCTGACCGGTGAGCGAATCACGCATCCGGCCGACCCGGCGGCCCTGGCGGCGAAGCTGAAGCAGGTCGACGGCGACCGGCCACGCGAGTTGTTCGTTCATGCCCCGGGCGCGACGAGATACGGCCGACTGATGCGTGTGCTCCAGCCGGTCATGAAGACACACAACACGATCCACGTCTACCTGGAATAAGCGGCTCAGCGCTGGGCTTGGCTTCGGGCGCGACAGGTCGGGTCATGGCCGGTCGAGCGTGGCTTCACCGTCGAGCATGATCAGTCGCGCCTCGTGGACCGCGGCGGCGAAACGGGTGAAGGTCAAGCCGGCGTGGCGGTCACCCTTGTTCCGGTGGTAGTAAAACGAACAGATCAGGTCCTCGATAGCGCCATCCCACTGGCACACCTTCTTGCCGTTGACGGTGGCGGCAACATCGATCCGGCCGTTGCCATCCTGGCGCACGTCAACGACGAACGTGCTGGGCCTGTTTGCGGGCAGGTTGAGCTCGTGATAACGGCGTCTGCGATCCGGCACCACGCCTATCATCGGCCTGCGAAAACGGGTGTCGCTGCCATCGCGCAGTATCAGCTCGAAGTACGTGTGCACAGTCTTGTTGACGGGCAAGTGGATGGTCAGGCTCTCGAAGTCGCCCATCGAATCAAAATCGCAAGCGATCCGCATCGCCAACCGGTAGCCGCCTTCAATCTTCACGGGAAATCGGATCGTCGCGGGTTCGTTCCCAGCGGTGCCGACCGATTGCCCTTCTTGCCCCATTGGCCGCCGATGGCGTCGGCGTCGGTGTCCACCGGTTCCAGCAGGTCAATAACGCGCCCCCGCTTCTACGGCGGCTGCCTCGTTGCCCGCGCCCTGCTCCTGGGCGCTGGCCAACCCCGCCAACTGCTCGAGGCGCAGGCGCGCCTGCACGGCTTGCAAGTCCCCGCTGTCGCACACGGACAGGTACCACTGCAGGTAGTGGCGCTGGCGCCGGTGCATCGCGCGCTTCGACGCCGGTGGCGCCTGCTCGGCAAGAGCCCTGTACCAGTCGGCCAGTTGCATCGCCTCGTCGGCCTCGAGCAGGTGCGTCGGCTTGTCGGCCAGCCGAAGCCGCGCCGCCGTCTGCTCGTCTTCGATGACGTCGGCGTACCGCGCCGCCGCCGAAGGATTGTCCAGTTCCACCACGCACATCCGCACCAGTTGCTCGATCAGCCGCTCGTTGTCGGGCATCTGCTCCAGACGCCCGGCCAGCGACTCGACGCGGCGCTGGGTGGCCATGCGAGCCGAAGCCAGGCTCATCGCCTCCTGGATCGCATCGCGTTGAGGCGAACGAATGAGGTTCGCCGCCGATTGCGCCGATCGATAGGTGCTCAGCGCCGGCACGTAGTCGCCGCGGGCGAGGCGTTGATCGCCGATGCGCAACGCCGCCTCGATCATCTGCCCTCCCATGGCGTCGCGGTCGTCGCGTGCGGCGCGACGGAAGCGAATGTTGTGCGCCTCGATCAGCTTGTCGTCCAACTCGACTCGCCTCGCCGGGGCCAGGGCTACGGCCTTGTCCATCGCCTGCTTCGCAAGGTCGAACGCGCCGACGCACAGCAGCACGCGAAGCGACGTCGCGTCACCGAGGGCCTCGGCGGTATCGAGCATCTGCTGGGCCAGGGCCTTGTCATCCGCGTCGTCGCGGGTGGCCTGGGCGTTGCGAATCGGTGACCCGAAGAGCTCTTCAAATGTGGCTTGTGCCTGGTCGTCGCCGTGTACCGCCCCGACGGACGCACACACGATCGATGCCATGACGATGAAGAAAGCAGCCCCCGTTCTGGATATGGTGTTCCTCGCTGGTTGTTGGGTGACCTGACCGGGTCAAGACACGCCGAAACGTGCGGCATTGTAACGCGAGCGGCCCGTTTGCACACGGATCATTGATCACGCGCCCGTAACTTCCGGGTGCTCACGATTCCCACTAATCTCAGCGTACGCCATTTCGTACACGACTTACAGGAGACCGGATCCGGCCATGACCGACCCCGCCCCCGCCACGACCAGAACACGGGCGACAGCGTCGCCCTCTGCCGGCGCCGCGGGGATCAACGGTCGGCGACGGCCTCGCCGTCGAGCATGATGACCTGGGCCTGCTGGATCGCCGCGGTGAACCCGCTGAAGTACACGCCCGCGCGGCCGGGGTCGGTCCCCGACCAGGTCCCGCCGTTGCACTCGGACTCCGTGCCGCTCCACTTGCACAACTGCTTACCGTTGACGTTGACGACGATCCCGACCTTGCCGTCGCGGCGGCGGACCTCGATGACGAACGTGCTGGGCTTGTTGACCGGCAGGGCGGCGGCGAGCATGCGCGGCTGCCGCGCCACGCCCAGCGTGGGCGAGCTGTTGTACGACCAGTATTGCCCGCCGAACGGCATCTCGAAATAGCTGTGCCGCTTCTCGCTCACCGGCAGGTAGACCCGCATCTCGTCGTAGTACCCGGCCGAGCTGAAGTCGATCATCACCCGCAGCGCCAGCCGGTAGCTGCCGTTGAGCTGGACCGGGAAGCGGATCGACGCGGCCGTCTTCGTGACCGTACCGACCTGGCCCTTGTTCTCGACCCACTGGCCCTGCCGGGCGTCGGCCTTGACATCGACGAGGCTGAGCAGGTTGATCACCCGCCCGAGGTCGGTATCGGCGTCGCCCCCGCTGTCGTCGCCGCCGTCGGCGTCCGTCAGCTCCGTGAGCTGCTTCAGTTTCACCCGCGCGCGGACCGCGTGCACGTCGTCCTCGCTGTCGTTCTCGGCCAGGTACCGCTGGAGGTACACGCGCTGGCGGTCGAGCATGGCCCGCTGCGCGTCCCCCGTCGCCCGCTCGCCCAACTGCTCGTACCAGTCGGCCAACTCCAGCGCGTCGTCGGCTTCGAGGGCGTGGATCGGGGTATTGGCCAGCCGCACCCGCGCGGCCCACTGCTCGTCCTTGATCTTGTCGATGTGCTGCATCGCCGCCGCCGGGTCGTCCAGCTCCACGACCACCAGGTGCACCAGTTGATCGAGCAGTTGCTCGTTGTCGGGCATCTGCTTCAGCCGCCGCGCGATCATCGCCGCCTTCCGCTGCGTGACCATCTTGTCGGTGGCGGAGCGGACGGCCTTCTGGATGTCGTCGCGGCGGGGCGAGCGGACCATGTTCGCCGCGGTCAGCGCCGACCGGTACGTGCCCAGGGCGCCCTCGTAGTCGCCGCGGTCGATCCGGCCGTCGCCGATCCGCATCGCCGTGGCGATCATCTGCTCGGCGAGCTGGTCGCGCTGGTCGCCCGAGGCGCGTCGGAAGCGGCGGTTGTACGCGGCGATCACCTTGTCGTCGAACTCGTCGCGGCGCTCGGGGGCCAGCTCCGCCGCCTGGCCGATCGCCCGCATCGCCGACTCGAACCCCGCGTCGCTCTGGGTCGCCAGCCCGAACGCCTTGGTGTACAGCAACACCCGCAACGCGTCGTTGTCCTTCAACGCATCCGCCGCACCGACCATCTGCTCGGCCAGCGCCACGTCGTCGGCGTCTTCCCGCGTCACCTGCGCCTGCCGCATCGGCTCGCCGAACAGGTCGTCGAAGACCCGCTCGGCCTCGGCGTCGGGCTCCGCCCGCACCGGCGCAAGCACAACCAGGATGGCGAACGCCACGATCCCGAAAACGGCCCCGGTCCTGAACATCACGTTCCTCTCTGACGGGTGTGCAGCGGCCCCTGACGCACGTATCCATACCACGCGGCGCATTTTATCCGGACGGCCGCCGCGCCGCACGGTAATCTACAGACGCACCAGGCCCCCGGTTGTTTCAATTTCACCCTTGTCTTAGCATTCGCCTTCCCATACGCCGCTTCCTCCTCGATCGGACGCCCCATGACCGACCCGACCCCGACCACCACCAAGAACATGGAAGACATCGTCGCCCTCGCCCGCCGCCGCGGGTTCATCTGGCAGTCCTCCGAGCTCTACGGCGGGATCAACGGGTTCTGGGACTACGGCCCGCTCGGGATCGAGCTCAAGCGCAACCTCAAGAACGCCTGGTGGAACGACATCGTCGCCTGCCCCCCCGACGGTCCCGACGGCCACCCCATCAGCGTCGTCGGCGTCGACTGCACCATCATCATGCACCCCAAGGTCTGGGAAGCGTCCGGCCACGTCGCCGGGTTCAACGACCCGATGGTGGCGTGCAAGGCCGAAGGCTGCAAGAAGCTCTTCCGCGCCGATCACATTGACGATTCGCAATGCCCGCTCAAGCCGAGCAAGAAGCCCGGTGAACACGACCAGTGCGACCTGACCGAGCCGCGGGCATTCAACCTCATGTTCGAATCCCACGCGGGCGCGATCAAGGACGAGGATAACAGGGTCTACCTCCGCCCCGAGACGGCGCAGGGCATCTTCACGCAGTTCTGGAACGTGGTGGACACCAGCCGCGTGCGCGTGCCGTTCGGCATCGCGCAGATGGGCAAGGCGTTCCGCAACGAGGTCACACCCCGCAACTTCACCTTCCGAAGCCGCGAGTTTGAGCAGATGGAGATCGAGTTCTTCATCCGCCCGGATGACGCGGAAGCATGGTACAAGTGGTGGCGCGACAGCCGCTATGCGTGGTGGCAGTCGATCGGCCTGGCGGGGGATAACCTGATCCTGCGGGAGCACGACCGCGACGAGCTGGCGCATTACGCGAAGCAAGGCGCCGGCACGTGCGACGTCGAGTACCGCTTCCCCTTCACCGCGCCGGGGTTCGGCGAGCTCGAAGGCGTGGCGCATCGCGCCGACTTCGATCTCAAGGCGCACGCGACCATGTGCGGCAAGGGCGACAAGCTCCAGTACTTCGACCAGGAGCGGAACGAGCGCTACTTCCCGCATGTGATCGAGCCGTCCGCCGGGGCGGATCGCGGGACGCTGGCGCTGCTGTGCGAGGCGTACACGCCCGACGACAGCCGCGCGAGCAAGGTGTACATGAACTTCGCGCCGCGGATGGCGCCGATCAAGGCGGCGATCTTCCCGCTGGTCAACAAGGACGGCATGCCCGAGGTCGCGGAGAAGCTGTACAAGCAACTGCGGCGGCGGTACGCCACGCAGTTCGACGTGAAGCAGTCGATCGGCAAGCGGTACGCCCGTATGGATGAGGCGGGCACGCCCTACTGCTTCACCGTGGACGGCGACACCCTGACCGACCAGGCCGTCACCGTCCGCCACCGCGACACGCAGCAGCAGGACCGCGTGGCGATCGACCGGGTCGAGTCGTTCCTGGCCGAGAAGCTGGGCGGGTAAGACCCGGGGCGTCGCGGGGCTTTGGCCGGGGGTGATCGCCCGGGGCGCGGTCGCCCGGGGCGCGGGGGCTAGGATAAGGGCATGACCTGGTCCGAGCCGAGGCCGACGATGGCGGTGGAGCTGGACGACCCGGCGGGGTCGTTCGCGTCGGCGCCGCATGCGCAGATCGCGGCGGCGCGTGCGCTGCTCCGCGACATCCGCGGGCAGGCGCCGCGGTACGCGCCGTGGGTCGGGGCGATGATGAATCGGCGGACCGGCCGGCGGTACGAGTCGGAGTTGCGTGCCGCCGACGCGGTCAGCGACGCCGACTGGCGGTGGCTGATGGTCGCCAACGTCAGCTACGACTTCGCGATGAAGATGGTGGGGTGTTCGACGGCGGCGCTGGCGACCGAACGGGGCCCGGTGCTGGCGCGGAACATGGACTGGGCCCCGCCGGCGCTGCTGGCGCAGGCGGCGGTCACACTGCGATACACGCGGCGGGGCGAGCACCGCTGGTCGTCGGCGGGCTGGCCGGGCCTCGCCGGGGTGGTGACGGGCCTGTCGGCTCGGGGGTTCGCGGTCGCCGTGAACGCGGTGCTGCACGACGAGGGGTTCCGCTGGCGCGGCGAGCCGATGCTGCTGTTCCTGCGGCGGGTGCTGGAGGAGGCGGCGGACTTCGACGCGGCGCTGCGGATGATTCGCACGGCACGGCTGATGTCGACGGGGCTGATCACCCTGGTGGGCTCGACCAACGACCAGCGCGTCTGCGTCGAGCGCACGCCCACGCGCGCGTCCGTCCGCCGCGCCCCGGGCGACGCCCCGCTGGTTACCGCCAACGACTATCGCAGCGAGATGCCCGGCGCCCGGGCGGCTGACGACTACTTCAGTGACCTGACGCCCGGGTCGTGCGCGCGGCTGGAGCGGCTGGAGCGGTGCGTCGCGCCGCTGAGACCGGCCGATGTCACCGAGGCGGCGCTGCTGGGAGCGCTGACCGACGCCGGCGTGCAGCAGTCGATCACGGCCCAGCACATCGTCATCCACCCGGCGCGAGGCGAGATGGCGCACCGGGTGCCGGCGGCGCTGCTCGAATCCCCGGCCGACACCCTCGCCGAGGCGGTCACTTGAAGATCTGGCGGAGGCCCTCCTCGATGAGCCGCTCTTCCAGGCTCTTGTCCGGCTTCTTCTGCCGGGGCGGGTCGTCGGCCGGCTGGGGCGGCGCGTCCCGCTCGGGCTTGTCGGCCGGCTCGGGCTTGGGCTTGACCTCCTCGGGCCAGGGGAAGGGCTTGCGCGGCGGCGGCGGGGTCTCGAACTGCCGCTTCTCGACCGCCTTGTCCTGCCCGATGACCTTGTCGATCGCATCGCGCGCCGCGCCGATCTGCTCGAGGATCTGCATGCCCTTGTTGGCGATCTCGTCGCCGGCGATCTGGCCCGCCGCGCCCAGCCCCGTCAACAGCCCCAGCCGCGCCACCATCTCCTCGGTATCCGGCCCGATCGCGTCGATGGGCCCGGACATGACGAACTGATCCATGTAGTTCGGGTCGTCGCCGTAGCGGCTGATGTTGTAGACCCGGCGGAGCGCGCGGTCGGTGATGCCGAGCACCATCCGGCCGTGCTCACCGCGGAGCCGCACCCCGTCGACCTGCACCGGCCGGTCGTTGAAGTTGAGCCGGCCCCACGTCGCCACGTGGTAGTGGTCGCCGATCAGGATGTCCATGCGGCTGTATCGCGCCACGCCGTCCTCGATGCTCAGGTCGACCGGCGTGAACCACGCTGACAGCGTGTCGTCGCCCCGCCGAGCCCCGAGCACGCCCAGCCGCAACTCCGCCACCTTGCCCACCCGATTGGGCAGGTCGATCAGCGTCTTGATCAGCCCGGCGTTGCGCACGATCAGCTTGCCCGGATCGATCGTGATCCGCGGGATGCTCGCCCCGGTGAGCGCGGCGCCGACCTCGTTGGGGTCGTCGCTCAGCAGCTTCATCAGCGGTACCCCGAATCCCTTCGACGCCACCGACACCGTCACCGGCTGCTCGGATCGGACCGCCTGCTTGAGCATCGGGTGGTCGATCAACTCGCTCGTCAACTCCTCGGTGACCATGAACGCGGCCCCGGCGTCTTCGTTCAGCGTCATCCAGCCGTCGGTGATCGTGGCGTGGATCTCGGCGTTGGCCCGCGGCGCTTTGGCGACCAGGTCGAATGAGCCATCGCCCGCGTCGAGTTCGGCCTCCAGCGTGAGGTTGAGCATCTCGCCGGCGATCGTCGTCGCCTTGTACGCGCTGGGCGCGACGACATCGATCCACGCCGCCGGCAGGTCGCGCAACGTCACCGCCGTATCCTCGATCTTGAGTTGATCGAGCGAGCGCATCCGCCCGGCGTCATCCAAAAGCTTGCCGATCGTGGCGTCGATGTTGACCGACCCGGTCTTCGTGACGTTGTCAACGAGGAAGCGGGTCCCGGCGTCGCCATCGAGCTTGACGGTGTTGCCCGGGCCGTCGAAATCGACGTTGACGGACAGGTCATACAGGGATGCCGATTCGTAGCGCGGGTCGCCGGCGAGCGCGGCCTGGTCGATCTCGGCATCCAGCCGGGTCTTCACCCGGTTCACCGCGAACTCAGCCAGCGGCGCTTCGAACTCGTGGATGCGCACCGTCACGGGCGTGGCCCAGGCCAGCGTCGGGCCGCCCGGCGGCGCATCGATGACAGCCGGGTCGGCCACGTACTTGACCTCGGCCTTCTCGGTCAGCGCGATGCGCGAGAAGTCGGCCGGCACCTGCGCCTCCAGCGAAACCGACCGGAGCGGCTGCGGTTGCTCCGCGGCGTTGTTCGCCGTCAACGTCATCGCGACCGGCCCGGTGTTGAACTGCGAATCCAGGGTCGTCTGGGCATCGATCGTCAGGCTCAGCCGCGTCGAGGCATAACGCCCCACCATGCCCTCACCACCCGCCGCCACGTCCGCGGTCACCGTCACCCGCGGCTTGTCCAGCTTCTCCGCCTTCAGATCGATCGTGAGCGTGGCGATGTCCAGAGGCCCGAGCGGCGCGTCGGTGTTCGGCGGGTCGGTCACGCGCACGCCGCTGGCGTCTACCTTCGCCAACAAGAGCGTCTTCGCCGGCTCCAGGAATGGTTCGCCCTCGGCCGGCCGGGGCATGTCCAGCTTCTCGATCGTCAGCGTCACGGGCTGATCGATGCTCACGCCGTACCCGCCCATGTCGGGCACGTAGTAGCGCAGCACCGCTGCCGGTCGATCCAGCCGCACCGTCGCCGGTTGCGTCAGTCGAATCCGCTCGTCCATTGCCAGCACGACGTCGGCCCGGCCGTAATCCCCGCCGAGCGTGACGGTTGCCGCAAGCGTGTCCTGGCCCGAGGCATTGGGCTCGACCACGAGGTCGAGCGTCGGGCCGAATCCCAGCGCGATCGCCTCGCCCGTCTCGGCGAGCTTGTCGACCAGCGCCGAGGGCACGCGTTTCAACTCCACCCGGCCGTCGACCCGCATCGCGTCGTATCGCGGGTCGCCGCGCTCGTCGATCATGTCCCGCAGCGTCAGGTCCACGTCGAGCGGGCTCTGCTCCCCGTCGGCATGCAGCAACTGTCCGTCGAGTTTGACGGTCGCCAGGTCCGTCAGGTTGTCCGTCTCGATCGACCCGGTCAACTGCGTCCATCCGACGTCGCCGAGCTGCGGGTCGCCGACGTAGCGGCCCGGGTCGATGGTGATGTCGGTCTTCAGGGCGACCTGCGACGCGTCGAATTCCGCCAGCGGCATCCGCAGCGACTCGAGTTCGAGCGTGACGCCGACGTCATCGGCCAGTCGGCCGGTCGGTTGATTCGGGGCGCCGATCAGCTTTTCAATCAACGGCGGCGTGGCGCGCATGCGCACCAACCCGCGGCGACACGTCGCCGTCTGCATCCCGGACGACAGGCGACCGTCGAGGAACGCCAGCAGATTCTGCGGCAGGTCGCCCGCATCCGCGCCGCCCCGCAAAGCCTCGAGCCTGGCGGTGACCGCCTCGCCATCGCGCAGCGGTTGCGGTGTGGCCCACACCAGCGCACGCACATCCTGCGCGCCGGGATCATCGTCGGCCGGTTGTATGTGTCCGGCGATGGACAGGTACTCGCCCGCGCCGGCGACCAGCAGTCCGTGTTGGGCCAGCAGCGAGTCCAGCCCCACGACCGGCAGGTCCACCACGCTCACCGTACCCCGCAACGCCCCCGTGGCCGGGTCGACGGTCGCTTCGGCCGCCACCTTGCCCTCAAGATCGCCCTGGCGACTGGTCGCATCGAGCACGAAGGTGAGCGGCTTGTCCGCCGCGGTCGCATCCAGCGACGCATTGCCATCGATCGTCACCTTGTCGAAGTCCGGGCCTGACGCCACGACGTTCAACCGGTTGACCAGGAGCTTGAAGGTGACCGGCAGCGCCTCGTCTGACTCCTGCGAAACGTCACGGCCGCCAGGGTCCGCGCCCGCGGTCTGCGGTCGGGTCTTGAGCAGTTGCTGGAGGTTGGTCTTGCCCGATTCTTCGACCACGACGTTGAGCGTGGGCGCGTCGATGGTGATCGTGCCCAGGTCGCGTTGGCCCTTGACCAATTGCCACAGCGTGGCCTGGACCTCGACCCGGTCGATCGACGCGACCGTTCGGCCGGCGCTGTCATGGACTTTGAGGCCCGCGATGACCGGCGGATTAAACCAGCTCAGTTCGAGCGTGTCGACGCTCGCCGTGCCGGTCAGTTCGGCGTTGATCGCCGCGACGATCCGCCCCTTGCCCCAGCCGCCCGAGAGGATCCCCGGCGCGAACGCGACCAGCACCGCCAGCCCCAGGATCAACACCAGCGCCAGCCGAAACACCCAACGCAACGGCCGCCGCTTCCGCGGTGCGGGCTTCGCCGCCTCTGCCTGATCGTTCATCTTGTCTTGTCCTCGGAGGCGTCGGCTCGACGCCGCGGCCTGGTTCAGTCGATCGCCGCCGGCTCCGCAGCCGACCCCGTCGCCTTGCCCGTTATCGTAAGCATCCGCTCCAACGCCGTCAGCGACCACCGCCGCGTCTGGTCGTCCACCTTGATCACGTTCCGCGCCTCGCCCTCGGCCAGCCCGTCCAGCACCCACAGCAGGTGCGCCGGGTCGATCCGGTACATCGTCGTGCAAAGGCACTGGCAGTCGCTGAGGATCCGCACCGACACGCCCCGCCGCTTCGCCCGGTCCGCCAGCCGGTTCACCAGGTGAACCTCCGTCCCGACCGCCCACACGCTCCCGGGCTCGGCCGATTCGATCGCCGCGATGATCCTCTCCGTCGATCCGGTCCGGTCTGCCTTGCGGACCACCGCGTGGTCGCACTCGGGGTGCACGATCACCGTCACACCCGGGTGCTGCGCTTTCACCTGGTCCACGTGCTCCGGCCGGAACAGCTTGTGCACCGAGCAGTGGCCCTTCCACAGCAGCACGTCGCTGCGCACGATGTCATCCGGGCCGTTGCCCCCCAGCGGCAGCGGCAGCCGCGGGTCCCACAGGCACATCTGCGTCTGGATGTCGTAGCCCATCGCCGCGGCCGTGTTACGGCCCAGATGCTGGTCCGGGATGAACAGCATCTTGATCCGCTCGTCGTCCGCCCGGGCCTGCTCCCCGCCGGCGAACGCCCACTCCAATATCGCCCGCGCGTTGCTCGACGTGCACACCGCGCCGCCGTGCTCGCCCACGAACGCCTTGATCGCCGCAGACGAGTTCATGTACGTCACCGGCACCACGCGGTACCGCACGCCCTCCGATGCGCCCGCCTCGGCCAGCACCGCCTCGATCTGTTCCCACGCCTCGGCCACCTGCTCGTACGTTGCCATGTCCGCCATCGAGCAGCCCGCCGCCAGGTCCGGCAGGATCACCCGCGTCGACTCCGGTGTCAGGATGTCCGCCGACTCGGCCATGAAATGCACCCCGCAGAACACCACGTACTCCGCACCCACCTCGCCGACCTTTTCCGCCGCCAACTGGCTCAGCTTGAACGAATCGCCCAGAAAATCGGCGTGACGCACCACGTCGTCCTGCTGGTAGTGGTGACCAAGCACCACCAGGCGATCGCCCAACTCGCCCTTGCGGGCCGTGATCGCCTCGGCCAACTCCGTTTCGCCCATCCGCGTGTACTTTTCGGGTAGCGACGGCTGCCACAGCATGGTCGATGTACCTCCTGGTCGCGCTCACGCCCTGTAAACACCGCATTTTACAGCCCGCCGCCGCCCATTTCCCGCCCCCGCCGCGCCAGATGCCGCCACCGTCCGACCACCCGGTCGCACCCCCTCAAGCCCCGCCGGTTTTCATCCGAAATTAATCCAAGGCACCGGCTGTGCGGCGGGTAATTTCACACAATCCTCATCTTATGAGTTTGTATCATGGCCGACCAACTTGCTACAATGTGCATGTCGGTACGCAGCCCACGGGCGTGCCCACTTCTGTCCGGTTAATGGAGGGCGATCAACCTTATGGCGCGTTCTGATGTCGCATCCGGCCTGCAGGTCTATCTGCGCCAGATTAACCAAGTCCCGCTCCTGACCGCCGACCAGGAAAAGGAGTTGGCGTGGCGCATCATCAAGGATGGCTGCGCCGATGCACGTGAGCAGTTGACCCGCGCCAACCTCCGACTCGTCGTCTCCATCGCCAAGAACTATTCCAATCGCGGACTGCCCCTGATCGACCTGATCGAAGAGGGCAACCTCGGCCTGCTTAAGGCCGTCGAATGCTTCGACCCCGCCCACGGCGCACGCTTCAGCACCTACGCCTCGTGGTGGATCAAGCAGGCCATCAAACGCTCGCTCATCAACGCGGTCCAGCCCATCCACATCCCCGCCTACATGGTCGAGCTCATCGCCCAGTCCAAGCGCGCCTCCGCCGAGATGGAGGATGAACTCGGACGCACCCCCACCATCGAAGAGCTCGCCGAACGGATGAACATCACCGCCGACAAGGTGCGCATGATCCGCCATGCCATCCGCGCCTTCCAGCGGCCCAGCCAGGCCCCCGCCGGCGATGACGGCGACGCGTTCACCCTCGCCGAAATGCTGCACGACGATCGCTCGCCCTCGCCCGAGCAGCCCGTCCTCGACGCCGACGAGTTCCAGCTCATCAACGAGCTGCTCGACAGCATCAATGACCGCGAGGCCACCATCCTCCGCCTGCGATTCGGGCTCGACGGCCAGGAACCGCTCACGCTCAACGAGATCGGTCGACGCGTCGGGCTCACCCGCGAACGCGTCCGCCAGATCGAGTCCGAAGCCCTCCGCAAACTCAACGCCCGCGTCACCAATATCTACGACCGCACCTCCCCGAGGCCCTCCGCCCTCCAGCAGACGACCAGCCCGGCCCAGCCCGACGCCGAGCCACAGGCCCCCGACGCCGCCACCGCTATCGCCGACCCGCCCAAGCGCAGACTCCACCGCAACGGCCGAAACGGTCGTCACGGCAGCAACGGGCACGTCCGCGACGAAGCCTGACGCACCGGGCTGACCCACCCGTATCCGCCTTCACAAGCCCTTCCGCCGCGAAACGACGCCGGGGCGCGCAAACTTGGTGATCCACGCCCTTATGT
>CAYWKS010000028.1:0-18182 GCA_964458935.1 uncultured Planctomycetaceae bacterium
AAAAAGCGGGTTGCAGAGGTAGCGGTCTTAGAACCCCACCGCGCCGTTGACGGTCGGGATGCCCATGCGGTTGCCGTAGTCGCGGACGCCGGCGACGACCTGCTTGAGGATCCGGCGGGGGTGGATCACGCCGCGCGGCAGGCCATCCGCGGGCAGTTCGACGTCGGCGACGCAGAACACATCGGTGTTGGCGATCGGCTTGGCGGCGAGCCCGGTGCCCATCGTGTCGCGGATGACCCCGCCGATGCCGGTGGCCGCGCCGCCGTACGGCTCGATCGCCGAGGGGTGATTGTGCGTCTCGACCTTGAAGGTGATCGCGTCGGTCTCGTCGAAGCGGATGATGCCCGCGTTGTCTACGAAGACGCTGATGCACCAGTCGATGCCATCGGCTTCGAGTTGCCGCGTCGCCGCGGCGATCGTCGATTTCAGCAGGTTGTCGATCACCAGGTGGCCGTTGTCGGTGACGGCGTGGCCGATGCGGCGGGCGAAGTGCCGGATGCCCGGCGTGGCGTCGGCGTGCTCGCGGTAGTGGATCGTGGACTTGAGCGTCTTGTGGACGCAGTGCTCGCTCCAAGTCTGGGCCAGCGTCTCCAACTCGATGTCGGTCGGCTCGCGTTCATCGGGCAGGGCGCGGTAGTAGTCGCGGATCGCCTGCATCTCGTGCAGCGACAGGAACAGGTGCGCCTCGCGCGACATGCGCTGCAGCGCCGCGTCGTCGAGTTCGCGGATCGGCACGTGCACCCGGTTCAGCTCGTAGGCCGCCGCCTCGACGAACGATCCCGGATGCAGCGGTTCGGTCGAGAGCTCCTGGATCACGGTGTTGGCGAGCAGCCGCTGAGCGATGACCCGGGCCTGGTCGGGCGTCGCGCCGTCAAAGTCATACCGGAACCCGGTGCGGACCTCGAGGCGGTCGACCTCGCCGAGCATCTCCACGATCGCGTCGCGGGTCGACTGCGCGACGGGGTCCATCACGCCCGGCTTGTAGTGAACCTCGACGGTGGCCGCGTCGTCGGCCGGCGGCCGGGCGCCGGTCACCGGGCGCTGGTTGACCGGGTCGGCGAGCAACTCGACGGCGATCCGCTCGGTTGCCGCCGGCTCGAGGGTGGATTCGATCAGGAACACGCGCGCGGTGTGGACGGCTCGCAGCGCATCAGCCAGGCCCATCTCCCGGACCTCGGCGAGGACGGCCGCCCCGCGCGGGTCGTCGGCCGGGGCCGCCGGGTGCACTTCGATCCGTGCGACAGCAACATGAGCGGTGGTCGTCATCCCGCGATTGTAAGCCAAGCGATTAGGGCACGCCCAGCGCATCCAACCGCTCGGCCATCTGCGCGATCGGGTCGCGGTCGTCGGTGATCTGGTGGGCGATCCACCCGCGCTGCACCGCGGCGTCGATGTTCGCCGCCAGGTCATCGAAGAACACGATCGCTTCGGGCGCGACGCCCGCCGCACGCTCCAGCGCTTCGTAGAACGGCGCGTCGGGCTTGCGCGAGCCGACCTCGTGCGAGGCGAGGCGGTGGTGCAACCGCTGCAGCGCGGGATACTGCCCCGCGTCGCCCATCACTTCCCAGTGCCAGGCGTTGGTGTTTGAAAGGCAGGCGGTCGTCAGACCCGCGGCGCCGACACGCTCGATCAGCGTCTCCGCGCCCGCGTACTGGCCCTTCAGCCAGCCCGGGACGATCGCCTCGATCTGCGGCGGCTCGTATCCCGACGACAGGTCGACCAGCCGCGTGACCAATAGATCGCGTTCGACCCGGCCGACCTCGAACTCGTGCATCAGTGCGAACACGGCGTCGGCGACCGCGGGATCGGTGAAATCCATGCAATCGGGGACGCCGACGTGATCCGCCGCCTCGGACCAGCTCCGACAGATCTGCACGAGGACCCCGCCCAGGTCGAAACAAACCAGTTCGACCGGTGGGCGATCGTTCACGTCGATTCGACCTGCGAGGTTTCCTGGTCGGCCGGTTCGGTGTTGGGCTCGGCCGGGGCGGGCGGCGGCGTATAGTCGATCCGCGGCGGATCGCCCGTCACGGGTCCCTCGCCGTTGATCGAAACCCATGGCAAGGGGATGCCCACGTCGGTCATGAGTTGACGGATCTCGCCGGGCGGCTGGAAGGTGATCGTGCCGTTGACCTTGTAGGCGTCGCCGGGACGACCGCTGACCGCCGCGGGCAGCGTGATGCGTTGCGTGCCGTGCGCGGGGATGGTGGCGTTGGGGTGGGTGTCGCCGCTGTAACTGACCTCGCCGAGCGCGACCTTGTATTGGGCGATGCGCAAGGGCAACGGCACGTCGTTGGGGTTGCTCAACTCCACGATCACCCGGGCCGCCGCCCCGGCCTCGGAGACCTCGGTCAGTTCGACGGCGTGGACCTGCGCCTGGGGTGTCTGGACCAGGCCCAGCGACATCGGGCTGGATTCGCACCCGCCGGCGGCGGCCGCGACCGCCGCGAGCAAGACCACGTTGAACGTGCCGCGTCTCATACGCACTACTGTACGGACCGGGCGGATGATCTGCCAGCGGCGGCGTGCAAGGGCTGCACCGGCTTCGCACCTCGACGGGCGCGCGGTACGCTTGGGCTGACATGTTCGATGCGACGGCCCTGGATTCCATGGTGATGCTGGCGGCGGGGGCGGTGGCGTTCGCGCTGCCCGCGGTGGCGCTGGGCGTGCGGCTGGGCCTGCCGGCGATCGCGGGGCCGGCCGTCGTCGGGCTGCTGCTCAGCACGGCGGTGCTGGGCGAGGCCTGGCCGGACGCCCAGCGCCTGCTCATCCGTGGGGGCTACACCGAGCACCGAGAGTACCAGTCGCGCCAAGCCGAACTGCAGGCTCAGCTCGACGCCATCGTTGGTGTGAGTCCCGCCGGCTTCGAGGGGGCCCGCGAGCAGATGCGCGCCCAACTCCGGCCGCTGCGCGATCGGGTCGATCGGGCCGAGGCCCGACGCGCCGAGCAACTCCACGCCGCAACCTGGCTGTTGATCATTGCGGCGATGGCGACGAGCGTGGCATCGGCGAAGCCGCGACCGGATCGGCACGGCATCGTCGACGCGGCGATGCCGGCGGTGGCCATGCTGGTCACATCGGCGCTGGTCGCGGTGGCGGGGGCGGCGCTGCTGGGTCGGCGCCCGCTCGATCCGGATGCCTCGCGCTGGCTGGCGGGGCTGATCCTCGGTTGTGCGGCGATCGCCTCGCCGCTGCCCGCGACGCTGCTCGACCGCGTCGGGCGCAACGCCACCGACCGCTCGCTCGACGATCGGCCGGCGCTGTTGCAGGCGGCAAGCGTCTTGCTCGTCACGCTCGTATGGATCGGCCTGGCCGTGGTGGCGGGACGTGACCCGGTCGCGGACGAATCCGCACCGCATCGGCCACCGCTCGACTACCGCGCCGGCGGCATCGCGCTTGCGCTGCTCGTCGCCCAGACCCTGATCTGGCGTTACATGCCCGATCCCCGCGCACGGGCAAACCGATCGCTCGCCCGCGGCGGGTTGTGCGTGTTCATGGCCGTGCTCGGCGTGGTCCTGCCGATCCTCGCCATCGGCGTGGGCGTGCACCTGTTGACCGTGGCGTGGGTGTGGTTCGCCGCGGACGTGCTCGCGGAGTCCGGCAAGGTTCGCCGGGCTCGTCACGCCCATCACCGCCTCGGCGCATGGGGCCATCCCGTGATCGCCGGGGCCGCGGCCCTGCTGGTCGCCGTACAGGTCGACCTGTCGGCATTCAGCGTGTGGCTGTTGCTGGTCGTGGTCATCGCCTCGGGCGACGGGCGGGCGCTGGGCATGCTCCTGGCGGTTAAGCTGTTCGGTGGGCGGTCGTGGTGGACGGGCATGCGGATGGGCGCCGCCGCCGCGTCGGCCGGGGTGATGAGCCTCGCCGTCGCCTACGCGCTGATCGATGCCCGGGTGATCGATGCGGCGCTGTTCGCGGCGCTGGTCGTGGGCGTGATCGTCAACGCGACGCTCGCCCGCCCGGTGCTGGCGATCGTCGATCGGACGCTGATGGCGGACGAAGCGGCCTGAGCGGCGTGCGAGCTACGGCGCGGCGCGCTTGCGGTCACGGCCGGCGTGCTTGCGCAGTGAGCGCCGGGTCATGCCGGGCAGCAGGCACGCCAGCGACGAGCCGAGGTGCGCCCACCGCGCCGGCCAGACCTCCTCGCACGGGCGGCGCAGCGCCCGGACCGTCCGCCGCGCCACGTGCTCGGCGGTCTGCATGAACGCCTCGGGCGTGTTCTCCTGGAGCGTGTCATGGCCGCCAATCCGGGCGCTGACCTCGAAGAACTCGGTCTTGGTCCCGATCGGGTACACCGCGGTCACGTCGATATTGTACGGCTCCAACTCGACCCTCAGCGCCGTCGCCAGCACGTCCTGCGCCGCCTTGGTGGCGCTGTACGCCGAATAGTTCGGAAGGCCCACACGACTGACGATGCTCGTGCAGATGACGATGTGGCCCGAGCCGGCCCGCTTCATCGCGGGCAGCGAAGCCCGCACGCACCGCACCGTCCCGAAGTAGTTGACCTCGAAGATCTGGCGATGCTCGGCGTCGCCGAGTTGCTCGACCGGGCGCATGAACCCGTAACCGGCGTTGGCGAACATCACGTCGAGTCGCCCGAACTCCGTGAGCGTCCGGTCGACCAGCGCCTCTACCTGGTCGTCGTGGGCGACGTCGCACGTCACGGGCAGCGCGCGGCGGCCGAGCTGACGGACCTGCTCGGCGACGGCGGCGAGGCGATCCTCCCGCCGCGCCGCGACGACTATGTCCATGCCCGCCCGCGCGGCTTCGATCGCCGTTGCCGCCCCGATCCCGGCCGATGCGCCGGTGATCACGATCACTTTGTCATGCAGGTCTCTGGCCATGCCCCTGAGTGTCGCGGCCGGCGCGCTCGCTGGCAAGCCGCCCCCGTGCGGTCAAGCGTTCATCGCCGCCCACAGCACGGCCACGATGATCGCGATGATGATCCCGGCGATCACGACCATGGCAAACCACCGCCGCCGGCCGCGCTCGCGCCACGGCTCGATGCGCGGGACCGGTTCCAGCGCGTCGGCCGCGTCGCGCAGCGCCCCGGCGACCCGCGGCGTCTCATCGCCGAATCGCTCGTGCATGTGGGCGTCGGCCTTTTCCAGGTGCATGGCCATCGCGGTCTTGGAACAGTCCATCGCCCGGGCCGCGGTCGTCGGGTCGAGCTGCTCGACGCGGCGGAGCAGCCAGGCCTCCATCGCCTGGTGCGGCAGTTCCCTCAACGCCAGCCGGCCGGCGCTCACCGGGTCTTCGGCGGGCCGGTCGCCGCCGGGGGCTCGGGACGGCTTGGCCGCCCACTCCCGGGCGCGCTGGATGATCAGCCGGTCCAGTCGCTCGGGCTCGACCCGCTTGAGCGTCCGCCGGTCGTTCATGACGTGCTTGTAAAGCGAATCGGCGCGTTCGCGCGTGCCGGTCAGCAGCGTCGCCAGTCGCCACGCCCTGCGTTGATATGCCTGCCAACGTATCTCGCGTTCGCCATTCACGGGGGCGCATGATACACGGCCGCCCCGTGGGCCCGCCCCGCACCGCCCTGTTGCAGGCCGAGCCGCTTCGTCGCTTGTCCACGATTTCAGTAGGTGCGGACGACGCCGATGACGATGCCCTGGATGGTCACGTCGTCGACCCAGATGGGTTCGTACGCCTCGTTGGCGGGTTGGAGGCGGATGCGGCCCTTGTCCTTGTAGAACTTCTTGAGGGTCGCTTCGTTGTCCTCGGGCAGCAGGGCAACGACCGTCTGGCCGTTCCGCGCCGTGGCGGCGCGCTGGCAGACGACGTAGTCACCTTCGCGGATCTGCTCGTCGATCATGGAATCGCCCTTGACCCGCAGGCAGAAGATGTCGCCGGATCGATGGGGTTGGGCGAAGATGTCCTCGAGGTCGAGGAACTCGCGCTCCTCGACGGCTTCGATCGGGCGGCCGGCGGCGATCGCCCCGACCAGGGGCAGGCGGGTCGGCCGCTGCTCATCCGGCAGCAGACAGCGGTCGGTCAGCTCCAAAGAGCGCGCCTTGTTCGCATCCCGCCGCAACGCCCCCTTTTTGATGAGCGCTTCGACGTGCTCGAACACGGTGACCTTGCTTACGCCCAGTTCGTCGGCCAGCTCCTGCATCGTGGGCGAACAGCCCTGACGCAGCCGCCAGTCCCGGATGAGCGTGAGGATCCGGATCTGCTTGGGCGTCAGATTGATCGACATCGGCGTTTACCTCCGTGTTGTGGGATGCGTCGAGCCCTGACGCAGGATCGGTGTGGATCTGGCAGTGCGCCAGGCGGAGCGTGTGCGACCGGGCGGCGTGGGGATCGCGGAGTTGGCGCAGCCCGCCGGCGGCGCGACGCAACTCGTCCGATTGGCTGGCCAGCCACGCCTCGATCGCCGATGCCGCGGCGTTGAGCAGGCCCGACCGCACCCATTGCGGATGGGGGCCCAACTGGGTGGGGTCGACCAGCGGGTCGACGTGCTCGAAGCGGTCGGCCTGGCGTCGCGGTGAGCGACCGGACCCTTGATCGCGGTCGTCGTCGGACTCGCGGCGACGGGGCAGCCGCGCCCAAGTGGCGTTGGAGCCGGCCGAGTCGGTATCGGCGTCGCGATCCGGGGCGGCGCCAACCTGTCGCAGCATTTGCGAGCCGTAGGCTTCATATCGGGTCACGTAAGGGCCGCCCGGGCCGGTCATGACTAGAGGCAAGGGCATGTTGGACCTCGCAGTCTTGGGGTTCGTCGGTGTCGGCCCACTAAACGTTGTGGGTGGACCTGGTCTTGCCGTGTTAGACCTTCGACGAACGACCGCCGGGTGCTTGAGAGTTTTTCCTCTCATTCGTTCGGTATAAGTTAGCCAAACGGGACCCGTTCGTCAAGACATGTTTCAAGCCGGGCCTGGCACAAGGGTTACGAGCCGCGGCACCAACGTCGAGCCCCCGAACAGGTCCCGACGGTCGCGGCCGGGCCGCGGACTTATCGGCCGGTCGACGCCGTTGTAAGGGGTGGGCGGCCCGGGGCGTCAGGCGGCTTCGGGGCGGAGGTCGGCGGCGTGGAGCACGGCCCGGGCCGCCTGGTCGTGGCCGTCCTTCGCCAGCAAACGGGCCCGCAGTTGAGCGGCGTTGACGTAGCGGCGATTGAGCGCCAGCGCTCGATCCAGTGCCACCACGGCCGCGTCGTCCTGCTCCAGGGCGGCATGCGCCACCGCCAGGTGATAGTGGCGGTCGGCGTGGTCGGGCTGTTCGGCGGCAGCGGTATCCAGTGACTCGACCGCTTCCTCCAGCAGCGCGGACAGCGGGTCGGCCTGTTCGGCCTCCGGCCGCGATTGCACGATGCTCTGCAACAGCATGCCGGGCACGGCCTGCGCCCAGGCCTCGGCGACGATCTGGCGGCGGTCATCGGCCCGGTCGACGACGCGGCGAAGCATGCGGCCGCACCGGTCGATCAGCCGATCGCGGCCCTCGACACAGGCGCAGACCATCAGCGCGGCGATCGCCGGGGCGCGGCTGCCCACGTCATCGGCGATGGCCCGGCGGCACAGCCGCGCCGCCGGCCCGAATCGCGCCGTGCGCATGTGCTGGTGGATCAGGTCCAGCCGGGCGGTGGGTTTGAGTTCGTCCTCGGCGTCGATCACGTCCATCAGCCACCGACAGGCGGAGGCGTCGTCGCCCAGTTCGATCGCCAGCAGCGCCGCTTCGTGGGCCAGTTGCGGATCGATGGCGAACTCGTCGGCCAGTTCGCGATACTGGGCCTGTGCGTCGGCGAGGCGGCCGGCGCGGCGCAGCAGCCGTGCCCGGCGGACCGCGCCGGGCGCAGCCAGCGGGTCGAGCGACTCGAGTTGCTCCAGGGCCTGAAGCGCGGCTTCGGCGTCGCCCATCGCGTCATGGGTGTCGATCACGAGCCGCAGCGCCTGCGTGTCCCGCGGCTCCAGGTGCAGCAGTCGCTGCAGATGCTCGAATGCCCGGACCAGTTCTCCGGATTCCACCTCCCATCGGGCCAACTGTCGCAGGGCTTCGCGATGGTCGGGCTGATGCTGGAGCAGGCCGCGCAGCGCCTGCTGGGCCTGGTCGGGTCGCTGCAGCCGCGCCAGCGCCGTGGCGCGGAGCATCATGTGCCGCGCCGCCAGGTCCTCGAGCGGTTGGCCGTCGGTCTGGCGCATGTACTGGTCGGCGGCGTCGAGTTGGCGGAGCGCGTCGGCGGGGCGGTCGTAGGCCAGCAGCGCCCGCGCGAGCAGCAGTCGGGCGGGCACGTGGTCCGGCCGGCGGCGGATGATGTCGGTCGTCTGGTGGATGGCGGCGTCGAGGTCGCCGACGTCGAAGCGTCGGACGGCCGACGCCAGCGCTCCGCTCAGGGCCTGTTCCGTGCTGAGGTTCATGCGGCCAACTCCTGTTGGGTGCGTGCGATCAGGGGATGGGTCGAGTCGCGCTCGATCCAGAGCTGCATCTGTCGGCGGGCCTGGGCGGCGCGGCCGTCGCGTTTCAGCCGCAAGACCAGGGCGCGGCGGACGTCCGGCCAGTCGGGATGCGCCCGGGCGACCTGGCGGAGGATGCCGGCCATGGAGACCGGCGATGCGGCGGTCGGCGTGTCGTGGACGCGGTCCAGCAGCAGCGCGAGCTTCGCGGAATAGGGCGGCTGGCGCAGGCCTCGCCGTGCCCACCGCTCCGCGTCCCCGGGGTCGCCGGCCAACTCCGCCAGTTCAGCCAGCGCTTCGACGATCGGCAGCGGCTCGGCCACCCGGTCCACGATCCGGCGCAGCGCCCGCCGCAACAACTGCACGCGGATGGGCCGCGGCTTCACGCGCTGTGCCGCGACCAGCGTCGGCACCAAGTGCTGATGCGCGTCCAGTTGCTCAGCCAGCGCATTGACCAGGTCCGGGCTGATCGTCGCGTCCTGCGATTCGGTCAGCTCCAGCGACCGACAGAATCGCTGGGTGGGCGCGTGCATGCCCAGCCGTGCCATGAGCTGATCGGCGTAGTGGCGCCCGCTGTGCGGCATGCGCTGGGTCCAGGCGATCAACAGTTGCAGGCGGTCGTCCTGGGGATCGTCGGGGAGGTCTTCCTGGCGGCCGCGGCGCTGCAGCCGCGCCCGCGCCGCGTCGGCGGAGGTGCGCCGCCAATCCAGCCACGCCGTCAACAGCCGCGCCCGCGGCGGGCAGGTCGACTGCCTCGACCAGCCGCTGAGTTCCAGGTGCGCCAGATCGCAGCGCGCTGTCTGCATCTGCAGCAGGTGCATCAGCAGGCGGCCGCGCGGTGTGAGCTGTCGGGCGCGCTGGAGGACCTGCTCACCGCGTTGCGCCTCGCCGCGCAACAGTGCTTCACACGCGCGCAACTCCGGGATGTCGGGATGATCGGCGCGCAGTTCGGCCAGCCGCGAGATCGCGGGCGCTGCGCCGGCGGGGTCGCCCTGGCCCAACGCCAGCCGCGCCTGCGTGACAGCCTCGGCGGCGACGATGCAGCGGATGGCCTCCACGTGCACGCGGCCCCAGACGTCGGCCGAGGCGCCCCGTCGACGCTGACGGCGCAGCCACCGACCGGCGGCGCAGCGCAGCCGCCGCCACGGATGCTTGAAGCGCAGGATCGCTGACCTGCTCATGCGCGATGCTCCTGGCTGCCGCAAGTCGGGCAAAGCCTGACGATTGCATCGGCTGGATAACGTAGGCGGTTAAGTCGTGTCCGGCGCCCCGGTCGCGCGGGCGGCCGGCTGCTCGGGCGCCACTGCAGCGGCCTTTACGCGTGTTAATCGGCCACCGCAGCCCGGTTGCGTTGCCGCGCGTCAGGCCATAGCATGCGACATATTCCGGCGGCGTGTGTCGCCAAGCTGGCGTGTATGAAACGGTAGTCCGAGGCGTGGCCTCTGTGTCTCGGCCGTGCGCGCCACCTGATCAGGTGGCTCTTTGGGGCTTCTTAACGGATTCACGGAAGCATGGTACGAACGCAACAGGAACTCGCGCAAGCCGTCGGCTACTCGCGCGTCACCGTCAGCAAGGCCCTGGCGGGCCATCCCAGCGTCCACGCCGCGACGCGCGACAAGATCCTCGCCAAGGCGCGCGAGCTGGGTTACCGGCCCAACGCCGCAGCCCGCACCATGCGCAGCGGTCGGTGTGGCGCCGTCTCGCTGGTCACTGGGTTCGATCCGCGGGGCATCTGCACACCGCTGCCCGTACTCCGGGGCATCCACAACGCGCTGGCCGATCGCAACCTGCGGCTGATTTTCACCGAGGTCGATCTCGACGACGCCGGCGCCCCCGATCACGTGCCGCCGTTCCTCGCCGAGCTGTCGGTCGACGGCCTGATCCTCGACTTTTCCTATCACCTGCCGGCGGGCCTGGAAGTCCTGCTGCGGCGGTACGCCGTACCGTCGGTCTGGTTGAACCGCGACCTGCCAACGGGCGCGGTCTACCCCGACGAACCGCAGGGCGCGCGGCTGGCGGTCGAGCACCTGCTGGAGCACGGCCACACGCGGATCGGGTACCTGCACGCCGGTCCGGCCGATCACTTCAGCACCGCGGCGCGGCGGGCGGGATATGAACAGGCCATGGCCCGCAGCGGTTATCGGCCGCGCTGCTGGACGGCCGACGCCGGTCTCGACGACCCGGGCCGCGACCTGCTGAAGCGGATGCTCGGCGGCACGGATCGGCCCACGGGCCTGGTCCTCGCCGAGCCGGCCCATGCCGTGGCGCTGAGCATCGAGGCCGCCGCCGCCGGGCTGGGCATCGGTCGCGATCTATCGGTGGTGTTGATCGGCGACAGCGCCCGCCAGCACACGGGCCTGCGGCTGACATGCGTCAAGCCGCCCTGTCAACGGATCGGCGAGCTGGCCGTCCACATGCTCGCCCACGCCATCGATACGGGCGACGGCCACCGCCAGGCCTCGCAGGCGGTGGCTTACGGGCCGGTCGAGCCGGGCGATTCGGTCGGCCCGCCGCCGGCGAGCTGAACGACCCTGGCATATTGAGCGCGGAAGAATGCGGTCCACTGGCGACGCCAATCGTCACCTCCGCCCGACGCCAGCAATTCGTCGCGGGTGAACGGCAGCGCGTGAAACTCGGCCAACATCGTCGCGCGTCGCTGCGGGTCCTGGGTTCGCCCGATCGCCGCCCACGCCGCCTTGAGCTCGGCATGGATGTCCATGCACATCGCGTGCAGCAGGTCCGGCACCACCACGAAGTAGCTGGGCGTGCCCTCGGGCAGCGGCTTGGCGATGTCGAAGGGGTTGACAGGGTCGACCATGTGCTCGAGGAAGTGGGCGTACATCTCGCGCCGGATCGGCGATCGGCGAAGCTCGAACCGCTCGGGCCCGTGAAGCACAGTCCCGTCGGGCGCCGCGACCTCGGCGCCGACACGGAAATTCCACAGCGCCTGGCCGTGGCGGCTGATCGTGAACTCGATAAAGCGGCGTGCGAGCTGCGGCGATGGGGCGCCGCGGACCATGCCGATCGGGTCGGCCGTGACGACGGTCGCGTCGGCCGGCGCGACGTAGCCGGCACGCGCACCGTCGACGATCCGCCCGTCGCCGACGGACTGAGCCTGGAAGCGCCCGTAGAAGTCGATGCACATGCCCGCCGCGGCCTGCCCGGCCGACACGTCCACCGGCACCTTGCTCGAACCCGGCGCGAAGTACCGCGCATTGGCGAACACACGCCGCAGCGTCTTCACCCCCCGCTCCCAGCCGTAGCGTTGCAGGATCGCGTCGTACGTCACGCGGACCGAGCCCGAGTGCGCCGGGTCGGCCAGCGCCACCCACTCGAAGTAATCGTGCCCGGCCAGGTCGGACCAGGTGCGCGGCTCGTCGAGCCCGCGCAACGCCAGCACGTCGCGGTTATAGACGATGCCGAAGCTCGACAGCACCGCACCGTACCAGTGGCCCTCGGGGTCGTAGAGCTTCTTGTCGGCGATCCGCGGCGTGGGGTAGGCCGCGGCTACCTGGTCGGGGTCCAGTTCGACCGGCGCCAGCGCCGAGAAGCGGCGCATGCGTGGTTTACCGTCGTTGTTGAGCACCGGCTTGCCGTCGGGGCCGATCACCGGCACCTCCACGCCCGGCTTGAACTTGTGGTCGAATTCGTAATCGCCGCCACCGAAGATCAGGTCGATGCCGATGCCTTGGTCTTCGATGCCCTGCCGGCCGCGCATGCGGAACTGGCTGAGCACGATCCGCCTCATGTCGCTGGTGCCCCCGACGTTGCGCCAGTCGACCTCCACCGGCTCGCCGTAACGCCGCAGGTGCCACCTCGCGAATCCCCGGCCGAACTCACGCTGAATCTGTTCGTTGTGAGGCGAGATGATGACCAGGCGTCGCGCATCGCCGGCGGCGGCGTTGGGGTCATCGGCGCGGCGGTAGACCATCGGCAGGGCCAACAGCGCGAGGAACAGACCGCCTACGAGGATTCGCCCGAACCAGGGACTCATGGCGTACAGTGTAACGTGCGCGACGCCGCGCCGGCGCCCGGCGCACCTTCGCCGCGTCGACAGCATTCGCCGGGCCGCGTTATCCTGTTCGTCATCATGATCGGCGTGAGGCTGCACCAGGTCACCAAGCGATTCGACCGGACAACCGCCGTCGACCGGGTCAGCCTCAACGTCGAGCCCGGGGAGGTGTTCTTCCTGCTCGGCCCGTCGGGCTGCGGCAAGACGACGCTGCTGCGGATGATCGCGGGCCTGGTCGACGTGACGGGCGGATCGATCCACTTCGGCGACCGCGACATCACCCGACTGCCCACCGGCAAGCGGAACTGCGCGATGGTCTTCCAGAGCTACGCCCTCTGGCCGCACATGACGGTCGAGCAGAACGTGGCGTTCGGCCTGGACGTGCGGAAGGTCAAGGCCGGCGACAAGGCCCGCCGCGTCCGCGAAGCGTTGAAGCTGGTGCAGATGACGGACCTGGCGGGGCGGCGCCCGATGCAGTTGTCCGGCGGGCAGCAGCAGCGTGTCGCGCTCGCCCGGGCGCTGGTCGTCGGGCCCGACGTGTTGCTGCTCGACGAGCCGCTGAGCAACCTTGACGCGAAGCTGCGCCTGGAGATGCGGAGCGAGATCCGCCGGATCTGTTCCGCCGCCGGCACCACCACGCTCTACGTCACGCACGACCAGGAAGAGGCGCTGAGCATGGCCGACCGCATCGCGGTCATGCATCGGGGCCGGCTCTGCCAGATCGGCTCGCCGATGGCGCTGTACAACCGCCCGGTGAACCGTTTTGTCGCCGACTTCCTCGGCCGGACCAACTTCATTACCGCGACGGTGCAGCGGCGCGAGGGTGACCGGCTCAAGCTGGAAACCCCTGTCGGTGCGCTGCGATCGACGGCGTTTCCGGACGACGTGCCGGACCGAGGCAACGTGACCTGCTCGGTCAGGCCCGAGGCGATGCGGCTGCTTGACGACGCCGGCCACGCCGACAACGTCGTCACCGCCGACCACGTCGACACCGCCTACCTCGGCGACCTCGCCCAGCACCACTTCGCGTTGGCCGACGGCCAGCCGCTGATGATCAGCGAATCACACCCTCAACCGCGCGGATGGGACGGGCCGGTTCGCATCGGCTTCGACGCCGCCGACGTCGTCATCCTGACGAATTGATCGACATGCCCGGCGCCCTTGACCAGCTTAACTGTTGCATCGTGCGGTGTGAGCGTTGCGCGCGGCTGCGTGAGCATTGCCAAAGCGTCGCGCGGGACAAGCGCGCCTCTTTCCGGGATTGGACGTACTGGGGCCGGCCCGTGCCCAACTTCGGCGACCCGGCGGCGCGACTGCTCATCGTCGGCCTGGCGCCTGCGGCGCATGGGGCCAACCGCACCGGGCGGATGTTCACCGGCGATCGATCGGGCGATTTCCTCTTCGCCGCCCTGCACGCCGCTGGCTTCGCCAACCAGCCCGACGCGACCCACGCCGCCGACGGCCTGGTGCTGCGCGACTGCCTGATCACCGCCGCCGCCCACTGCGCCCCGCCGGCCAACAAGCCCACCCGCGAGGAACTCGATCACTGTTCCCCGTGGCTGGACCGGACGTTCGACCTGGTCGCCGAGCGGCTGCGTGTCGTCGTGTGCCTGGGCAAGATCGGCCACGACGAGGTGTTGCGGCTGCTCAAGCGCCGCGGTGCCGTCCGAGCCCTGGCGGATCATCCGTTCGAGCACGGCGGGCAGCACGGCCCGATCGCGTCGGGCGGCACGCGGTTCCTGCTGCTCGACACCTATCACCCCTCGCAGCAGAACACCTTCACCGGCCGGCTCACGCTGGACATGCTCACCACGATCTTCCGGCGGGCGCGGGAACGCCTGCAATAACGGCGGCTCGGGCACGTTGAACGTGCGTAAACGCCGCCGGTGGCCCGCAAACCGGCGGGCCCGCACCCCCGACCCGAAAGGAGCTACGCATGTTTCGCATCCATCGATCGAGCGTCCTGATCGCCTCCCTGGCGGTGACGCTGACCGCCTTGCCGACCCTGGCCCAGGACAGCGGCGACCGGCCCGACCGCCCGCGCCGCTCGTTCGCCGAGCGCCAGGGTGACGGCGACCGCCCGCGCGGCCGCCTGCACGACCGCCGCGAACGCCACCGCCACGCCCTCGAACAGTTCGACACCAACGGCGACGGCAAGCTCAGCGACGCCGAGCGCGAGGCCGCCCGGCAGCAGATGAAATCCCGCCACGACGAGCGCAAGGCCCAGATGCAGGCCCGCTTGGACACCGACGGCGACGGCACCGTGTCCGAGGCCGAGAAGGCCGCCGGTCTGGCGAAGCTCAAGGCCGACCACCCCGAGGCCTACGCCAGGCTGGTCGAGCGTTTGGACACCGACGGCGATGGTGAAGTCAGCCCCGCGGAGATGGAAGCCGGCCGGGATGCCCATCGCGAAAAGATGGACGAGCGCCGCGAGCAGATGAAGCAGCGCCACCAGGAGGTGCTCGAGCAGTTCGACACCGACGGCGACGGCAAGCTGAACGATTCGGAGCGTCAGGCGGCTCGCCAGGCCCACCGCGAGCAGGTCCGCCAGCGGGTCGTCCAACGGTTCGACACGGACGGCGACGGGTCGCTGAGCCAGACCGAGAAGGCTGCCGCCTTCGATCAGATCATGGCCAAGCACCCCGAGCGATTGGGCGCCCGCCGCGCGCCCGGCGTGCCGGGCGACGAGTAACCCCGGGCCACGCGCCCGCCACGATTCCAACCCGCTCATCCAACAGCCCCACGACCGTCCCGCGGCGTGGGGCTGTTTCGCTCGCCGCGATCAACCAAGCCACCGACCGGAGTCGAACCGGTAACCGCCGCTTTACAAAAGCGGTGCTCTGCCAATTGAGCTACGGTGGCGCTGCCGACGCATTATCGGCACGATCGTCGACCAATGCCAGTCTGCAAGCGCCCCGCACGTCGAGCGCGGTGATGCGTGCGTTGAAATGGGGCAGGCACGGCGTGTCGGTCGTCCCGCGTGAATATGCGGCGGCCTGCCCCCTATGCTAATCTGGTGTGGCCATACATTCGCCTCATGCACTGGAAACCATCATGATCAGCCCCAACACCGCCGACAACGGCGCTGAAGTCGATCGCCTCGAACGCCAGGACTGGCTGCACTCGCTCGAAGACGCGTATCGGCTGCGCGGGCCCGAGCGGGTCAGCGAGCTGCTTGCCGAGCTTCAGATCCACGCGCAGCGGTACGGCGTGCACCTGCCGGTGACCAGCAACACGCCCTACGTGAACACCATTCCCGCCGACCGCCAGCCGCGCTACCCGGGCAACCGTGAGCTGGAGCGGCGGATCAAGAGCATCATCCGGTGGAACGCGATGGCGATGGTGGTCCGGGCGAACAAGGCCAAGGACGACGCCGGCGGCGGGGTCGGCGGGCACATCTCCACGTTCGCCAGCTCGGCGACGCTGTACGAGGTGGCGCAGAACCACTTCTTCCGGGGCAAGGACCATGCCAGCGGCGGCGACCTGGTCTACTTCCAGGGTCACGCCTCGCCGGGTATGTACGCCCGCGCCTTCCTCGAAGGCCGCCTGACCGATCAGCACCTGGCCAACTTCCGCCGGGAGCTGGCCGACGGCGGCGGGCTGTCGAGCTACCCGCATCCGTGGCTGATGCCCGAGTTCTGGGAGTTCCCGACGGTGTCGATGGGGCTGGGCCCGATCATGAGCATCTACCAGGCGCGGTTCATGAAGTACATGGAGGACCGGGGGCTGGCGCCCGAATCCAACCGCAAGGTCTGGGCGTTCCTCGGCGACGGCGAGACCGACGAGCCCGAGACGCTGGGCGCGGTGTCGCTGGCCAGCCGGGCACAGCTCGACAACCTTGTCTGGGTCATCAACTGCAACCTGCAGCGCCTCGACGGGCCGGTGCGGGGCAACGGCCAGATCATCCAGGAACTCGAAGCGGTGTTCCGCGGCGCCGGCTGGAACGTCATCAAGGTCCTCTGGGGCAGCGACTGGGACCCGCTGTTCGCGCGGGACACCGAGGGGCTGCTCGCCCGGACGCTCGGCGAGGTCGTCGACGGCGAGTACCAGAAATACGCGGTCGAGGGCGGCGCCTACATCCGCGAGCAGTTCTGGGGCCGACACCCCAAGCTCAAGGACATGGTCAAGGACTACTCCGATGACCAGTTGTGGCACCTGGGCCTGGGCGGGCACGACCCGCTGAAGGTCCACGCCGCCTACCAGGCCGCCGTCACGACCGTCGGCCGGCCCACGGTGATCCTCGCCCGCACGGTCAAGGGCTACGGCCTCGGCGAGGCCGGCGAGGGCAAGAACATCACCCACCAGCAGAAGAAGCTTAACGAAGACGAGCTGATGGCCTTCCGCGACCGGTTCGAGATCCCGATCGACAACGACAAGGTCAAGGAGATGCCGTTCTACCGCCCGCCGGAGGATTCGGCCGAGGTCCACTACCTCCACGACCGCCGCAAGGCGCTGGGCGGGTACCTGCCGGAGCGGCGGGTGCCGGACCTGGCGTTCAACATGCCCGAGGACGACCTGTGGGCCGAGTTCGCCGAGGGCACCGGCGAACGCAAGGTCTCGACGACCATGGCGTTCGTGCGGATCCTCACGAAGATGCTCAAGGACGAGCACGTCGGCAAGACGATCGTGCCGATCATCCCCGACGAGGCGCGGACGTTCGGGATGGAGGCGCTGTTCCGCCAGTGCGGGATCTACGCGCATACCGGCCAGCTCTACGAGCCGGTCGATGCCGACCAGCTCATGTACTACAAGGAAGCGACCGACGGCCAGATCCTCGAGGAGGGGATCACGGAGGCCGGCTCGATGTCGAGCTTCATCGCCGCGGGCACGGCGCACGCCAACCACGGCAAGAAGATGATCCCGTTCTACGCGTACTACTCGATGTTCGGGTACCAGCGGGTGGGCGATCTGATCTGGGCCGCGGGCGACCTGCGCTGCCGCGGGTTCATGATCGGCGGGACCTCCGGCCGCACCACCCTCAACGGCGAGGGCCTCCAGCACGAGGACGGGCATTCGCACCTGCTGATGTCGACCGTGCCCAACGCCGTCTGCTACGACCCGGCGTACGCGTTCGAGATCGCCACGTTGATCCGCGACGGCCTCCGCCGCATGTACGACAACGACGAGGACGTGTTCTACTACCTCACGGTGCACAACGAGAACTACGCCCAGCCGCCCATGCCCGACCGCGAGGGCGTGGAAGACGGCATCCTGAAGGGGATTTACCTGTTCCGGCCCAACGAGCTCGACCCCGGCCAGACCAGGGGCAAGGTCAACCTGCTCGGGTCGGGCGCGATCCTCAACCGCGTGCTCGAGGCGCAGCGCATCCTCGCGGAGGACTACCACGTCGCGGCGGACGTCTACTCGGTCACGAGCTACGTCGAGCTGCGCCGCGACGCGCTGGACTGCGAGCGGCACAACCTGCTCCAGCGCGACGCCGAGCCCCGCTCCCCCTACATCGCGCAGGTCTTCGCCGACGTCGACGGCCCGATCATCGCGTCCAGCGATTACATGAAGGCGCTGCCCGACGGTCTGGCCAAGTGGCTGGGACAGCGGCTGGTGGCCCTGGGCACCGACGGGTTCGGCCGCTCCGACCGGCGCGAGGCGCTGCGGGACTTCTTCGAGATCGATGAGCGCTTCGTCACGCTCGCGGCGCTCGACGCCTTGGCCGACGAGGACAAGCTCGACGCCGACGTGATCAGCAAGGCCATCCAGGACCTGGGCATCGACACCGACAAGCTCAACCCCATGCGAAGCTGACGCGTGACGTCTCGATAGCCGGGCCG
>CAYWKS010000028.1:18282-40346 GCA_964458935.1 uncultured Planctomycetaceae bacterium
GCCGGGCCGGCTGCGGCGGCCCCGGTCCCGCCGCGCCCTCGCGGCGTAACCTTCGCACCGTCGGCGGATCACTGCTAAACTGCACCGCTGCGTCCTGCCGATCGTGGGAGTCTGTCGATATGGCTACTGAATTCAAGCTGCCCGAGCTGGGCGAGAACATCAACGAAGCCCAGGTCGTCTCGGTCAACGTCGCCCAGGGCGATACCGTCTCCGCCGACCAGGAAGTGATCGAGGTCGAGACCGACAAGGCGGTCATGCCCGTGCCCGTGCCGGCCGGGGGGACCGTCGGCCAGGTCAAAGTCAAGGAAGGCGACACCCTCAAGGTTGGGGACCTGATCTTTACCATTGAAGAAGGCCAGGGCGACGGCCCGGCCGACGCCGAGCAACAGCCCGCCGAGCAACAGGCCAGCCAGCCCGAGCCCGCCCAACCCGCCGAAACCGAGCAGCCCGCCGAAGCGCCCGCCGAGTCCGCGGAGGCTGCCGAGTCAGCCGAGCCCTCACAGGCACAGGCCGATCAGCCCGCTGCGCTGGAGGTCGAGGCGCCCGCCCCGGCGGCCCCCGCCGGCAGCGATCGGGGCACGCCCGTCTTCGCCGCGCCGTCCGTGCGGCGGTTCGCCCGCGAGGTCGGCGTCGACATCACGCAGGTCCAGGGCGCCGGGCCCGGCGGCCGCATCAGCATCGATGACGTCAAGGCGTACGCCCGCAAGGGCCCCGCCGCCGCCGGCGCCGCGCCCGCCGCCGCCGTCGAACTGCCCGACCTGGCGCAGCATGGCCCCGTCGAGCGGCAGGCGATGAGCATGATCGCCAAGAAGACCGCCGCACACATGGCCATGTGCTGGGCCACCATCCCCCACGTCACGCTCCACCAGGACGTCGACGCGACGGACATGGAAGCGTTCCGCAACGCCCAGAAGAAGGCCGTCGAAAAGGCCGGCGGCAAGCTCACGCCCACCGCGATCCTGGTGAAAATCCTCGCTGCGGGCCTGAAGCGGTACCCGGTCCTGAACTCCGCCTACGACGCGAAGACCCAGGAACTGGTCTTTCGCCGGTACGTGCACGTGGGTGTTGCCGTGGACACGCCGCGCGGCCTGGTCGTTCCCGTGCTCCGTGACGCCGACACCAAGACGCTGGCCCAGATCAGCGTCGAGCTTGGCGAGACCGCCGCCAAGGCCCGCGATGGCAAGCTCGCCCTCGAAGACATGCAGGGCGGATGCTTCACCCTGACCAACCTTGGCGGCATCGGCGTCGAGCAGTTCACCCCGATCGTCAACTGGCCCGAGGTCGGCATCCTCGGCATCGGCACCGCGCGGCCACGCCTCGTCGAGACCGGCGACGACGTGCAGAGCCGACTCATGATGCCGCTGAGCCTGAGCTTCGATCACCGCGTCGTCAACGGCGCGGACGGCGCGCGGTTCCTGCAATGGCTTCGCGCGGCCATCGAACAACCGCTCGCCGCGTTCCTGATGTAACGCCGACCCCACGCGCGCGATCCTGTCTGACGCTCACCGCCTGATCTGACACACCAAAGCCATGACTGACCACAACCCCAACGCAGGCAAGAAACTCGTCGTGCTCGGCTCGGGCCCGGGCGGCTACCCCGCCGCCTTCCTCGCCGCCGACGCCGGCTTCGACGTCACCCTCATCGACAAGGAGCAGAAGCCCGGCGGCGTCTGCCTCTACCGCGGGTGCATCCCCTCCAAGACCCTGCTCCACGCCGCCAAGCTCATCCACGAGGCCCGGGAAGCCAAGTCCATGGGCCTGGACTTCGGCACGCCCACCGTCGACGTGCCCAAGCTCGCCCAGCACACCAAACGCGTCATCGCCAAGCTGACCAACGGCCTGGGCGCCACCGCCAAACGTCGCAACGTCAAGATGATCCAGGGCACCGGACGATTCTCCGACCCGCACACCATCGTCGTCGAAACCGCCGACGGCGAGCAGACCGTCGGCTTCGACTACTGCATCGTCTCGACCGGCTCGTCCGCCGCCCGCATCCCCGGCTTCCCCTATGACTCGCCCCGCGTCATGACCAGCCGCGAAGCCCTCCTGGTCGAAGACGTCCCCGAGAGCCTGCTCGTCGTCGGCGGCGGCTACATCGGACTCGAGCTCGGAACCGTCTACTCGGCGCTCGGGTCCGAGGTCACCGTCGTCGAGGCGCTCAACCGCATCCTCCCCGCCGCCGACGAAGACCTCGTCGAACAGCTCGAAAAGCGGCTGCGCAAACACACCCTCAAGGACATCCACGTCAACACCAAGGTCACCCAGATCGAAGCCCTCAAGACCAAGTGTAAGGTCAAGCTCCTGGGCAACGGCTTCGACAACACGCAGGTCGATTTCGACAAGGTCCTCATCGCCGTTGGCCGCCGACCCAACTCCGCCGACCTCGGGCTCGACAATACCGCGATCAAGGTCGATGAAAAGGGCTTCATCGAGATCGACGACCAGCGACGCACCGATGAGGCGCACATCTTCGCCATCGGCGACGTCGCCGGCGAACCCATGCTCGCCCACAAGGCCACGTACGAGGCTCGCGTTGCCGTCGAGACGCTCGCCGGCGAGCCCGCCGCCTATGACCCGGCCGCCATCCCCGCCGTCGTCTTCACCGACCCCGAACTGGCGTGGTGCGGCCTCACCGAGACCGAGGCGCGCGATCAGGGCATCGACCACCACGTCGCACGGTTCCCCTGGGCCGCCTCCGGCCGCGCCACCACACTCGACCGCAACGACGGCCTGACCAAGATGATCATCGACCCGCACACCGGCCGGCTGCTCGGCGTGGGCATCTGCGGCGTTCACGCCGGCGAACTCATCGCCGAAGGCGTCCTCGCCATCGAGACCGGCGCGCTCGCCGTCGACGTCCAGATGACCATCCACGCCCACCCGACCCTGAGCGAGACGGTCATGGAAACCGCCGAAATGGTCCACGGTGCCAGCACTCACTACCTGCCCCCCAAGAAACGCTGACCCGCCCCGGCGCCACGCATCCCGCGCACAACTCCCCGACTATCGCGACAGGGCGGCCTTGATCGAAAATCAATTTGGCTCACTCGCCGTTCATGGTCTATATTCAAGTCGTAAGGCGTGGCGCCTTCGCGGGAAGAGAGCTGGCAGAGGTCGTTGCTTGGCTCTTGCCTCGTGGAGGTTGTTGTGCTTCACGCATCACCGTCGTTCTCTCGTTCCCCGGTTATCGGTCTGGTTATTGCCGCGGCGCTGTTGGGCTTACACGCTGCGCCCGCCATGGGGCTCATCGTCGATTCCGGCAACGGCAACGATACGTCGCCCGTCGGCTTCCCCTATTGGGCCAATGCGGGCAAAGCCGGCTTCGGCTCGGGCATTTATCTCGGCCGGGACGCCAACGGGCAGGGCTTCGTCCTCACCGCCGGCCACGTGGTCAGCGCCAATGACGTGTTCGTCCCCGAGGGCGGGGCCAGCGTCGATATGACCCTCTACAAGACCCTCAAGAATCCCGACAATTCCGATTCGGACCTCGTCCTGTACAAGCTCGACGACCCCGATGCCTTGGCCCACCTGCCTATGGTGCCCATCACCGACAGCCTCCGAAGCGTCGATGACCAGGTGCTGATGATCGCGCGCGGACGCATCCGCAAGGACCCCGACAAGGAAGACGCCCCCTACGAGTGGTCCTCCACCAAGGATCAGCTCTGGGGCGAAAACGTCGCCTCCAGCACCGGCGTAACCTTCGACGCCAACGGGACCATCAACGACACCGCCGGCTTCGCCGTCACCTTCAACAACCCCGATCCCCTGTTTCCCCAGCTCGTCACGCCCGGCCTGACCCACGAGGCCCAGGCCGCCGTTCAGGACTCCGGCGGACCAACCTTCTACTACGACGGCAGCCACTGGGCGCTCACCGGCCTCATGCACGCCATCGACTCCATCGACGGCGACAACAATCCACCCGGCTCCGGCGACGCCGACTACGGCGAGCGAACCTTCATCAGCGACCTGTCCCTGTACGCCGACCAGTTGCCCACGCTCGTCCCCGAGCCCTCGGGCCTGGCCCTGTTCGGGCTGGGCAGCCTGGCCCTGCTCCGCCGCCGCGCCTGAGGCCCAGCCCGTAGCCGGCACATCCACCTTCGGCCTCGACAGGCTCCGACCCACCACCGCGGGCGGTCTGTGCGGGTTGTGCGCAGAAGCCCGCCTGTCACCGTGTTCATGAGCAAGTTTGTCGCGGCCTCGCTTGCCCGGCCCGTGTTTCGTATTGGATGCTACACGTCACACCGTTCATCCACTTCGGAGTGATCACGATGCCAGGCAAGCGGATCGGCCGGATCCTCGTCAGCCGCGGGCTGCTCGACCCCGAACAGGTCGACGCCATCCTCGCCGCCCAGCGGCGGCGGCACCAACCCTTTGGCAAGCTCGCCCACGAACTGTTCGGCGTGTCCGAGGTCGAGGTCTGGCACGCGTGGGCACAGCAGGTCGGCCCGCTCTGCCAGCGCGTCGACCTCGCCGTGGAGCCCAACGACGCACACGTTCTCGACCTGATCACCGCCGACGAGGCGCGGCGGATGCACCTGCTGCCGCTGCGCTTCGAGTTCGGCGAGCTGATCTGTGCCTCGACCGTGATCGACCTGCCCGAGGCCATGACGGTGCTGCAGAAACGCACCGCGGCGCCGATCCACTTCGTCCTGGCCGAGCGCAAGCAACTCGATCGATACATCGACCTTCGCTACGCCGCCCGCTTCGCCGAAACCAACCCCGCTTCCCGCTCCGCCTGACGCCCCGCCCACGCACTTCGGTGGGCGGGCTCCGCAAAGTGATCCCGGCGATCTCATCGCCGGTCGTCGCGGGCCGCGGCGGATCAGCATCACACTGCCGTACCCATCGGGCGCGATTGAATCCCGGCATCCCGACGCGCGGGTCAGGTGCTCTGGCCGGCCTGGAGGAAGTTGCGGTACAGCCGGGCGTACGTCCCGTTCTCCAGCAGCAGTTGATAGTGCTTGCCCTGTTCGATGATGCGGCCGTCGGCGAGGACGATCACGGCGTCGGCGTGGCGGATGGTGCTCAGGCGATGGGCGACGACGAAGCTGGTGCGGCCGGCAAGCAGCCGTTCCAGCGCCTTCTGGATCCGGGCTTCGGTCATCGTATCCACGGCGCTGGTCGCCTCGTCGAGGATGAGGATGCGCGGATCGGCGAGCATGGCGCGGGTGAAGCAGATGAGCTGGCGCTGGCCGAGGCTGATCCCGCCGCCGCCCTCGCCGACGCTGGTCCTCAGGCCGTCCGGCAGGGTCTCGAGCAGGTCGAGGCAGTCCAGCCGCCGCGCCGCTTCGTAGACCTGCTCGTCGCCGGCGTCGGGGCGGCCGATGCGGATGTTGTCCATGACGGTGCCCGTGAACAGGAAGTTCTGCTGCAGGACGATGCCCAGTTGCGTGCGGAGGCTCTCGGTGTCGACGCGGGCGATGTCGTGGCCGTCCACGAGGACGCGACCGGTGGTGGGCAGGTAGAACTTGGCGATCAGGTTCACGATCGTGCTCTTGCCCGACCCGGTCTCGCCGACGAGCGCGATGGTCTGGCCCGGGTCGACGCCGAACGTGATGTCATGCAGGACCGGCTCGTCGGGGTTGTAGCCGAACGTCACATGATCGAACGCCACGGCGCCCGTGATCGTCGGCAGGGCAATCGCATCGGGCGGGTCGGCCCAGTCGGGCTCGGTGTCGAGCAGGCGGAAGACGCGCTCGGCGCCGGCCATCGCCCGCATCGCCGTGTTGTACTGCTGGCCGATCACCGAGCACGGCTGAAAGAACAGCGGGACCATCACGAAGAAGTAGATCAGGTCGCCGGTCTGGGTCTGGGCGCCGTCGGCGAAGAGCATGGCCCCGCCGACGATGAGGATGATGGCCATGAACAGTTGGGCGTTGAACTCGAGCAGGGGCAGGAACGCGCCGCTGGTGCGCGCGGTGTTCATGTTGTTCTCCGCGTGGGTGGCGAGCAGGTCGTCGAACAGGCCGGCGTTGACGTCCTGGCGGACGAAGCCCTGCGTCACGCGGATGCCCGAGACACTCTCGGCGAGCGTGGCGGTGATGTGGCTGAAGCTCTCCTGCATGGCGCGGTAGACGCGGCTGAGTCGCTTGCGGAAGTAGTGGATGATCAGCACCAGCACCGGGGCGACGGCGAGCACCACGAGGAACAGCTGCCAGTTGCACCAGGCCATGACCGCGCCGGCGACCAGGCCCTGGCCCAACTGGACCATCGAGACGAACAGCACGTTCTGCACGCCCATGCGGACGGCCTCGGCGTCGGAGGTCATGCGGCTGATCAGTCGCCCGACCTTGGTCTGGTCGAAGTAGCTCATCCGCAGCGCCTGGATGTGGCTAAAGATATCGCGGCGGAGGTCGCGGACGACCAGCTCGCCCAGGTCCAGCGCGAACCGCATGCGGAAGTGCATCACCAGTTGGGTGAACAGGGCGAGCGTGAAGAACGCGGCGATGCCCCAGGCGAGGCCCGACGCATCCCGCCGCTCGATCGGCCCGTCGATGACCGCCGCGAGCACCGCGGCCAGCGCCGGCAGTTGCGCCGATCGCACGATCACCGCGAGGATCAGCCAGTTCCGCCGCGCCGCGTACGGCTGGGTGTAGCCCATCAGCCGGCGGATCAGCGCCAGGCTGAGCGGCCGCTCGAGCCGCTCGCGGCCGCGATCGGTGACGTAGGTGATGGCGGCGGGGGCGTCGGGCCGGCTCATGGGGTGCCCCCCCGGTCCATGCCCAGCAGGCGGCGGTCCTCGGGGTCGCCGGTCTGCAGGTCCGCTGCGAAGCGGTACTGTCCGCCGGCGCTCATCAGCTCGCCGTGCGTGCCGACCTGGGCGATGCGGCCGTGCTCGAGCACGATGACCTTGTCGGCACGGCGGAGGGTGCTCAGGCGATGGGCCACGACGAACGTCGTCCGCCCGTGCATCGCCCGGTCCATGGCCTCGAGGATCTCGCCCTCGGTCTCGGGATCGATCGCGGCGGTCGGGTCGTCGAGCAGCAGGATGGCCGGTTCGAGCAGGATCGCCCGCGCGATCGCGAGTCGCTGCCGCTGCCCGCCCGACAGGCTCTTGCCCGACTCGCCGAGGATCGTCGCGTAGCCCTTGGGCATCTGCATGATGAACTCGTGTGCGCAGGCAATGCCCGCGGCACGCTCGATCTGCTCCTGGCTCGCCTCGGGATGGCCGAACGCGATGTTCGCCGCAATCGTGTTCGAGAACAGGAACGACTCCTGGAAGACCAGCCCGACGCTGCGGCGGAGGTCGTCGAGGTCGAGGTCGCGGGCGTCGACGCCGTCGATCAGCACGCTGCCTTGCCGGGGGTCGTAGAACCGCGGGATCAGCGACAGCAGCGTGCTCTTGCCCGACCCGGTCGCGCCCAGGATCGCCACACTCTCGCCCGGGCTGGCATCGAACGTGATGTCCCGCAGGACCGGCTCGTCGTCGTAGGCGAAGGTCACGCGATCGAACCGCACGTGGCCGCGCGGCTCGGGCAGGGCGTCGGCGTCGGGCTTGCTCTCGATCTCGCTGGGCGTGTCGAGCACCTCGAAGACCCGCTGGGCCCCGACGAGCGACTCCTGCATCGAGTTGGCGATGTTGGCGACGTTGCCCACCTGCGTGCTGAACTGCGACAACAGCCCCGCGAACACCACCATCGACCCGACCGTCAGATCGCCCCGGAAGACCAGGTAGCCGCCGAAGCCCAGCAGCACGACAAGGTTGATGTTGGTCAGCATGTGGATCGCGGGCGCGAACAGCCCGTGCTGCCAGAAGATCCACCGCCGCTGGCTGGCGACCGCCTCGTTGGATTGGGCGAACTGCTGCATCTGCCGCTTCTGAAGGGAGAAGCCCTTTACGACGTGGACGCCCTGGAGGTTCTCGGTCAGCCGCAGGATGGCCTGGTCCATGAGGCGGCGGCCTTCGAGGTAGGCGGGCTTGACGCGGCGGCTGAACCACGTCGTCACCAGCCAGAGGATCGGCGTGGTCGCCAGGCACGCCGCCGTCAGCGAGACGTGCACGCCGAGCATGTACGCCAGGTACGCGACCAGCGAGACGACCAGGATCAGCGTCTGCACAACGACCATCTCGATGAACAGCCGCACCCGCTGGACGTCGGCGGTGACGCGGTTGATCAGTGATCCCGACTCGTTGGCGTCGAAGAAGCGGAAGCTCAGGCGTTGCATCTTGTCGTAGACCTGCGAGCGGAGGGCGACGACAATCTGGCGGTTGACCAGGTCCGCGGTGGCGGTGTGCGTGAAATAGGTCAGGACGGCGCGACACATGGCCATCGCCGCGATGAACAGCCCGATCGTCCAGATCACCTGCATCGGGGACCAGCTCGCCGGCGGCGTGAGGCCCGGCGGCCAGGGCGGCGGCGGGGCGTCGGACTCGGTCCGGTGCTTGACGTAGTCGATGCCCAGCCCGAACCCCCCCAGCCCCGCGATCTCCAGCAGGCGCAGGCTCAGGTGCAGCCCGACCAGCTTGATGCACCCCCAGCGATAGCGCCAGCTCAACGCCAGCATGCGGCGGATGAGCTGCCACTGGGTGTAGTTGCCTTCCAGGGACTCGGAGGATGTCGGGCCTGGCCCCAGGCCTCCGCTGGCCATACGAACAAACCAACCCGGCGTTGCGGCCGATGCCCGCCGGCGCGGGCTCGGGTGAGGTCCCGGACGTCGGCGGTGGAAACCTCGGCCGCCTGCAAACGCCTCAAGGTCAAATATAGCCGGCCGGCGCGGCGCGTCCATGCACAACGCCGCCGTAGCCCAAAATTCCCCGGATTATTCGCTACGCGACGTCCAGCACCGCGCCCAGCGCCCGCATGCGGTCGATGAACGTGGGGAAGGTCACGTTGATCGCCTCGGCCCCGCGGATGGTCGTCTGGCCATGCGCCTGCGTCGCGGCCACGGCCAGGGCCATCACCACGCGGTGGTCGTCGTGGCCGTCGAGGTCCGCCCCGTGCAGGTCGGACGTCTCGATCTCCAGGCCATCGTCGCGCTCGCGGATCGTCGCGCCCATTCTGGCCAGTTCCGCGGCCATGACGGCGATGCGATCGGTCTCCTTGATCCGGGCCTGGGCGACGTTGACCAGCTTCGTCGTCCCGCTCGCGAAGCAGCCGACCACCGCCAGCATGGGCAGCGCATCGGGCGTGGCGTTCAGGTCGATCTCGCCGCCGGCCAGCGCTCCGCCGCGCACGCGGACGCCGTCATCGGTCACCTCGATCGCCGCGCCCATCTGTTTGAGATAGTCAACCACCGCCTTGTCGCCCTGGGGATCGTTCAGGTCCAGCCCGACGCTGGTCACGTCGTTGTCGCCCAGCGCCCCGGCGCAGAGGAAGAACGTGGCGCTGGAGAAGTCGGCCGGGACCGGCACGTCGAAAGGCCGATACGCCTGCCCGCCGGGGACATGGAAGCGATCGAAGGTATCGTACTCGACGCCAACGCCACACCGCCGCAGCCAGTCGAGCGTCATCTGCACGTATGGCCGCTCGTACAGCAGGGACAGCGAGACGTCGCTGTCACCGGCGGCGACGGGGCAGTTGACCAGCAGGGACGAAAGGTACTGGCTGTTGCGTGCTTCGAGCGTGGTCGCACCGCCTCGCAAAGGCCCGCGCACCGTCAGCGGCGGGCAGCCGTTGTCGTTGTCCGATCGCAGGTCGGCGCCGAGGTCGTTCAGCGCCTGCATGATCGGGCCCATCGGCCGGCGCTGAATCTGCGCATCGCCGGTGAAGCGTACCGCGCCCGACGCCAGTAGCGCCGCCGTGCCCACTGCCATGTTCAGGGATGTGCCGGAGTTGGCCACGTCGATCGGCTCGGCCGGGGCGGTCGGTCGTCCGGCGAAACCCTCGACCACCCACGCGGCGTCGTCGGACGTGTCGATCGTGGCGCCCAGCGCGCGGTACGCCCACACCGCCGCCTCGGCGTCGGCGCTGTGCAGCGGCGAGCGGATCACGCTGCGGCCCGACGCCAGCGACGCGATCGCCACCGCGCGGATCGTGTGACTCTTGCTCGCCGGGATCGCCACCGGGCCGGACAAGCGTGATGGTCGGACGGTCAGTTGCATCGAAGGTCGTCAATCCGTGCACAGGTGTCATGGGTCGCGGAAGCGCGACCATGGGCAATCGTAACCGATTCATGCGGCATCGCCCGCGAGGGCTTCGACGATCGCCGCCGCTTGCTCGGCGCTGATGCGCGTGACGTCCACGACGTGATCCGCCGCGGCGCGGTACGCCGGGTCGCGCTCGGCGAGCTGCGCGGCGACGGCGTCGGGTTGGTTCTGCGGGCCGCCGTGGCTGGGGCGCGTCTGGCGCGATGCGTCGGTGGTGATGCGGCGATGCAGCTCGCCCGCCTCGCAAACCAGGTACACGCGCAGCGCTCCCGCGGCGGCGGCGAGCGCTTCGCGGCCGGCCGGCTGGATCGCCGCGCCGCCGCCCAACGCGATCACTTGCCCGTCGCCGGCCAGCAGTTCGCGGACGACCGCCGCCTCGGCGTCACGAAACGCCCGCTCGCCGTGCTCGTGCCAGATCGCGCGGATCGTCGCCCCCCCGAACCGCTCGCGCACCCGGTCGTCGGTGTCGACGCATGGCCAGCCGCGCCGTTCGGCGACGAGCCTGCCGACCGTCGTCTTCCCGCATCCGCGATAGCCGAACAGGACGATGTTCATGTCGCATGGTGGAGGTTGGACGGGTGCCGCTTCACGAGGCCCGGGGCGGCGGAGCGGCGTTGCCCACGGTCATTTCAACGGCTCGCAGTTCGTGTCGCGCCAGCGCGACCGCATCCAGCGGACGGCGAACAGGTCGATCAGCCCGGGCAGCGCGCGGTTCCAGATGCCGAACTTCGCCTCGCCGGCGACGCGCGGGCGGTGGTTGACGGGCATCTGGTCCACGCGTCGCCCGGTGGTGCGGGCGTAGAACGCCACGAAACGGTGCATCCCGCGGAAGTGGAATGGCACCTGCCGGGCGAGGTCGGCCTTCATCAGCCGCAACGCGCAGGCGGTGTCGCGGATGTCGTCACCCAGCACCCACGCCCGGAACGTGCGGCCGACGAGGCTGGAGACCCGCCGCACAAGACGGTCGCGCCGGTTCGCCGAGCGGTCGCCCTGGATCATGTCCAGGTCCTCGGCGTTGAGCTTCTCCAGCATCCGGGGGATCTCCGCCGGGTCGTTCTGCAGGTCGGCGTCGAGGCTGGCGATCAGGCGCCCGCGGCACTGGCGGATCGCCGCGGCAAATGCGCCGCTGGGCCCTACCCCGCGGCCCGGCGGGGTCTTCGTCATCCGGTACACACGCAGCCATCCGTACCGCCCCATCGCTTCCCGGAGCTTGGTCGGGGTCTGGTCCGTCGAACCGTCGTCGATCAGCACCATCTCCCACGCGATGCCCAGGGGCTCGATCACCTTGCAAACCTCATCGAGAAACGGGTCGACGTTGTCCTGCTCGTTGTGGGCCGGCGCGATGATGGACAGTTCAATGGCGGGGTCGGTTGCGTTCATGGGTATCATCAGATGGTAAGGCATAAGGCCCGCACCCGCGACCGTCGCCCGGGCGTCCGCAGCGCACGGATAGCGGGGCGTTTGTCGGACGGTTATGGTACGGGTTGGTTGACGATCGCCCATGCTCACACCCCCGGAACAACCCCGACTGACGCTGATGCTGACCGTGGCGATCTTTGTCGCGGCGGTGGCGTGGCGTGCCGCGGCCCCGAGCGACCTCTACGACAACGATCAGCCCCTGACGGTGACGTACACGATGGACATCGTGGCCAACGGGCGGTGGGCCTTGCCGTATGACGTGTCGGGGAATCCTGCGACGAAACCGCCCATGGTCAACTGGGTGGGCGCGGCGGCGGTGCGGGCGGCCGGGCCGCTGGGCACGACGCCGTTCGTGCTGCGCCTGCCGGCCGTCCTGAGCGGCATGCTGATCGTCGGTCTGACGGCGGTGATGGGGCGATGGCTGATGCGGCGGGACGGCCTGCCGGCCGGGACCGCCTGGGCGGTCGGCCTGCTCGCCGGGTCCCTTTGGGTCGCGGCGTCGACGGGGATGAAGTTCATCTATCTCATGCGGCCGGACGGGATGCTCGCGGCGTGGCTGACCGGGGCATGGGCCTGCGCCACGGTGCTGATGCTCCGCGATGAGCGACGTTCATGCTGGCTGGCGGCGGGGTTCTGGCTGTGTGTCGCGGGAGGGATGCTGACCAAGGGCCCGGTGGCGCTGATCGCCGTGGCGTACGTCGTGCTCGCCGCGAAACTGCTGACCGGGCGATGGCGTGCGGTGAGCCGCGTTCAGTGGTGGTGGGGCGCACCCTTAGCCGCGGCGATCGTCGGGGCATGGGTCGGGGCTGCGTGGTCGGCCGACGCCGCGGGCTTTCGGCAGCGCATGATCGGCGACGTGGTCACCCATCGCAGCACCTCGGGGGGCTTGGGCGCGGTGCTGTACACGATCGTGAGCGAACTGTGGCGGATGCCGCTGCAATTCGTGGGGCGGTTCGCGCCATGGTCGATCTTCTTCATCCTGACGCTGCTGCACTGGCCGCCGCGGAAGTGGTTTCGCGGGGAGATCGGGGCCATCGTGCTGTGGGTCGTGCTGGTGGTGAGTCTGATCATGCTCTCGCCGCGTCAGCGACCGGACTACCTGGCGCCGTGTTACGGGCCGGCGGCGATCGGTGCGGCGTACTGGCTGGTCGTAGTGGGTGCGAAGTATCGGCTGACCGTGCCGCGGATGCAGTTGGTCGCCCTGGCGATCGTCATGGGCATGGGCGCCTACTACGCGTACTTCAATGATGCGGCCCGCACGCGAGTGGGAGCGAACGTTGTTCAGTTCGCCGATGCGGTGGAACAGGTTACCGGCGGCGACCGGATGGCCTTCCTTGATACCGGCGAGAACACGCTGCAGGCGCAACTGGGCTACAACCAATTGCGACCGCCGCCCAACGCGGAAACCGACTGGGTGATCCGGCCGGTCGATTCGACCGGCCCGGCCCCGCTGCTGGTCTCGCGGCCGCTCCCGGGCTGGCCGGACGATCAGACCAAGGTGTTGGGGCTGTATCGCGTGCCACCGGCTGCAAGCGCCGGCGGGGCGACAGGGCGGCCGACGATTGACCGGGCCCCGGAGTGAAAGCTGCTTTTACGCGCGTTGTCCTCAAGGATTTATCGGGCGGCGGCCGATAACAACCACGTGTCGCAGGCGGACGGCCTGTGGCACTGCGGCGAGCCGACGGATCGGCTTTGCAACGCCCACTCGGGCAGAGCCGACATGGAAGGCAGGCCCACGTTGCGCACCATCGCAGTGATCAACCAGAAGGGCGGGTGCGGCAAGACGACCACGTCGATCAACCTTGCCGCGTCGCTGGCGTCGATGGGCCAGCGGACACTGCTGATCGACGTCGACCCGCAGGGCCACTGCGCCCTGGGCCTCGCCGTGCCCGAGAAGCAACTGGAACTATCGGTTGCCGATGTGTTTCTGTCGACCGATCCGACGCCCGCCGCGTTCGAGCCCCTGTTCTGGCAGGTCGCGGCGAACCTGGACCTGGCGCCGGCGACGGTCAGCCTCGCCGGGGTGGAGCGTCGGCTGGCCGATGCGCCCGACCGCGACCTGCGGCTGGCGCGGTTCCTGGCCAGCCTGGGCAAACGTTACGACGTGGTGCTGGTCGATTGCCCGCCGAGCATCGGTCTGCTGACGTTCAACGCCTTGCGAGCGGCGCAGGAAGTCATCATCCCCGTCGAGACCGGCTACTTCGCGCTCAAGGGCGCCGCGAAACAGGTCGCCACGATCAGGGTCATGAGCGAGCAGTGCGGCCACGGCGTGGCGATCCACGTGCTGCCGACGATGTACGACGTCCGCCAGAAGCTCGGCCGCGAGATCCTCAACGACCTCAAGCGGCAGTTCGGTCAGGCCGTGCTGCCGATCGTGATCCACTACAACTCGAAGCTGAAGGAGGCCGCCTCGTTCGGGCAGCCGATCACCGAGTACGACCCGAGTTCCCGCGGCCGACAAGACTTCGACGCGCTGGCACGTCACCTGATAGGGCACGAGCCGGACCCGTCGCGGGCCGAACCCCGCACCCACGCCGATCCGGCGGATGTCGAGCAGATGGGCGCCAACGGTTCGATGATGGCGCCGGTCGAGCGTGCGGTGCAAAGCGCCGCGGCGTCGGCGGCCTGTCGTGTGGAGGAGGCGACGCTGTCGGCGGCGACGGCCGCCGCGCCCCCCGCCGCGACCGGCCGCGCCGCCGAGCTGGTCCAACGCGCCCGAGCCCTGGCGGCGCGCACCGCGCGCTTGAACGAGCGGCTGCAGGCGGCCAACGCCGCCTCCACGCCGTCCGCCGCAACCCCGCCCGCCGACCCGCAACAACGCCGCGAGCAACTCGACCGCAAGCTCCAGCGGCTGTACGGCGTGCGGCAGACCGGCGCGGGCGTGCTGTTCGTGCAGCCCCTTGAGGGCGCCAGCCGCGTCAACGTCGCCGGCGACTTCAACAACTGGTGCACGCGCGGGTCCGACCTCAAGCCCAACGAGCACCTGGGTGTCTGGGAGTTGTGCGTCCCGCTGGCGCCCGGCCGCTACCGTTACCGCCTGGTCGTCGACGGTCGATGGATGACCGACCCGCACAACACCCACGTGGAAACCAATCCATTTGGGGAACTGAACAACATCATTGAGGTACAATGAGCCGACCGTTCGCAGGGATGCAAAGCGTGACGTATGCCAGATCGCCCGGAAGACACCACCGACGAGCTGCATGAGCTGGCGGCGATGTACCTGACCGGTCAGACCCCGCCGGCCGACGGGCCGATCGACGACGATACCGGACCGGTCGGCCGGATCGCGCCCGAGGACCGCGACGCCGGTGACTCGCGCCGGGCGCCGCGGGGCCGAGCGACCGCGACCCCCGCGGAACTGGTCCTCGTGGCTCACCTGCCCGGTCCGGTCAACCTCTGGCTCCACCAGTACGCCCAGCGACGCGCCGAGGAGTATCGCGAGCCCCTCACGCTCGTCCGCATCGCGGGGCAGACCGGCGAATGCGACCGCTTCACGCCCATGCAAGCCGCACTGGCCGCCACCGACCCCGACCGGCCGTCGCCGCCGGTCGCCCACCTGATCTATCCCGGCGAGGCGGACGAGCCGATCATGCGGCGGCTCGCCGGGCGGTTGAACGAGTGGACGGTCCTGACCGGCGCCGACCCCGCGGCGATCGTCGCGGCGTATCGGCTCATCAAACAGTGGATGGACGCGCGACCCGGCGCGTCCTATGCGCCGATGGTGCGGCTGATGTTCCTCGGCTGCGACGGTCAGACCGCCCGTTCGGCCGCACGCAAGATCGAACGCGCCACCGGCGAGTTCCTCGATGTTCCCCTGGGCATGGCCGGCGTCCAGCAGCAGATGCAACCGGTCCGCCGACGACGCACCGAGCCGATCGAGCTGACCGACCGGGCGCTGGAGCAGTTGCTCCGCGGCGAACGCTCGTCCGCCGATGACCGAGCGGCGGCCGCATCGCCGGACGAGGCGCGGATCAGCGACGAAGAACTTGCCGCCCTGAGCATGGCCGACCCGCCCACGACCGACGACCCGACCCGCGACTCGGAGCCGGACGAGCCCGACATCCCGACCGACCTGGGCCTTGCCGCTCATGACGTCGCCCGGCCGCCCCGCGACGCCCAGCCCGTGCTGAGCGATTCGGTGCCGGAGTTGACAGGCCTGGCGGCGCGCCACCCGCATCACGCCGCGGTCGAACTGGCCTGCGACAACGCCGGGCGTCTGCACCTGCTCGCGCACGCCGGCGAGGGCGATGGTCGGGCCGAACTGTCCCAGCTCGTCGAGGTCCGCGCCTGGGCGTTCGAGCACGCGGCGCTGCTCGCGCTGGCGTGCCCGCAACTGCACACCGCGCCGACGCCGGCGCGGATGCACCTTTTCGTCTCCGACGTGCAGGCGCACCAGGGGCTGCTCCGCTGCACCGGCAGCGATCACGCCCCGGCCCTGCACCTGCTGTTGCCCGTGACGGTCGGGACCAAGACGACCTGGTCCCACGTGCCGCTGACTTGCTGACGCCCCGCGCCCGCCGATCGTCGGTCAACCTTGGCCTTCGGCCTGACCGAGCCGCTGCTCCAGTTCCGTCATGCGCCGGGCCAGGTCGGCCGGAACGCCGTTGCCGGCCAGTTGTCGCGCCCGCTCAACCAGCCGCCTCGCCATGACCGCATCGGTGGCGGCGGAGGCCTCGGCGGCGTCGATCAACCACGGCACCAGTTCCGCGGCGAAGTTGGGATCGGCCGTCACCGCCTCGCGTGCCGCGGCCAACTCCGCCGCATTGGGGTCGGCCAACAGGTCGGCGCGAAGCCGCAGTTGCGCCAGCCGAACGTCCCGGATCGCCGGCTCGTTCGCGGCGAGCACGTCGAGTTGCTGCAGGGCTTCGGCCAGCAGCGCGCCCCGACCGGCGTCGGCGGCCAACTCCGCCAGCCGTGACAACAGCTGGCTCTTCGACGACGCGTCATCGGGCGCCGGCATCGCATGCTGCAGCACGCCCAAGCGCAGCTCCGTCAGGTCCGAAGACTTCGCGGCCGCCTCGCGATCGAGCGTGAGCAGGTCGTCGGTATCGAGGCGGCCGGCCACGGCGACGATCGCGCCGCGCCACGCCTGCCGCAGCACCGCGTCGGTCGGACGCGAGGCCATGTGCAACAGCGTCGTCGCGTGGTCGAGGGTTTGCCCGTGCCGCGCCACCGCCTCGAACAGCGGCGGGTGCAGCGCCGGATCGTTGGCGTGTGCGAGCAACGCCGCCATCGGCAGTTGACCTTGCACGAACACCTCGGCGGCGGCGAGCCGCACACTCTCATCGGGGTGATCGAGCAGGCCGGCCAGCACCCCCGCGTCCTGCTCCGGACGGAGCGTGCCGAGCAGGTGCACCATCTCCGGCTCGATCGGCGTGTTGGCGTCGTCGGGGTCGATCGCCCGGAGGACGGACTGGTGTGCGCGGTTGGCCTGTGCCGCGGTCAGCCGGTCGGCCCCGTGCGCCGCGGCGAGGAACTGCGCGGCGGCCGCGCGGGTCGCGCCACGCTCCAGCAGCAGCAGCCCCGGGTCCACCGCTGCCTCCCGCGGCTTACGCGCCAACAGCGACAGGTACGCGTTCTGGACGATCGGCTCGGGCTCGGCGAGCAGCCTCCGCGTCGCGACGTCGGCGGCCGGCTCGTCGTCCATGTCGCGCAGCAGCGCCGCCACCGCCGCGCGGACCGCCGCCGCCTCGTCCGTCATCGCTTCACGCAGCCGTTCCCGCACCCGCTCATCCACGGGCTGGGCGTTGAGCACCTTCCGCTCGATAAGGCTCGCCGCCAGCAGCCGCACGCCCACCACCGGGTCGTCGAGCATCGACAGCACCAGGGCGGGCCGCTCCGTCTCCGCCGCCGCGACGTACAAACGATTGAAGGTCTTGACCAGACGCTCGGTGAGCTGGGCCTGCTCGGCGGTCAGCCGCTTGTTCGCCTGGCTGAGCGATCGCACCAGCCGCGCCAGCCAGCGGTCGCGTGGCAGGTCGCGGTACTCCGCCCACCACCGCTGCCACGCCTCGCGGTCCTCGCCCAGGGCGGTGTTGCCCGTCAGGTCCGCCAGCGCCGTGAACGCGGCCGACCGGATCGCCCGTTCGTGCGGCGGGCCGGTCAGCGACAAAAGCGCCTGCACGACCTGCGACTTGCGATGCTCGGCGAGCGCCGCGATCGCGCCGCGCCGCTGCGTCAGCTTGGCGTCGGCGTCGCCGGCCACATCGATCAGCGCTTCGACCACGCCCGCGTTCTCGTAGCGGCTGAGCGCGTCGGCCACATCGCGGCGCAGCGGCTCGGTCCCGGCGCCCACCAGTTGCAGCAGCGGCGCGACCAGGGCCGCCGGCGGCGCGTGCACCTCGGCGACCGCGCCGGCGATGGCGCGGCGGGTCGAGGGCGTCGCCGCCTCGCGCAGCCGCCGCGCCAGCGCCTCGACGGCCGCCGGCCAGTTGCGGGCCAGCAGCGTTACCGCCGCGCTCCGCCGCCGCGCCAGGTCGATCTGTTCGTCATCCAGCACGCTGAGCATCAGGTCCAGCTCGCGCTGCTCATCGGGGCTCAGCCGCGCCGTTTCGGGCCGCCCGGGCGCCGGCTCGGCGGCCGCCCGCGTCGCTGTGAGCACGACAAGGCCCATCGCGACGCAAAGCGCCGCGGCGGCGCACGTGTCGTGTTGCCAACGCGTTAACCGTCGGCCACATGTTTTCCTGCGATCTTCAGCCATGAGGTCTCGCTGTCGGGCCCGGGGCTGTGTACAATATAGCCACCTCAACGCAGCCTGTCGGCATCATACGGGCAGGCGAGGAAGATGATCGGTCGTCAGGCACGAATTCGGATGCACGCTGTCGGGCGCGAACTTCATGAACGACTGGTTTGAAGCTGAACAACGCGTCGAACGAGCGCAGGAGCTCTACGAGTCCGGCCGCTGGGAAGACGCGCTGCGCGAGCTCGAAGCCGCGCTCGCGGTCAACCCCGATAACGGCGAATGGCATTTCAACCTCGGGCTGACGCTCGAGGCGATGGGTCGGCTCGGCGAGGCAATCGCCTCGTTCCGCCACGCGATCGACCTGCAGGGCGCCGACTGCGAGTGCCTCAACGTGCTCGGCGCGGCGCTGACCCGCGACAACCGGTTCGATGAGGCGCTGCGCTGCTTCGAGCAGGCCGAACGCCTCGACCCGACGGACTCGGCCAGCTACGCCAACCGGATCGCCGCCTACGCCCAGCGCGGCGAGCACGACCAGGCGGAGCTGATGTTCTACCTCGCCGTGCAGGTCGACCCCGAGAACCCCAAGGCCTACTTCAACATGGGCCAGAGCCTGCTGGCCCGCAACAAGCCCGCCCACGCGCTGCACTGCTTCAAACAGGTCCGCCGCATCGACCCCGGCGACGACCAGGTCCAGGCGCGGCTGGCCGACGCCTACTGGGCCAAGGGCGACTACGAGCGGGCCTATCGCTGCTTCCTCAGCCAACTCCGCCACGACCCCGGCGACATCGATGCACTGCTGGACCTGGGCAACCTGCTGATCGAGATGTCCCGGCCGATCGAGGCCGCCGAGAAGTTCCGCCGTGTGCTCGAGCTCGAACCGACCAACTCCGAGGCCCACCACTACCTCGGCGAGCTGGCGCTGCGTGCCGAGCAGCTCGAAGCCGCCGAGTCCGCCCTGCATCGGGCCATGCAGTACGACGGCCAGCAGCCGGGCGTGCGGACGAAGCTGGCGCGGATCGCCTTGCGTCGCAACCAGGTGCTCGTGGCCCGTCGGCTGCTCCGTGAGGAGCTGAAGCTCGACCCCGCCGCCTTCGACGAGCGCAGCCGCGATGAACTGGGCCAACTCCTGCTCGACGCGCGGATGCCCCGCGAAGCGATCGGCGTCTATCGCGCCCTGGCGACCGCCCGCGCCGGCGACGCCCGCTACCACAACCAGTGGGCGGTGGGGCTGTTCATGGCCGGCCGGCTCTGCGAGGGCATCCGCATCGCTCGCCGCGCCGTTCGGCTCGACAGCCGGTACACGCTGGCCATGTTCAACCTCGCCACGGCACATCAGCGGCGGGGCGAGTTCGGCCGGGCCGGCTACTGGCTCCGCCGCGCCCTCAAGCTCGGCCCGACGGACCCGATCCTGCGTCGGGCCCGCCGCCGCCTCTGGCTCGCCGCCGCCTGGGCCTCGCTCACACGCCGCGGGCGGTAAACCGCCACAACCACGAAGCCGGCTCCCGCAGCGCCCTTCGCCAAGCGGCGGCCGATGCCACTGGGGCCTACTGGCGCTACGACCCGAACAAATACTTGACACAGACGGATTCGTTCGGTTATTGTACGGGCATGGTGCGGAACAACGACCATCCCGAACGCTCCGGCCATGCCGGCCAGTCGCGCCGCACCGGCTCGGGTTCGGCCCGGCCCGCCGGCCGCGGCCGCCGCGGCGCCGCGTCCAATCCCGCCAACCGGTTCGAGCGGCTGAGCCTCGAGGTCCTGCCGCTCGACGGCGGGGCGTGCGTCGACCCGGATGATCGGCCCGGCTCGCCGGGCGGTGCGCCCATCGCCGTCGACGCGTGGCAGAACCCCGCGGGCCGCACGGTCCAGACCGCGGTCTACCCCGACCGCAGCCGCAGCGTCATCAACCGTGTCGACTCGCCCGACCTGCCGTTTCACTGGACGATCAATCCGTACCGTGGCTGCGAGCACGGTTGCATCTACTGCTACGCGCGGCCGACCCACGAGACGCTGGGCATGTCCTCGGGGCTGGACTTCGAGACGAAGATCATGGCCAAGACCGAGGCGCCGGCGCTGCTCCGCAAGGAGCTGGCGCACCCCAAGTGGGCGGGGCAGCCGATCGTGATGTCCGGCGTGACCGACGCGTGGCAGCCGGTCGAGTCGCAGTTGGGCATCACGCGCGGCTGCCTGGAGGTCATGGCCGAAGCCCGCCAGCCGGTGAGCATTGTGACCAAGAGCCGGCTGATCCTGCGCGACCTGGACCTTCTGGCGGAGCTGGCGAAGCACGACGCGGTGCGCGTGGCGGTGAGCTTGACGACGCTGGACAACGCGTTGGCGTCGAAGCTGGAGCCCCGCGCCGCGAGCCCGCGGAATCGGCTGTGGGCGATCCAGCGGCTGGCGGCGGCGGGCGTGCCGGTCGGCGTCATGGTCGCGCCGGTGATCCCGGCGATCACGGACCGGGAGGTGCCCAAGCTGCTGCGTGCGGCCGCCGATGCCGGGGCACGCTGGGCGGGCTATGTCCTGCTCCGGTTGCCGCACCAGAACAAGCAGTTGTTCGATGACTGGCTGGCCGAGCACTATCCCCAGCGGCGTGAGCACGTCCTGTCGCTGATCCGCCAGACGCGCGGGGGCAAGCTGTACGACGCGACGTTCTCGAATCGGATGCAAGGCTCCGGGCCGTACGCCCAGCAGTTGCACATGACCTTCGCCATGTTCGCCCGCCGCGTGAAGCTGCACGAGACGCCGGCGCCGATGACAGGTGCGGCGTTCCGTCGGCCCGACGCGCGTGAGCAACTGGCGCTGTTTGCCTGAGCCGCGCGGCGCGTCTCGGTCTGCCTGAGCCGGCACGGAACACCACGGCTCGCATGGCCGCAGCGATCAGCCGACGCTGCGGTCCCGTATCCGACCCGAACCGCCCGCACACGGAGGGTTGCAGTCCATTGGGCCCGCAATTCTTGGATGGCGGGTTGCCGGGTGCATGGCTTTGGGTTCGGCGCCGTTTGCGTCCAGTCTGCGCGCGTTGGCGCCAACGGGGTCGATGCCGCTGGTCTGGACGCGCCTCGGGGCCAAGCTGGACGGGGCCGAGCCCGTCGGGCCCGCGGTCGCCGGGGCCACGGTCGCCGGGACCGCACCCGCCAGGACTTCGGTCGCCGGGCCCGCGGTCGTCGGGGCCATGCGGGTTGAGGCCATGCATGCTGGGGCGTTGGTCGTGGGGGCGATGCAAGTCGGGGCGATGGCCATTGGGGCTGCGATCGTAAGCACCGCACTCGCCGGGCCCGCGGTCGTGGGATTGCCGCGCGTTCGCATTGAGCCCGCTGAGCGGGCTGCCGTCGGGGGCGCACGTGAGAGGTCCATCTACGCGGCGTTGACCACGAGGTGGTCGATGCTCAGGGCACCTGCCTGGGTCGCACGCGGGCGGTTCATGTCCGTTGGGCTGCGTTGACCGGTGTGGCCGGGCGCTGTCCTGCTTATCATCGATACGGCGTTGTGAGCGGCGTTTGCGGCTTGTCGCGACGGTGTGCTGCGCACCGTGGTGGGCGGACACCGCCCATAGCTCCTCCCCCCGGTCATGGAGGCGGTAAATATTTTTATAGAAGCGTGTTACGTATCGGGTGGGGGTGTGGCCGCCGGTGGCCGGGCGGACAGCGGCGCAGGGTCTCGGGCGGTGTGGGCGCGCGGGGCGGGCGCGTGTGCAGCGGCGGCGTTGAAGGTTTGTCAGTCGGCTGGGCATGGCGGCGACCCCATGTCTTGTGTGCAGGCGGCGAGCCCCGTCGCGTCGCGGGCCATGGGCGGGTGCCGGGCGCGACACGCCGGCCCTCCCTATGGACCTTATGCACGGATGCACCGAATCCGTGCGGCGTTGATCAGGAGTTT